>CP152408.1:1296111-1944166 GCA_038961845.1 Xylophilus sp. GW821-FHT01B05
CAGCGGCGCGCTTTCTTCGTAGAAGCGGCGCGCCAGGCGCGACTGGTCGGTCACCAGCGGCAGCGGGCCAAAGTTGAACTCGTCCAGCGTGATCGCTGGTGCGCGCTCGGGCGCATCGGGCAGCGCCAGGATGTAGGCGCGGTCGGCGGCAAAGGCCAGCTCGGCCAGCAGGCCGGCAAAGCACGAGCCTTCTTCGATCAGCGCAAACAGGCTGCGCGAAGACACATCCAGCCGCGCAAAAGTGCGGCGCAGCAGGCCAATGGTGGTGCGCACCAGCCAGTGCTCGCGCTGCTGCAGCAGCACCTGGTCTTGCGCCAGCACGGCGGCGGCGCTGCCCTGGGTCTTGAGCAGCCAGGTGCCGATGTCCAGCTCGTTGGTGCGCAGGTGCAGGATGGCGTCGTCCAACTGGCGCGCCATGGCCAGCGGCCACCAGTCGGCGCCCGCAGCCTCAATGCCGGCGATGTCGGTAGGGCCGGCATCGATGGGGGCATGCACCGTCAGCGTGGCGGTGCGCTTGGCGCGGTCGATCTCCACGCCGACATGGGCGTAGCGCAGGCTGTCGGCCGTATCGGTGCGCGCTATGCGGGGTAGGGTGATGCCTTTGGCGGCGGCGGGCCGGTCGCTCTTGGCAGCCAGGGCGGCAGTGTGTTGCTGCACGGTCTCGGCAAACCTGGCCGGCTTGGCGATGGCATCGACCAGGCGCCAGTCCACCGCGCGCTGGCCGCGCACGCCTTCCACGCTGGTGCAGAAGATGTCGGCCAGGTCGTGGCGCACGTGGCGCTTGTCGGTGACGCGGGTCAGGCCGCCGGTACCGGGCAGCACGCCCAGCAGCGGCACCTCGGGCAGGCTGACCGCGCTGGAGCGGTCGTCCACCAGCACGATGTCGTCGCAGGCCAGTGCCAGCTCGTAGCCGCCGCCGGCGCAGGCACCGTTCACGGCGGCGAGAAACTTCAGCCCGTCGTGGCGGCTGGAGTCTTCCAGGCCGTTGCGGGTTTCGTTGGTGAACTTGCAGAAGTTCACCTTCCAGGCGTGGGTAGAGAGGCCCAGCATGAAGATGTTGGCGCCCGAGCAGAAGATGCGCTCTTTGCCGCTGGTGACCACCACCGTCTTCACCTGCGGGTGCTCGAAGCGGATGCGGTTGACCGCGTCGTGCAGCTCGATGTCCACGCCCAGGTCGTAGGAATTGAGCTTGAGCTTGTAGCCGGGCTTGAGGCCGCCGTCCTCGGCAATGTCCATGGTCAGCGTGGCCGTTGCGCCCTCTACGCTGAGCTTCCAGTGCCGGTACTGGCCGGGCTCGGTGCGGTAGTCGATGCGCACGGCTGCGTCGGGCGCGGCCAGGTGGGCGGGAGAGGTCGGTGCATTCATGGCGGGGCTCCTGGCGGCGTTATGCAAATTACTTCACGTCAACTTCTGTGTGTGAAATATAGTGCACGAATACGGTCAAGGTCCTGGGGAAAACCCTGGATGGGCCGTAAAGGAGTGCAAGCGCGCACGGCTGCGCCGCCTGGCGGCAGGCGGCGGCTGCTATTGATATGAGAGCTATGAGCCCAGGCTGTGACTGGGCTAGAGGCCTGAATAAGAACGATAAAGTCAGTTATTCATCGCGCCGTGCGTCATTTGCAGCACGTCACCGCAAAGCCCCTGGAGGCCGCGGAGCAGGCCATGCCGGAACATCCGCGGAACTGGCTTTGCCAGGCCGCAGGATGTGTCCCCTGCAAGGGGGTTGGCGAAGACACGAAGTGCGGAGCCTGGGGGTGTCGCCAATTTATGCCGCCCAGTCCGGCAAGCCGGCTGCATTGCGCACCGTGCTGCGCAGGCCGGCAAAAGCCTCTTCCAGCGAATGCCCGCTGGTGTGGTACTGCAAGTCGGCCTTGCTGTAGAAGGCGGCGCGGCCGGCCAGGATGCGCTTCAGGTCGTCCATGGCCTCTTTGCTGCCGGACATGGGGCGGAAGTCGCCCTGCGCCACCACGCGCTTCATGTGGTCCTCGGGCTCGGCCTGCAGCCACACGGTGTAGCAGTGCGACAGCAGCAGGTTGAAGGTGGCGGCATCCGACACCAGCCCGCCCGGTGTGGCAATCACCACCTCGGGGTAGATCTGTATGGTTTCTTCTAGCGCGCGGCGCTCGTAGCGGCGGTAGGCGTTGGTGCCGTAGAGCGAGTGGATCTCGACGATGCTGCAGCCGGCCACCTTCTCGATCTCGCGGCTCAGCTCGATGAAGGGGTAGCCCAGGTCCTCGGCCAGCATGCGGCCCAGCGTGGACTTGCCTGCGCCGCGCAGGCCCACCAGCGAGATGCGCGACAGCCGTGCCCGGCTGTCGCCGCCCGAGCCAAACAGCTCGGCCAGGCGTAGTCGTGCGCGGTGCAGGTCGGCATCGCTGCGGCCGTCCAGCAGCTCGCGGATCAGCAGCCATTCGGGCGAGCTGGTGGTGGCGTCGCCCAGGATCTCGGCCAGCGAGCACTGCAGTGCCTGCGCCACCTGCTGCAGCACCAGGATCGAGGCATTGCCGGTGCCCAGCTCCAGGTTGGCAAAGTGCCGCTCCGATATGCCGGCGGCCTGCGCCATGGCCTTGCGTGTAAGGCCGCGCCGCGCCCGCAGATTGCGGATGCGGTCGCCCAGCGCCACCAGAAAAGGCAGCTTGCCCGTGTCCTCGGCCGGCAGCTCTGCGGGCTCAGCCATGGCGGCCTCCCCGTGCCTGCGGGCGATCCCCGTATTTACCCCAGCCATGCAGTATTTTTCTTGACACTGGAAAGTCCCGCGCCGTATCGTCCGGCCGTACATGCAAAATAATGCATGAAAATTTTAACAGGTGCCCCCGACAGCACCGCCCCCACGATGAAGGCGGACACGATGCGAGCGCAATTTGATTCATGCGTCCGGACGATAACCCAGGCCGTCGCCGGCAAACCGCTGGACGGCGCGCTGCAGGATTGGTTGCAGGCCAGCCACGGCCCGTCTTCCGACTGGTTCCGCAGCATGCAGGCGGCCTGCGAGGCCGGCGCACGCGAAGGCTGGCTGTGCCAGCGCGAGGGCGGCGGCATCCGCTACGGCCGGGTGGTCAAGCCCTCGGCGGAGTCAGCGCAGTTCTCTGTCGACGTTGTGGACATGGCCGACATCGCCGGCCCGCACCACCGGCATCCGAATGGCGAGATCGACCTGGTCATGCCGCTCACGCCCGATGCGCGCTTTGACGGCACGCCCGCCGGCTGGAAGGTCTACCCGCCCGGCAGCGCGCACTACCCCACGGTGACGGCTGGCCGCGCGCTGGTGCTGTACCTGCTGCCCGAAGGCGCCATCGAATTCACGAAGGCCACCGCATGACGACCGAAACCTTCGCGCTGCTCCCCAACTACCTGGCCGGCCGCTGGCAAAGCGGGCAGGGCGCGGGCGCCGTGCTGCATGACCCGGTGCTGGGCACGGCGCTGGCGCGGGTCTCGCGCGAGGGCCTGGACATCGCTGACGGCTTTGCCTTTGCCCGCAACAGCGGCGGCGCTGCGCTGCGCGCACTCAACTACCGCGAGCGCGCCGCGCTGCTGACTGCCATCGTGCAGGTGCTGCAGGCCAACCGCGACGCCTACTACGACATCGCCACCGCCAACAGCGGCACCACGCGCAAGGACTCGGGCGTGGATATCGACGGCGCCATCTTCACGCTCGGCCAGTACGCGCGCTGGGGCACGGCCTTGGGCGATGCGCGGCACCTGGTGGATGGCGAGGTGGCCAAGCTCGGCAAGCCGGACGAAGCCGGCGTGTTCTTCGGCAGCCGCCATGTGCAGGTGCCCACGCGCGGCCTGGCGCTGTTTATCAACGCCTTCAACTTCCCGGCCTGGGGCCTGTGGGAGAAGGCCGCGCCGGCATTGCTGTCGGGCGTGCCGGTGGTGGTGAAACCCGCCACGGCCACCGCCTGGCTCACCCAGCGCATGGTGGAAGACGTGGTGAATGCGGGCGTGCTGCCACCCGGCGCGCTGTCCGTCATCTGCGGCAGCTCGCAGGGCCTGCTGGATGCGTTGCAGCCTTTCGATGTGCTGTCCTTCACCGGCTCGGCCGAGACCGCTGGCGCCATCCGCGCGCACCCGGCCGTGGCGCAGCGCTCGGTGCGGGTCAATATCGAGGCCGACAGCCTCAACTCTGCCTTGCTGCTGCCCGGCGCCGCGCCCGGCACACCGGCCTTCGACCTGCTGGTGGCCGAGGTAGTGCGCGAGATGACGGTCAAGGCCGGCCAGAAGTGCACCGCCATCCGCCGCGTCTTTGTGCCAGAGGCGCACTACGACGCCGCCGCCGCCGCCATCGCCGCCAAGCTGGCCCGGATCACGGTAGGCAACCCGCGCAACGAGAGCGTGCGCATGGGCGCCTTGGTCAGCCGCGAGCAACTGGCCAACGTGCGCGCCGGCATTGCGCAGCTGCGCACCCAGGCCGATCTGCTGCACGACGGCAGCGCGCAAGCGCTGGTCGATGCCGACCCGGCCATTGCCGCCTGCATCGGCCCGGTGCTGCTGGGCAGCCGCACGCCGGATGCCGCCGACCAGGTGCATGCGGTGGAAGTCTTTGGCCCGGTCGCCACGTTGCTGCCCTATCGCGATGTGGAGCATGCCTATGCACTGGCACGGCGCGGCGAAGGCTCGCTGGTGGCCTCGCTCTATGGCGACGATGCGCGCGCCCTGGCCGATGCCGCGCTGGCGCTGGCCGACAGCCATGGCCGCATCCACGCGGTGTCACCGCAGGTGGCGGCCCTGCACAGCGGCCACGGCAACGTCATGCCGCAGTCCCTGCACGGCGGGCCCGGCCGCGCCGGCGGCGGCGAAGAGCTGGGCGGCCTGCGGGCCTTGAACTTCTACCACCGGCGCGCTGCAGTCCAGGCGGCGGGCGCCGTGCTTGAGCAGATCGCCGGCTAGCACCGGCACCGTTCACCGTGACGGCCCATGAAGAGGCCACTGGCAACAACAGGAGACACGATGAAGCGAGACGAGATTCCCTCCGCTGCCGCCGTGGCGCTGCCCTTCGCCCGGGCCGGCGAGACCGCGCCGCTGGCACTGCCACGCGTGTTGCGCGAAGACCTGCCCGATGGCAGCTTTGTGCTGCGCCACCCTGATCCGCTGCAGCCGCATGCGCGCTGCGTGGGCGACTGGCTGGAGCACTGGGCAGCCGCCACGCCGGATGCCATCTTTTTGGCCGAGCGCACGCCTGAGGGCTGGCGCAGCCTGGACTACCGCAGCGTGCGCCATCAAGTTGGCCGCATTGCCCAGGGCCTGCTAGACCTGAACCTGCCCGCAGGCCGGCCGGTGGTGGTGCTGAGCGATAACGCCATTGACCATGCGCTGCTGCTGCTGGCCGCTCTGCACATTGGCCGGCCGGTGTGCAGCGTATCCAGCGCCTACTGCCGGCTGGCGCGCGACCATGTGCGCATTCGCGGCATCCTCGACGCACTGCAGCCCGCACTGATCTATGCCAGTGAGCCGGCGCTGTACGGGCCGGCGATTGCGGCCTGGGGCGGCGATGCGGTGACGGTGTTCAGCCGCGACGCTGCAGCCCATGCCGACGCGCTGCCATTCGATGCCCTCAGCGCGCAGGACGAGACGCCAGCCGTGCAGCAGGCCTTTGCCGCCATCGGCCCGGACGACAGCGCCAAGTATTTGCTCACCAGCGGCTCTACCGGTACGCCCAAGGTGGTGGTCAACACGCACCGCATGCTCTGTGCCAACCAGCAGCAGATGCGGCAGGCCTGGCCCTTTTTGGAGCGGCACCCGCTGCGCCTGCTCGACTGGCTGCCCTGGAGCCACACCTTTGGCGCCAACCACAACTTCCACCTGGTGCTGGCCAATGGCGGCAGCCTGTGGATAGACGACGGCCGGCCCGCGCCGGGCCTGGTCGAGCGCACCGTGGCCAATCTGCGCGAGGTCAAGCCCAACTTCTTCTTCAACGTGCCGCGCGGCTTCGAGATGCTGCTGCCGCAGCTGGAACAAGACGCCGCCCTGGCGCAGGATTTCTTTGGCCATGTCGAAGGCATCTTCTACGCCGCAGCGGCCCTGCCGCAGGCGCTGTGGGACCGGCTCGACGTGCTGGCGCGCCGCGTGCGCGGCCAGTCGCTGTGGCTCACCTCTTCATGGGGCGCGACCGAGACCGCGCCTGCGCTTACCACCGTGCACTGGCCGATCGAGCGCGCTGGCTGCATAGGCCTGCCACTGCCCGGTGTGGAGATCAAGTTCGTGCCCGGCACAGAAGCCGGCGCCAAGCTGGAGATGCGGGTGCGCGGCCCCTCGGTGTTCCGCGAGTACCGCCATGCGCCCGAGGCCACGGCGGCCGCATTCGACGAACAAGGCTTCTACCGCATAGGCGATGCCGGCCGGCTGGTCGACCCGGCGCGGCCCGAGGCCGGCATTGCCTTCGATGGCCGCGTGGCCGAGGACTTCAAGCTGCTGTCGGGCACCTGGGTGTCGGTGGGCATGCTGCGGGTGCGCGCGGTCTCGGCGCTGGCGCCTTATGCGTCTGATGTGGTGGTGACCGGCCACGACCGCAGCGAGCTGGGCCTGCTGGTCTTCCCCACGCCCGCGCTGGCCGCGCTGCCGGCCGAGGCGCGCGCGCCGGCCCTGCGTGCGGCACTGGCGGCGCTGCAGGGGGAGGGCGGCGGCTCTTCGCAAACGCCTACGCGCCTGCTGGTGCTGGGCAGCCCGCCAGACCCGGACCACGGCGAGATCACCGACAAGGGCTACCTCAACCAGCGCGCGGTGCTGAGCCGGCGCGCGGACGAGGTAGCCGCCCTGTACGCCGATGCCGCGCCAGACCTTGCCCCGCGCGTGGTGCGCCTCTGAAGGAATCCCATGACCGACATCGCCCCGCCCCCCACCGTCTTCAACTTCGCCGGCCACCTGCTGGCGCTCAACGCCGCGCGCGGCGCCAAGGCTGCCTATATCGACGACCACAGCACGCTCAGCTACGGCCAACTGGACGAGCGCGTGCGCCGCATGGCCGCCGCGCTGCGTGCGCTGGGCCTGCAGCGCGAAGACCGCGTGCTGCTGCTGATGCACGACTGCCACGACTGGCCGGTTGCCTTCCTGGGTGCGCTGCATGCGGGCGTGGTGCCGGTCGCCGTCAACACCTTGCTCACCGCAGCCGACTACGCCTACATGCTGACCGACAGCCGCGCCCGCGCGGCCCTGGTATCCGACGCCTTGCTGCCCGTGCTGCGCCAGGCCATGGCGCTGCAGCCCAACGATCTGCGCCACTTGCTGGTATCGCGCCCGGCCGGTGAACTGCCCGAAGGCGCGCAGGCGCTCGACGCGCTGCTGGCAGCGCAAACACCCGCCACCGACGCGGCACGCACCCTGGCCGACGAGCCCGCCTTCTGGCTTTATTCATCGGGCTCCACCGGCCGGCCCAAGGGCACGGTGCACACGCACGGCAACCTGTACTGGACGGTGGAGCTGTACGCCAAGCCGGTGCTGGCCCTGCACGAGGGCGACACCGTGTTCTCTGCCGCCAAGCTGTTCTTTGCCTACGGCCTGGGCAATGCGCTGAGCTTTCCGCTGTCGGTTGGCGCCACCACGCTGCTGATGGCCGGCCGGCCCACGCCCGAGGCCTGCTTCGAGCGCATGACCACGCACCAGCCCACCGTGTTCTGCGGCGCGCCCACCGGCTACGTCGGCATGCTGGCCGCGCCCGGGCTGCCGGCGCGCAAGGCGGTGGCGCTGCGCATGTGCTCGTCTGCCGGCGAGGCGCTGCCGCGCGAGATTGGCGAGCGCTTCACCGCGCACTTTGGCTGCGAAATCATCGACGGCATAGGTTCCACCGAGATGCTGCACATCTTCCTGTCGAACCGGCCGGGCGACGTGCACTACGGCACCACCGGCCGCGCGGTCGATGGCTATGAGCTGGAGCTGCGCGGCGAAGACGGCCACCTGGTGGCCGATGGCGAGATCGGCGACCTCTACATCCGCGGCCCCAGCGCCGCGCTGATGTACTGGAACAACCGCGAGAAATCACGCGAAACCTTCCAGGGCGCCTGGACCAAGAGCGGCGACAAATACCAGCGCAACGCCAACGGCACCTACACCTACGCCGGCCGCAGCGACGACATGCTCAAGGTCAGCGGCCAGTACGTCTCGCCCTTCGAGGTGGAAGGCACGCTGGTGCAGCACCCCGCGGTGCTGGAGGCTGCCGTGATTGGCGTGGAAGACAGCCAGGGCCTGCTCAAGACCAAGGCCTTTGTCGTGCTCAAGCCCGGCCATGCGGCCAGCGACGCCATCGAGGCCGAGCTGAAGGCCTTCGTCAAGGCGCGGCTGGCGCCGCACAAGTACCCGCGCCAGATCGTTTTTACAGACGAGCTGCCCAAGACCGCGACCGGCAAGATCCAGCGCTTTCGCCTGCGCGAGCAAGAGCGCGTGCAGATCGCAGCGGCCGGTGCCATTGCCGCCGCCAGCCTGTCGGGGGTGGCCGTATGACGGCGCCGCAGTTTGTAGACGTGCGCTGGGACGGCCGCGACACCCGCATTGAGTACCAGCACCTGGCGCCCGAGCGGCGCGGCCAGCCGCTGCTGGTCTTTTTGCACGAGGGCCTGGGCTCCATCACCATGTGGAAGGACTTCCCGGCCCAGCTGTGCGAGGCGGTGGGCTGCCGTGGCCTGGTGCTGTCGCGCTGGGGCTACGGCCAGTCCAGCCCGCGCCCGCACCACGAGCGCTGGCCGGTGGATTTCATGCAGCGCCAGGCACAGGCTTTTTTGCCGGCCTTCTTTGCCGCCATCGGCCATGACACGCTGGCCGACCGGCCCTGGTTCTATGGCCACAGCGATGGCGGCTCGATCGCGCTGCTGCATGCGGCGGCCTTCCCGGATCGGGTGGCCGGCATCGTGGTGGCGGCGCCGCACATCCTGGTGGAAGACATCTCCATCCGCAGCATCGAGCAGGCGCGCGACGGCTATGTCACCACCGACCTGCGCAGCAAGCTGGCGCGCTACCACGCAGACCCGGATTCAGCCTTCTGGGGCTGGAACGACATCTGGCTGGACCCGGCCTTTCGCGCCTGGAACATCGAGGCCGCGCTGCCCGCCATCACCTGCCCGGTGCTGGCCGTGCAGGGCCGCGAGGACGAATACGGCACGCTGTGGCAGATCGAAGGCATTGCCGCCGCCGTGCCGCAGACCGAACTGCTGGTGCTGGAGGACTGCGGCCATTCGCCGCACCGCGACCAGCCCGCCGCACTGAAGGCCGCCGTGGCCACCTTTGTGCGCCGCCACGCGGGCCGCACGGCCTGGCGCAGTGCCGGCGCGGCGCAGGCCGCCGCCACCTGAGTTCCCTCGCGTTTTCACCACCAAAAGAGAAGGAGACAAGCATGCGTTCCCATTCCATCCCCCTGCGTTCCATCGCGCTCGCCTGCACCGCGGCCGCGGCCCTGTTCACCGCCAGCGCCCAGGCCCAGGCGCCGGCTGCGTCGAGTGCGCCGGTCAAGGTCGGGCTGATGCTGCCCTACACCGGCACCTTCGCCGCGCTGGGCGTGGCCATAGAGAACGGCTTCAAGCTCTATGTCGACGAGAACGGCGGCAAGCTCGCCGGCCGCTCGGTCGAGTACTTCAAGGTGGACGACGAATCCGACCCGGCCAAGGCCCCCGAGAACGCCAACAAGCTGGTCAAGCGCGACCAGGTCGACGTGCTGGTCGGCACCGTGCATTCGGGCGTGGCCATGGGCATGGCCAAGGTGGCCAAGGACAACAAGACTCTGCTGATCGTGCCCAACGCCGGCGCCGACGCGGTCACCGGCCCGCTGTGCGCGCCCAACATCTTCCGCAGCTCTTTCAGCAACTGGCAGCCGGCCTATGCCATGGGCCTGGTGGCGGCCGAGCAGTTCAAGCACAAGACGGCGGTCACGCTGAGCTGGAAGTACGCCGCCGGCGATGAGTCGGTCAAGGGCTTCAAGGAAGGCTTCGAGGCCAAGGGCGGCAAGGTGGTGAAGGAGCTGAACCTGCCCTTCCCCAACGTCGAATTCCAGGCGCTGCTGACCGAGATCGCGGCCTTGAAGCCAGACGCGGTCTACGTCTTCTTTGCTGGCGGCGGCGCGGTCAAGTTCGTGAAGGACTATGCCGCTGCCGGCCTGAAGGAAAAGATCCCGCTGTACGGCGCGGGCTTTCTCACCGACGGCACGCTGGAGGCCCAGGGCGACGCCGCCAACGGCCTGCTCACCACGCTGCACTACGCCGATGAGCTGAAGGTGCCCAAGGACCAGAGCTTCCGCACCGCCTACGCCAAGGCCTACAAGCTGCAGCCCGACGTGTATGCCGTGCAGGGCTACGACGCGGCGCAACTGCTGGCCGCCGGCATCAAGGCCGCAGGTGGTGACTTGTCGCAGCGCGACGCCGTGGTCAAGGGCATGGAGCAGGCCAAGATCGACAGCCCGCGCGGCCCCTTCACCATGTCCAAGGCGCACAACCCGGTGCAAGACATCTACCTGCGCAAGGTGGTCGGCAAGACCAACCAACTGGTCAGCGTGGCGGCCAAGGGCCTGGCCGATCCGGCGCGCGGCTGCCGCATGTAAGGCCCTGCTGGCGCCGACGCTGTTCCAACCCGTTCGGGCTGAGCCTGTCGAAGCCTGGGCCCGCACCTATCGGCCCAATGACCGGCTCAGGGCGAACGGAGCTACCTGGGCAGCATCGTTGCCGCATCTGGATTGATTGCTACTAAATATATAGCTAATAGCCCAGGTGGGATAAGGGCTAGAGCCCTATTTGACTCATAAAAGGCTTTGACAAGCACCGCGCCATGGACCTGACCACCTTCCTCATTCAATGCCTCAACAGCGTGCAGTACGGGCTGCTGCTGTTCTTGGTGGCCAGCGGGCTGACGCTGATCTTCGGGATCATGGGCGTCATCAACCTGGCGCACGGCAGCTTCTACATGATCGGCGCCTACATGGCCTTCGCGCTCAGCAGCCTGGTCGGCAACTTCGCGCTGGCGCTGCTGCTGGGCATCGTGCTGGCGGTGGTGCTGGGCTACCTGCTGGAGTGGTGCTTCTTCAGCTTTCTGTACGAGCGCGAGCACTTGTCCCAGGTGCTGATGACCTACGGCCTGATCCTGGTGTTCGAGGAGCTGCGCAGCATCCTGGTGGGTGACGACGTGCACGGCGTTGCCGTGCCGGCCTGGCTGGACGGCAGCATCGCCATTGGCAACGGCATGGCCTACCCGGTGTACCGGCTCTTCATGTCGGGCGTCTGCCTGGCGGTGGCAGCGGGCATGTATGCGGTGATCCGGCATACGCGGCTGGGCATGGTGGTGCGCGCGGGCTCGACCAACCGCGAGATGGTGCAGTCGCTGGGCATAGACATTGCGCTGTTGTACCGCGTGGTGTTTGCCGTGGGCATGGCGCTGGCCGTGCTGGCGGGCATGATCGCCGCGCCCGTGGCATCGGTCTATCCGGGCATGGGCGGCTCGGTGCTGATCGTCTGCTTTGTGGTGGTGGTGATTGGCGGCATCGGCTCGGTCAAGGGCGCGCTGGTGGCGGCGCTGTTGATCGGTTTTGTCGATACCTTTGGCAAGGTGCTGTGGCAGCAGGCGGCCGGTGTGCTGGTCTATGTGCTGATGGCCGCGATCTTGTTGTGGAAGCCGCAAGGCCTGTTCCGCCAGGGAACCTAGATATGCACAAGCACATTCCTAATGCCGTCTGGGCCTGGCTCGCGGCCTTCGTATTGCTGGCGCTGCTGCCAGTGCTGCCCGAGCCTGTCGGCTCGGCCTTCCACCAGGAGCTGGGCGCCAAGGTGCTGATCATGGCCATCTTTGCGCTGAGCCTGCAATTGCTGGTCGGCTACACCGGCCTGGTCAGCCTGGGCCATGCGGCCTTCTTTGGTTTTGCCGCCTACACGGTGGCGCTGCTGGCGCCGCAGTCAGAGGCTGGCAACGGCTGGTGGCTGCTGGCGGCCTCGGTGGGCGCCGCGGCGCTGCTGGCCTTTGTCATCGGCCTGCTGGTGATGCGCACGCGCGGCATCTACTTCATCATGGTCACGCTGGCCTTTGCGCAGATGGTGTACTTCGTGTTCCACGACACCGACCTGGGCGGCGGCAGCGACGGCACCTATGTCTACATCAAGCCCGAATTCACGCTGTTCGGCCACCGCCTGCTGGACCTGGAGCAGACCGCGCACTTCTACTGGCTCGCGCTGCTGCTGACGGCCGCCACCGTGGGCCTGCTGGCCCTGGTGTTGCGCGCGCGGCTGGGCCATGCGCTGGTCGGCATCCGCCACAACGAGCAGCGCATGCGCGCGGCCGGCTGCAACACCACGGCCTACAAGCTGGCCAGCTTCACGCTGGCGGGCGGGCTGTCGGGCGTGGCGGGCTTTTTGTTCGCGGTGCAGCACGGCTACGTCAACCCCGAGATCCTGGCCTGGCACCAGTCGGGCAATGCGCTGCTGATGGTGATCCTGGGCGGCATCGGCAGCCTGCCGGGCGCGGTGCTGGGGGCCTTCTCCTTCGTGCTGCTGGCCGAATGGTTCCAGGGCATGACCAAGCATTGGCAACTGCTGATGGGCGGCTTCATCATCATCGCGGTGGCCGTGCTGCCGCAGGGCATTGCGGGCGGCTTTGTATGGCTGCGCGAGCGTTGGCAGGCCCGGCGCCGCTCGCCGCTGCCAGCGGTGCCCAAGCCGCAGGAGGGCACACCATGAGCGCCGCCCCATTCGCCCTGCGCGCCACCGGCGTCACCCGCCGCTTTGGCGCCCTGGCCGCCGTACACGACGTGTCGCTGGACCTGCAGCGCGGCGAGATCCACGCCGTGATCGGCACCAACGGCGCTGGCAAGTCCACCCTGGTGAACCTGCTGTCGGGCGAGATCCCCTTGAGCGCCGGCAGCGTGCAACTGGACGGCGCAGACGTCACCCACTGGTCCCAGCCGCGCCGCGCCCGCGCCGGCCTGGGCCGCAGCTACCAGCGCAACAACATCTTCCTGCCGCTGTCGGTGCGCGAGAACTGCCGCCTGGCCGCACAGATGCAGGCGCAGCAAGCCTGGAAGCTCTGGCAACCGGCCGCGCGCTGCCGCTTCAGCACCGCGCGCGCCGACCAGGCGCTGGAGCGTGCCGGCCTGGCCACGCTGGCCGGCCGCGCGGCCGCCGGCCTGTCGCACGGGCAAAAGCGCCAGTTGGAAGTGGCGATGTGCCTGGCCACCGCACCCACCGTGCTGCTGCTGGACGAGCCCCTGGCCGGCATGGGCCCGGAAGAATCCGCGCGCATGCTCGACCTGCTGCGCAGCCTGCGCGCCGAGCACGCGCTGCTGCTGGTGGAGCACGACATGGAAGCGGTATTTGCCGTGGCCGACCGCATCACGGTGATGGTGGACGGCGGCGTCATTGCTTCGGGGTCCCCGGAAGCGGTGCGTGCCGACGCCCAGGTGCAGGCGGCGTACTTGGGAGGCCATGCATGAGCCATCTGATCGAAGCACGCGGGCTGCACGCCTGGTACGGCAGCAGCCACATCCTGCATGGCATCGACTTCTCGCTGCGCCGTGGCGAGACGGTCGGCCTGCTGGGCAAGAACGGCATGGGCAAGTCCACCCTGATCCGCAGCCTGCTGGGCCATGTGCGCCAGCGCAGCGGCGCCATATCCGTGCAAGGCCGCGACCTGTCGCGCGGCAAGCCGCACGAGGCGGCCAAGCTGGGCATTGCCTACGTGCCCGAGGGCCGCGGCATCTTCCCCAACCTGACCGTGCGCGAAAACCTGCTCATGGCCGCGCGCCCCGGCCGCGACGGCCAGCGCGCCTGGACCTGGGAGCGCATCCTGGCCACCTTCCCGCGCCTGACCGAGCGCCTGGGCCACCTCGGCGGCCAGTTGTCGGGCGGCGAGCAGCAGATGCTCTCCATCGGCCGCGCCCTCATGACCAACCCCGACGCCATCGTGTTGGATGAAGCCACCGAAGGCCTGGCGCCGCTGATCGTGGACGAGATCTGGCGCGTCATCGCCCAGATCCGTGCCACCGGCCTGGCCACCCTGGTGGTGGACCGCGACTACCGCCGCGTGGCGGCCCAGTCTGATCGCCTGGTGGTGCTGCAGAAGGGGCGCGTGGTGCTCAGCGGCGAGGCGGGCGCGCTGCGCGATGCGCCGGAGCTGCGCAACTGCCTGGGGCTGTAGCCGCAAGTGGTAACAGCGGGTACGCGGGATAGGGCGAGAATGGCCGGTTGCAATGCCGGGCGTTTCCCGGAAAGGGCCTCATGTCCATCCTGGATACCGAACTCGCCGCGTTGGGCCGGCATCTGCGCGCACGGCGCGAAGAAATCCTCAAGGCATGGCGCAGCGCCGTGCACCAAGACCCGGAGCTGACCACCGGCACCTCGTTGCCACGGGCGCAGCTCAACGACCACATTCCTGCGCTGCTGGCCTCGTTCGAGGCGCGGCTTGATCCCGCGCCCGGCCCCGGGCCGGCGCAGCGCGCCGCAGAGGAAGAAAACCAGGCGGCCGCCCATGGCCTGCACCGCTGGCAGCAGGGCTACGACCTGCTGGAAGTGTCCCGGGAACTGGGTCGCCTCAACGAGAGCGTGGTGGCCGAACTGGACGACTACCAGCGCGACCACCCCGAGGTGAGGCACGAGGCCATGGCCGCCGCACGGCGCGACTGGGCCGCCCTCTGCAGCGTGGGCATCGGCGAGAGCACGGCGCAGTACTTTCGCCTGCAGCAGCTCGAAGCTGCGGGCCATATGGCAGACCTGCAGCTTGCATTGGAGCGGGTGCAGGAGCTGGAGAAACAGCGCGGCGAGCTGTGGCACCAGGTGGCGCACGACTTGCGCGGCAACCTGGGCGTGGTGGCCAACGTCACAGCCGGGCTCAACCGGCCGACCATTCCAGACCCGGTGCGCAGCAACTTCGTGCGCATCCTGGATCGCAACGCCAGCTCGCTGCGCCAGTTGCTGGACGACGTCATGCAACTGGCCCGCCTGCAGGCCGGCAAGGAGCAGCGGCAGGTGGCCCAGACCGATGTCGGCACCCTGATGCGCGAATTCTGCGAAGGCCTGCAGCCCTATGCCGAGCAGCAGTCGCTGTTCCTGCGCTTCGACGGCCCGGTGCCGCTGCTGGTGCAGGCCGATGCGGTCAAGACGCGCCGCCTGGCGCAGAACCTGGTGCTCAACGCCATCAAATACACCCGGCGCGGTGGCGTCACCGTGAGTTGGCGCGATAGCCCCGTGGGGGACGACAAGCGCTGGATGCTGTGCGTGCAGGACACCGGCCCGGGCCTGCATGCCGGCTCCGACGCGCCGCTGGCCGGTGCGCTCGAAGAGGCAACCGAACTGGCGCGCCAGTCAGACGCCGCAGCACGCAACGGTGAGACGCCCCATGCCGATCCGGGCTCGGCGCTGCAGCAGGATGGGAATGCCATGGGACAGGAGCCGGGCGAGGGCATAGGCCTGTCCATCGTCAAGCGCCTGGCCGAGTTATTGGGCGCGAGCGTGGAGGTCGAGTCCGATGCAGCGAAGGGAACGACCTTCCGCGTGCTGCTGCCCAAGCACTATCCGGATTGAATCGTCAGGGCTTTCCGGAGCCCGGACGGCGCGCTGCATGCTTTGTCGCATGCGAGCGGCCACCCAGCACATGGTCCCAGAAGGCGCTGGTCACGCCGTAGTGGCCGGGCGGGCCGTTGGGCGTGTGGTGCAGCGCATGCCAGAGCTTGCGCTGCCGCAGCCAGGCGCTGTCCATGCGCCAGTGGTGGATGGCGTGGTGCGTGACGGCATAGCCCAGGTAGCCAGTCAGCATGCCGCAGGTCAGGGCGCTGGCACGCCAAACGTCGCCCAGCAGCAGCGCGGGCAAGAAAACCAGTACGGCAATCAAGGTGCCGCTGAGAACGGTCGGGGTGCAGATCAGCGCGGTGGGCCGGTGGTGGTGCTCGGCGTGCCAGGTGCTGAAGGGTTTGAGGCCATGCAGCACGAAGCGGTGCAGCAGGTATTCGATCAGGGTCCAGCCCACCAGGCCGGCAATGGCCAGGGCTGCCAGCTCCAGCCGCAGGCCCCGCGGCGCGGCCACCATCAGGAAAACCGCCAGGGCCGCAGAGGCCGCCCCATAAAGTACAAAGTCTGCGCGATACGCCAACTTGCTGTGCTCTAGCGTGAAAAGATGCATTCGGTTCCTCGACTCGACCGTCCGCGGGCCCAGGGCGGACGCTGGTCCCGATCAGTTGTCAAAACTAGCGGTGGCCGGGTTCGTCGTCTGTGCGTTACCGCACAGACGACGAGCGTCCGCGCTCTGGTCCTACGCCGCGATCACGGGCCGCGTGAGCGCGACTTCCCGGCGGAGCCGCCACCCCTGCGGGGCGGTGGCAACAAGCGGTCGTATTCCTTCTTGAGCACGCCATAGCATTCGCAGGTATGCCGCGCGAGCCGATCGCGGTCGAGAAGATCAATGCGCCCCCGGTGGTAGCGGATCAACCCGAGCTTCTGCAGGTGGCCAGCGGCCTCGGTGACGCCTTCGCGGCGTACCCCCAGCAGGCTGGCGATGAGCTCCTGCGTCATCAGTATTTCGGCCGAGGTCTGGCAGTCCAGGCGCTGGAGCAGCCAGCGGCACAACTGCTGCTCCAGTGAGTGATGGCGGTTGCACACGGCAACCTGCGCCATCTGCGTCAGCAGAGCCTGGGCATAGCGCAGCAGCAGTTGCTGCACCGGCCCGGACTGTTGAAACGCCTCCAGCATCGGGCCGGCCCGCAGCCGGAAGCCCTGGCCCGCGCCTTGCACCACGGCGCGGCTGGGAGTGGATTCGCCGCCCAGGAACAGCGCAACGCCCAACATGCCCTCGCGTCCTACCACGGCGGTCTCGGCCGATGCGCCGTCTTCCATCACGCTGAGCAGCGAGACCACGGAGGTCGTCGGAAAGTAGGCGTGGGCCAGTCTGGCGCCGGGCTCGCACAGAACGGTCCCCAGCGGCATGTCTACCGCCTCCAACTGCGGCAGCCAGCGTGCCAGCTCAGCGTCGGGGAGTGCCCCGAGCAGGCGGTTCTGTCGTGGATCGGAAACCGGGACCATTGCGTCTCCAGATCGGTGGCGGGTGTGTGCAGGCGCGCAGGCAGGGGACCCAGGCGGGAGGGGAACCCTATCACCTTCTTCTTGTGGCCGCCCTCTAGCGCCCACAACAAGAATCGTCCGGACGTAAAAAAGCCCGCATGAGCGGGCTTTTGGAATTGGTCGTGAGCTCTTACGCGGCTCACGTTACGGCACATTCACATGCTGGAGCCACCTGTAGTTTTTCTCGTCGTGGTAGCTCTTGTATCGACGTGCCGCCGTGAGATTCGGCCTTGCCTGCGCAGGCAACCGAAAGGCGTGTTGCCGTTTCGGGGATCGACGAGTATAGCACGGATTGAAGCTGGGGCTGTTTGCTGCGCTAAAGCGGCTCAATCCTCCCGAATCTTCCCCGGTAGCAGGCGCATTCCCGTGTGTTCCACCAGCGCCTCGTAGCTGATGGGTTTCAGGCTTTGCCTGCCGGCGTTGTTCTCCATCCAGTAGGCCCAGGCCCGGCCGCTGGCCGGCGTGTAGACCAGCTTCCAGGTATGGCTGGGCACCCACACCTGGCCCGGGCCTATGGTGTGCACCGGGCGCATGAAATACGGCCCTGTGAAGACGAACACATCACCGGGCGCACGCATCGCGTACTTGCGCGTGGCCTGTTCGATCTGGCTCCAGGCGTGCTGGTTCAGCGCCGGGGCCTGCGGCACCATGTTGGCCATGCTGAAGGACTGGGCCTTGGCGCTATCGCTGGGCATGTCGCCGGCCGGCGCCATGTGCCCGCGGTCGTAGCCGGAGCCCTTGTAGTCCTCCAGTTGCGCGCGGTTGGCAAATGGCAGGCGGGCCTCGGGGTAGAAGCGGTCGCGGCGTTTGATCCCCTGGGCGCTTTCCAGGCTGCTGCGGCTCAGGCGTTCCACCACGTAGACGGGTGTCTTGCTCTGGCCGCTGTGCAGTACCGCGAAGGCCTCGAAGCACAGCTCGCGCTGCGCGCCGGGCGCCGTGACTTTGGGTGGGGAAGCGGGGAAGTGTTGGGGGCAGTCGGCAAAGCCGGCTGCATGGGCGCCGGGCGCCAGCAGCGCCAGGGCAAGAAAAGCTACACGCACGTGGAAAAGGTTCAATACAGGGAAGTACGCGGAGGTTTTGGCGGCAATGCAGCAGCCGAGGCCATGCATGGCGCGTGGCCAAAACTTGATCCGCAGGAGGGTGGTTGCACGCAGACCAGGGCCGTGGCGGCGGCCTGGTGCATGCGGGATATCCGGTGGTCCCCTCGACAGGAATCGAACCTGTATCTAGCGCTTAGGAGGCACTCGTTCTATCCATTGAACTACGAGGAGAGCCTTCGATTGTAGAACGGCGTTTCTGCCCATTTCATGACGCGTACGGGAACCGTATCAGTTGTAGGTCATGGTGTAGATCAGATCCAGCGCACTCTTGGTGCCGGTCTGGCCTCGCAGTTGCAGGCGGCGCGACAGGTCGTAGAAGATGTAGAGCGTGCCCAGCGTGCCCGACAGGCTGCGCTCATAGGTCACGTAGATCTTCTGCGAGATGCGCTTGCCGAAGGTGAGCGCGGCAGCCGTGGCGTCGGTGCCGGTGCCTGGGCCCTTGAAGCCGATCTCGTCCAGGCCGAGCTTGCCGGCGACGTTGCCCGAGCTGCCCTTGCCCCGCGACAGCAGCGCCAGCGCGGCCTGCTGCAGCAGCGCGGCCTCGGCGCCGCCGCTGGCGGAGCTGCGGCCCAGCACCACCCAGGACAGGGTTTCGGCGTCGGTCAGGGCCGGGTCCGAGTACAGCCGCACGCTGGGCGACTGCGCGGTGCCGGTGACCTGCACGCCGGCGCGCACGCTGATGTTGGGCCGGATCGCGAGGATGTCGAGCGAAGGGTTGTCGTAGGCGCCGCTGAAGTGGATTGCGCCGGATTCGACGTCGAGCTGCTGGCCATAGGCGCGGTAGCGGCCCTGGTCGGTGCGGATCTCGCCGGTGACCTGTGGCGGCCGGCCCAGGCCGGCATTGCTGCGGATGTCGAGCTTGCCGGTCAGGCGCGTGGTGATGCCACGCCCTTGTATGGCGAAGTCGTTGCCCAGGTCGAAGGTGATGGCGATGTCTGGCGGTTTGGCGGTGCCCATGCTGGTCGAGGCGCGCTCGACCTGCCGGGCCTTGGCCGCGGCCTCGCGGTCCAGGGCGGCGGAGCGCACCACTACGTCCGAGCCCAGTTGCGGCGCCGTGTCGTCGGGCAGGATGATGGCGGCGCGGTCGGTCTTGAGGTCGCCGCGCAGCACCAGGCGGCCATCCTCGGTGCGGGCCTGCAGCTCACCCGAGAGCGTGACTTGCCGGTCGCTGCGCACCGACACACGCAGGGCCTGCGCCGTCGCCTTGAGGTCCATGGCCATGCCTGCTGCGTTGCCCCAGGCCAGCGTGCCGCGTGCCGTCAGCGTGCCGCCATCGGTGGTGGACAGGCTGCTGGCGGTGGCCCGGCTGCCGCCGATGCCGCTGATGCGGGTGTTGCTGCCGGTGCCGCCGCGCAGGCTGAACTCGCTGATCTCCAACTGGCTGCCGCGCAGGGTGGAGCGCAGCCGTCCGTCCTGTAGCTCTATGCCGTCGACCACGGAGCGCACAGACAGACCATCGGCCGCCAGCGTGCCGGCCCACTGCGGGCTGCTGCGGCTGCCGGCCAGCGTGGCGTCGGCGGCCAGCGTGCCCTGCACCCGCCAGCCCGGCGGCGCCAGCATGGACCAGACGCCGATGTTGGGCAACTGCGCCTGCAGCCGACCGGTGAGCGGGGCGTCTTCGGGCCAGCTCCAGCCGCCGTCCTGGCGCTGCAGGCGGGTGCCGGCATTGGCATTGAGCTTGCCGGCGCGCTCGCTGTCCCACAGCAGCTCGGCGCGCACCGCGTCACCCTCGGCGCTGAGCGTCAGGCGTGCGTCACGCAGGCCCGCGCTGGTGGTGGGCGGCGCGGTCTTGGCGCTTTGCGCCGTGCCGCTGCTGCTGACGCGGGTGGTGGCCGCCACGTCGTCGGTCTGCACGCGGATGTCGCCGCTGCGGCGCGCCAGCGTGGCACGGGCGCGCAGGCTGTCGCCGGCGTCTATGTCCCAGTCGCCGTCAAACACCAGGTCGCCTGACAGTCCCAACTGGCCCAGCGCGTCCTTGCCTTCTGTCACGGCCTGGGCCCAGGCCATGGGCAGGCCTTGCAGCCGGCCCTTGGATTGCAGTTGGCGCGCGCTGCCGGCTTGGCGGTAGCGCAGCGGCTCCCAGTCGATGCGCAGCGTGCCGTCTACCGGCCCGCGCAGTTGCGCCTGGCCGGCGCTGGCTTCCAGCGCCAGGCCCTGGGCGTTGGTGCTGAGTGTGGCGCTGAGCGGCTCGTCCATGGTCACGGTCCAGGGGCCGGGCAGGCTGCTGTCGCGGGCTTCCAATTGCAGCCGCGCGATGGCCAGGCGCCAGCGGCCGGGGCCGTCCATGCCGCCGTTGGCCTGGGTGCGCAGCTGTGCGCGCCGGGTGCCGCTGCTGCCTTCGCCTTGCAGCGACAGCGTGGCCTGGGCGAGGCTGCCCGCCAGCTCGGCACGCAGGCCGCGCAGCGCGACGGCGGTGGCGGCTGCGTCGCCGGCTGCCGGCAGCGCCAGGTCGATGCTGGGGGCGTCCAGCGTGGCCTGCAGCGTCAGGTCGCCGCCCTTGGCCGCGTTGCCCTGCAGGCGCTGCTGCACCGACTGCCAGCCGCCCTGCCAGCGTGCGTCCAGCCGGGCATTGCCGGCCAGGCGGGTGCCGGCCAAGACGTTGGCCAGGCCCGGCAGGCTCTCGGCCCAGCGCTGCAGGCGTGCGGCATCGCTCACCTGCAGGTTCAGATCACCCGCGCCGCTGGTGGCGGCCATGCGGCCCTGGGCCCTGCCCTGGCCGCCCGGCAGCGTGAGCGCCAATTGGCCGCTGCCTGAGCGCTCTGCGGTGTTGATGCTGAGCTGGCCCTGTACCGACGCATCGTCGGTCTGCAGGCGCAGGCTGCGCAGCTCCAGCGTGGTCTGGGCCCATTGGCCTTGGGCGATGGCGCTACGCAGTTGCAGGCCGTTTGGGCTGGCGCTGGCGCGGCGTGTGCTGCCCAGGGCCTGCAGGTCGACGTCGAAGCCAATCGCCTCGCCGCGGGTTTCGGCGTTGGCGGTGCCGCTTACCGCCGGGCCTTGCAATTGGGTGTGCAGCTCGCCGGGGCGGATGCCGCGCAGGGCGACGCGCGCTTGCCATTCGGCGGGCGTGGCGGCTGCGGGTGTGAAGCTGCCTTCCAATGCGATCTCGCCGCCGCCCGCATGCAGTGTGGTGTTGGAGATGGTCCAGCGGTCGTCTTGCAGCACGGCCTGCGCGGCCAGGTCCTGCAGCGGCAACTGCTGCTTGTCCCAGGGGCCGGGTGTGCGGTTGGCCAGCGTGGCGCTGGCACGCTGGCCATTGCCTTCGGGCGTGGCGTGCAGCTTGCCCTGCAGTTGCGTGGCCGGGGCTTGGGGCCAGAGCTGCGCCAGGTTGAGAAAGTCGAAGCTGGCGTCGAGCTGCACCACCGGCTGCGGCTGCCAGGGCGCGACCACGGCCTGCAGGTCGGCGCTGGTGTTGTCGGCCGTGGGGCTGTCGGTCTGCCGCAGCGCGGCCTGGACGTCCAGGCGGGCGGCCTGTGTGGCCAGCGTGCCCTTGGCAGTGGCGTCGCCGCGTATCTCCACCGTGGCATCGCTGCCGGGCACCGGCGCGCGCAGCCGGGCCGAAAGCGATGCGGCCAGGGCCATGGGCGCTGCGCCCTGCAGCGTGGCATTGGCCTGGTAGTGGCCGCCGGGCAGTTCCACACCGTCTATGTCGAGCCGGTGCTCGCCCTTCTCGTAGCGGTAGCGGCCGGCCAGTTGCGTGGCCTGCAGCGGCGGTGGGCCGACCCAGCGCAGTTCGTCTACGCGGAAAGGGAGGTCTACGTCTACCGGCAGCGTGAGCTGCTCCAGTGGTTCGGTCGGGCTGTCGTCGCCCGGGCCCAGGCGTTCGATGGCGATCTGTGTGGCGTGTACCTCGCCCAACTGCACGCGCTTTTGCAGCAGGGCGCGCAAGCGCCAGCCAATGCTGGCGTCGTGCACCTCGACCGCCAGCGTCGGGCTTTGCCAGCGCAGCCAGCCGATGCGGCCGCCGGAACGCAGCGTGCCTGTGACTTCGCGCGCCTCCAGCGTCTGGCCGGCCGGCATGCGCTGCGCCACCTGGGCCAGCGCGGTGGCCAGGGACTGCTGCGAGCCGGCCCAGAGCCAGGCCGCGCCCAGCAGTACGGCCAGCAGTACCAGCAATACGGCAAGCACAGCGGTAGCCCAGCGCAGCGCGCGGCGCCGGCGTGGTGCTGCGGCTGGAGTCTGGTCGGAAGAGTGCGCTGTCATGGGGCGCGTCAGAAAGTAAAGCCCAGCCGCAGATGCAGGCGCAGGCGGTGTTCGGCCACGCCGTAGGCCAGGTCGGCCTGCAATGGCCCCACGGGGCTGCGCCAGCGCAGGCCTGCGCCCACGCCAACCTTGGTCTGCAGATCGCTGGGCTGGTCGGCCACGGCGCCGGCGTCGAGGAAGACGGCGCTCTCGAAATCGGTCATCTCGCCGTTCCAGACCACCGGGCGCTGCCATTCGACGCTGCCCACGACCATGTAGCGGCCGGCGTAGATCAGATCGTTGACGGTGCGAGCACCAATCTGGCGGTAGCCGTAGCCGCGCACCGTGGTGTCGCCGCCGGTCAGGAACATCAGCGTGGCCGGTATCTGGGCGTTGTCGCGGGCGTTGACCGCGCCGGCTTCGGCCCGGAACTGCAGCCGGCTGCGCCGTGCATCGCCGCCTTCGGCCTGTACCGTTCCCAGCGGCAGGTAGAACAGGCCGCGCGCATAGCTGCGGAAGAAGGGCACGCGCTCGCCGATCAGCGTGTAGCCGGGGCCGACTTCCAGCGCCAGCCCGTAGCCGCGCGTGGGCGCGGTGTTGCTGTTGAAGTAGCGGCCGGTCCAGCCGTAGTTGACGCTGACGGCCGAGCCCGACGGCGGCGCGTCCGTGCCCTGGCTTTTGGCGTAGTCGTACTGCAGGTAGTAGTTGCGGTCGATGTGGTCGGTGGTCTTGGCGCGGCCGCCGCGCAGCCGGCCGCTGTTGACCTCGTAGCTGCCCGAGACCTCGCGCTGCGCCAGTTGCGAGGTGACCCAGCGCCAGTTGTCGTCGCCCGGCAGCGAGCTTTGCTCGGAGCCCAGGGATTGCG
Organism: Xylophilus sp. GW821-FHT01B05; assembly: GCA_038961845.1. Lineage (NCBI taxonomy): Bacteria > Pseudomonadati > Pseudomonadota > Betaproteobacteria > Burkholderiales > Xylophilus > Xylophilus sp. GW821-FHT01B05. The sequence goes on from CP152408.1 coordinate 1,319,259, forward strand.
TCTTCTGGTCATAGGCCAGCTTGGAGACCGCGCGCCAGCCGATCAGCGGCAATTGGTTATGCGTGTGGTTGATGCTGATGCCGGCGCCGCTGTCGGTGCTGGCGCCCACGCCCAGCACCAGCTTTTGCAGCTTGGCGTCGCGCACCTGGGCGATCACCGGCGCAGCCAGCGGGTCGGGCGCGTTGGGGTCGAGCGTGAGGAAGACCGAGTCGAAATAGCCACTGGCGGCCAGCCGCTGCTGGGCCTCCAGCAGCTTGGCCTGGTCGTAGTCGGCGCCCACCGGCACGCGCGACAGGCGCTGTGCCACCTCGGGCGGGTAGCGCTCGTTGCCGCGCACCTGCACGGGGCCAAAGCGATAAGCCGGGCCCGAGTCATAGGTGACCGAGAGCTTGGCGCTCTGGGTGTCGGCGTCCACGCTGGCCTGGCTGCTGCTTATGCTGCCGGTGGGAAAGCGCCGGGCGTTGAGTTGGCGCAGGCCGTCGGTCTTGGCGTCGTCCCAGGCGCCCTGCGTGAAACCCTGGCCCGCGCGCAGCGACCAGCCGCGCGTGATGGCGTCGCGCTGCCTGGCGGCCGCGGGGTTGTTGGCGATGGCGCCGGTGAAGTCGATGTGCACCTCGGCGATGCGGGTTTGCTGGCCGGGCTCGACGGTGATCACGACTTCGCGCGGGGCCGGGCCGTTGGGCGTTTCGCGCAGCTCCAGCGTGAGGCGCGGCGAGAAGTAGCCAAGCGTGCCCAGCAGGTCGCGCGCGTTGGTGTCGGCCGCGCCCAGCAGGCGCGAGAGCTCGCGCGCGTCCAGGTCGTCGAGCAGGCGGTAGCGCTGCAGCTCCAGGTTGCGTGTGAGGTAGTCGCGGATGTCCTTGGGCGCCTGCACGTCGAGCGTGAAGGCGGGCCGGCGCGTGTCCTGCGCGTCTGCCTTGCCGCTGGCGCCGACGGCGTCTGCGCTGCTCAGCACCTGGGTGCCATCGGCCTGGGCGGCGCGGTCTTCTTTCTTGGTCAGCAGGCTGCAGCCGGGCAGCAGCAGGGTGGAGCAGAGCAGGGCGGGTAGGAGGAGGGGTGAGGTCGGAGAGCGTCCGGGCATTGATTCATTTTGACAGCAGGCGCATGGTCTCTTCGAGACCTTTGAGTGTCAAAGGGTACATGCGCTGCGACATCAGCTGCTGGATCACGCCAATGCTCTGCCGGTACTGCCATACGCCTTGCGGCTCGGGATTGATCCAGGCGTACTTGGGGAAGGCATGGGTCAGCCGCTGCAGCCACTCGGCGCCGGGCTCTTCGTTGTTGTATTCGACGCTGCCGCCGGGGTGCAGGATCTCGTAGGGGCTCATGGTGGCGTCGCCCACGAAGATCAGCTTGTAGTCCTTGTTGTACTTGCGGATGATGTCCTGCGTGGGGAACTTCTCGCTGAAGCGGCGGCGGTTGTTCTTCCACATGAAGTCGTAGACGCAGTTGTGGAAGTAATAGAACTCCAGGTGCTTGAACTCGCTCTTGACGGCAGAGAACAGCTCTTCCACCCGCGCCACGTGCTCGTCCATGGTGCCGCCCACGTCCATCAGCAGCAGCACCTTCACGTTGTTGCGCCGCTCGGGCACCATCTTGATGTCCAGGTAGCCGGCATTGGCCGCGGTGGCGTGGATGGTGTCGTCCAGGTCCAGCTCCTCGGCCAGGCCCTGGCGCGCAAACTTGCGCAGGCGCCGCAGCGCAACCTTGATGTTGCGCGTGCCCAGCTCCTGCGTGTCGTCGTAGTCCTTGTAGGCGCGCTGCTCCCAGACCTTGACCGCGCTTTTGTTCTTGCCGGCACCGCCAATGCGTATGCCCTGCGGGTTGTAGCCGCCGTGGCCGAAGGGCGAGGTGCCGCCGGTGCCTATCCACCTGCTGCCGCCTTCGTGGCGCTCTTTTTGCTCTTCGAGGCGCTTCTTGAGCGTCTCCATCAGTTCGTCCCAGCCCATCTTCTCGATGGCGGCCTTTTGCTCGGGCGTCAGTTCGCGCTCCAGCGTCTTGCGCAGCCAGTCGAGCGGGACTTCCTTGGTGAAGTCGGTCACCAGCTCGACACCGTGGAAGTAGGCGCCAAAGGCGCGGTCGAACTTGTCGTAGTGCTTCTCGTCCTTCACCAGCACCGTGCGCGACAGGTGATAGAAGTCGTCGATGGCCCAGGCGCCGTCCGAACGCGGGCCGACCACGCCGGCCTGCAGCGCTTCCAGCAGCGCCAGGTGCTCCTTGACCGACACCGGCAGCTTTGCGGCGCGCAGGGAGCGGAAGAAGTCGATCAGCATGGTGTTACTCCTGCAGCTTGGTGCGGCGTTCCAGCAGGTACAGCAGTTGGGCCCGCGCCTCGGGCCATTCGCCACGGCGCATGCTGTACATCACGGTGTCGCGGATGGTGCCGTCGCGGCGCAGGGCGTGGCCGCGGATCACGCCATCTTTCTTGGCGCCCAGGCGCTCGATGGCGCGCTGCGAGGCGAAGTTGAAGTTGTCGGTGCGCCAGCCCACCACCTCGCAGCCCAGCGTGTCGAAAGCATGGGTGAGCAGCAGCAGCTTGCAAGTGGTGTTGACATGGCTGCGCTGCACGCGCTGCGCGTACCAGGTGTAGCCAATCTCCACCCGCTTCACGGCGGGCAGGATGTCGTGGTAGCTGGTGGTACCGAGCACCTCGCCGCTGGCCTCGTCGGTGACGGCAAAGGCGAAGCGGTTGCCGGCCTCGCGCATCTCCAGCGCGGACTCGATGTAGGCGCGCGTCTGTTCGGGCTCGGGCACCGAGGTGATGCGCAGCTTCCACAGCTCGCCATCAGCCGCGGCGGCGCGCAAGCCGGCTTCATGCGACAGGGCCAGCGGCACCAGCTTCAGGCCGCGATCGGAAAGGGTGACGGGTTCGACGAAGGACATGTCAGTTAACGGTTCCGGGTATTCATGAACACCAATTTTTCGAACAGCGTCACGTCTTGTTCGTTCTTGAGCAGCGCGCCCACCAGCGGCGGCACCGACACCTTCTCGTCCTTGCTCTGCAGGGCTTCGAGCGAGATGTCTTCGGCCACCAGCAGGCGCAGCCAGTCGATCAGCTCGGAGGTGCTGGGCTTCTTCTTCAGGCCGGGCAGGTTGCGCACGTCGTAGAAGGTCTTCATCGCGGCGGCGAGCAGTTCCTTCTTGAGCGTGGGGAAGTGCACGTCGACGATCTGCTGCATGGTCTCGGCGTCGGGGAACTTGATGTAGTGGAAGAAGCAGCGGCGCAGGAAGGCGTCGGGCAGCTCTTTCTCGTTGTTGGAGGTGATGAAGACCAGCGGCCGGCGCTTGGCGCGGATGACTTCGCGCGTCTCATAGCAGTAGAACTCCATGCGGTCGAGCTCGCGCAGCAGGTCGTTCGGGAACTCGATGTCGGCCTTGTCGATCTCGTCGATCAGCAGCGCCACCGGCTCATCTGCGGTGAAGGCCTGCCACAGCACGCCCTTGACGATGTAGTTGTGGATGTCCTTGACCCGTTCGTCGCCCAGCTGGCTGTCGCGCAGGCGGCTCACGGCGTCGTATTCGTATAAACCCTGCTGTGCCTTGGTGGTGGACTTGATATGCCACTGCAGCAGCGGCATGCCCAGCGCACTGGCTACTTCCTCGGCCAGCATGGTCTTGCCGGTGCCGGGTTCGCCCTTGACGAGCAGGGGCCGTTGCAGGGTGATGGCGGCGTTGACGGCCAGCATCAGGTCTTGCGTGGCGACGTAGTTCTGGGAGCCTTGGAACTTCATGGAAGGTCTGCGCGAAAGAGTGGTCGGGCCCCGCCGCGCGGCCCGGCCGCGCAGGCGTGTCGGAAGGTCCTGCTGGCTATAATCAAAGGTTGATTCCGGCGTCTGAACCTCCACCAGATTGTGCGCGCAAAATGAATAAGCTGTTCTCCACGGTGTTTGCAATGGCTGTCGCTTCTGTGACCGCTTTCGGATCGGTCCAGGCCCAGGAAGTCAAGGGTGACGTCAAGGCCGGCGAGAAGAAGGTGTCGATGTGCATTGGCTGCCATGGCATCGTGGGCTACCAGGCCAGTTTCCCCGAGGTCTACAAGGTGCCCAAGATCGCCGGCCAGAACGAGAAGTACCTGGTTGCCGCGCTGGACGCCTACCGCGACGGCAGCCGCAAGCACCCGACCATGCGCAGCATTGCCGACAGCCTGACCGACCAGGACATCGCCGACGTGGCGGCCTACTACGCGCAACTGGGCAAGGACCCGGCCCTGGTGCTGCCCGAGAAGCCCGCACGCGAACCCAGCGCGCAGGTTGCGGCACTGCTGCAAAAGGGCATTTGCATCTCTTGCCACGGCGCCAACTTCTCCAAGCCCATCGACCCGTCTTACCCGCATCTGGCGGGCCAGAATGCCGACTACCTGTTTGTCGCGCTCAAGGCCTACAAGACTGAGAACAACCCCGGCGTCGGCCGCTCCAATGGCGTGATGGCCGGCGTGGCCAAGCAGTTCAGCAATGCCGACCTGAAGGCGCTGGCGGGCTATATCGGCTCGATCGACGGCGACCTGAAGACCGTGCCTGAGGCGCGCTTCCGCTGAGGCCCTTGCGGCTTCCAGAAAAAAGCTGCTCATCGAGCAGCTTTTTTTTGGTAAAAAAGGCCTCTAGCCCAGGTGTGGTCTGGGCTTATAGCTATCAATAATGGAGCGACCCGACCATCTCGCGCGCCAGCGCGGCCAGCGGCAGGGTGCGCTCCACGGCGCCGCGCCTGATCGCCTCCTTGGGCATGCCGAAGACCACGCAGCTGTCTTCGTCCTGGGCGATGGTGCGGGCGCCGGCGTGGCGCATCTCCAGCAGGCCGGCGGCGCCGTCGTCGCCCATGCCGGTCATGATGATGCCCAGCGCATTGGCGCCGGCGCAGCGCGCCACCGAGCGGAACAGCACATCGACCGAAGGCCGGTGGCGGTTCACCAGCGGGCCGTCCAGCACCTCGACGAAGTACTGTGCGCCGCTGCGCTTGAGCACCATGTGGCGCCCGCCCGGCGCGATCAGCGCGCGGCCGGGCATGACGCGGTCCTTGTGCTCGGCCTCCTTCACGGCGATGCGGCACAGGCCGTCCAGGCGGCTGGCGAAGGCGGCGGTGAATTTCTCTGGCATGTGCTGCACGATGACGATGCCGGGCGCCACGCGCGGCAGCGCGGTCAGCACCGCCTCCAGCGCCTGCGTGCCGCCGGTGGAGGTGCCCATGGCCACCACGCGCTCGGTGGTCTGGGCCATGGATTGGGCCGCGCCCGGCGGCAGGATCACATCGGCCGTGTACTTGGCTGCGGGCGTCGGTAGCGGCGTGGGGCGGCCCACACGGGCGCGCGCGGCAGCGCGCACGGTGGCGATCAGCTCGTCGGCCGCGTCCTGCAGGAACTGCTTGAGCCCGAGCCGCGGCTTGGCGACGACCGCCACGGCGCCGGCGGCCATGGCCTCCAGCGTGGTCTTGGCGCCTTTTTCTGTCAGCGTGGAGCAGATCACCACCGGCGTGGGCCGCTCTTGCATGAGCTTGCGCAGAAAGGTGATGCCGTCCATGCGCGGCATTTCCACATCCAGCAGGATCACGTCGGGCCACTGCAGCTTCAGGCGCTCGATGGCCAGCAGCGGGTCGGCCACGGCGTGCGTCACCTCGATGCCGGGCGCCGCGTTGAGCAGGCCGACCAGCACCTGGCGCACCACGGCCGAGTCGTCTACCACCATGACCTTGATGGCGGCTGTCATGGGGACTCCCTGAGCTCGCCCGGCGCGGGCTGGCGCACCCAGACCGCGCCGGTGTCGGTCTCGAACACGATGTGGCGGTGGCCCAGGCCGAACAGGTGTTCGGTGCGCACCGCGATGCCGCGCGCGGCCAGCAGTGCACGCGCGGCCTCGCCGTTGCGCAGGCCGATGGGGAGGGCGCCGCCGCGCTGGCGCGGGAACATGTCGCCGCCGCCGAAGATCTTGGCTTCGCAGTCGCCGGGCGTGATGCCGGCGCGGCCGAGTTCGCGCAGCATCAGGTCGAGTGCCTCGTCGCCATAGCGCGCATCCGGCGCGCGGCGCGCCGTGGCCGGGCGGCTGGCCAGCAGGAAGTGCGACATCGCGCCCAGGCGCTGGCGCGGCGCCCACAGCGTGATCGATACGCAGGAGCCGAGCACGGTGCGCACGCGGCAGCCGCCGCCGACAAAATATTCGCCGGGCTGCAGGATGACGTCGTCCGGACGCAGTTGGCGCGGTGGCATGGCAGCGCTGCGCTCATGGCCGGCGGTAGATGGAGGGCGCCAACGGCAGCACGGCGCTGCTGATGTCGTTCAAGCTTTCGGAATGGCCGATGCAGAAGTGGCCGCCGGGCTTGAGCAGCGACAGCACGCGCGCCACCACCTGGCGCTTGGTGTCGCCGTTGAAGTAAATCATCACGTTGCGCAAGAAGACGATGTCGAACAGACCCAGCTCGGGCAGTGCGGTGTTGAGGTTGGCGTGCACAAAGCGCACGCGCTGGCGCAGGCCGCGTTCCACCAGCAGGGTGCCGGCCTGCTCGGCCTGGCCCTTCAGGCAAAAGCGCTTGAGGTAGGCCGGCGGGATGTTGCGCGTGCGCTGCTCGGGGTAGTGGCCGGTGCGCGCCTGTTGCAGCACGCGGGTGCTGATGTCGGTGCCCACCACTTCGAAGGCGCGGCCGCCCAGGGTGTCGGCCAGCACCATGGCGATGCTGTAGGCCTCTTCGCCGGTGGAGCAGGCCGCGCTCCACACGCGCAGTGGCGCAGAGCCCTGCGCAGAGCTTGCGATGCTGCGCACCAGCTCGAAGTGCTTGGGCTCGCGGAAGAAGTAGGTCTCGTTGGTGGTCAGCAGGTCGATGGCGGTCTGCGCCTCGGCGGCGTGGCGCTGGTCTTGCAGCAGTGCGAAGTAGTCGCCGTAGTGCTGCAACTGGTGCGCCTGCAGGCGCTTGGCCAGGCGGCCGCAGACCAGCGCCTTCTTGGCGGGCGACAGGTGGATGCCGGCGGCCTCAAAGATGAAGCGCTGGAACTGGCCGAACTCATGGTCGCTGAGGGAAATGCTCATGGGTGATAGGAGGCGGACAAGGGCTCGGGCAGCAGCTCGCGGCGGCGCTGGCGGTGGGTGGTGAGCCACGTGGGCAGCTCTTGCGCGGGCATGGGCCGGGCGATCAGCCAGCCCTGGCCGGCGGTGCAGCCCAGTTGCTGCAGCAGGCGCCAGTCGGCCAGCGTCTCTACGCCTTCGGCCACGGTGGGCAGCTCCAGGCGCTGCGCCATATCGAGCGCGGAATGCAGCATCACCTGCAGCCGGCGCTTGTGGCTGGCACCGTGCACAAAGGCGCGGTCGATCTTGAGTTCGGTGAACGGGATGCGCGCCAACTGCTGCATCGACGAGAAGCCGGTGCCGTAGTCGTCCAGCGATAGGCCAAAGCCCTGCAGGCGCAGCCGTGCCAGTACGCCAAACGCGGCACCGCGAAAGGACACCAGCTCGCTCTCGGTGAGCTCCAGCACCACCTGCGCCGGCGCCAGCGCGTGGCGTGCGGCCAGGGTACGGATCTCGTCCACCAGCCCCGGGTCTTCCAGCAACTGCGCCGACAGGTTGACCGCCACCGGCAGGTGCAGGCCGCGCGCGCCCCAGGTGGCGGTCTGGGCAAAGGCCTGCTCCATGACGGCGCGGGTGAGCGGCTGGATCAGGCCTTCGCGCTCGGCCAGCGGCACGAAACAATCGGGCGCTATCGCAGGCTGGCCTGGCGGCAGCCAGCGCGCCAGGGCTTCCACGCCGCGCACGAAGCCGGTGCGCACGTCCACCTTGGGCTGGTAGTGCACGCTGATCTGGCCCTGGGCGATGGCGTTGCGCAGTTGCGCCGGCTCCGGCGCGCGGGACTCGGCCGTGCCGACGGCGCTGCGCCGGCCCAACTGCTCGAAGGCCTGGCGCAGGGCTTGCGCATCCAGCGGCTTGTGCAGGCCGGCGGGGGCGTCCAGCGCCATGGTGCGCGCCATCGAGACGACCAGGTCGATCAGGGCCTGCTCGCGCTGCGACACCACGACCACGGGCCGCGCCATGCCGTGCCGCTGCATCTGGTGCAGCAGCTCGACGCCGTCCATGCCGGGCATTTCCAGATCGAGCAGCAGCAGGTCGGGCGGCTCGGGCAACTGCGCCAGCAAGGCCAGCGCCTCACTGCCGCCTGCGGCCTCATGCACCGTGGCCACGCCCAGCCCACGGCACAGCGCGGCCGCGTGCTGGCGCTGCACGGCGCTGTCGTCTATGACCAGCACCGAGCAGACATGGCGGCTGCCGAGGGGCGCCATGCGCTGCTGCGATGCCGTCCTCAAGCCGGTGCCACGGCGTCTGCCGTGGCGGGTGCCTCGGCCAGCGCGCCGATCTCGTCCAGCGCCAGCACGCTGTCGGTGGCCAGCAGCACGACGAAGCGGCCGCGCACCTTGCCCATGCCCTGGATGAAGTCGCTGCGTATGCGTGCGCCAAAGCTGGGCGCGGGCTCGATGTCGGCGGGCGCGATGTCCAGCACCTCGCTCACCGAATCGACCACCAGGCCGATCACGTGCTGCTCGCCCTTGTCGGCCAGGTCCTCGGCGCCGGTCTCGACGATGACGATGCAGGTGCGCTTGGTCACCGGCGCCGGCTGGCCGCCAAAGCGCACCTGCAGGTCCACCACCGGCACCACGGCGCCGCGCAGGTTGATCACGCCGCGCACTGCGGGCGGCATCATGGGCACGGTGCTCAGGTCGCTGTACTCGATGATTTCCTTGATGGCGAGGATGCCAATGGCGTACATCTCGCCGCCAAGCGAGAAGGTCAGGTACTGCCGGGGCTCGGATGCGGGTGCTGCGCTCATGCTGCGGTCTTTCGCGGACACATGGCCGCTCAGAAGCGCACGAACTTGGATTCATCCGGGCCGTCGGCGCCGGCCAGCGCCAGCCCGCCGACCGCGCCCAGCCCGCCCGGCGGGCGGCGCATGGCAGGCGCCTTGGGCTTGGGCCGCGCGGCACGCTGTGCCACGGCGGTGGGCAGGCCGTGGTCCAGCCGGAAGAAGGACATGGCCTGCTGCAGCTGCTCGGCCTGGCCGCTCATTTCTTCCGCCGTGGCGGCCAGCTCTTCGGAGCTGGAGGCGTTCTGCTGCGTGGTCTGGCTGAGCTGGCTGACGGCGGCATTGATCTGGCCAACGCCGGAGGATTGCTCTTCCGATGCGGCGGTGATCTCTTGCACCAGGTCGGAGGTCTTGCGGATGTTGGGCACCATCTGGTCGAGCAGGCGGCCGGCGCGCTCGGCCAGCTCGACGCTGGAGCCGGCGACATCGCCAATCTCTTGCGCCGCGACCTGGCTGCGCTCGGCCAGCTTGCGCACCTCGGCCGCCACCACGGCAAAGCCCTTGCCGTGTTCGCCGGCCCGTGCGGCCTCGATGGCGGCGTTGAGCGCCAGCAGATTGGTCTGGTAGGCGATGTCGTCGATGATGCCGATCTTCTGCGCGATCTGCTTCATGGCCGCGACGGTGGCGCGCACGGCTTCGCCGCCCTCGGTGGCTTCTGCGGCGGCCTTGGTGGCCATGCCGTCGGTGACCTTGGCGTTGTCGGTGTTTTGCGATATCGAGGCGGTCATCTGCTCCATCGAGGCGCTGGTTTCTTCCACGCCTGCAGCCTGTTCGCTGGAGGCCTGCGACAGCGACTGCGCGGTGGCGCTGACTTCTTCCGACGCGCCGGCCAGGGATTCGGCGCCGGCATTGACCTCGGCCACCACCTGCGACAGCTTGGTCACCATGTTGCGCATCGCCAGCAGCAGTTGGCCGGTCTCGTCCTTGGAGCGCACGTCTATCTGCATGGTGAGATCGCCCGCGGCCAGGCGATCGGCCACCTCCACGGCGCGGCTGATGGGGCGGCTCACGCTGCGGCTGATGAGCCAGCCCAGCGCCACGCCCAGCAGCAGGCCGATGGCGCTGACCGAAAGCAGCAGGTGCCGGTTGCTGAGGTAGATGGCATCGGTTTCGTCGTTGGCCTGGGAGGCGCGGGCCTCTTTCTGCAGGCTCAGCTCGGTCATCAGGCTGTCGAGCACGTCGCCTTTCTCGCGCACCGATTGCAGGGCGCGCACCAGGGTCTCGTCATGTTCGGCCAGCCGCTGCTGGGCCGCCAGGGCCATGGTGCGCTGCAGCTCTTGCTGGTAGTCCTCCCAGCCCTTGTCGAAGCTGGCGAACATCTCGCGCGCACGCTCGGTCACGAACAGCGGCTTGGCCTTGTCCAGGTTGGCCTTCACGGCGTCGGAGTACTTGCGGATGGACTGCAGCTGCGCATCGCGCCCAGCCGTGGTGGTGGACAGCAGGAAGTTGCCGCGCGCGCGGCCGATGTAGATCAGGTTGATGTTGGCCTCCTTGATGTAGGAGAGCCCGAGCAGCTCGTTCTTGTACATGGCCGTGGCCAGGTCATTGATGCGGCCAGAGGCCGACAGGCCGAACATGCCGACCACCACGCTGATGGCCGCGACCAGCACGAAGCCGGCGATCAGCCGCACACCTATCTTGAAGTTCGAGAACATGGTTTTCCTTTGAGATCCAGTCAGACGAGAAGCGGGGCACCCTGCGCCAGCGGCGGCGGGCTGCCTTCGCGGCCGTCCACCAGGGCGGGGATGTCGAGGATCAGCGCCACGTCGCCATTGCCGCGGATGCTCGATCCGCTGATGCCGCGCGCCTGGCCGAACAGGCGCGACAGCGGCTTGATGACGGTCTGTGATTCGCCAAACAAGGTGTCCACCACCAGGCCGACCTGCTGGCCGGCGTGGCGCACGATGACGATGTTCTGCCGCGCCGGCGGCGCCCCGCCAATGTCGAACAGCGCGCGCAGCCGGATGAAGGGCAGCACCTTGCCGCGCAGGTCGAGGTAGTCGCGGCTGCCGTCGTCGCGGAACTCTATGCATTCGTCCACCATGTCCAGCGGCACCACGAACACCGAGCGGCCCACGCCCACCTGGAAGCCGTTGATCAGCGCCAGCGTGAGCGGCAGCCGCACCGTGACGGTGGTGCCGCGGCCGGGCGTGCTGGCAATGGCGATGCTGCCGCGCAGCGCCGCGATGTTGCGCTTGACCACGTCCATGCCAACGCCGCGCCCGGACAGGTTGGTGACCTGCTCGGCGGTGGAGAAGCCGGGCTCGAACACCAGCGCGTAGGTTTCGCTGTCGCTGAGCTGGCGGCCAGGCTCGATCAGGCCGCGCTCCAGCGCCTTGGCCAGGATGCGCTCGCGGTCCAGGCCGCCGCCGTCGTCGCGGACCTCGATCACGATGTGGCCGGACGCGTGGTACGCATTGAGCGTGACCGTGCCCTGCGCCGGCTTGTCGCGCGCCAGGCGCAGCGCGGCGGGCTCGATGCCGTGGTCCATGGCGTTGCGCACCAGGTGCGTCAGCGGGTCGCCGATCTTCTCGATCACGGTTTTGTCGAGTTCGGTGTCTTCGCCGTTCAGCACCAGGGAGATGTCCTTGCCCAGTTCGCGCGCCACGTCGTGCACCATGCGCCTGAAGCGCGCAAAGCTGGTGCCGATCTTCACCATGCGCAATTGCAGCGCGCTGTCGCGCACCTCGTCGACCAGGGCGGTGAGCGTGGCCTGGCATTCCTGCAGCGCCACGTTGCGCAGGCTGCGCGCCACCAGGCCGGCGCTGGCCGATGCGGTGACCAGCTCGCCCACCAGGTTGATCAGGCGGTCGAGCTTGTCGGCGTCGACGCGGATCGATGCGCTTTCGGGGGCCTTGGCTTCTGGTGCGCGCTGCGGCGGCGCGGCAACGGCGGGCGCGGCGGTGGTGGCCATGGCGTTGGCAAGCGCCGCGGCTGGCAGGCTGCCGCAGCGCACCAGCAGTTCGGCCAGCAGGGCGGGCGGTTCGCCCAGCGCGGCGATCAGCGCCAGGTAGTCGGCCACCGGACTGCGCGGCGGCAGGATGCGCACGCCGCAGTCGTCGCGCACGAACTCGAATGCGCCCTCAATCGTGGCCAGCTCGGCCTCGCTGGCCAGGCCCAGCTCCAGGCCCAGGTAGCAGCGCTCCGCGTCCAGTGCCTGCAGCGGCGGCACGCTGCCGGGCAGCAGCGCCACGCCGGTGATGCGGCCGATGCGGCCCAGGTAGCGCAGGAAGGAGATCGGGTCCATGCCGTTGCGCAGCACCTCGGCGCCAAAGCGCAGCGACAGGTGCCAGTGGTCGGCGCCGCCTTCGCCGCCGTCACCGGCCACGGGCGCCACTGCGGTACTGGCGGCGCTGGCGCTGACGGCAGGCGCCGGGGCCGGCGCCGCGCCAAGGTGCTGCTGCAGCTGTGCCAGCAGTGGCACGGCGCGGTCGGCGGTGCCGGGGTCTGGGGTGCCGCTGGCCAGTGCTTCCACCTGCATGCCGATGTGGTCGGAGCAGCCCAGCAGCAGCGCCACCAGCGGTTCGTCCAGCGCCAGGGCGCCGTCGCGCACGCGGTCCAGCACGCTCTCCAGCACGTGGGTGAAGGCCACGATGTCGTCCAGCGCAAACAGCCCGGCCGAGCCCTTGATGGTGTGGGCGGCGCGGAAGATGGCGTTGACCGCGTGCTGCGAGTCGTGCGCGGGCAGCACGCCCAGCAGCGCGTGCTCCATGTCCTGCAGCAGCTCGCGGCTTTCGGCGATGAAGGTGGGCAGTGCCTCGTCGAGGTTCATGCGCGGCCCGCCGTCAGTGCCTCGTCCAGGCCGAACAGCGCCAGCGTGTTGCGCACGGCGGGGCTGGGCCGGGCCAGGCGCAGCGGCTGGCCCTGGCCGGCGGCGGTGGCGCAGGCCGCCAGCAGCAGTTGCAGGCCGGCGCTGTCGAACTCGGTCACGCCAGACAGGTCTATGGTCAGCGGCTGGTCGCCCTGCAGCGCCTCCATCAACTGCTCGCGCAGCTCGGCGGCGCGGTAGATCGTCATGTCGCCTTCGATCCGCAGCATGGCGTCGATAGCGTCGGAGGGGGACGCCGGCATCATGGCAGCACCAGCTTTTCGACGGCGGCCAGCAACTGCGCAGGCTGGAAGGGCTTGACCACCCAGGCCTTGGCGCCGGCGGCCTGGCCTTCGCGCTTCTTGGCCTCCTGGTTCTCGGTGGTCAGCATGATGACCGGCGTGAAGCGGTACAGCGGCAACTGCTTGACCTGCTTGACGAAGCTGATGCCGTCCATGTGCGGCATGTTCACGTCGCTGATGATCAGGTGCACTTTCTGGCCGGTGAGCCGGGCCAGCGCCTGCTGGCCGTCCGTGCCTTCGATGACCTCGTAGCCCGCGCCGCGCAGCGCAATGCCGACGGCCTGCCGCATGGAGGCGGAGTCATCGACGACCAGTATGGTTTTTGCCATGGAAAGGGGTCCTCAGAAAAAAGTGATTTCTTCGTGCCGGGCCGGGGTGCTGGCTGCGGCGCCGTGGTGCACCTGGCGCTCGTCGGCCATGGCGTAGGTGCTTTCCAGCTCCTGCAGCAGCGCGGCGGCATGGATGGGCTGCAGCACGCCGGCGCGCTCGCAGGCCTGGCAGTGCTCTTCGATCACCTGCGGCAGGCGCTCGATGTTGGCGCGCACGTGGCCCATGATCTGGCCCACGCGGTCCTGGAACTGCAGTTGCACCAGCGCCTCGTGCACTTCGTCGCGTATGCCCTGGCTGCCCAGGCGCAGGGTCTCGGCCGAGTCGGCCAGCGCGCCGGAGAAGTCGCGGTAGCCGGCCAGCACCGACTGGATCTTCAGCTCGGACGCCTGCAGCACCTGGGTCTCTGCGCGGTTGGCGTCTTCTGCGGCGTCGCGGGTGCCGGCGATGGCGGCGCTGATGGCCTCGATCTTTTGCGCGATCTGGGCCCCAGCCTCGCCCGAGACCTTGGACAGCAGCCGCACCTCTTGCGCCACGGTGGCAAAGCCACGGCCGCGCTCGCCGGCATGCGCGGCCTCTATGGTGGCGTTGATGGCCAGCAGGTTGGTCTGCTGGGCAATGCGCGAAACTGACTCGGCCATCTGCCCGAGTTCAGTGACGAAGCCCTGCAGTTCCTGCACCCGGGCCAGCAGCGCGGCCTTGCTGCGCATGGCTTCGCGCAGGGATTCGACGACGGTCTCGAGCTCCTGCTGGCTCTCGGCATGCACCGCGCCGGCGCCGGCGGTGGCGTCGCTGCCGGCGGACTGGCGCAGCGTGTCTTCCAGGCGCTGCACGATGCCGCCAAAGCGCAGCGCCAGGTTGGAGATAGCGCTGTCCATCTGGCCGCGCGAGGCCTCGATCTGGCCGGACCAGACCGGTGCCAGCGCGGCGCCAAAGCCGCGCTGGCTGTGCAGGTAGCGCTGCAGTTGTTCTTGCCGCTGCCGCCGGCCGCGCCAGGCGTGGTGAGCGGCGGCGGCGCCCAGCGCGGCCAGCACGGCTGTGGCCAGCCAGCCGGCGGTCTGCCAGGGCGCGGGCGCGACGCGGGCCAGTGCGGCCACCGCCAATGCACCCAAAGCCGCGAGGGCGGGGGCGTGGATGGAGTGCCGAATTTCAGGGGGAATAGCCATGTCGTAATTTCGACTGTTGCAGTGCAGCAATGAAGGGACCATTCCGGCCAAAACAGGACCCACGCGGCCAATGTCCGCCGGGCCGGCGCATCAACAGCACCCTGGGAGGGGGCTTCGGAAAGAATGCACGCGGTCCAGCCGCCATGGGGACACCGTCATCTTGGGAGCGCATGCATCGAATTCATCTTTCACACAGGGCGGGCGAGGATCGGCAGCCGGGGCCTGCGCCCGGTGCAGGGGCGGGCGCAGCGGGCGCCCAGCTTTCGCAGCACGTGGCCGACTTGCCAGCGGTGCTGGCGCGCGCGCTGGTCGCCGGCATGCGCCTGCGCGGGCAGGACCCGGAGCCGCTGTGCCGCGGCCTGGGCTTTGGCCTGGACGACCTGGACCTGGTGGAGTTCCGCATCTCTTACGCGCAATCGGTGCGCATGGCGCGGCGCGCGCTGGCGCGGCTCAACGAGCCCGGCCTGGGGCTGCAGCTGGGCAGTGGCTTGAACGTGGTGTCCTGGGGGCTGGCCGCGCTGGGCATGATGGCCTGCGACACGCTGCACGAGATGCTGGAATTCGCGGTCGATGCGCAGCATGCGATGGGCAGCCTGCTGGAGCTGCGCACCGAGCGCTCGGCGCGCTGGTTCTCGATGCTGGCCCATGTCCGCCCGGGTGACCCGGACGTCACGCCCTTCCTGGTCGACACCGCCTTTGCCGCGATGCTGCGCGCCTGCCGCGTGCTGGTGCAGCCAGAGATCAATCCCCTGTCGGTGGACCTGGCGATAGAGAAGCCGGCGCACTACGCGCAGTACGAGGAAGTGTTCCGCTGCCCGGTGCAGTTTGGCCAGCCGGCCAACCGCATGGCCTTTGCGCTGCATGCAGTGCCCGTGCCCACCGCAGATCGCCGCACGCGGGCCGCGGTGCAGGCCCTGATGGCGCAGGAAGAAATTCACAGCGGCGCCTACACGCTGGACCTGACCGCCTCGGTGGTGCGGGCGATCCGCCACAACCTGGCGCGCCCGCCGGGCCTGAAGGCCATTGCCGCCGAGCTGCATTTGAGCGAGCGCACGCTGCGCCGGCGCCTTGCCGAGGCCGGGCACAGCTATGCCGGGCTATTGGCCGAAGAGCGCCGGCAGCGCGCGCTGTCGCGGTTGGCCCGGCCACGCCATTCTTTGGCAGAGATCGCCGCCGAGGTGGGGTTCTCTGACCCGCGCAGCCTGCGCCGCGCCGTGCAGCGCTGGACCGGCGGCACGCCCGGCGCCTGGCGCGCCAAGGCGGGTTCGGGCTGGAATCTTTCGCTATGAAATAAATAGCTGGATGCCCGGGTGCTTCCTGAATTTCAGCATGTTTTATACCTGAAATGCAGGTTCTGCCTGGGCATGCCGCTATCTATTTTGAAATTCCACGGCGCCGCCTCAGACGTCGAAGAACACCGTTTCCTGCGGGCCCTGCATGTGGATGTCGAAGCGGTAGACCACGCGCCCGCCGGCTTCGCTGCGCTGCGCCACCAGCGTGTCGCGGCGCTCGGCCGGCACTGACTGCAGCACCGCATCGGCGGCATTGGCCTGCGCCTCGTCGCTGAAGTAGACGCGCGTGAAGGCGTGCAGCAGCATGCCGCGCATCAGCACGATCACGTGGATGTGCGGTGCCTGGCCTGCGGCTTCAGCGCCGGGCTTGACGGTGTCGAACTGGAAGCGCGCTTGCGCGTCAGTGCCGGTGCCGGTGCGGCCAAAGCCGCGGAAGCCGCTTTGCACGGCGGCGGCGCGTGGCGCGGCGCTGGCTTGCACGTAGTGGCCGCTGGCGTCGGCCTGGTGGATCTCGATCATGGCGTCGGTCACCGGGTTGTTGTCGCCGTCGTAGACCACGCCTTCCAGGCGGATGTGCTCGCCCTGGGCATTGGGGTAGGCCAGCACCGCGTCGAAAGGCTGGTCGAAGTCGTAGCGGTACTGCTCCGCCGTCAGGCCGTAGGCAAAGTACGGGCCCACGGTTTGCGAGGGCGTCTGGCCGAAGCTGTTGCGCTGGGCGCTCATCAGGTCATTGCTCATGGCGGGGCTCTTTATTTCTTGGTTTCGAAGGGCGTCTCGTCGGCGCCGCGCAGCACGATGTCGAACTGGTAGCCCAGCGCATAGCCTTCTTCGGTCAGGTCCAGCGTGAAGTCGGCCACCAGGCGCGCGCGCGCCTTCTCGGGCGTGCCCTGGAAGATCGGGTCGTACTGCAGCAGCGGGTCGCCGGGGAAGTACATCTGCGTCACCAGGCGGCTGGCAAAGTGCTGGCCAAACAGCGACAGGTGGATGTGCTGCGGGCGCCAGGCGTTGGGGTGGTTGCCCCAGGGGTAAGCGCCGGGCTTGATGGTGAGGAAGCGGTAGCGGCCCTCGTCGTCCGTCAGGCAGCGGCCGGCACCGAGAAAGTTCGGGTCCAGCGGCGCGTCGTGCTGGTCGATCTTGTGCACATAGCGGCCGCAGGCGTTGGCCTGCCACAGCTCGACCAGGGTGTTGCGCACCGGGCGGCCGCGCTCGTCCACCACGCGGCCGGCCAGCACCATGCGCTCGCCGATCGGCTCGCCGTTCTTGCGTGCGTTGCGGGTCAGGTCATGGTCCAGCGCGCTGATGCTGTCGTGGCCGTAGACCGGCTGGTTCAGCTCGCCCAGGGCGGCCTTGAGCGGGATCAGCGGCTTGGTCGGGCCGCGCTTGCCGGTCGATTTGTAGCCGGGGTAGAGGTAAGGGGAATGGCTGCTCCAGTCACGCGGCGTGATGAGCGTGCTGGGGGTCTGGGTCTTGGTCAGCATGGGGTCTCCTGTGGGGCAAACACGGTGCGGATTCTCGGCTGGCGCTTGCATGATGTAAATTGAAGATTCAAGCAATTTGCATGACTGCTGGTTATGAAAGAAACAAGCGCCTCATCTTCCTCCTTTGCCCGCAATGTGCAACTGCGCCATCTGCGCTGCCTGGTGGCAGTGGCGCAAGAGCGGCACCTGGCGCGCGCTGCCGCGCGGCTGGCGCTCACCCAGCCGGCCGTCTCCAAGACCCTGGCCGAGCTCGAAGCGCTGGCCGGCACGCGCCTGGTGGAGCGCGGCGACGCCGGCCGCCGCGGCGTGCAAGGCCTGTCGGCCGCAGGCGAGCAACTGCTGGCCCATGCGCTGCGTGTGCTGGAGGCGCTGGACGCCAGCGCCCAGGTGCTGGCGCCGGCCTCTGGCGCCGGGCCCGAGCGCCTGCGCATAGGCGCGTTGCCCAGCGTGGCCCCGGCCCTGCTGCCGCAGCCGCTGGCGCGCCTGCGCGAGCGCCGGCCCGGCCTGCAGATCACCGTGCGCACGGCGGCCAACGCCGTACTGCTGGAAGACCTGCGCGCCGGCGAGCTGGACCTGGTGGCAGGCCGCATGAGCGACCCGCGCCTGATGGAAGGCCTGAGCTTTGCGCTGCTCTACAACGAGCCGCTGGCCTTTGTCGTACGCCCCGGCCATCCGCTGGCGCGGCGCGCGGCCTCGGTGCCGGCGGTGCTGGCCTACCCGTTGGTGGTCTACGGCGAAGGCACCATCCCGCGCCTGCATACCGAGAGCTTCTTTGCCGCGCTGGGCATTGCATTGCCGGCGCACACGCTGCAGACGCTGGACGTGTCCCTGGCGGGCCTGCTCACCGCGCAGTCGGACGCGGTCTGGATCACGCCCCAGGGCGCTGCCGGCGAAGACCTGCGCGCGCGCCGCCTGCTGCGCCTGCGCATCGACACCACGGGCACCGAGGAGGCGGTGGGGCTGTTGCTGCGCAGCGATGCCGCGCCCTCTGCTGCGCGCGATGAGATGGTGTCCCTGCTGCGACTGGCCGCCAAGCGGCCTGTGGCGCGCAAGACGGCAAGCCGCAGATGAGCCCGCGACCCACCCAAGAACACCGCGTAGCCTGGGGGTTAGTCCCGCGTGGCGCGTCGCTGCACGCAGGCGACATAGGCATTGCCATCCGGCGGGCGGCCGGCGCGCTGGCTTTCCCAGAGCATGCTGCCCAGGCACTCCATCACCTCGTGGTGCGCGTCGTGCAGCGAGCCGCGGCGCGCGGTCAGCAGCTCTACCGCCTGGCGTATGCCGCGCGGCTGGTCGATCGAGCATTGCTCGCTGATCGACAGGTGCATGGAGAGATGAAGAAAGGGGTTTTCGCGGTCGGCGCCTTCGTACACGCGCACTAGCGCGGCATCGACATCGGCCAGATCGGCGTGGTACTCAGGGTGCTCCGCGATCCACTGGCCGGCCAGCACCTCGATGGCTTCCATCGGGGCGTCGCTGCGCGATTTGGCATAGACGGAACAGAAAAAACGGCGGACATCCTGCTGGGTGGGATTGAACATGGTGGCGGCAGCGTAGCACGGTGGATGGGGCCGTCGTGTGCAGGCGATTCAGGTGTCACGCAAGGGGTAGCAGCGGCGCTGCGCCAGGTCCTCGCCGCGGTGCCTGGCGCTTCAATCTGCGCGGCTCACCAGCACGTCGCCCACCTGCGGTCCATTGACGATGGCACCCGCCGCGTCGCGTTCCACGTGGACGCCGACCCCGCAGCGCTGCGGGTCCATCCGCCACACCCAGCCGCGGAGATCGCGCGGACTGCCCTTGGGCGACATGAGCGGCATGTTCATGCGCAGCCCGTCCGCGCTGCCCAGGCTGACCCGAACCATCAGGGTGGAGTCCTCCGGTTCGTCGTCGGGGTCAAGCTCAACAATCGTGGCCCGCAGCGGCTCGCGGTGCACCAGGGCCTGCAGCGCGGCCGGCAGGTCCTCGAAGGGCGGTGCTTCCATCCCGTCGGAGTCCTCGTCTGGGAAAGCATCGCCCAGCCGCACAGGCCGGAAGTAGTACTCAGAACTGTCCATGGTGCCGCGCCCGCCAATGGCTGTTGCCATGCTTTCCAGGTGGGCGGCCTGCAGCAGCAGCGGCCCGCCGCCGCTGCGCATCAGGTACAGATCGGCATCGTTGTCGTCACCGCCCGATGAGTCGCTGTTGAGCTCCAGGTCCAGCTGCAGCAGGCAGTCGCCCCGATCGGTCTCCAGCACACGGTAGCCGCCGCTGTAGTGCCGCATGCCCGATGCCTCGCCCGTCTTGTGGTGGTTCTTCCAGAAGAGCAGTTGGTAGCCGCCATCCGCATCGAGCATGAGCAGCCGGCGCCAATCGATGTAGGTCGACAGGTAGAGCCCGTGCGCATGCTGCGCGTCTCTCTCCACGTCCTTGAAGGCCGCGCGGTAGTCGGTGGGTATGGCCTCGCCGATGCTGTTCGGCGGCGGCGCAGGGGGCGCCTGCTCGTGATCGACCTGCGTGCGCAGTTGCTGGTGAAGCGCGAGCGCATCGGCCCGAGTGATCTTCAGCATCTGCATGGACAGCAGCATGGGGTCGATGTAGTAGGCCTCGCCGGGTGCCAGTGCGCCGGCTTGCTGCTGCGCGGCGTCGAGCATGTTGGGCCTGGTGAGTTCATCGACCTCGCCCGGGTCGCACAAGGCGTGGTTGAACAGATCCACCATGTCCAAGCTCAGGAGGCCGGTGCTGCGGGCCACCGGGTTCAGTGTCGCGATGTCCTCATCCGTCGCCGTGAGCTTGCGGTAGAAAAGAAGAGTGCCGAACGGAGTGATCGCAATAGGCACGCGCATGGTGGTGCCGGGTGGCGAAACAATCCACCGGTCTAGCGTGGATTGCCATGCATCCGGATCAATCAGGCAGAGCTGCTGGCGGCCGTAGCGCCCCAGCCCATGTTTGCGCCACAGCTCCAGCAGCGCAGCTGGCAGCAGCCCCGCGTACTTGTCCAGCAACTCCTTGCTTGCCGGCACGCAGTCAGCGTGCGGCGGGTTCGTTTTGATGAATGGGTGAAGCTTGATTCGACCAAACATGGACTTCGATTTGCAGTAGGGGCGGATATCGGCGCCGCCTGCGCAAACGGCTAAGAACGATCAGGCAGCTTGGGCCACTTGCTGTACGCCAACCACCAGAGCATGCCCACATTCACCAAGGGAATGAAGAGCAGGACGGCCATGAGGCCGGGGTGGCCCGTGCGCGCGACGATGCGCCAAAGCGGTACGCCAAATATCACCAGGGTGGTCAGAAGGATGAGCCAGTGCTCAAACGAAAAGTTCACCATTCTCATGCGCTCCTTGCAGTTGCTGGAAACGCAATGTAGCGTGGTGTCTGCCTGCGCAAGACCTCTCCCGCGCTCTTCACGCGAAGGCTCAGCGCCCCTGCGCCTGCAGCCGCTGCGAGATCGCCTCCGTCGCCGCCAGCAACTGCGGCAGCACCTGCTGCTGCATGGCGTCCACGCCGACGCGGTTGACCTGGCCGCTCACGTTCAGCGCGGCAATGGTCTGGCCGCGGCGGTCCACGATGGGGGCGGCGATGGACACCAGGCCTTCTTCCAATTCCTGGTCCAGCAAACACCAGCCCTGTGTGCGGGCCTGGCGGATGCGGGCCAGCAGCGGCTTGATGCCGGTGACGGTGTGGCGCGTCAGGGCAGTGCGCGGTGTGGCTTCCAGCCGCGCGATCACGTCTTCGTCCGGCAGGCTGGCCAGCAGCACGCGGCCCAGCGCGGTAAAGCAGGCTGGCAGGCGCGAGCCCACGCCCAGGTTGATCTTCATGATCTTGTGCGTGGGCACGCGCAGCACGTAGACGATGTCGCTGCCCTCCAGCACCGCGGCCGAGCAGGATTCCTTCACCCGCTCCACCAGGTCTTCCATTACCGGCTCGGCCAGGTTCCACATCGGCATGGACGACAGATAGGCAAAGCCCAGGTCCAGGATGCGCGGCGTGAGGCTGAACAGGCGGCCGTCGCTCTCCACATAGCCCAGGGTCTGCAAGGTGAGCAGGATGCGGCGCGCGCCGGCGCGGGTCAGGCCGGCGTGCTGGGCGACCTCGGTCAGGGTCTGGCGCGGTGCGTCGGTGCTGAAGCTGCGGATCACCTCCAGCCCGCGCGCAAAGGACTGCACATAGCTGTCGCCAGGGCGGGGTGTCGGGGTAGCGGTGGGGGATGCGGTCACGGTGGAGACGGCGCAGAAAGTGAAGGTGGGTAAAATCCGAAAATTCATTATACGAACATAAGTTCGCTATAAGAACATTGGCGCCAGCCCTGGCGCATCCCCCTCCGCCGGCTGCGGCCGGCTTCTCCTGGAGACGATTCGCATGATCGACAAGATAGTGGCCAGCGTGGCTGATGCGCTGGCCGATGTGAAGGACGGTGCTACCGTGCTGATCGGGGGCTTTGGTACCTCCGGCAATCCCAATGAACTGATCGACGGCCTGATCGCGCACGGCGCGAAGGACCTGACCGTGGTCAACAACAACGCCGGCAACGGCGACACCGGCCTGGCCGCGTTGCTCAAGGCCGGCCAGGTGCGCAAGATCATCTGCAGCTTCCCGCGCCAGGTCGACAGCTATGTGTTCGACGAGCTCTACCGCAGCGGCAAGCTGGAGCTGGAGCTGGTGCCCCAGGGCAACCTGGCCGAGCGCATTCGCGCCGCCGGCGCCGGCATTGGCGCCTTCTTCTGCCCCACGGCCTACGGCACCGACCTGGCCAAGGGCAAGGAAACGCGCGAGATCAACGGCAAGCACTACGTGCTCGAATACCCCATCCACGCCGACGTGGCCCTGATCAAGGCCGAGGCCGGTGACCGCTGGGGCAACCTCACCTACCGCATGGCCGCGCGCAACTTCGGCCCGGTCATGGCCACCGCTGCCAAGCAGACCATTGCCACCGTGCACGAGCTGCGCGAGCTGGGCGAGTTGGACCCCGAGTCCATCGTCACGCCCGGCATCTATGTCAGCAAGATCGTCAAGATCGACCGCGTCGCCACCCAGGCTGGCGGCTTCAAGCAAGCGGCGTGATCCTTCGACAGGCTCAGGACGATCGGAACACACACATGACCTACCAAAAACGCACCAAGGACGAGCTTGCCAAGCGCGTCGCGCAAGACATCCACGACGGCGCCTACGTCAACCTGGGCATCGGCCAGCCCACGCTCGTCGCCAACCACATTCCCGCCGGCCGCGAGGTCATCCTGCAGAGCGAGAACGGCATCCTGGGCATGGGCCCGGCACCGGCCAAGGGCAGCGAAGACTACGACCTGATCAATGCCGGCAAGCAGCCGGTCACGCTGCTGGCCGGCGGCGCCTTCTTTCACCATGCCGACAGCTTCGGCATGATGCGCGGCGGCCATCTGGACATCTGCGTGCTCGGCGCATTCCAGGTGTCGGCCAATGGCGATCTGGCCAACTGGAGCACCGGCGAGGAAGGCGCCATCCCCGCCGTCGGCGGCGCGATGGACCTGGCCATCGGCGCCAAGCAGACCTGGGTCATGATGGATCTGCTGACCAAGCAGGGCGCCAGCAAGGTGGTGGCCGCCTGCACTTACCCGCTGACCGGGCTGGGCTGCGTCAAGCGCATCTACTCGGACCTGGCCACGCTCGAATGCACGCCGCAGGGCCTGAAGCTGGTCGACACCGTTGACGGCCTGTCGCGCGAAGAGCTGGAGAAGCTCATCGGCCTCCCGATCGCGCCCGCCGCCTGAACCATTTCAAAGAGACAAGGATTCCCATGAGCAACCAAGCCTTCATCTGCGACGCCATCCGCACGCCCTTCGGCCGCTACGGCGGCGCGCTCTCCAGCGTGCGTACCGACGACCTGGGCGCCATCCCGCTCAAGGCGTTGATGGCGCGCAACCCCAACGTCGATTGGGCGGCGGTCACCGACGTGATCTATGGCTGCGCCAACCAGGCCGGCGAAGACAACCGCAACGTCGCGCGCATGGCCAGCCTGCTGGCCGGCCTGCCGCTGGAGCTGCCGGGCGCCACCATCAACCGCCTGTGCGGCTCGGGCCTGGATGCGCTCGGCACGGCGGCGCGCGCCATCAAGTCCGGCGAAGCCGGCCTGATGATCGCCGGCGGCGTGGAAAGCATGAGCCGCGCGCCCTTCGTCATGCCCAAGGCCGAGTCCGCCTTCAGCCGCGCCAACGCGGTGTATGACACCACCATCGGCTGGCGCTTCGTCAACAAGCTGATGAAGCAGCTCTACGGCGTGGACTCCATGCCCGAGACGGCCGAGAACGTGGCCACCGACTACAAGATCAGCCGCGAAGACCAGGACAAGATGGCATTGGCCTCGCAGCTGCGCGCCGTGGCATCGCAAAAGTCGGGCTACTTCGACGCCGAGATCACGCCCGTGACCGTGCCGCAGAAGAAGGGCGACGCGCTGATCGTCTCCAAGGACGAGCACCCGCGTGACACCACGCTGGAAACCCTGGCCAAGTTGAAGCCCGTGGTGCGCCCCGACGGCACCGTGACCGCCGGCAACGCCAGCGGCGTGAACGACGGCGCCGTGGCACTGCTGCTGGCCGATGAAGCATCGGCCAGGAAGCACGGCCTCACGCCCAAGGCGCGCGTGGTTGGCATGGCCACTGCGGGCGTGGCGCCGCGCGTGATGGGCATCGGCCCGGCACCGGCCACGCAGAAGGTGTTGGCGCTGACGGGCCTGACGCTGGAGCAGATGGACGTGATCGAGCTGAACGAAGCCTTCGCCGCGCAAGGTCTGGCCGTGCTGCGCCTGCTGGGCCTGCAAGACAACGACCCGCGCGTGAACCCCAACGGCGGCGCCATTGCACTGGGCCACCCGCTGGGCGCCTCTGGCGCGCGGCTGGCCACCACGGCAGTCAACCAACTGCACAAGACCGGTGGCCGCTATGCGCTGTGCACCATGTGCATTGGCGTGGGACAAGGCATCGCCGTCATCCTGGAACGAGTGTGAACGGCTTGCCGCTTCGCCGCCGCGGCCTGTTGCTGGCCGGCATGGCTGCGGCCGGCCTGCCGGCCTGGGCCCAGATCGGTGCGGGCAGTGCGACCATCCGCATCATCGTGCCCTTCGCGCCCGGTGGCGGCAATGATGTGTTCGCGCGCCAGATGGCCAAGGGCCTGGGCGAGCTGCGCCAGCAGAACGTGATCGTCGAGAACAAGCCCGGCGCCGGCGGCAACCTGGGCACCGAGCAGGTGGTGCGCGCGGCCAGTGATGGCGGCACGCTGCTGCTGGGCCATACCGGCACGGTGTCCATCAATGCCGCGCTGTACCGGCACCTGAAGTACGACGCGCAGAAGGACCTGGCGCCGGTGGCGATGTTTGCTTCCTCGCCGCTGGTGTTGGTGGTGCCGGCGTCCTCGCTGGTCAAGACCGTGGCCGATCTGGTGGCACTGGCCGGGGCCGAGCCCGGCAAGATCAACTACGCCTCCAGTGGCGCCGGCACCGGCGGCCATCTGACGGGCGAGATGTTCGGCCAGAAGGCTGGCTTGAAGATCAGCCACATCCCTTACAAGGGCACGGCTCCGGCCCTGGCCGATCTGGCCGGTGGGCAGGTGCAGATGATGTTCAGCGTGATCCCGCCGGCACTCGCCCTGGTCAAGGGCGGCCGCTTGCGGGCGATTGCCGTGACCAGTGCCCAGCGGTTGGCCACGCTGCCCGATGTGCCGACCATTGCCGAATCTGGCGTGCCGGCGCTCGCGGGTTTCGAGAGCACGCTGACCTACGGCATCCTGGCGCCGCGCGGCACGCCCGCGGCAACGCTGCAGACACTGTCTGCGCAGATCGTGCAGGTGGCCGGCACCGCCGACTTCCAGTCGCGCCTGGGCATAGAAGGCGCGGTGCCCTTGCTGGGCGGTGCGCAGGAGTACGCGGCGCTGATCCAGAAGGAAAGCGCCAAGTGGGCCGACATCGTCAAGGTGTCGGGCGCCACGGTCGATTGATCCGGTGTGGGTGCTGGCCGGCTCATCTGCCGTGCCTGCCCATGCCCGTTTTTGAAGAACTGAAATGAGCCAACAAGAAGTCTCCGTGGTCACCGGCGCCAGCGCCGGCATTGGCCGTGCCATTGCCGAAGCACTGCTGGCGCAGGGCCGCACCGTGGTCAACCTGGACTACAACCAACCCGACTGGAGCCACGAGCGCCTGGTGTCCTTCCAGGCGGATCTGACCAACGAGGAGCAGACCCGCGCCCGCGCCACCGAGATCGCCGCGCAATACCGCGTCGTGGCCCTGGTCAACAACGCCGGCGCCACGCGCCCCGGCACCATAGACACAGCCACCAGCGCCCAACTGGACGACGTGGTCGGCCTGCACCTGCGTGCACCGATGCTGCTGGCGCAGGCCTTCCTGCCGGCGCTGCGCGCCTGCGGGCATGGCCGCATCGTCAACATGTCTTCGCGCGCAGCGCTGGGCAAGGCGGACCGCATCGTCTACTCGGCCACCAAGGCCGGCATGATCGGCATGACCCGCACCATGGCCATGGAGCTGGGCCGCGACGGCATCACCGTCAACGCCATCGGCCCGGGCCCCATCGCCACCGACCTGTTCCGCAAGAGCAACCCCGAAGGCGCACCGCAGACGCAGCGCATCCTCGATGGCATTGCGGTGGGCCGCATGGGCACGGCAGAAGACGTGGCGCGCGCCGCGCTGTTCTTTCTGGCGCCTGAGAACGGTTTTGTCACTGGCCAGATCCTGTACGTGTGCGGCGGTGTCACCCTCGGTCAAGCACCGGTCTGAACGCAACACCTCCAGGCTACGCCCTTCGCGTCTTCGCCTGCCCCTCAAGGGGACACATCCAGCGGGCCCGGCGGAGCTGGTTCCGCGGATGTCTGCTCCGCGGCCTTTGGGTGACTCCCTGAATAACTACGCAGCGCCTGGCGGTTACCACCACGGAGCGCTGCATCCCTGCCCGCCATCCATGGGCGTCCTTCGCTAACCAGAGACTTACCGCCATGTCCTTCTCCATCCGTTCCTCCGCGGCGCTGCCGCGTCGCGCCGTGCTGCTTGGCGCTGCTGCCGCCACCCTGGCCGCCATGCCGGCGTTTGCCCAGCAGGCCTGGCCTGCGGCCAAGCCCATCACCATCATCGTGCCCTTCGCTGCGGGCGGCACCACCGACATCCTGGCGCGCATCGTCGGCCTGCACCTGGGCACCGAGCTGGGCCAGCAGGTCATCGTCGACAACCGCGCCGGCGCGGGCGGCAACATTGGTGGCCAACTGGTGGCACGCTCGCCGGCTGACGGCTACACGCTGCTCATGGGCACCGTGGGCACGCATGCGATCAACCAGTCGCTCTACAAGAAGATGCCCTTTGACCCGATCAAGGACTTTGCACCGATCTCGCGCGTGGCCAACGTGCCCAACCTGCTGGTGGCCAACCCACAGCAGCCGTTCAAGACCGTGCCCGAGCTGATCGCCTACGCCAAGGCCAACCCGGGCAAGGTCAACTTCGGTTCCTCGGGCAATGGCAGTTCCATCCACCTGTCGGGTGAGCTGTTCAAGAGCATGGCCAAGGTCGACATGGTCCATGTGCCCTACAAGGGCAGCGCGCCGGCCGTGACCGACCTGCTGGGCAACCAGATCGCCATCATGTTCGACAACCTGCCTTCGTCCATCCAGTACGTGCGCTCGGGCAAGCTGCGCCCGATCGCCGTGACCACGGCCAAGCGCTCGCCCGAGCTGCCCGACGTGCCGACCATCGCCGAAGCCGGCGTGCCGGGCTATGAGGCCACCTCGTGGTTCGGCCTGCTGGCCCCGGCCAAGACGCCCAAGGCCATCGTCGACAGGATCGATGCCGCGTTGATCAAGGTGCTGGCCAACCCCGACGTGAAGAAGCGCCTGAGCGAGCAGGGCGCCGAGCCCTACGCCGAGACGCCCGAGCAGTTCGCCGCCTTCATCAAGACCGAGACCGCCAAGTGGGGCAAGGTGGTGCAGGAGTCGGGCGCCAGCCTGGACTGATGGTGGCGGCCTGCCCTGGCGCGGCAGGCCGCCAGGCCTGTTGCTGGGTGGCGACACATTTGGATGCCAAAGATGCAAGTTAGTAGCAGTTGATTGGCTTTCAGGCCCTGGTCCTTAACATCAGCGCCATGTTCTTTCTTACCGTTCGGCCCATTGAGACAGGGGCGGTACGCCCCTTTTCAGTGCTATTTGGCTCGCCACCTGCTGGACGGAAAAAAGTAACAGCTGCGCCTTACGCACCATGAAGACGGCCGCGCTGCGCAGAGGCCCTCTTGCCGTGCTGGCGGCGCTGGTATCGGGCGCTTGCTGGCTGCCCGCTGCCGCCGCGCAGGCCGAGGCGGTGCTGGATGTGACGCAGCGCCCCTTCGAGGAACTGCTCGGCACCGAGATCGTCACCGCCGCCAAACTGGCCCGGCAGGTCAGCGATGCGGCATCGGCCGTGTCCATCGTGACGGCGCAGGACATTCGTGCCTACGGCTATCGCACGCTGGACGACATCCTGGGCAGCATGCGCGGCCTGTACTTGTCGCACGACTTTCGCTATTCGTACCTGGGAGGGCGCGGCTATGGCGACCCGGGCGACTACGCCGGGCGCATCACGCTGCTGATCGACGGGTATGCCGCGCCCGAAGGCTACTTTGGCCAATCTTTTTTCGGCGAAGACGGCTTTCTGGATGTCGAGCTGATCGAGCGGGTGGAATACATCCCGGGCGCGGGCTCCAGCAGCTACGGCGGCGGGGCCTTTCTGGGCGTGGTCAACATCATCACCAAGAAGGGCGCGGACTTTGGTAGCACCCAGGTGGCGTTTGATTTCGGCAGCCACCATTTGCAGAAGCAGCGCATTACCTGGGGCCGGGCATTGGAGGGCGGAGGCGATCTGCTGCTGTCGGCCTCCCGCTATCGCAGCGAGGGCTACATCTTCCCGACCGATCCGAACTCGGACGCGACGGGCAGGGCCGGGCAGCAGAGCAACCAGCGCTTGTTTGTCAAAGGCAGCTTCAACGGCTGGACGCTCACGTCGGCCGCCGTGCAGCGGCCCATCGACATCCCCAGCAGCCCAGGTCAACGGGCGACTGACACCAGCGGCTTCACCAGCCTGAAGCACGACGCGGACCTGAGCCCGCAGCTCAAGCTCTCCACCCACGCCTACCTGGGGCGCTACCTGTACAGCGCCAACCTGGATGACGCAGGGGGCATGGAGACGAGCGCCAGCCGCTGGTGGGGCGTGGACACCAAGCTGGTCAGCACCAGGCTGGACCGGCACACCCTGGTCATTGGGGGGGAGTTCCGCAACGATGCCCAGCAGTCCTACCAGTCCAGCAGCGCGGTCAATGGCGACTACAGCAATAGCGTTCAACGCAAGACCCTGAGCCTGTATGCCTACGACGACATCACGCTGTCATCCCAGACGCAGCTCAACCTGGGGCTGCGCCACGAGCGCCGCGACAACCATACCGGCTTCACCAGCCCCCGTGGTGCCCTGATATGGACGCCGCAGCCGGGCCGCAGCTTCAAGCTTTCGACGGGTGTTGCGTATCTCCAGCCCACGCCTGATGCCGAGTCCTACCTGCCAGACGCCTCCATCGAGCGCTTGCGGACCACCGAACTGGTGTGGGAGCAGCGCCTGGCCGCAGCCACCCGGCTGACCAGCTCCATCTACCGCTACCGGATAGACCGGCGTCCGTTCGCCATTCCCCTGACCGTCCGTGGCGCCGAGCTCGAGCTGGAGCACCAATGGGCCGAGGGTTCCCGCCTGCGCACCAGCTACGCCTGGCAGGACACGCGCCGCGAAGACGGCACCTGGCGCATCAACTCGCCGCACCACAACGCCAAGTTCAACTTCACCACGCCGCTGCTGGGCGAGCGGCTGCGGATTGGCACGGAGCTGCAGGTGCTGGGGCCGCGCCTGCGCTATGACGGCAAGGAGCTCCCTAGCGCGGTGGTGGCCAACCTGACCCTGACGTCTCAGGGCTGGTGGCCGAACTGGCGGGCCAGCCTGAGTGTGCGCAATGCGTTCAATCGCCGCTATGCAGATGTGAAATACCCCGGCAATGATTTGCAGACCTTCCCCAGGGACGGTCGCAACATCTGGCTGCAGATCAGCCGGGATTTCAAATGATGCGCCGCCTCATGTCATGGCTCATCCTTGCGTTCAGCCTGGGGCTGGGGGCGCAGGCCCAGACATTGCCGGCCGTACCTGAATACACCATGAAGGCGGCCTACCTGTACAACTTTGCGCTGCTGACCGCCTGGCCTGCGGCGTCATCCAGTGCGGCTGAGCCGTTCCGCCTGTGCCTGTATGGCCAGGACGAGTTTGGTCCGGCCCTCGATGTCCTGAACGGCAAGGACGTCAATGGCCAGACGGTGCGGGTGCTGCGCATCGATCGTGCCGAGGACGCCTTGCAATGCCGCCTGATCTTCATTGGCGAGACCGATGCCCGCCGCACCGCGCGGCTTGCCGCGGTACTGGGGCGTGCGCCGATCCTCACGGTCACCGACGCCGACGTGGCCCGCAGCATTGGCGCCGTGATCAGCCTGCGGCCGGAGGACCGCCGGCTGAGCTTTGAAGTCAATGCGAGCGCGGCCCGGCAGGCCAACCTTCAACTCAGCTCCAAGCTGCTGCGGCTGGCGGCGCGGGTCGTCTCGCCATGAGGCTGCGGCATTGGTTTCGCGACCAGTCCATACAGCGCAAGCTGAGCGGCATAACGGTCGTGGTGATCCTCGCGGCCTTGCTGCCCATCATCAGCATCACCTTGGGATATGAGTACCACGCCCTGCGCCAGGCAGCTCTGGAAGAGGTGCAGGTGCAGGCCGACATCATCCGGGACAACGCGGCAGCGGCCCTGGCTTTCCGGGACCTGGCCTCGGCGACCGAGGTACTGGACACCTTGCGTGCATCGCCCGATATTTCCCAGGCGGTCCTCTTCCTGCCCGACGGAAAGGTCTTTGCGCGCTACGCCCCCGGCGACCTTGCACCCCACGTCCGGTTTGACGGGGGAGCGGAAGATGGTGAAACCATTTCCTGGAGCAGCATCGTCGTGACGCGCAGCGTCCGCCTGAAGCACCAGGTGGTGGGTTGCCTGGTCATTGAAACCAGCCTGAGGTCGCTGCACAAGCGTGTGGGGCTCTATGCGATGGTCATTTTTCTCAGCATGCTGGCCGGGCTGGGCCTGGCCCTGCTGTTGGCGCGCAGCCTGATTGCCCGCATCACCGATCCGCTGTCCCGGCTGGTCGCGCTCACGCACCGGGTCGCGAGCCAGAAGGACTACACCCTGCGCGAAATGGTGGGCAGCCATGACGAGGTCGGCGAACTCTCGCAGGCCTTCAACAGCATGCTCTCGCACATCCATGAGCGAGACGAGCGCCTGAACCAGCTCGCCTATTACGACAACGTCACGGGCCTGGCCAACCGGCACTACTTCAAGGAGCGGGCCGAGCAGGCCGTGGGCAATGCGCTGCGCTATGGCAGCCGCTGCTGCCTGATGTTTGTCGATCTGGACCGCTTCAAGGCCGTCAACGACAACCTGGGGCACGACGCCGGGGACGAACTGCTGCACGCGGTGGCGCAGCGGCTGACCACCACCCTGCGCAACAACGATGTGGTGTGCCGTATCGGGGGCGATGAATTCGCCGTCGTTCTCGACAACGTCAAGAGCCTGGAAGACGTGGGCCGGCTGGCGCAGAAAATGGTCCAGGTGCTGGCGCAAACCTTTCTGCTGCGGGGGCGCGAGGTTTCCATCGGCGCCAGCATCGGCATCAGCGCTTGCCCCGACCACGCGAGCAGCATGGCGGAACTGCTGCGCTGCGCCGACATCGCCATGTACCAGGCCAAGCTCCAGGGCCGGGGGCAGTTCTGCATCTACAGCCCGGATTTCGAAGTGGGGACGCTACGCTTTTTTCCACCACCGGAAAACTGATTGCGAGACTGCCCAGCAGGGCGAGAATCCGGCCGCTCTATCTCTCAGCCCGCGCGCCGATACACCAGCAGCCGCCCCTTATAGGCCGCCACACCGCCCAGCGCCGCGCGGTCCAGCCGCTCTTCGTGCATGCCAAAACCCAGCGCTGCCATCTGGCGGTTGAAGGCGGCGCGGTTGCCGCGGTCGGGGTCGACGATCCAGACCTCTGCGGCCGACTCGGCGTGCAGGCTGATGAAGGCGGCCAGTTCGCCGCCGTCGTCGCGCTCGTACAGCACGTCGCTGCCTATCACCATGTCGTACAGCCCGGCCACGTCGGCAGACACATGCGCCGCGCCGTCCGCGCGACCGGGCCGCAGGGCCGCGCCCCAGTGGCCGTGGCGGTACTTCATGGGCGTGAGGTGGTTGAGCCGCAGGTTCTCCAGCAGGAAGCCGGCCGCCAGCGGGTGGCAGTCGCTGGCGGTGATGTCGACGCCGCGGCGGTGGCTGACCAGGCTGGCCAGCGCCAGGCCGCAGCCGATCTCCAGGATGCGTTCGCCGGCCAATAGCGGCCGCACCGCCATGCGCGCGGCCAACTGCGCGCCCGAAGGCCAGGGCAGGCCGAACAGGGGCCAACTGGCCGATGAGATGCCCAGGCGCTCGGCTTCGCCCTGCGGGTCAGAGAACTGCTCGCGGTCCAGCAGCGAGCGGATGAGCAGGTCCGGAGCACCCGCGATAGCGATGCACTCCTGCTTGGTGAGGTAGCCGGGCATCGGGTGGGGCGGGGCCCGCATGGCGGGCGCCAGGTTGGGACGGGGTGCCGAGTATGCGCCTTGTCCCCAGCCTGGATGGCAGCCACTCCCGCAAACAGATAAGCTCCGCAGCCTCCTATTTCTCTTTCCATTCGTGCACCACCATGACCATTGATCAGACCGCGCTGGACCAGATCTTCCACAACGCGCGCACCGCCAACGGCTTCCTGGACAAGCCGGTTCCGCAGGCCCTGCTGCAGCAGGCCTACGACCTGGCCAAGATGGCGCCAACCTCCATGAACACGCAGCCCACGCGCTACGTCTTCCTGGTGTCGCCAGAGTCGCGCCAGCGCCTGAAGCCCGCACTCTCGCCCGGCAACCTGGACAAGACCCTGGCCGCGCCGGTCACCGTGATCGTCGCCACCGACACGCGCTTCTACGAGAACATGCCCCAGGTCTGGCACGGCGAGGGCGCCAAGGAAATGTTCGAAGGCAATGCGCCCATGGCCAGTGCCACGGCCATTCGCAACGGCACGCTGGGCGGCGCCTATTTCATCCTGGCCGCGCGCGCCGTGGGCCTGGATTGCGGCCCGATGAGCGGCTTCGACATCGCCAAGGTCAACGCCGAGTTCTTCCCCGACGGCCGCCTGCAGGCCAACTTCCTGATCAACCTCGGCTACGCCGACCACAGCAAGGAATTCAAGCGCAACCCGCGCCTGTCCTTCGAGCAGGCCGCGCAGGTGCTCTGAACCCCACAGGCCCGCGCCACCACGCCCGCCCGTTTCGGCGGGCGTTTTTTCTGCTGAATTTTCAAAAACTATAGCTAAAAGCTTAGGCTGCACCTGGGCTAGAGCCACTTTTCATTGAAATTCCTGGGCGCGGCCGGCCTGTGCCCCTGCGGCGCGAGGTTCTTGCCCCAATCGAGACCCCGCTTGCCGGCCCGTCATTTGCACGGTGGCGGCCCAGGCCGCTACAGTGCCCCTGTTCGACAACTCCGCAGGAGCAAGGCATGCCGGTCGTGGTCGTAGCCAACCCCAAGGGTGGCGTCGGGAAATCGACGCTTGCCACCAACATCGCCGGGCACTATGCGCGCCAGGGCCATGCCGTGATGCTGGGCGACGTGGACCGGCAGCAGTCCTCGCGCTTCTGGCTCGGGCTGCGGCCGGCAGAGGCGCGGCCCATCACGACCTGGGAGGCGAGCGGCGAGCGCCTGCTGCTCAAGCCGCCGCGCGGCACCACCCATGCGGTGCTGGACACGCCGGCCGGCCTGCACGGCTGGCGCTCGGCGGACGTGTTCAAGCTGGCCGACAAGATCGTGGTGCCGCTGCAGGCCAGCGTGTTCGACATCTTCGCCACACGCGATTTTCTGGATGAGCTGGCCGCACGCGGCGGCCGCAAGCCGCAGATCGGCATCGTCGGCATGCGGGTGGACCCGCGCACCATTGCCGCCGACCACCTGGGCGAGTTCGTCGGCAGCCTGGGCCTGCCGCTGCTGGCCACGCTGCGCAGCACGCAGAACTACGTGCACCTGGCGGCGCGTGGGCTGACCCTGTTCGACGTCACGCCGACGCGGGTGGAGAAAGACCTGGCGCAGTGGGCGCCGCTGCAGCAGTGGCTGGATAGCTGACCTGACCTGTCGCCGCGCCGACAGCCAGCGCGCCGGCCGCTGGCTACAGTGGCCGCATGAAGACCTTCGACACCATCGCCGATCTCGTCGCCTGCGTCGGCCAGGAAGTCGCCGTGAGCGACTGGACCACCATCACGCAGGAGCAGGTCAACCGCTTCGCCGAGGCGACCGGTGACCACCAGTGGATCCACATCGACCCCGAGCGCGCGCGCAAGGGGCCTTTTGGCGGGCCGATCGCACATGGTTTTCTCACGCTGTCATTGCTGCCGCTGTTCTCGGAGACGGCGATGCGCGTGCTGCAGACCGGCATGGGCGTGAACTACGGCCTGAACCGGGTGCGCTTCCCGGCGCCGGTGCCGGTCGGCAGCCGCCTGCGCGCGCGCTTCGTGCTGCGCGGCGCAGAGCCGGTCGACAAGGGCGGCACCCAGTTCACCTGGGACATGACGGTCGAGCGTGAAGGCAGCGACAAGCCGGTCTGCGTGGCCGAGTCGCTGTCGCGCCAATACCCGGCCTGAAATGGGCTCGCCCCCAGGCTGCGCGCACTGCGTGTCGCTGCGCCTTCCCCCTCACCGGGGGCGACGCCAGTGGCCCGGCAAAGCCGGTTCCACGGCATCCCTGGCCTTTTGGGCTGCACCAGTGTTACCCCGCGCGGTGAAGCAGCCGCTATCTCTGCGTGGCGGCAGACATTAAAAAGCCCGCGGGCCGGATCGGCGAGCGGGCTGGTCTTAGACGCTGGGGTTTTCGCCCTCAGCTATCTGGCCGGCACTCATGCTTGCTGGCGCATCGCGGCACGCGTCACGAATGCGATGGGGCGAGGCTGAGCGACTGAGCGGGCGACTCCGTGCCTTCGGAGGAGTGGTGGGCCGCGTACACCGCGCCGGCACGCACGGCGGCTGGATCGCTTGAGGCGGGCAACGCAGCCATGCCGATCGACTGTCCAGGCGATTCTCTGCCGGCTGAGCCGTGCTGGGCGGCGTACATCGCTTCCTGCTGTACTGCGGCGGGGTCACGTGAGGATTGGAACGTGTTCGGGGCCATCGGGTCGCCCATGCTTTGGTTCTGGGCGCTGGCCGCCAGCGGCGCCAGCAGCGCGGCGGCAGAGAGTGTGAGGACGCTAAGGATTTTCATGACGCATCTCCATGGAAGGGGATGGTATGGACCTGGCACGCCAATGGCCGGTTCCGGGCTCGGCCGGGATGTTGCAACTGAATCCGATGCACACAAGAAAATACCCGCCAGCCATAAAGGCGGGCGGGCAGCGCGGTGAGCGCGGTTCAGCTATTTAGAAGCTTGGGTTTTCGCCTTCAGCGATCTGGCCGGTGCGCACGGCCTGGATGGCTTGGTCGCGCACTTCAGCGCGGGACACGCTGGAGTTCACGCGTGGCAGCACGCGCGAACCGGCGCCTTCCATGTTGCGGTTGTGGGCGGCGTAGACGGCTTCGGCTTGCACTTCGGTGCGGTCGCGCTGCGATTGGAACTGCAGTGCGCGCGAGGACAGGTCGTCCCCTTCGCCAGCGGCGTGGGCGGCGGCACCCAGGGTGCTCAGCAGGGCCAGGGCGGAAACGGCGAGGATATTGCGGCTCTTCATGATGGATTCCTTAGTAGTTGCTATTCGGTACTGACTCCGGAAGCGCCCTCTGGCGCCGCCGTCTCGGTGAGTCCTTGTTTATGTGGCCCATCGATGGGATGAACTTTAGGCGTCTTTGCCTTCCTTAAAAACCACGCGGTCAGCAACTGACCGTTGCAGAATCCGAAACAAAGCTGGCATGCAAGCCAGAATTACATTTGCATAGGGAAGGGGAGTTGCCATGGACCGACTGCAGTCGATGCGCGTGTTTGAGCGGGTGGTGGATGAGGGCGGCTTTGCCGCTGCCAGCCGGGCACTGGAGCTGTCGCCCGCGGCGGTGACGCGCCTGATCGGCGACCTCGAGCGCCACCTGGGCACGCGTCTGTTGCAGCGCACCACGCGGCGGCTGGCGCTCACCAGCGCGGGCGAGGCCTACCTGGCGCGGGTGCGCGGCATCCTGCATGACGTCGACGAGGCCGAGGCCGAGGCCGCCTCCAGCACCCGTGAGCTGCGCGGCATATTGCGCGTGGTGGCCACGCCGGTGGTGGCCACCTATTTTTTTGCGCCTCGGGTCCCGCAATGGCGCGCGCTCTATCCCAATGTGATCCTGGACATCGCGACCGATGCCTTCCCGCAGGCACGGGTAGAGGAGTTCGATGCAAGCCTGCTGCTGATGGATGAGGGCTTTGATGCCAACGTGGTGGCCCGCCGGCTCTGGACGGGGGAACTGATCGCCTGCGCCGCCCCCGATTACCTGGCGCGCCGCGGCACGCCGGTGGTGCCACAGGACCTGGCCGGCCACGATCTGCTGCGCCTGTCGTGGCAGGCCGGCGGCGCGCATGGCCGCAAGCTGCGGCTGCAGCCCGCAGTGGAGGGGCAGGGCGAGCCGGTCGAACTGGGCATGGATGTGGTGCTGCAGGCCGGAAGCATCGATGTGCTCTACCACGCAGCCATGGCGGGCACGGGCGTCGCGGTGCTGTCCAGGTTGCTGGTGGCGTCGCAACTGGCCAGCGGCGCCCTGGTCGAATTGCTGCCGGGCTGGATCTTCAGCCGCTATACGCTTTACGTGGCACAGCCCACGCGGCAACTGGTGCCATCGCGCACGCGCGCCTTCATTGAGTTTCTGCAGCGCATCGGATCAGAGGTTGAGCGATCCAATCCAGTGCGATGAATTTTGGTGAAAAGTGGCTTTTGCCCAGGTGTTGCCTGGGCTTATAGCTATGAAATAAGTAGCTTCATGCGGCCCCGCCAAAGCCGTTCTGCCGCCAGGCCTCGAACACCGTCACCGCCACCGCGTTGGACAGGTTCAGGCTGCGCTGGCCGGCACGCATCGGCAGGCGCAACTGCTGCACCGGCGCGAAGGATTCGCGCAGCGCCGGCGCCAGCCCGCGGGTTTCCGAGCCAAACACCAGCCAGTCGCCAGCGGCAAATGCCGTGCCATGCACGCTGCCGGTACCGCGCGTGGTGAGCGCGAACATGCGCTCAGGCACGGGCCGCTCGGCCGCCAGCAGCGCCTCCCAACTGGCGTGGCGGCGCAGCTCGGCGTATTCGTGGTAATCCAGGCCCGCGCGGCGCATCAGCCGGTCTTCCATGGAAAAGCCCAGCGGCTCCACCAGATGCAGCGTGCAGCCGGTGTTGGCAGCCAGCCGGATCACGTTGCCGGTGTTGGGCGGGATTTCGGGCTCGACGAGAACAATGTGGAACATGGCCGCCATTGTCGCGGTGGCCGGCGGCTCAGTCGGTGCGCGCCACCACCACCCCCGTCACATGCGCCGCGCCAGCTTGCCGCAGCACGGCCGCGGCGGCGTACAGCGATGCGCCAGTGGTCATCACATCGTCCACCAGCACCACGCGGCGACCGGCCAGCGCCGGCACGCGCAATGGGTCGACCGCAAACGCGCCACGCAGGCTGCGCAAGCGTGCGGCACGGTCCAGTCCAACCTGCCGGGCGGTATGGCGCGGGCGCAGCAGCAAGCTGGCATCGCACTGGCGCGGCGCCAGCCGGTGTGCCAGCAGCGCGGCCTGGTTGAAGCCGCGTTCGCGCAGGCGCTCGCGTGACAGCGGCATGGGCAGCACCAGGTCGGCCGCCTCCAGCGCCGGCTCGACCCAGGGCGTGCTGCGCAGCAGCAGCGCCAGCGTATGGGCCCAGCCGGCTTCGCCGCGGAACTTGAACTCGGCAATGCAGGCGGCCCAGGGATAGCCATAGGCCACCGCGGCATGGCAGGCATCGAGCGGCGGCGGTGTGCGCAGGCAGCCGCCACAGACCGCCACGCCGGGTGCCACGCGCAGCGCGCAGCGGTTGCAGCGCGGCACCGGCTGGGCAAAGCGCTGCACGCAGGCATCGCATACCGGGCGCGCCGGCCAGGCGGCACACACCGCGCAATGTCCAGGCACGGCCGCCCCGGCACGCGCCCACGCGGCCCGCGCAACACGGGCGGGGGCTAGGGACATGGCGCCGGCCAGCAGCGAGCGGAACATTGGGTCAATATACTCGGCCACCCCCAAGCGCATGCCGCCCCAGGGCCGCCATCGGCGGCCCCCGCCGATGTCCCAAGAACGCCCCCCCACCATCGACCCCCGCGCCGCCGCGCGCTGGGAGACCGCGCCACCCGCCGCCGCCTCGCCCTGGCTGCATGAAGAGATCGGCCGGCGCATGGAAGACCGCCTGCAGTGGATCATGCTCAAGCCGCAGCGCTGGGCGCACTGGCAGCCGCTGCGCGGTGGGCGCGCGACACACGCGTTGCTGGCGCGCCGCTTCCCCGATGCCGCCTGCGACGTGGTGGAGGCCACGCCGGCGCAGGCGCAGGCTGCCCGCGCCGCGCTTTCGTCCTCCTGGTGGAAGCCCGGGCGCTGGCGTGCGCCGGCCACGCGCTTCCTGGCAGGGCCAGAGGCGCTGGCACCCGGCAGCGTGCAGATGCTGTGGGCCAACATGTCGTTGCACACTGCGGCCGATCCGCAGGCGCTGATCGCCGCCTGGCATGCGGCCCTGGCCACCGACGGCTTCCTGATGTTTTCCTGCCTGGGGCCGGACACGCTGCGCTCCCTGCGCGCGCTCTACGCCGACCTGGGCTGGCCACCGGCCGGCGCCGAGTTCACAGACATGCACGACTGGGGCGACATGCTGGTGCACGCCGGCTTTGCCGAGCCGGTGATGGACATGGAGCGCACCACGCTCACCTACGAGACGCCCGAGCGCCTGCTGCAGGATCTGCGCGAGATTGGCCGCAACCTGCACCCCGCGCGCTTCCCGGCGCTGCGTGGCCGTGCGTTTCGCCAGCGCCTGCTGGAGGCGCTGCGCGATCGGCTGGCCGTCCCGACCGAAGACGGGCGCCTGGCACTGCAGATAGAGATCATCTACGGCCACGCGCTGCGCCCCGCGCCGCGCACGCCGCTGGCCGCCGAGAGCGCGGTGTCGCTGCAGGACATGCGCAGCATGCTGCGCGGCGGTCGCCGAGGCGCCTGACGCACGGGGAATCCCTCCGGCTGGCCGGAGAAGCCGCGCTAGAATGAAGGGTTACTGGAGTTTTGGGATTCCTCCTCTGCAACGCAGGGGCTTCCAGACGAGCGGCGGGCCTTATCCCCAGGGGCCCGGGCAGCGGCGGGCAGCCTCGGCTTTCGTGAGCAACCAGTGTCGAACCTCGTCTTTCGCTTCGCCACCGTGTCGGGCCAGAACCTCCACTGGTTTCTGCGGCGCAACTGCTCGGTCAAACCGAGCCAGTTGGGGTGGCTGTACCTGTCCTTGTGCCTGGTGTCGCTCGGCATCGCCACAGTCTTCTGGGTGCATGGCGCGCGACTGGTGATGCCGTTCGCATGGCTTGAGTTGCTGGCAGTAGGGGGAGCGTTTCTGGTGTATGCGCGGCATGCGACGGATGGAGAGCGCATCTCGTTGCAGGGCTCGTGTCTGGTGGTGGAGCGGGAGACCGCCGGCCGGCTTGAGCGCGCGGAGTTTCGGCGGGAATGGGTCCGCATCGAGCCCAAGGTTGGCGATCGTTCGCTGATCCAGGTCTCGGCGCAGGGACGGTCGATGGAGGTGGGGCGCTTCGTGCGCCCCGAATTGCGTCCGGCATTGGCGAGCGAGATCCGGATGGCGCTGCGGGCGGCGTAAGTCCCGCAGCGGCCGAGCGCAATGGCCACGCGACCGGCAGGAGGTTTGGTTTTGAGGCAATTAACACAAGTGAAGACGACGATGAATCGCACTTTCAACAAGCTCGCCCAGTTGCTGCTCGCGGCGACCGCGGGCGTTGCCACGGCGGCATATGCCGTCAACGATCTTCCCGGTGGTCCGTCCGTCCGCCAGCTCAACCTTCAGGCGCCAGCCACCAAGATTGCGGAAGAGCAGTATTTCCTGCATTCCATGATGCTGGTGATCTGTACCGTGATCTTCATCGCGGTCTTCGCGGTGATGTTCTATTCCATCTGGAAGCACCGCAAATCCAAGGGCTACAAGCCCGCCAACTTCCACGAGTCGGTCACCGTCGAAGTCATCTGGACCATCGTCCCCTTCGTCATCGTGATCCTGATGGCGCTGCCGGCCACCAAGGTGCTTGTCGCGCAGAAGGACACCACCAACGCCGACCTCACCATCAAGGCCACCGGCTACCAGTGGAAGTGGGGCTACGACTACATCACCGGCGAAGGCGAAGGCCTGGGCTATATCTCCACGCTGGTCAATGACCAGCGCGTGATGTCCAACGAAGGTGCCAAGGGCAATGTGCCCGACAACTACCTGCTGGAAGTCGACAACCCGCTGGTGGTGCCGGTCAACAAGAAGGTCCGCATCATCACCACCGCCAACGACGTGATCCATGCCTTCGCCGTGCCGGCCTTCGGCATCAAGCAGGACGCGATCCCCGGCTTCGTGCGCGACACCTGGTTCCGCGCCGAGCGCACGGGCGACTTCTACGGCCAGTGCCAGGAACTGTGCGGCAAGGAGCACGCCTACATGCCGATCCACGTCAAGGTCGTGTCCGCAGAGGACTACACCAAGTGGGTCGATGCCGAGCGCAAGAAGGCCGCGGCCAAGGCCGACGATCCAAGCAAGGTCTGGGTGCTGGACGATCTCATCAAGCGCGGCGAGAAGGTCTACGCCAGCAATTGCGCCGCCTGCCACCAGGCCAACGGCAAGGGCGCCGGCCCGATCAAGCCGCTTGATGGCTCGGCCATCGTGCTGGCCGCCAACCACAACGAGCAGATCGACGTGGTGCTCAAGGGGCGCATGGACAAGGGCATGCCGTCATGGAAGCAGCTGTCGGACACGGACATCGCTGCCGTGGCCACCTATACCAAGAACAGCTGGTCCAACAAGACAGGCCAACTGGTTCAGCCCGCAGAAGTGCTGGCCGAACGCAGCAAGTAATCGGCAGGCGCCCAGGTTTAAAAGGAAAGCAAGATGAGTGCAGTACTCGACCCCCACGGTCACGGGCACGATAGCCACGCGCACGACGATCACCACCACGGCCCTACCGGATGGCGCCGCTGGGTGTTTGCTACCAATCACAAGGACATCGGCACGCTGTACCTGCTGTTCAGCTTCACCATGCTGATGGTGGGCGGCGTGCTGGCACTGCTGATCCGCGCCGAGCTGTTCCAGCCCGGCCTGCAACTGGTGAACCCAGAGCTGTTCAACCAGTTCACCACCATGCACGGCCTGATCATGGTGTTCGGCGCCATCATGCCGGCCTTCGTGGGCTTCGCGAACTGGATGATCCCGCTGCAGATCGGCGCATCCGACATGGCCTTTGCGCGCATGAACAACTTCAGCTTCTGGCTGCTGATCCCGGCTGCGCTGATGCTGGTGGGTTCGTTCTTCATGCCCGGTGGCGCACCGGCTGCGGGCTGGACGCTCTATGCGCCGCTCACGCTGCAGATGGGCCCGTCCATGGACGCCGGCATCTTCGCCATGCACATCATGGGCGCCTCGTCCATCATGGGTTCGATCAACATCATCGTCACCATCCTCAACATGCGCGCCCCCGGCATGACGCTGATGAAGATGCCGATGTTCGCCTGGACCTGGCTGATCACCGCCTATCTGCTGATCGCGGTGATGCCGGTGCTGGCTGGCGCCATCACCATGACGCTGACGGACCGCCACTTCGGCACCAGCTTCTTCAACCCCGCCGGCGGCGGCGACCCGGTGATGTACCAGCACATCTTCTGGTTCTTCGGTCACCCCGAGGTCTACATCATGATCTTGCCGGCCTTCGGCATCATCAGCCAGATCGTGCCGGCCTTCGCCCGCAAGAAGCTGTTTGGCTATGCCTCCATGGTGTATGCCACCTCGTCCATTGCCATCCTGTCCTTCATCGTGTGGGCGCACCACATGTTCACCACCGGCATGCCGGTGACTGGCCAGCTGTTCTTCATGTACGCGACCATGCTGATCGCGGTGCCCACGGCCGTGAAGATCTTCAACTGGATCGCCACCATGTGGCAGGGCTCGATGACCTTCGAGACGCCCATGCTGTTTGCGGTGGGCTTCATCTTCGTGTTCACCATGGGTGGCTTCACTGGCCTGATCCTGGCCCTGGCGCCGATCGACATCCAGTTGCAGGACACCTACTACGTGGTGGCCCATTTCCACTACGTGCTGGTGGCCGGCTCGCTGTTCTCCATGTTCGCGGCCTTCTACTACTGGAGCCCGAAGTGGACCGGCGTGATGTACAACGAAACGCGCGGCAAGATCCACTTCTGGTGGTCGCTGATCTCGTTCAACGTCACCTTCTTCCCGATGCACTTCCTGGGCCTGGCCGGCATGCCGCGCCGCTATGCCGACTACCCGATGCAGTTCGCAGACTTCAACGCCCTGGCGTCGGTCGGAGCCTTCTTCTTCGGCTTTGCCCAGGTGTACTTCTTCCTGTTCATCGTGGTGCCGACCATGCGCGGCCGTGGCGAGCCTGCAGCGCAGAACCCTTGGGAAGGTGCCGTGGGCCTGGAGTGGGAAGTGCCGTCGCCGGCGCCCTTCCACACCTTCGAGACGCCGCCCAAGCTCGACGCCACCGCCACGCGCGTGATCGGCTGAGTACGCCGGAGCAAGCCATGAGCCCGGAACAGAAGAAGAGCAACCTGCGCCTGGCGCTGATCCTGGCGTCGATCGCGCTGGTGTTTCTCATCGGTTTTTGCGTCAAGATGGTTTATCTGAGCCGCTAGGCACACGGGATACCGCACATGGCAAAGCGCACACGAAACGCCAAGATGCTGGGCAAGCTGGTCATCGTGACGGCCGGCATGTTTGCCTTCGGCTATGCGTTGGTGCCGCTCTACAACGCCATCTGCGAAGCCACCGGCATCAACATCCTCGCCCTGACCGAGCGCGAAGTGCCGGGCAACGGCACCGCCGGCAAGAACGTGCGCGTGCCGGCCAACAGCCAGATCGACACCAGCCGCACCATCACCGTGGAGTTCGACGCCAACGCTCGTGGGCTGTGGGAGTTCAAGCCCGAGGTGCGCTCGATGAAGGTCCACCCAGGCCAACTGGCCACGGTGATGTACGAGTTCCAGAACACGCAGAACCGCCGCATGGCCGCGCAGGCCATCCCGAGCTACGCCCCGCGTGAAGCAGCCCCGTACTTCAACAAGCTGGAGTGCTTCTGCTTCAACCAGTACACCATGGACCCGGGTGAGCAAAAGCACTGGCCGGTGGCCTTCGTGATCGACCCCAAACTGTCCAAGGACGTGACCACCATCACGCTGTCCTACACCTTCTTCGAGGTGGGTGGCCGCACGCCACCCGCGCCCACCGCAGACGCGTCAGCCCATGTGGCGCCGAGGGAAGCCGGCTCATGAGCAATGCCCGGTCGCCTGGCCTGCTGCGTACGGTGAAAGCCGTGGCCTGGTCCTTTATTGGCTTGCGCAAGGGCAGCGAGTTTGAGCAGGACGTGAAGCTCAATCCCCTGCACATCGTGGCGGTGGGCATTGCCGCCGCCATATTGCTGGTGCTGGGCCTGGTCGGCCTGGTGCATTGGGTCGTGTAACGGCCTGCAGACGATCGATTCCAATACAAAGAGCACAAGAGAGATTCAGGAGCAGAAATGAGTTCAACCCCCACCAGTGCCACCCCGTATTACTTCGTGCCTGCGGAGTCGCGCCATCCGGTGATGGCGGCCGCCGGCCTTTTCTTCGTGATCCTTGGCGCGGCGCAGTGGATCAACGGGCACGAGTGGGGCATGTACTCGCTGGCGCTGGGCATGGTCTGGTGGCTCACCGTGCTCTACCAATGGTTCAGCCAGTCGGTGCAGGAGAGCGAGGGTGGCCGTTATGGCTACAAGATCGACCTGTCCTACCGCTGGAGCATGGCCTGGTTCATCTTCTCGGAGGTGATGTTCTTCGGCGCCTTCTTCACCGCGCTGTGGTGGGCCCGGGCGCATTCGGTGCCCACCCTGGGCAGCCTGGACAACGCGCTGCTGTGGCCGGATTTCAAGGCCGTCTGGCCTTCCGTGGCCGCTGGTGCCACCGCCTCGCCGGCCAATATCGTCGAGCCCTTCCAGACCGTCGGCCCGTTCTGGCTGCCGACCATCAACACCGCGCTGCTGCTGACTTCCGGCGTGACGCTGACCATTGCCCACCACGCGCTGCGTGAGAACCATCGCGCCAAGACCATCGGCTTCATGTGGATCACGGTGCTGCTGGGCTTTGTCTTCCTGTGCGTGCAGGGCTATGAATACCACCACCTGTATTCGGAACTGAACCTGAAGCTGAATTCAGGCGTGTATGGCTCAACCTTCTACCTGCTGACTGGCTTCCACGGCTTCCACGTGTTCATCGGCATGCTGATGCTGTTCTTCATCACACTGCGTTTGCGCAAGGGCCACTTCACGCCCGAGCGCCACTTTGGCTTCGAAGGCGCGGCCTGGTACTGGCACTTTGTGGATGTGGTGTGGCTCGGCCTGTACATGCTGGTCTACTGGACGTGAGTGCATGCTCCAGGCACCCAGCAAAAAAGGCGCCGCAAGGCGCCTTTTTGCATGGAGCGCCGCTGCGCTTCAGCCTGCCAGCGGCAAGCCGGTGGGGTGGATGTAGCCCAGCTTCCAGCCAATCAGCACGCAGATGAACAGCAACACAGATAGCCCTATGCGCACCGTGAGCGCGCGCGCCATGTTGCTGGTCTTGGCCTTGCCCTCGCGGCCGTCGCGCATCATGAAGAACAGCGCCGAGCCAAGGGCGGCCAGGATGCCCAGAAAGGCAATCAGCATGATGTATTTCATGGATCGGATTATCCCGTGAGCCTGCGCGCCCCGCCACTGACATGGCGCTTCCTGCTGATCACCCTGGCTGCTCTTGTCGGCATAGGGGTGACGGCCTCGCTTGGCCGCTGGCAGTTGGCACGGGCCGCACAGCGAGAAGCCATCCACGCCACCATGCAGCAGCGCGAGGCCTTGCCCGTGCTCGACGGCGCCGCGCTGCCCCAGGGGGATGACGTAGAGCCCTTGCTGCACCGCAGCGTGCTGCTGCAGGGCCGCTGGCAGCCACGCGCCACGGTGTTCCTGGACAACCGCCAGATGGATGGGCGCCCAGGCTTCTTCGTGATAACGCCGCTGCAGCTCGATACCGGCACCACCGTGCTGGTGCAGCGCGGCTGGGTGCCGCGCAATTTCGAGGACCGCACCCGGCTGCCGGCGGTCGAAACGCCCGAGGGCGTGGTGCAGGTCAGGGGGCGCATCGAAGCGCCGCCCTCCAAGCTGTTCGACTTTGGCGCGGGCAATGCCTCTGAGGGGTCTTCCCGCATCCGGCAAAATCTCGACCTGCCGGCGTTCCGGCGCGAGACCGGGCTGCCCTTGGCGGCCTTCTCGGTGGTACAGACCGGCGATGCCAGCG
Organism: Xylophilus sp. GW821-FHT01B05; assembly: GCA_038961845.1. Taxonomy (NCBI): domain Bacteria; kingdom Pseudomonadati; phylum Pseudomonadota; class Betaproteobacteria; order Burkholderiales; genus Xylophilus; species Xylophilus sp. GW821-FHT01B05. The sequence continues at coordinate 1,364,061 of CP152408.1, forward strand.
AAGGCCTGCAGCGCCGTTGGCCCGAGATCACCAGCGGCGTCGAACGCCACTATGGCTACGCCTTCCAATGGTTCGGGCTTTGCGCCCTCATCGCATTCCTCTATGTCTGGTTTCAACTTGTACGCACTTGATGCACACCCCCAGGCTTCGCACTTCGTGTCTTCGCCAACCCCCTTGCAGGGGGCACATCCTGCGGCCCGGCAAGGCCGGTTCTGCGGTGTTCTTGGTATGAGGCAGTGCGTGTTTCATGCATTGGGGCTCTGACATGGAAGACCAGCCACTGGGCCTCACAGTCCATTCAATGCCGCAGCCGGGCGATGCGCAGGCGCAGCGGCGCACGGTGCATGGCCGCTGGAAGATGCTGGCGGTGATGCTGGTGTGTGCGGCGCCGGTGTTGGCGTCTTACTTCACCTTCTACGTGGTGCGGCCCGAGGGCGGGCGCGCTTACGGCGAGCTGATCGAGGCGCAGCCGGAGTTGCCCGACGTGCCGGCTACCTTGCCCGACGGCCAGACGCAGAGCCTGACCGCGCTGCGCAAGCAATGGCTGCTGGTGAGCGTGGGCGGCGGCGCCTGCGAGGCCCGCTGCGAGCACAACCTCTACCTGCAGCGCCAACTGCGGGAAAGCCTGGGGCGTGAGAAAGACCGCATGGACTGGGTCTGGCTGGTCGATGACGCGGCGCCAGTGCGCCCGGAATTGGCCCAGGGCATACGCCAGGCGACAACCCTGCGCGTGGACCGCGCGGCGCTGGCGGCCTGGCTGGCGCCGGCCGAAGGCCGCACGCTGGAAGAACACCTGTACGTGGTCGACCCCATGGGCCGCTGGATGATGCGTTTCCCGGCCGACATGGACGCCAAGGGCGCGGCCCGGGCCAAGCGCGACCTGGAGCGCCTGCTGCGCGCCTCTTCTTCCTGGGACGAAGCCGGCCGCTGAGCGCGCTGCCCACCTGTTTTCGCGATGGAACATTCCTCTCTCTACGACCTCTCGCCCGCGCTGCAGCTGATGCTCACCGGGCTGTTGGTCGCGTCCGTGCCGCTGCTGTGGCTCTGGATGCGCCACCGGGGCGCCAGCACCTTGCGCCGGCTGCAGGCGCTGACCGTGCTCACGCTGTTTCTTACCTTCGACCTGGTGCTGTTTGGCGCCTTCACGCGGCTGACCGACTCCGGCCTGGGCTGCCCGGACTGGCCCGGCTGCTACGGCAGTGCCAGCCCGGTGGGCGCGCGCAGCCAGATCGCGGCAGCGCAAAGCGCCATGCCGACCGGCCCGGTCACGCACGGCAAGGCCTGGGTGGAGATGGTCCATCGCTACCTGGCCACCGGTGTCGGCGTGCTGATCCTGACCCTGACCCTTGCCACCTGGTGGCTGGCGCGCCAGCAACGCCGCCAGGACGGGCCTGCGCTGCCGGTGCACCCGGCGTGGCCGGCGGTGACCCTGGTCTGGGTCTGCATCCAGGGCGCGTTTGGCGCCTTTACCGTGACCTGGCGGCTGTTTCCGGCCATCGTGGTGCTGCATCTGGCGGGTGGCCTGATCCTGCTGGCGCTGCTGTGCGCCCAGGCGGTGCGCCATGCGCAGGCGCAGGGCGGCTATGGCCCGGTGGAGCTGCAGCGTGGCCTGCGGGCCGGCCTGGCCCTGACCTGCGCCATGCTGGCGCTGCAGATCCTGCTGGGCGGCTGGGTCAGCACCAATTACGCGGTGCTGGTCTGCGCCGAGTTCCCGACCTGCCAGGGCAGTTGGTGGCCGTCCATGAACTTTGCCCAGGGCTTTGAGGTCTGGCGGCCACTGGGCCTGCTGCGCGATGGCAGCAACATCAGCTTTGCCGGCCTGACCGCGATCCACTATGCGCATCGCCTGTTTGCCTATGCGCTGTTTGTGGCACTGTGCCTGCTGGCCTGGCGGCTGTGGCGCGTGCCGGGGCTGGCGCGCGCGGCGCGCTGGCTGGCTGGCCTGGCGCTGTGGCAGTTTGCTACCGGCTTGTCCAACGTCGTGCTGGACTGGCCGCTGGTCGCCGCCGTGTCCCATACTGGCGGTGCCGCCGCCCTGGTGGTGGCGCTGACCTGGACCTATTTCTCCAGCCGCCCGGCTGTAGCGCGTGATCTGCGCGATACAGCCGGGCCCGCCCCGCGTGCGATCGCCGCGGGCTTCCCCGGATCTTCCCCACCATGAGCGCCGCTTCCTCTCTTGCCGCACCGTCGCGGTTTCAACAGTTCTACGCGCTGACCAAGCCGCGTGTGGTGCAGCTGATCGTGTTCTGTGCCCTGATCGGCATGGTGCTGGCCGTGCCCGGCGTGCCGACCTGGGCTGACATCCGCCTGGCCGCAGTGGCCTGCGTTGGCATCTGGCTGGTGGCGGGGGCCGCCGCCGCCTTCAACTGCCTGGTGGAGAAAAGCATAGACGCCAAGATGCGCCGCACCGCCTGGCGCGCCACGGCGCGCGGTGAGCTGAGCGACCTGCAGGCGCTCAGCTTCTCTGCCACTTTGTGCGTGGCCGGCTCCTGGCTGCTGTATGCCTTCGTCAACCCGCTGACCATGTGGCTGACCTTTGCCACCTTTGTCGGCTATGCGGTGGTCTACACCGTCATCCTCAAGCCGCTGACGCCGCAGAACATCGTCATTGGCGGGGCGTCTGGCGCCATGCCGCCGGTGCTGGGCTGGGCCGCCATGACCGGCGACGTCGGGCCCGAGGCACTGATCCTGTTCCTGATCATCTTCCTGTGGACGCCACCGCACTTCTGGGCGCTGGCGCTGTACCGGGTCGAGGACTACCGCAAGTCCGGCCTGCCCATGCTGCCGGTGACCCACGGCAACGAGTTCACACGCCTGCAGGTGCTGCTCTACACCTTCATCCTGTTCGCGGGCTGCCTGATGCCTTTCATCTACGGCATGAGTTCGTGGATTTACCTGGCGGCGGCCGTAGTGCTCAACGCCGGTTTTTGTGCCTATGCGTTCCGGCTCTGGCGCAATTACTCGGACGAGCTGGCGCGCCGTACCTTCCGTTTCTCGCTGATCCACCTGAGCCTGCTGTTCGCGGCGCTGCTGGTGGACCACTATGTTTTCTAGGAGCTTTGCCGTGCTGCCTACCCGCCGACTTGTGCTGATTTCTGCTGCCGCCGCAGCGCTGGCCGCCTGTTCCAAATCCGCACCTGGCCCGAGCTTCCATGCGGTGGACGTCACCGGCGCCGACTACGCCCGCGACTTCTCCCTGGCCGACCAGTTCGGCAAGACCCGCACCATGGCTGATTTCAAGGGCAAGGTGGTGGTCGCGTTCTTTGGCTTCACCCAGTGCCCGGACGTGTGCCCGACCACCATGGCCGAGCTGGCCGAGGTCAAGCGCCAATTGGGCGCCGACGGCGACCGCCTGCAGGCCGTCTTCATCAGCGTCGACCCGGAGCGCGACACGCCCGAGGTGCTGAAGGCCTACATGGAGAACTTCGACCCGAGCTTCATCGCGCTGCGCCCCACGCCCGATCAGTTGCCCGTGGTCGCCAAGGACTACAAGGTCTACTACAAGAAGGTCGAGGGCAAGGAGCCGGGCAGCTACTCGATGGACCATTCCGCCGGCAGCTACCTGTACGACCCGCAGGGCCGGCTGCGTCTCTACAGCCGCTACGGCAGCCCCAGCACCGAGCTGATGGCCGACATCAAGGCCTTGTTGGCTGTGGCTTGATTGCTATTTAAATAATAGCTATAAGCCTAGTCCCCGCCTGGGCTAGAGGCATATTTCTTTAAAAATTGCCTATTCGTTCTTGATGCCGCGCAGCTGGATGATGCCGCCCAGCACCACCGCATCGGACTTGATGCGGTTGGCCAGGCCTTCGGGCGAAGTCCCCACCGCCTGCCAGCCCTGCTGGGCCAGCTTGGCGCGGATCTCGGGCGAGCGGGTGATCTCCACCAGCAGCGTCGACAGCCGGGCCACGATGGGCGCGGGCATCGAGGTGGGGGCGGCCACGGCGTTCCACATCTCCAGGTTGAAGTTCTGCACGCCGGCTTCCGACAGGCTCGGGATCTCGGGCACCAGCGGACTGCGGCTGGTCGAGGTGATGCCGATGGCGCGCAGCTTGCCGGCCTTGGCCTGCGCCGACGCCAGCGCCGGCGGCAGCATGGAGATCTGCAGCTCGCCCGCGATCATGGCGTTGGCCACCTGCGGGTAGCCGGGGTAGGGCACGTGCATCGGATCGATGCCGCTGCGGCTCTTGAGCAATTCCATGCCCAGATGGCCCACCGTGCCCACGCCGGGCGAGCCGTAGCTCCACTTGTCGCCGGCGCTGCGGGCGGCGGCGAAGAAGGCACGCGCGTCGGCGCCGGGCGCGTTCAGTGGCGCGGTCAGCACCAGCGGCGACACGCCGATCAGGCTGATCGGCGCGAAGTCCTTCAGCGGGTCGTACGGCAGCCGCGGGTTGAGCAGCTTGGACACCGTCATGTTGCCGTTGATCATCAGCCCGATGGTGTGGTCGTCATTGGCCTTGGCCACGTAGTCGGCGGCGATGTTGCCGCCCGCGCCCACCTTGTTCTCGACGATCACCGGCTGGCCCAGCGCCTTGGACAGCGGCTCGGCCAGCGTGCGTGCGGTGGTGTCGGGGGAGGAGCCACCGGGGAAGCCGACGATGATGCGCAGCGGCTTGGTCGGCCAGTGCGCCGGCATCGGGTGGGCGGGCGCCTGGGCCAGGGCGGTGCCGGCAAGGCTCAGCAAAGCCGCGGACAGCAGGGCGCGGCGGGGGGCTGATGGCAGCATGGGGAGTGTCTCCAGAGCGCAAAACCCGGGAGTTTGCACCATCCCCCGCCGTGGGCAGGGAATGGGCGGGCGTCAGGCGTATTCGGCCAGCGCCTTCTTCATCTTCTTCATGGCGGCCGATTCGATCTGGCGGATGCGCTCGGCGCTCACGCTGTACTCGGCTGCCAGCTCGTGCAGCGTCATGCCGCCCGAGCCGTCGTCGTTCACCTTGAGCCAGCGCTCTTCCACGATGCGGCGGCTGCGGTCGTCCAGCGTGTTCAGCGCCGTGGCGATGCCGTCGGTGGCCAGCACGTCGCGCTGGCGTGATTCGAGCATGGCCGTGGGCTCATGCGCGGCGTCGGCTAGGTAGGCGATCGGGCCAAAGGCCTGCTCGCCGTCGTCCGAAGGCGACGGGTCCAGCAGCACGTCGCCGCCGGACATGCGCGTTTCCATCTCCATGACTTCTTCGCGCTTGACGTTCAGGCGCTCGGCGACCAGGTCGATCTCGCGCTCGCTCAGGGTGTCGCGCGGCGTGGCCGTGTCGCTCAAGCCGGCTTCGGACTTGAAACCTTGCTTCATCGAGCGCAGGTTGAAGAACAGCTTGCGCTGCGACTTGGTGGTCGCCACCTTCACCATGCGCCAGTTCTTCAGGATGTACTCGTGGATCTCGGCCTTGATCCAGTGCATGGCGTAGCTCACCAGGCGCACGCCCTGGTCCGGGTCAAAGCGCTTGACCGCCTTCATCAGGCCGATGTTGCCTTCCTGGATCAGGTCGCCCTGCGGCAGGCCATAGCCCATGTACTGGCGGGAAATGGAGACGACCAGGCGCAGGTGCGACAACACCATGCGCCCGGCGGAGTCCAGGTCGTTGTCGTCGCGCAGCTTGCGGGCGTAGCGCTGCTCTTCCTCGAGGGTGAGCAGCGGAATGCGATTGATGGCGGAAATGTAGGCGTCGAGGTTACCCAGCGGGGGCACCAGCGACCACGGATTGGCGGTCGCAACGGCGGTGGCATTTCCAGTTTGAATACTCATACCAGAAGTCCTTTTCTCATAGACGGTTCATATTAGCACTCGATTGGATTGAGTGCTAAGTTACAAGTTCCCCTCTATTCCTATCGTGCCGATAGCTTTTGCCCTGCCGCTGTCCCTTATGTAAAGCGCCGGTCAAAGCCGTTGCGGCGGGTTAGGCCAGCAGTGCCTGGGCAAATTCGCGGGCGCTGAAGGTTTCCAGGTCTTCCAGCTTCTCGCCCACGCCTATGAAATAGACCGGTATCGGCCGTTCCTGGGCGATGGCGGCCAGCACGCCGCCCTTGGCCGTGCCGTCCAGCTTGGTGACGATCAGCCCGGTCAGGCCCAGTGCGTCGTCAAAAGACCGCACTTGCGCCAGGGCGTTCTGGCCGGTGTTGCCGTCTATCACCAGCAGCACTTCGTGCGGGGCGGTGCCGTCGGCCTTTTGCACCACGCGCTTGATCTTCTTCAGCTCTTCCATCAGGTGCAGCTGCGTCGGCAGGCGCCCGGCGGTATCCACCAGCACCACGTCCTTGCCGCGTGCCTTGCCGGCCGTTACCGCGTCAAAGCTGACGGCGGCTGGGTCGCCGCCCTGCTGGCCGATGATTTCGACCAGGTTGCGGTCAGCCCACACGCCCAACTGCTCGCGCGCCGCGGCGCGGAAGGTGTCGGCGGCGGCCAGCAGCACGCTGGCGCCTTCCTGGGCCAGGTGTTTGGTGAGCTTGCCGATCGAGGTGGTCTTGCCGGCGCCATTCACGCCCGCCACCATGATCACGGTCGGCGTGTACTGGCCGATCACCAGCGGCTTCTCCAGCGGCGCCAGCAGGGCGGCAATGGCATCGGCCAGCAGCGCCTTGACGGCGGCCGGCTCGGTGGCCTTGGCTTCTTTTACGCGCCGCTTCAGGTCGGTCAGCAGGTGCTGCGTGGCCTTGACGCCGGTGTCGGCCATCAGCAGGGCGTCTTCCAGCTCTTCATAGAGCGCGTCGTCGATCTTGGTGCCGGTGAAGACGGTGGTGATGCTGCTGCCGGTCTTGCGCAGCCCGGCCTTCAGGCGATCGAGCCAGGGGCGGCGCTCGGCTGCGACCGGGGCGGGTGGTGGCAATGGAGCAGGCACGGGAACGGGCGCTGGCGCTGGTGCGGGTGGCACAGGCGGTGCGGGCGCCGGTACGACCGGTGCAGGGGGCTCAGGCGCAGGGGCCGGAGCCGGCCCGGCGCCAAACTGGTTCTTCAGCCACGACAGGGCCGACCCGGTAGCGGCAGGCGCCGGAGCAGGTGGCGGTGGCGGAGGAGGGGGCGGCTCAACCGCCGGTGCAGCGGGCGGGCTGGGCAAAGGGGCCGGCGCGGGCTGCGGCGGGACTTCGGGCGGGGTGGCTGCTTTTTTCTTGAAGAAACTGAACATTGGAGGCGTTCTTAGAATCGCACCATTCTATGAAACGATCCATACCCCCATTGGGCCTGCTGCTGGGCTTGCTCGGTGCCTTTGGCGCCGCAGCCCAGCCATCGCAGGCCGGCGATCCCGCCCCAACGCCCGGGTCTACTGTGTTGCCAGGGCAGCCGCCGGCCAGCGCAAGCGCCGAAGCCGTGCAGCAGTTCACCCTGGCCAATGGCATGACGGTGATCATCAAGCCGGACCGCCGCGCGCCCACGGCCGTGCAGATGGTCTGGGTCCGGGTGGGCTCGATGGATGAGGTCGACGGCACCTCGGGCGTCGCCCACATGCTGGAGCACATGATGTTCAAGGGCACGCCGACCGTGCCCGCGGGCGAATTTTCACGTCGCGTGGCGGCCCTGGGCGGGCGCGAGAACGCCTTCACCACGCGCGACTACACCGGCTACTACCAGCAGATCCCGGCCAACCGGCTGCAAGAGGTGATGAAGCTCGAATCCGACCGCTTTGCCCACAACCAGTGGGCCGACGGCGAATTCACCAAAGAGCGCCAGGTGGTGACCGAAGAGCGCCGCATGCGCACCGAAGACAACCCGCGCGCCCAACTGGGCGAGGTGCTCAACGCCCAGGTCTGGCTGGCCTCGCCCTACCGCCGGCCGGTGATCGGCTGGATGAGCGACATCGCCGCCTACACCGCTGACGATGTGCGCGCCTTCCACCAGCGCTGGTACGTGCCGGCCAACGCGGCGCTGGTGGTGGCGGGCGATGTGGATGTGTCCCAGGTCCGCCGCTGGGCCGAGGCCACCTACGGCCGTATCCCCGCGCGTGCCGTGCCGGCGCGCAAGCCGCAGATCGAGCCGGCGCAGGTTGGCATCCGCCGCGTCGACTTCAAGGCGCCGGCCGAGCAAGCCTATGTGGCACTGAACTTCAAGGTGCCGGGGCTGGAGTCGCTTGCGGCTGGCGCGCCGCAGGCCGACGACGCGCTGGCGCTGACCGTGCTGTCGGCCGTGCTCGACGGCTACAGCGGCGCCCGCCTGGGCCGCGCCTTGACGCAGGGCCCGGATCGCGTGGCCGACAGCGTTGGCGCCTACCACTCGCTGGTGGCGCGCGGCCCCAAGAGCTTCATGCTGTACGGCGTGCCGGCGCAGGGCCGTACCGCGGCGCAGGTAGAGGCCGCACTGCGCGCCGAGGTGGCCAAGGTGGCGGCCGAGGGCGTGAGCGAAGCCGAGCTGCGCCGCGTCAAGACCCAATGGGTGGCGGGCGAGGTGTTCAAGCGCGACTCGGTGTTCGAGCAGGCCAACGAGCTGGGCTCCAACTGGATCATGGGCTTGCCGATCGATGCCGACGAGCAGGTCATTGCGCGCCTGGAAAAGGTCACGGCCCAGCAGGTGCAGGCCGTGGCGCAACGCTATTTCGGCGACGACCAGCTCACCGTCGGCACGCTGCTGCCGCAGCCGGTCGATCCCTCCAAACCGCGCCGCCCGGCGCAGGCCGACGCCCCTGGCGGTGCGGTGCACTGAGCGAAAGCCTGTTCCATGTTTACTATTAAAAATATAGCTATAAGCCGGCTGCTGGCCTGGGCTTTAGCCACTTTTCTTGCAAAAGATGCTCTGGCGGCGCTGCCGATCCAGCACTGGACCCAGCCCAGCGGCGCGCAGGTCTACCTGGTCGAGAGCAAGGCCGTGCCCATGGTGGACGTGCAGATCGACTTCGACGCCGGCAGCCGGCGCGACCCGGCGGCGCAGGCCGGCCTGGCCAGCGTCACCGCGCGCATGGTGGACAAGGGCGTGCTGGCCCGTGGCCAGGAACCGGCGCTGGACGAGAACGCGCTGGACGACGCCTGGGCCGACCTGGGCGCCAATTTCGGCGCCGAGGCCGGCAGCGACCGCATGAGCTTCTCGCTGCGCTCGCTCACCGACCCGGCGCTGCTGGACCGCGCCGCGCAACTGGCGGCGCGCCAGATCGGCGAGCCGTCCTTCCCCGACGACATCTGGCAGCGCGAGCGCCAGCGCATCACCGCCGCCCTGCGCGAGGCCGAGACCCGGCCCGCCACCCAGGCCGGCCGCGCCTTCCAGCGCGCGGTCTACGGCAGCCACCCCTATGGCCAGCGCACCACGGCCGAGACGCTGGCGGCCATCTCGGTGGCCGACATGCGTGCCCTGTACGAGCGTTCCCTGCTGGCCTGCGGTGCCAAGGTCAGCGTGGTCGGCGCGCTGGACCGCGCGCAGGCCGACCGGCTCGCCGCGGCCCTGTTGTCGCGCCTGCCGGTACGCGCCTGTGCCGCGTTGCCGGCCGTGGGTGAGGTGCAGCCGCTCACCGCGCCACAGGACATCCGCATTCCCTTCGATTCGGCCCAGGCCCATGTCTACATCGGCCAGCCAGGCTTCAAGCGGGACGATCCGGACTACTTCGCGCTGACCGTGGGCAACTACATCCTGGGCGGTGGCGGTTTTGTCTCGCGCCTGACCGAGCAGGTGCGCGAGAAGCGCGGCCTGAGCTACAGCGTGCAAAGCTGGTTCGAGCCTGGCCTGCATGCGGGCGCATTCACCATCGGCCTGCAGACCCGGCCCGACCAGGCCGCACAGGCGGTAGACGTGGCGCGCGGCGTGCTCGACCATTTCGTGGCCGACGGCCCGACGCGGGCAGAACTCAAGGCCGCGCAGGACAACCTGATTGGCGGCTTCCCGCTGCGCATCGACAGCAATGCCAAGCTGCTGTCCAACGTGGCCAACATTGCCTGGAACAACTTGCCGCTCGACTACCTCGACACCTGGACCGCCCAGGTGAAGAAGGTCGGCGTCGCCGACATCCGCGCGGCCTTCGAGCGCAAGCTGCGGCCTGACCGCATGGTGACGGTGGTGGTGGGCGGCAAATAGCCTACGCCAGCGCGTGCGGGCCGCCGGTGGCGGCTGCGCGCACCGCAGCGCCCAGCCGCTCCAATAGCCGCGGCGCCGCGCGCGCCTGCTGCCAATACAGCGGCACCGGCAGCGTCGAGCCCGGCACCAGTTCCACCAGTGCGCCCTTGCGCATCGCATCGGCCACCATGCTGGCCGGATGCATGCCCCAGCCCATGCCGGCGCAGGCGGCCTCGACGAAAGCATGTGGCGAGGGCAGCCAGTGCCGCGGCGTCTCGACGCTGCGATGGCAGATGCGGCGCACCCAGCGCGCCTGCAGCCGGTCCTTGCGGTCGAACACCAGGCTTGGCGCGCTTGCCAGCGTGCGGGCGCCGACACCCTTGGAAAAATGCTCGCGCACGAAGCGCGGGCTTGCCGCCGCCACGTAGTGCATGGTGCCCAGTGCTTCGCTGTTGCAGCCGGCCACGGGCTGGGCCAGCGCCGTCACGGCCGCCAGCACGGCGCCGCTGCGCAGGCGCTCGGCCGTGTGGTCCTGATCGTCCACCGTGAGGTCGAGCAGCGCAGCTTCTTGTGCCGCGAAGTCTGCCGCAGCCGCCATGAACCAGGTCGCCAGGCTGTCGGCATTGACCGCCACCCGCACCGTGACCCGCTCGCCCGCCGCGCCGCCCATGCCCAGGGCCGGCAAGGCATCGCGCAGCTCGTGCTCCAGCATGCCGACGCGCTCCACGTGCTTGCACAGCTGCAGCCCGGCTTCGGTGGCAACACAGGGCTGGCCGCGCACCAGCAGCGCGCCGCCGGTGCGCTCTTCCAACTGCTTCACACGCTGCGATACCGCCGACGGCGTGACGTTCAGCGCGCGGGCGGCGCGCTCGAAGCTGCCTTCGCGCACCACGGCGGCCAGGGCGTTCAAAGCGGCGTAGTCGAGCATGGTGTGAAGCAAAACTAAATTGAGGTTAGAAGGTTTAGTTTGAGTTAATTCGCATCCGGCAGCAAGCTGGCGCCATGTCTGCCGAACACTTCAGCACCGCCTTTGCCAACGGATTCTTCATGAGCCTGGTGCTCATCGTGGCCATTGGCGCCCAGAACGCCTATGTGCTGCGCCAGGGGCTGCGGCGCGAGCATGTGGGCGCCGTGGTGTTGTTTTGCGCGGCCGGCGATGCGTCGTTGATCGCGGCGGGCGTGGCCGGCATGGCGCAGGCGCTGCAGGGGCGGCCCATGCTGGCTACCCTGCTCGCGGGGCTCGGCGCAGCCTTTCTGTGCGCTTATGGATTTGGGGCCTTGTGGCGCGCGCGCCAGCCCGGCGCCTTGCAGGCGGCGGTGCAAGGGGCGTCGCTGTCGCGCGTGGCCGTGCTGGCACAGGTGGCTGGCTTCACGCTGCTGAATCCGCATGTCTATCTGGACACCGTGCTGCTGGTCGGCAGCGCGGGCGCCCAGTACGCGGGCTCGCTCAAAGTCTGGTTTGTGGCGGGCGCCTCGCTGGCGAGCGCGCTGTGGTTCGCCTTGCTCGGCTTTGGCGCGCGGCTGCTGGCACCGGTATTTGCGCGGCCGCGTGCCTGGCAAATGCTCGATGCGCTGATTGGCGGCACCATGCTCGTGCTGGCTGCCATGCTGGCCCGCCGCGCCTTCACCGGCTGGTGAAAGCGCTTGCCCTGCGCGGTTAAGCTCGCCGCATGTCCCAGAAAGCCGCTTCCGCCTCTCCCAAACCCGCCGCCAAGCGGCCTGCCAAGCCGATCGTCAAGAGGCCATCCAAGCCGCCGGGCGAAGTGCGCATCATCGGCGGCCAATGGCGGCGTACCCGTCTTGCGGTGGCCAACAAGCCCGGCTTGCGCCCCACCCCTGACCGCGTGCGCGAGACGCTGTTCAACTGGCTGGGCCAGGACTTGACCGGCTGGCGCTGCCTGGATGCCTTTGCCGGCACCGGCGCGCTCGGGCTGGAGGCCGCCTCGCGCGGGGCGGCGCCGGTGCTGCTGTGCGAGCAGGATTCCCAACTGGTCGAGGCACTGCGCGCGATACGCACGCGGCTGCAGGCCGAGGGCGTGGATATCCGCCGCATGGACGGTGTGGCTGCGCTGCGCGAGGCCGCGCCCGGCAGCCTGCACCTGGTGCTGCTCGATCCGCCGTTTGACGCCGGCCTGTTCGTGCCGGCCCTGAAGGCGGCTGCGCGTGCCTTGGCGCCTGATGGCTTTGTCTACCTGGAGGCGCCCGAGGCCTGGTCGGACACGGCGCTGGCCGAGCACGGCTTTGTGCTGCAGCGCCACCTGCGGGCCGGCGCAGTCCATGCGCACTTGCTCAAGCCCCTGGCCTGAGGCAGGGCCTTTCCGCAGCGCAGCATAATCGCCGCCACGAAGGCGGCCGTGCCGCTTCTTCCCCCATGAGAAGAGACAGGAGAACCGCTGCATGGTGCACAACGTCATCGCCGTCTACCCCGGCACTTTCGATCCCATGACCCTGGGCCATGAAGACGTGGTGCGCCGCGCGACCCAGCTGTTTGGCCGGGTCATCGTGGCGGTCGCTGCCGGCCACCACAAGAAGACGCTGTTCGACCTGCAGGAGCGCATCGACATGGTCCGCGTGGCGGTGCGCCATTACCCGCAGGTCGAGGTGGAGAGCTTCTCCGGCCTGCTGCGCGACTTCGTGGTGGCGCGCGGCGGCAAGGCCATGGTGCGCGGCCTGCGCGCCGTGACTGATTTCGACTACGAATTCCAGCTGGCCGGCATGAACCGCAGCCTGATGCCGGATGTGGAAACCGTCTTTCTCACCCCCAGCGACAAGTACCAGTTCATCTCCAGCACCTTTGTGCGCGAGATTGCCCTGTTGCACGGCGAGGTGGACAAGTTCGTCTCGCCCGAGGTGCAGGAGCGGCTGCAGGCCAAGGTCAATGCGCGCCCGCTAGGCGGCTGAAACGGGTCGGGCGGCGTCAGTCCCGTCGACGACCGGCTTGCGCGTGCTTTCGTGGATCACCTCGTGCACGAAGCGCAGCTTGCGCAGGGCGCCGGGTGACAGCGCGAACGGGTAGGCGTCGCTCTGGCCCAGGCTGCGGTTCAGGCTGTTGAGCAGCAGCGTGACCGGCACCCATTGCTGGACCAACTGGGTGAAATCTGTCTCAGGTGAGTCGAAGGGGTTGGACACGCCTTTCCTGGGCATGGGCTTGGTGCCAGGCACCACCATGTTGGTACGGAAGGCCGCTGCGGTTTCGAGCAGGTCGACCATGTGCAGGTAGTGCGCCCAGGTCTCGGCCCAGTCCTCCCAGGCGTGGGCCGTGGCATAGCTGCTCACGTAATCGTTGTGCCAATCGCTGCCGCCATGGCCGGCGGCATAGTGCTGCTGCAGCGCCGACTCGTAGTCGGCTGACTCGTCGCCAAAGGTCTCCCGGAAGGCTGGCGTGCGTCCTGCATCGCGGATCAACTGGTTCCAGTAATAGTGGCCGGACTCGTGGCGCAGGTGTCCGAGCAGGGTGCGGTAGGGCTCATGCAGCAGCAGCCGGCGGCGCGCACGCTCGTCGTCGTCGGCTTCGGCGATGTTCAGGGTGATCAGGCCGGCCTTGTGGCCGGTCATGATGGCTGGCCCGCCGGGCTGGTCGGCCAGGAAGGCGTAGGCCGGGCCGGGCGTGTCCGGGCCCTGCTCCTGTGTCGGTGCCAGGCCCAGCCGCGCCAGCGTATAGAACAGCCGGCGCTTGGCGACCTCGATCAGGTACCAGCGGTGCTGGTTGCCAGGCAGTGAGAGATCAGGCAGCACCCGTGTCTGGCGGCACGAGATGCACAGCGGGTTGGGGTCTTCCTGCGGCACCGCGAAGTTGCAGGCCTGGTACAGGTCGTGATTGAGGCACATGCGGTAGCTTGTGCGTGGCTCGGGCGCATTGACGCATTGCCAGAGGCGTGCGGAAGGGGCTGCTTGCGCCTCATCCTGCGGCGTGGCCTCCTGGAGCGCAGCAATGTTCAGTTGGTCTGGCAGGAAGGCCAATGGGCTGCCGCAGTTCAGGCACTGGACGTTCTCGAAGAAGACCGGGTGGTGGCAGGTGTCGCAACTGAAGATTTTCATGACGGCGCGGGCCGGGTCCGATCAAAAAAGAAAAGGCAGGTCGCCGACCTGCCTTGGATACCAATGTAAGAACGTGTTTGCGATCTCTATGGGGTCGCGCAAGTGTCTTTGCGGGATGGGATGCAAGGCGCGGTGCGCCGTCCATAGCTTGGCTATGGACAAGCGCCGCAACGCCGCAGACCGCCCGCAAAGACACTTGCCCGAAGGGTTGGAGTGAAATCGGGCGATTGAGCGCCCCATCTGCTTGCATGGGCACGAGCCCATGCGGCGCAGACTGGGCCACTCACTCATCCCGATTGCACTCCAACGCGATCCCCATACAGATCGTAAACACGTTCTAAGGGCACGAGGCCAGGGTTGGCTCCTGGCTACGGACGCACCACGATGCTGTTGCGCACTTGACGCACATTGTTAGTGCTGCGGGCCAGCGCTTCGGCCTGGTCCTTCTCGGCCTGCGATTTGGCAAAGCCTGACAGCTGTACGGTCCCATTGAGGGTTTCCACACTGATGGACGTGGCTGCAACGGTCTTGTCCGCCGCGAACTTGGCCTTCACTGCGGTGGTGACGCCTGCGTCGTCGACATAGGAGCCCACGGTTTCCTGGTTGCGGGCCACGGCGCAGCCGGCGGTGATAACGGTGATGCCGGTCAGGGCGGCCAAGGCAATGGTGCGAGCGTATTTCATGGTGAGTCCTTAAAAAATGTAGTTGGGCAGGGGCTGCCGCGTCGCCCGTGGCGTATCAGCGGTGCAGCCAATCCTTCAGTTCGTCGGCGTGCTCTTCCTCTTGCGCCAGGATGCCTTCCAGCATGCGGCGGGTGGTAGGGTCCTTGTCGCTGAGCAGGAGGATCGTCTGGCGATAGGCCTCCACTGCGATCCGCTCGGCCACCAGGTTGGCACGCAGCATGGACTTGAGGTCCTTGGAGTCGTCGTAGTCGGCATGGCTGCGGCGTGTCAGCGATTCGGGGGAGAAGTCGGGGTCGCCACCCAACTGCACGATGCGTTCGGCCAGCAGGTCGGCATGCGCGGCCTCCTCGTTGGCGTGTACCAGGAACTCCTTGGCGATGGCGGGCGATGCCAGGCCATCCGCCGTGAAATGGTGGCGTTTGTAGCGCAGCACGCACACCAGCTCGGTGGCCAGTGCATCGTTGAGCAGCTTGATGATGGCCTCGCGGTGCGGGCCATAGCTGGGAGTCACCGGGCCGTCGTCGAGGTGCGTGGCCGCGGCCTTCAATGCGGCCTCGTCCAGCACCAGCGGGGCAGACTTGACTCGCGCGACAGCGGGTTTGGTGGCCGTTGCAGTTCTCATGGGGGATCCTTCGGGGTTGGGTCTTTTCCGGCGGTGAGCAATGACAGCGCCAGGCTGGTGGCCTGGGAGCTTTTGAGGGCCGCGATGGCAAGGCCGCCCAAGGAGACCAGGCGCCAGGGACGCGTCAGCGCCACGACCGCGCCCACGCCTGCGGCGATGCCCAGCAACTGCAAGGGTTTGCGTTCAGCGTAGTCTTCAAGAAAAGGCCTGGCGACAGCACCCGCTGCGCGGGCCGGGTGGAATTGCCACCAGGCGTTGATGCCATGGCGCGCGGCCGACCATAGGCCTGTGCCGGGACGGCTGGCCGAAGACGATTCGGTCTGGTGTTCGGCGGCCGCGTCGTCGGACGGGGCGCCTGGTCCTGTCGGCTCGCCGCGGCGGTGCTTTTCCGGGCCGCGCAACTGCTGCAGCAAGGCCTGGCGGGAGGCTTCGAGCCGTTGCTTGGCGCTGGGCGTGTCGCTGTTGCTCATCGGTGTTCTCCGGCCATCCGCAGGGCTACCACGTCGGCATCCAGCTGCGCCTTGATGTCGTCAAAGCGCTTGCCGGACATCGGCTTGCGGGCGTAGGCCACGGCGCCCACGGCGATCAGCAGTGCGACGCCGGGCACAACCACCAGGGCCCAATGGAAGGCGTTGACAAAGCCGATCATCACGGCGGCCCCGCTCAGGGTGACGAAGACCGAGCCCATGACCACTGCCACGCCCCAGGCCGCGGCCTTCAGCGCCAACTCGGTTCCGAAGGAGCTCACCTCCTCCTGGGCCAGTGCGGCATATCCCGCCAGATGCTCCACCACCAGCTCAGGCTTGCGGATCAGGATGGTGAAAAGGGGATGGAGCATTTTTTGTGGTGATGGGGTGTGCGTGGGGCCAGGAGGGAAGGTGGGTGACGGGCGCGGCTCAGTAGCGGTTGCGTTTGTTGTCGCGTGTGGCGATCAGGATGGCTGCGGCAATCGCTGCGCCCGCCGCAACGGCGATCAGCACCGAGCGCACCGGTTGCTCTGCCACGTAGCGCCCGGTGGCATCGGTGTAGTGCGACAGCTTCTGCTGGGCGCGGTACTTGGCGTCGGCCGCGTATTCGCGCCCGCGACTGGCAAGCTCTTGTGCCGTGGCGGTGATCTGGTTGACCAGCGGGTCTACGTTGCTGCGCATTTCACGCACCTTGTCGCCGGCCTTGTCCAGGGAATCGTTGGCGAAGTCGCGGGTGGAGTCCACGGCGTTTTCGGCGCTGTGCAGAAGGTTGTCGGAAACATTGCGGGCGGTGTTGGCGGCTTTGGTGGTGCTGATGGTCATGGTGAATCCTTGAGGCGGAGAAGAGAAGCAAGAGAAATAGGCAGGGCGGTGTGACAACTCGCCTGCGCGGCGTGCGCGGGCGTCAACGCCCGCGGCTGCGGCCAACAACAAAACTGATGATGGTCAGAACGGCGAAGATGAAAAACAGGATCTTGGCAATCCCGACGGCACCGGCGGCGATGCCACCAAAGCCGAAGACAGCCGCAATCAGCGCTATGACTAGAAATACAACGGTGTAGTGCAGCATGGCCCACTCCTTCTTTAAAAACAAAGGCGACCACCTATCGAGTCGCCTTGTGGCAAGCGTATGAAGAAGAGGCGCTGAACGTGATCAGCAGCAGGCCCGACGCCCTGTCAGTACCGGAGGCCGTGATTTGTAGGAGCGGGCTGACAGCGCCCGCAGAGGCGCTTTAGCGCGAGCTGGGCAGCGATGCTGCAATCAGCGTGCCTTTGCCCGGGGTCGACGTGATGGTCAGCCGGCCGCCTGCGGCCTCCACGCGATGGCGCATGCCGGCGAGGCCATGGGTGGATGGCATGACCACGCTCGTGTTGAAGCCCACGCCATCGTCGCGCACCTCCACGGCGACATGGCTGGCATAGCTGTGCAGGGTCACGATCACCTGGCGCGCCTGCGCGTACTTGCCGATGTTGGTCAGCGACTCTTGCACCAGCCGGTACACCGTGAGCTGCGCGGACTCGTCGAGCTCCGCCATCTCCAGGTTGGTCATGATGGAGAAACCCAGGCGCTCGCCCATCTCGCGTGCCAGGATCTCCAGTGCGGCCACCAGCCCCAGGTTGGAGAGCGAGGAAGGCCGCAGGTCTTCGATGATGCGGCGCTTCAGGGCGATGCCGCTGTTGAGCGTTTCGGTCAGGTGCTGCAGGCGGGCGGCGGTCTCTGGCGAGTCGGTTCCGACACGCGACTTCAGCCGCGCCACGTCGAGCTTGGCAGCGGTCAGCAGCGAGCCCAGCTCGTCATGCAGCTCTCGCGCCAGATGGCCACGCTCGTCCTCGCGCACCTGCTGCAGGTGGGTGGCCAGTTGCGCCAGCGAGGCCGTGCGTTCGCGCACCTGGTCGCCAAGCCGGTCGCGCTCGCGCTCCAGCATTTCCTGCTGCCGCTGGTCGGTTTGCTTCAGCGCATTGCTCTGGCGCAAGTACATGTAGAACGCGATCAGTCCCACCAGCGTGACGGCGGCAATGCCAATGCGCGAGAGCTGCAGTGAGCGCACGATCTGCTCCTGCCCGGTGTCCACCGCGTTTGAGCTGGCCGCGATCAACTGGCGAGTCTGCCGGCGGATCTCGTCCATGTGCTCGCGGCCCACATCGGTCATGAGCACGAAGCGCCAGGCATCTTCGTTGCCCTGCTTGCGCAGGCGTACGCTGAGTTCCATCTCTGCGAGCTTGCGCGATATCTGGCGGCTCAGCAGGCCCAGGCTGGCGACGTGCTCGGGCGAATCCGCGTAGTAGCCGCGCAACTCATCCAGGCTGCGGTTGATCTCGGTGATCGAGGCGTTGTAGGGTTCGAGATAGCGCTCGTCGCCGGTCAGCAGGTAGCCGCGCTGGCCGGTTTCGCCGTCAAGCACCTGCTGCAGCAACTGTGTCAGCGTGGTGCGGATGCGCTGGGATTGCGCGATCTCCTGCAGCGCGGCGTTGGAGCGGATGTAGCCGGTTTCGTTGATCCCGACCAGCATGGCTGCGGCCAGCACTGCCATCAGCAGACTGACCATGAAACGGGGAACCAGTAACCTTCGCATGCAATGCTCTGGGCGGGGGAATTATTCGTCAATAATCAATGGCGCTACCGAAACACAGGCTGATGGGCCAAGGGCCAGCACCGGGCATTGTGCCCCGCCTATGGCCTGCGCCGCAGAAAGACCGGAAATGATAAAAATCGGAATCGTGGATGACCACGCCATTGTGCGGACCGGGCTCCGGCAGTTCTTCTCCGACCATGTCGATCTGCGAGTGGTTGGCGAGGCGTCCAATGGGCGCGAGGCCATCGACCTGATCCGCAATGTCGAGATCGATGTGCTGGTGATGGATCTCTCCATGCCGGGCCAGACCGGCCTCGATGCCTTGGGCATGATCCGCGCCAAGGCCCCGGATGTCGGCATCCTGATCCTCAGCGGCTACCCGGAGGAGCACTACGCCATGAACCTGATCCGTCAGGGGGCGAGCGGCTATCTCAACAAGGAATGCGAGCCGATGGAGATCGTCAATGCGATCCGCACCATCTCGCTGGGCCGGCGCTACATCACGCCGGCCGTGGCCGACCTGCTGGCGCAGCAGCTTAACCGCAAGGACGATGCGCCGGCACATGAGCTTCTGTCCGAGCGTGAATTCCAGGTGTTCCTCAAGCTCGCCAAGGGCGAGACCGCTGGCGACATCGCCAAGTCGCTGTCGCTGAGCGTGAAGACGGTGAGCACCTACCGCACGCGCCTGATGGAGAAGATGAACCTTGCCTCCAACAGCGACCTGACCTACTACGCGCTGAAGAACAAGCTGATCGATTGAGGCGTTAGACCGACAACGCGGACGGGTCCAGGTCCGCGCTGGACCAGATCCCCTGGGAGGCATGCTGGATGCAATAGTCCAGCAGCGCATCGATTTCGTTGGATTTGTCGAACACCGCATCTGCGCCCAGTTGCGCGCAGCGGGTGCGGATGTCGGGTGTGGCGTAGTTGCTGAGCACCACCACCCGCTGGTGCGGCAGGCGTTCTTTGCAGGCGGCAAGAACACCCAATCCGCTGCCCTGTTTCAGAAACAGGTCCACGATGGCCAAGTCCCACTGGTGGGCGTGCGCGGCCAGCCAACCACAGCCTTCGCGCTCGGCCACCGCGACTCCGACTGTCCTGATGTGGGCCAACTCTTCCAGAGTGCCGATCAGGTTTTCGCGGATAGTGGCGTTGTCTTCGACAATGAAAGTTCTGATTCCCGGGATCATGTCCATAGGCGTTGGTTGATTGCATCCAACCGGTCAAAGACACGCCTGGCAACTCTTACTGCCAATGTAGGGCGCGCAGGGACGGGATTCTGCCAGCGCCTGCGCGGCACTTTTGTGGGGCTTGTCCTACAAGTGCAGGACCGCTCTAACGGTGGTGCCGGTGGCCGGTACTGCATGCCCGTCGCCTGTGCGGGCACACTAGTGTCGCGTCAAGCACGATCTGCCGGTGTGCGCTTGCCCTCGCCGCGCATCGCTGCGCCTTGCGCTGCACGCCGATGCCTTCGCACCCATCCTTCACCTCACGCTTGACGCGACACTAGTCACTCTTTACCGGAACCCCGATGTCATCTTTACCCCTGCTGCCTTCTTGCCTGTCGCGTCGTCTTGGCCCCTTGCTCTTGGTGGGCGCGTTGCTTGTGGGCTGGGGCGGCGGCGCTTGGGCGCAGGATGCTGCAGAGCCCGGCGCGGCGTCCCTGCCCGTCGTGCCGCATGTGGATCTGCTGCGCTATGGCGGCCTGTGGCATGAGATTGCGCGGCTGCCCAACTCCCTGCAGCGCAAGTGCGTGGATGAGGTAACGGCCGAGTACCTGCCGCGGCCTTCGGGTGGCATGTCGGTGGTCAACCGCTGCCGCCAGCAAGATGGCTCATTGGACGAGACCCGTGGTGTGGGGCGCAGAGCGGCCCCGCATGAAGGCGAGGCCGACGATGCCGGGCGCCTGGAAGTGCGCTTCGCCCCGATCTGGATGGCCTGGCTGCCTGCCGTGTGGGGTGACTATCGGATCCTGGCGCTGGACGACGACTATTCGATTGCCCTGGTGGGCACTGCGGACCGCAGTTCCCTGTGGCTGCTGGCCCGCAGGCCTTCCTTGCCGGACAAGGAGGTCGAGGCGTGGCTGGCGCGCGCCGCAGCGCTGGGCTTTGACACGAGCCGGGTTATCCGCTCCGGCGCGGCTGCCAGTTAGATCGGGCCAAGCGTGGACGCATAGCTTTGGTGGCGCAGGCAGTGATTTGAGTGGAGGTCAGAAAATGAGGGTGAAGCGATTTTTTTGCTGGCTGGGGCTTGCACTTCTATCCCCGATTTTCTTCCTCCTTGCTATCCAATTCTTTCGCCGCATCGCATTCGTGGTTCGCCACGGCGGTGTGGATTGCGCGGCGTGCAATGGATCGCCCTTGGCGTTCTTGATCGGTTGGGGAGTTGAAATGCTACTTTCGCTTTTCGTGGGGGCTTTTGCCTTCGCGCTTTGGCGCCCGATAAAGCGCAGTGGCGTGCATCTTTCGGCTAGATCGCCTGGCAATCAGGCGCAGTGAACGCGGCACTGTTCGGGCGGAGCCTGCTGGAGCCCTTCGATAGGCTCAGGGCGAACGGCGGAGATCGCCCGTGATGATTTGCGAGTCGGCCAGCTTGCAAGACACATAAGTCCACGGAAAGCGCGAGGGCCTTCAACAAGGAAAGCGCCCTACGCTGCCCCCGCAGCAAGCACCTGCATCGCGTCCTGCACTGCCGCTGCATCGGCGGGCCGCACCAGCCGCGCTACTTCCTGGCCGTCGCGCAGGAAGATCAGCGTGGGCCAGAGTTTGACTTTGAAGGATCGGCCCAGTGCGCGGCCGGGGCCGTCTTCCACCTTGAGGTGGCGCAGGGCAGGGTGGGCGCTGACGGCGGGCGCGATCAGTGGCTGCGCGGCCTGGCAGAAGCCGCACCAGTCGGTGCCGAATTCCAGCAGCGTGGCGCCGGGCAGGGCATCGATCTCGGCGCGTGTCGGGGCGGTGGTGGCGTAGGGGGTGGGCGTGGGCATGGCGGGGTCCTTGGTGGGCAGCAAGTCAGCATTCTGCGGACTTTGGGTCCTGGGTAATTGGGGTGCTCTATTTTTCATAGCTATATGCCAAGGCAGGTACTGGGCTACGAGCACTTTTTATCAATATTCCAGTCTGGGCATGCTGCAGGGGGGCGGTGGGATACTTGGGCATTGTTCCCACGTTGCCGCCATGGGGTGCCGCGCATCCATTCCTGAGGGGCGCCAGTCCGCTCGCTGCAACCGCTTGTTGCCATTTCGACCATGCAAATCCAAGACAAACCCCCGTTCGACACACCCTTCGAGTGGATTGGCGGCGAAGCCCGCGTGCAGGCGCTGGTCGAGCGCTTCTATGACCTGATGGACCTGGAGCCCGCCTACGCCGCCTTGCGCGCGGCCCACGGCCCCGACCTGAGCAATGCGCGGCAGCGGCTGTTCTGGTTTCTGTGCGGCTGGCTGGGCGGGCCGCAGCACTACACCGAGCGCTTCGGCCACCCCATGCTGCGGGCTCGGCACATGCCGTTTTCCATTGGCATCAAGGAGCGCGACCAGTGGCTGGCCTGCATGGACCAGGCCATGGGCGAGACCGGCGTGCCCGAGGACTTGCGGCTGCGCCTGCAGCAGAGCTTCTTCCAGACCGGCGACTGGATGCGCAACAAGGGCGTTTGATTAAGCCTGCCCAGCTTTGATGAAATCCACAAACGCCCGCAGCGGCGCCGGCAGCAGGCGCCGCCCGGGGTAGTACAAAAAGGGGCCGGAGAAGCGTGGCCACCACGGCTCCAGGATGGGCTGCAGGCGGCCATCGTCCAGGTAGGGCTGGAGCCAGTCCTCGAACAGGTAGATGACGCCGGTGCCGGCCACGGCTGCGTCAACGGCCAGGTCGGTTGCGCCGCCCAACTGCACCAGCAGCCGCCCTGCGGGCTCGATCCGCAGCAGCTCGCCATTGCGCTCGAACTCCCAGGGCGGCATGGCGCCACTGCTGAAGCGCCCGCGCAGGCAGTGGTGCTTGAGCAGGTCGCGCGGGTGCTCCGGGCGGCCGTGGCGTGCCAGGTAGGCGGGCGATGCGGCAGCGGCAAAGCGCTGGGTGCGCGGGCCGATCGGCAGGGCGATCATGTCCTGCTCCAGCCGCTCGTCGTAGCGGATGCCGGCGTCGCAGCCGGCCGCCAGCACGTCGACAAAGCTGTCCTCGGCTATCACCTCCAGGCCGATATCAGGGTAGGCCGCCAGGAAGGCCGGCACGATGGCTGGCAGCACCAGCCGTGCCGCGCTGATCGGCACGTTGAGCTTCAACGTGCCCGCCGGCTGGTCGCGAAAACCGTTGACCACGTCGAGTGCGGCCTCGACCTCGGTCAGGGCTGGGCCCAGCCGCTCCAGCAGGCGCTGCCCGGCCTCGGTCGGCACCACGCTGCGCGTCGTGCGGTGGAGCAGGCGCACGCCCAGCTGTGCCTCCAGCCGGCGCACCGCCTCGCTCAGCCCGGAGGCGCTGGCGCCGCTGGCACGCGCGCCATCCCGGAAGCCCTTGGCGCGCGCCACCGCCACAAAGGCGTTCAGATCAGCCAGATCGAATTTCATTGTTCGCCGCTCCGTACAACCTGTGCGGATTGTGGCTACTTATCGCGCAATGCAAGGCTGCCTAGACTGCCTTTCATCTCCAGCAGAAAGGAATCCCACCATGTCCCAACCTTCCAACGCCGGCAGCTTTTCCCTCGGCGGCCGCAGTGTGAACCGACTTGGCTACGGCGCCATGCAACTAGCCGGCCCGGGCG
The DNA here is from genome assembly GCA_038961845.1 of Xylophilus sp. GW821-FHT01B05. Lineage (NCBI taxonomy): Bacteria > Pseudomonadati > Pseudomonadota > Betaproteobacteria > Burkholderiales > Xylophilus > Xylophilus sp. GW821-FHT01B05. The sequence goes on from CP152408.1 coordinate 1,387,145, forward strand.
TGTTCGGCCCGCCCAAGGACCGCGACGCCGCCCTGGCCGTGCTGCGCGCGGCGGTGGCTGCCGGCGTGAACCACATGGACACCAGCGACTTCTACGGCCCGCACATCACCAACCAGCTGATCCGCGAGGCGCTGGCGCCGTACCCGGATGAGCTGGTCATCGTCACCAAGATCGGTGCGCGGCGCGGGCCCGACGGCGCCTGGCTGCCGGCGTTTGCGCCCGAGGAACTGACCCAGGCCGTGCACGACAACCTGCGCAACCTGGGGGTAGGGGCGCTGGACGTGGTCAACCTGCGCATCATGTTTGACACGCACGGCCCGGCTGAGGGCTCGATCGAGGCACCGCTGGCTGCACTGGCTGCGTTGCAGCAGCAGGGCCTGGTGCGCCATATTGGCCTCAGCAATGCCACGCGCGCCCAGATCGCCGAGGGGCGCCGCATCTGCCCCATCGTGTGCGTGCAGAACCACTACAACCTGGTGCATCGGCAGGATGACGCGCTGATCGACGAACTGGCGCGCGACGGCATCGCCTACGTGCCCTTCTTCCCGTTGGGCGGGTTCACGCCGTTGCAGTCCTCGGCTCTGTCGGACGTGGCGCAGCAATTGGGCGCAACGCCCATGCAGGTGGCGCTGGCGTGGCTGCTGCGGCGCTCGCCCAACCTGCTGCTGATCCCGGGCACCTCGTCGGTGGCGCATCTGCGTGAAAACCTGGCAGCGGTGGCGCTGGAGCTGCCGCCAGACGCCATGGCGGCGCTGGAGCGCGTGGCGGGCCACTCGCCGGCGTGATGGCCGGGCGGGCATCCGTTAGCCTATGCCCTTTTGTTGCTACCACTCTGCCATCACCATGAAGACATCCTCTGCCCTCGCCATCCTCCTGTCCGCCGCTGCCGCGCTGCCGTTGGCCGCTGGCGCTGAAGTCCTGGCCTCTGGCGTCAACGTCGAGCAGATCAAGGTGGGCACTGGCGCCCAGCCTACCGCCAGCAGCACGGTCAAGGTGCATTACCGTGGCACGCTGGTCGATGGAACGGAGTTCGATAGCTCCTACAAGCGCGGCGAGCCGATCTCGTTCCCGCTGACCGGCGTGATCCCCTGCTGGACGCAGGGCGTGCAGACCATGAAGGTGGGCGGCAAGGCCAAGCTCATCTGCCCACCGGCTACGGCCTACGGCTCTCGTGGCGCCGGTGGCGTGATCCCGCCTAATGCCACGCTGACCTTCGAGATCGAATTGCTGGACGTGGTCGGCCGCTAAGAACGTGTTTGCGATCTCTATGGGGTCGCGCAAGTGTCTTTGCGGGATGGGATGCAAGGCGCGGTGCGCCGTCCATAGCTTGGCTATGGACAAGCGCCGCAACGCCGCAGACCGCCCGCAAAGACACTTGCCCGAAGGGTTGGAGTGAAATCGGGCGATTGAGCGCCCCATCTGCTTGCATGGGCACGAGCCCATGCGGCGCAGACTGGGCCACCCACTCATCCCGATTGCACTCCAACGCGATCCCCATACAGATCGTAAACAAGTTCTAACCCCCTGGGGCGGTGCGCGGAGGCATCGCCAGCGCGCAATTTGCGTGAATGGGAAAAAATCCCATATACAATCCGCCGCATGGACGACACCCCGCCCGATTGGTCCGACGCTGACCTGCTGCCGCAGGCGCTGGCCGTCGTGCGGCCGCTGGCGCAGTGGATGGTGCGCTCGGGCGTGGGCTACGCCGCCTTTGCGGCGGCGCTCAAGCCCGTGTTTTTGGCGGCCGCCGAGGCCGAGGCCCGGCGCCATGGCCAGCGCCCGACCGATTCGGCGCTGAGCCTGCTCTCTGGCCTGCACCGCAAGGATGTGAAGCAACTGCGCGCCGACACGCCCGAGGCGCTGCTGGACGACGGCCGCCCGCGCCCGGCGCGCGCCACGCCGGCACAGCAGGTGGTCACGCGTTGGCTGGCCAGCGGCCTGCCCGATGCGCTGCCGCTGGCAGGCGAGGGCGACACTTTCGAAGCCCTGGCGCGGCGCGTCTCCACCGACGTGCACCCGCGCAGCGTGGCGCAAGAGCTGGTGCGCCTGGGCGTAGCCACTGAAGAGGACGACCAACTGGTGCTGCGCCGCCAGGCCTTTGTGCCCGACGCGCGCCACAGCGAGGCGCGCCAGTTGCTGGCCGACAGCGTGGCCGACCACCTGGCCGCCGGTGTGCACAACCTGAGCGGCGATGGCCCGGTCAGGTACCTGGACCAGAGCGTGTTTGCCGACGGGCTGTCCGAGCAGTCGGTGCGCACGCTGGAGTCACTGGCCAACCGCCTGTGGGCCGACGTGCTGGCGGCGATGGTCGCTGCCGCCGTGCCGCTGGCCGACCAGGACGAGGCCGCTGGCGGCACGCACCGCCTGCGCCTGGGCATGTTTTGCTATTCCACCCGCATGGCCCCGGTGGCCGCGGCCAACGACGACAACGCCGCGCAGGAACCCGCGCCATGACCATGTCTTTATCCCCCTCCCGCCGCTGGTGCGCCGCACTGGCGGCTTGCCTGATGACCTTGCTGCTCAACGGCTGCGGCGGTGGCCTGCTCGCAGGTGTCGGCAGTGGCGGCAGCGGCATCGCCGAAGGCACGATCAGCGGCTTTGGCAGCGTGATCGTCGACGGCATCGAATACGACGACAGCGTCCTGGGCAGCAGCGCCGACGGCCTGCGCCTGGGCCAGCGCGTGCGCCTGATCTACGACGAAGCCAATGCCGCGCAATCGCTGGTGCTGCTGCCGCAGCTGCGCGGGCCGATCGACAGCGCCCCGGACGAAAACGGCTGGATGCGCGTCACCGGCCAGTGGGTGCGCGTGGTGCACACCAACGACGACATCACCCGCAGCGGCGCCACCACGCTCGGCGGCTACGGCGCCATTGCCGAGGTACAGGCTGGGCAGGACACGGTCGTCTACGGCTCCTGGGTGTTCGACACCAGCAAGCAGGCCTATGTGGTGGTTGCCACGCGCCTGGAGCGCCTGGACGGTGCCGCCGACCCGGTGTTGACCGGTGGCGTGGTGCTGAGCTTGTCGGCGCACGGCCTGCGGCTGAACCAGGCAGACGGCACCGAGGTGCAGGCGGCAGATCTGCCCGTGTTGGAGAACGGCCAGGTGGTGCTGGTCAGCGTTGCGCGCAGCGCGCTGGCTGCGGCGCCGCTGCGGGCCACCCAGGTGGCCAATGGCTCGCTCGGCGGGCTGGACCTGGCCGGCTATGACAGCGTGCGCCTGGGCGGCCTGGCCAGCAGCTACGACGCGGCCGCGCGCGTGGTGGTGATCCAGGGCACGCGCATCCCGCTGGCCGCGTCTGCCAGCGTGGACGCAACAGGCCTGGCCCAGGGCCAGTTTGTGCGCATCGAATCTGCCGGCGCGCGCCAGGACGGCGGCCTGGTGGGCGACGCTGCCGCCATGCGGCCACCCGTGGGCGCCGTGGCCCCCGGTGCGGACGACGCGGGCGACACCAATGTGCTCAAGGGCACGCTCAGCGGCGTGGACTGGAGCGCCGCCACGGTGCAGTTCACCCTGCGCGGCACGCCCGTTACCGCCAATGCCGCAGTGATCGGCGCGGTCTGCCGCAGCACGCCGGCGTCGGGCACGCTCTATGTCGAGGTGCGCGGCCGCGTCCCCGCGCCCGGCGCCACGCTCAGCGCCACGCAGGTGGACTGCAGCACGCAGTTGCCGGTCACGGCCGCCGTGGCCCAGGTCGACCCGCAGCCGCCGCCGGCTCCGGCGCTCTGACGCGGCCCCCGCGCCCTTTCTTCCCCGCCCACTTTTGACGACGCCCGCCTTGCCCGCGGCCTGCGCCGCAGGCGGTCCTGCGCCCATTTTTCCCACCACCACCCCGCCACCACCACGAGGAATCGCCATGAAGACTTCCCACCTTGCCCACGCCGCACCGCTGTCCATCACGCTGCAGGACGACGACCATGACCACGACCAGGGGCTGGCCTTTGATCTGGCGCGGCTGCAGCAGCAGGCCCAGAGCCGCCGTGGCGCGCTGCGCCGCCTGGCCGTCGGTGCCATGTTGCCGTTGCCGCTGATCGGCTGTGGCGGTGGCTCGGACAGCAGCTCAAGCAGCACAGACAGCTCGTCCAGCAGCAGCGGCAGCACCACGACCACCACCACGGCAACGGGAAGCACCAGCACCACCACGACAGGCAGCACGACGACGACCACGACGGACACAACCTCCACCGGCAGCACCGGCACGACAACGACGGACACCAGCACCACGTCCACCACCTGCGCCACCATCCCCGAGGAAACCGCCGGCCCCTATCCGGCAGATGGTTCCAACAGCAATTCGGGTGGCGTGGTCAACGCGCTTACCTTGTCGGGCTTTGTGCGCAGCGACATCCGCAGCAGCGTGGGCAGCGCGTCGGGCACGGCCACTGGCGTGCCGCTGACGGTCAAGCTGCAACTGGTCAACACCGGCGCCAGCTGCGCGGTGCTGTCGGGCTATGCCATCTACCTGTGGCACTGCACGGCGGGTGGTTTGTATTCGCTGTACTCGACGGCCATCCTCACCGAGAACTACCTGCGCGGCGTGCAGGCCACCGACAGCAGCGGCACCGCCACCTTCACCACCATCTTCCCGGGCTGCTACTCGGGCCGCGTGCCGCACATCCACCTGGAGGTGTACCCCAGCATCGCGCGCGCCACCTCCTCCAGCAACAAGATCAAGACCACGCAGATGGCCTTCCCGACCGATGTCTGCAGCGCGGTCTATGCCAGCTCGGGCTACGACTCCAGCGCCACCAACCTGTCGCAGATCAGCTTTGCCACCGACAACGTGTTCAGCGACGGCGTGACGCTGCAGTTGGCCACGGTGACGGGCAGCGTTTCTGCGGGCTATGTGGCGACGCTGCAGGTTGGCATTGCGGCTTGATTGCTACTATTTATATAGCTATAAGCCCAGGTTGCACCTGGGCTGGAGGTCTAAAAGACCATGATTTCGTAACTGCTCACCCCCGTTCGCCCTGAGAAGGCGTGAAAAAATCAACTCCCATGCGCCAACAGGCGGCTTGAAGGCCGCGGTGGCCAATTGAACGGGGCTGCGGCGAGCTCCTGGCCTCTCGGAGGTCCCAGAGCGCCCAGCCGCAGTCTTGGGGCCTTGTGGAGGCTGCAGGGCGAGCCCGCAAGCGCGCTCAGTTCACCCCCCGAGCGCAAACCCCAGCGAGCGCATGCGCATCAAGTTATGCGCCAGCGCGTGCCACAGCAGCACCGCGCGTGCCTTCAACTTGCCGCACACATTCAGGCGGTACAAGCCCCGTCGCCTGAGCTGCGCATTGGCGCATTCGATACTTGCGGCGCGGCGCCTGTAGAGCTTCTGGCCCTCGTCACTGGCCATGAACGCGCGCCACTGCGCAATCAACGGTGAGTCACTGGCCTTGGGGCTGAGCGGATCGAAGCCAGGTTTGCGGCTGCGCGAGGGCGGCACCACCGGCTGCGTGCCGCGACGGCTGAGTTCCTCGAGTGCGTCGTACTGGGGGTAGCCACCATCGGCCAGCCAGTGCGTGGGCGTGCGGCCGTAGCGCTGCTCGATCTGGCGATGCATGGGCGCCATCTCATGCATATCGCTGCCCGCGCAGACCACCGCGATACCGGCGATCAACTGCGTGGCCTCGTCCACCAGCACCTGCGCGTTGTAGGCCGGACGGAATCCTCCGTCGGCCATCTTCATCACCCGGGCGTCTGCATCCGTGGTGCTGACCCGCTTGGGCGCGCCTGCGCTGGACTTCGGCTGCGCCTCGCCGCTGGCGGGGCGTGGCTCGGCAGGTGGGGCGTCGGGTTCGGGCAGGGCGCTGGGAGCATCCCCGGCGGGGCTATCACCTACTGGGGCCTGGCCAGACTTGCCTCGCCTGGCACGCGCACTGGCCTTGTTCTTGATCTTGTCGAGTGCGCCCCGCTCGATCTCGCCGAAGGTCTGCAGTGCCCGGGCCAGGCGCTCCTCGCGCTCCCGTGCGGCGCGTTCGCGCGCGGCGGCCTTGCGCCGCGTGCTGGCGCCCGCATCGGCCTCGAGTTCGCTCTTGAGGGCGTTGACCTGGGCGAGCGCCAAGGCATGCAGCTCGCCCAGGCGCTCCTTGCGCCGGAAGCTCGAGGCCTTGGCGTGGGCGCGAACGCGCAGGCCGTCCTGGGCGACTACGTCGAGCGTGACCAGCTTGCGCTCCATGAGCGCGGCGATGCTGCGGGTGAGTTGCGCATCGAGCCATTCGGTGTTGGCTGTGCGAAAGCTCGCCAGCGTGTGGTAGTTGACCCCGACGCCACCGCAGAGCCAGCGGTAGATGTCGTCGCGCTCGCACAGCCGGTCGATCTCGCGGGCCGAGCCCACGCCCTCGACGGTGGCCCACAGCCACAGCGCCATGAGGATGGCCGGATCGATGGCGGGTGCGCCGGCCGAGCCTTGCACCGACTTGACCTGGGCGTAGAGCGGCGCGAGGTCCAGCGCCTGCACAAAAGCCCAGACGCTGCGCGCGGGATGGTCTGCGGCGACAAGGGCATCGAGGTCGCAGGGGCGTAGCTCGATCTGCTGGCGATCGGCGTGCAGCAGGCGTGGCGTGCCTGCTGTGTGCGCCGGCTTTGCTGGCCGTGGCGTTGCAACTACGGCGCCATCTGCGGGCGCTTCGTGGAACAGGGCCGCTTGTTCGGATGTCTTGGGGGCGTTGCTTGCGTTGGCCATTCGCTATCAACGCACGGGGGCGGATATTCGTTCACACCTTCTGAGCCTGTCGAAGGGCTTGGCGATGGGGGACAGGGCTTCGACAAGCTCAGCCCGAACGGTGTGGGGGCTCAGCCCGAACGGTGTGGGAGCTGAGTAGTTACATGATTTCAGCGTGACGATGGCCGCAGCAGCACCACCAGCGCGCCCGCGCCGCCCTCGGCCGGGCGCGCTTGCACAAAGGCCAGCACCTCGTTCTTCTGCACCAGCCAGCCCTGCACCCGACCCTTGAGCACCGGCGTGCGGCCGGGCGAGCCCAGGCCCTTGCCGTGCACCACGCGCAGGCAGCGCAGGCCCTGCTGGCGCGCCTCGCGGATGAAGGCGCCCAGCGCCTCGCGCGCCTCGTCGGTGCGCAGGCCGTGCAGGTCCAGCTGGCGCTGGATGCTCCAGTCGCCCTTGCGCAGGCGCTGGGTCACGTCCACGTTCACGCCGGGGCGCCGAAAGCTCAGTTGGTCGTCGGTGTCCAGCAGCGTGCTCACGTCGAAATCGTCGCTGATCGACTCCAGCAGCACACGCTCTTCGTCGCGCTGGTGCTGCACCGCGATCGGTGGCGGCGGATCGGGCTCCAGGGCTACGCGGTGCCCGCGCTTGCGCAGCGGCTGCACCGGGCCGCAGGCATTGGCAAACAGGTTGCGCTCGGCCTCGGCTCGCTGCGCGGCCTCCAGCCGTTCCCGGCGCGCCTGGGCTTCGCGCGCCGCCGTCTCCGCCAGCGCGCGGCGCAGCGGAATCAGGTCCTGGAACGACTTGGCTTTCATCCCCGGGTTTGTACCGCAAGCGGCGCGTCGGCTGCGGGCACACAGCCTATGCCCTTGATACCCCTGGCCGATGCCATACGGGTTTGCAATCAAAGTGAGAACAAGGCGCGAAGCCGCAGACAGTGCTTTAGCACGGCAAGGCGAAGCAACGCAGTTATCGCTTTGATTGCGAAGCCGTATCAGAATTTGTAGCGGGCCGTCACCTGCACATTGCGCGGTGCGCCGTACATGCCCGAGTACCACCAGCCCGACATCGAGGCGATGTACTTGCGGTCGGTGAGGTTCTGCACGTTGACCGTGGCTGAGAACTGATCGCTGAAGTCATAGCGTGCCATCAGGCTGGCCACGGCATAGGCGTTCTGGCGCGCGGTGGCGCTGCGGTCGATCTGCCAGATCTCTGCCGTGTAGTAGATGCCGCTGTTCCAGTCCACGCCGCCGCCCAGCGTGAGTCGGCGCCAGTCGCCGGGCAGCCGGTAGGTGCTCCAGAGCCGGGCCATCTGGCGTGGGAAGGTGGTGTTGATGCGCCGGCCGCTTGCGTCCTCAGAGCTGCTGTAGTTGTACGACGCCGCCACGTTCCAGCCACGTGCCAGCGTGCCGTTGACTTCCAGGTCTATGCCCTGCGTCTTGGCGCCCTTGACCGCGCGCGAAGCCGTGTTGTCGGTGCCGGGAATGAGGTAGCCCGGGTCCGGCTCTGACAGGTTGTCTTGCCGTATCTGGTAGACGGCCGCGCTGGTAGTCAGGCGGCCCCCTAGGAAGCTGCTCTTGATGCCGGCCTCGTAGGTGTTGCCTTCTTGCGGGTCAAGGTAGGCGCCGTTGCGGTCGAGCGAGGTCTGCGGGTTGTAGATGGTGGCAAAGCTGGCGTACACCGTGTGGGCGTCGCTCAGGTCGTACACCACGCCGCCGTAGGGCGTGAACACACGCCGCTCGGACGAAGGCGAGGTGCTGTAGTAGCCACCGGTGGTCTGGGTGACGTAGTTGCTGTCGTAGTTCAGCAGCTTGCCGCCGACGATGAGCTTGAGCCGGTCGGCCAACTGGAAGCGGCCGGCGCCGTAGAGGCTCTTCTGGCGGCGCGTGCTGTCGAAGGTGACAAAGCGATCGCCAAAGACCGGGTTGCCGCTGTTATCCCAGCGGTAGACGTTGACGGGCGCGCCGTTGAGGCCCGAGGTATCGAAGCTGCCATGGGTCAGGCTCTGGAAGTCGTTGTAATCGAACCCGACCACGGCCTCGTGCTCGCGGCCGAACAGGCTGAAGGGCCCGCGCAGGTTCACGTCCACGGTCTTGCTATGCAGTTCGTAGTCGCGGCGCTCGCTGTTGAGGAAAAGGCCATCCCCGCTGGCCTTGTCGAAGGGGCTGGCGTTGACGGCCAGGTAGGTCGAATCCTCCCGCTGCCGCGAGCGCAGATAGTTGGCGGAGATCTTCAGCTTCCAGTCATTGGCGAGCGACTGCTCCAACGCCATGAAGCCATTGGTGGAATTGGTGTTGAAGATGTTGTTGCGGCCGGCGCCGCTGAAGGACACCGGGAAGTCGGTCTGCTCGGCGTTGCTGTTGAACAGCGGGTAGCCCAGGTAGGCGAACGATCCGCGCGAGCGGCCTTCCTGGTGGTCCACGCCGGCGGTGAGTTTGAGCGAGCTCGTCAGATCGGCCTCGACCACGCCGTAGAGCACGTCCTTCTTCTTGCTGTAGTAGTCGATGTAGCTGTCGCCCTCCTGGTGCACGGCCACCAGCCGGCCGCGCACGCTGCCGGCGGCGTTGAGCGGCGCCGACAGGTCGACTACGCCGCGCCGGTTGCCCCAGGAGCCGATGCTTGCCTCAGCCGAGCCCTGGAAGCTGCTGGTGGGCTTCTTGCGCACCATGTTGACGGCGCCGGACGGATCGCCCGCGCCCGTGGTCAGGCCCGAGGCGCCGCGCAGCACCTCGATGCGGTCGTACAGCGCCATGTCGGCAATGCTCTGCGCCGGCAGGGCGTCCAGGCCCAGGAACTCGGTGTGCGTGCTGACGCCATCGACCTGGTAGTTGGTGATCGCGTAGCCACGCGCATTGGCGTTGGAACGCTCGGTGCCAAGCGCGGCGGTCGAGATGCCTGGCGTGCGCGCCAGCACCTGGCTGATGCTGGTCAGGTTCTCGTCCTCCATGCGCTGCTGCGTCATCACGCTGACGGATTGCGGCGTGTCCTTCAGGCCCAGGCCCAGCCCCGTCGCCATGCTGGTCGGCCCCTGGGCGGTGTAGGCGCCCGTGCCTTCGGTGGTGCCGGCGCGCTCCGCCTGGGCGGAGACGCGTACCTCTGCCAGCGTGGCGCCCGCCACCGGCAGGGTTGCGGCTGCTGCGCCGTTGTCGGAGGCGACCACGGTCAGCGTGCCGCTGGGCGTTTGCGCCAGCGCCAGGCCGCTGCCCGCCAATGCCTGCTGCGCGGCCTGGGTCACGGTGAAGCGGCCCTGCACCGCCGGCGCCTGCCGGCCGGCCACCAGCGCCGGTGCCGCGCTGATGCTGCGCCCGCCCTGGCGGGCGATGCGCGCCAGCACCACACCCAGGGCATCGGCCGGCAGCTTCCACTCCATCGCGCCATCGGTGCTGGCCGCGGCCGGGATGGTGGCAGCTGTCTGCGCCAGCGCGGGGCTGCATGCGAGCAGGGCGGCCAGTGCCAGGGTGGCGGCCTGTGGGCAGGCAGGCGGAAGGGGGTGCAGCGTCACTTCGGATTTCCTCGTCGGTTCTGGTTGATCGGAGCGTTCAACCCTGTATGTCCCGCGAGGAGGCGAAACCCGTCAGTTGCCGCGTGGTGGCCGTGGCCTCATGTGCTGCGCACGTCCACGTAAACCAGCCAGTTACCCCAGCGGCGCACCCGCAGCGGCAGCGTGTCGACCAGGTCCTGCAGCACCTGCATAGGCCGGTCCAGCGGGTAGACGCCATACACGCCGATGCGCGCGGCCGTCGGGCTGGCGCGCAGCAGTGCCGGTGTGTAGGGCCGCAGGGCGTCCAGCACCTCGGCCAGCGGCTGGTCGTGCACCTCCAGCAGGCCGGCGGACCATGCGCTGGCGTCGGCCCGGGCGACGGGGCGGGGCGCTATGCCGTCGGCCTGCATCCATGCGCTGCCGCCTTCCTGCAGGTCCAGGTGCGGGCCTGTGCGCCGCGCGGCCATGCGCACGCTGTGCTCCAGCACTGACACCAGCGTGCGGCCGGCATCCTGCTGCACCATGAAGCGCGTGCCCAGCGCGCGCACCGTGCCTTCGGCGCTTTGCACGATGAAGGGCCGCTGTGCATCGGCCGTCACCTGGGCGATCAGCGCACCCGCGCGCAGTCGTACCAGGCGCTGTGTGGGGCTGAAGTCCAGGTCTGCCGCCGAACGGGCGTTGAGCAGCAGCTCGCTGCCGTCCTCCAGCACAAAGCGCTGCCGTTCGGCCGTGCCAGTGTGCAGGTCGGCAGACCAGGCCATGAGCGGCGCGCGCCGGTCGGCCCAAAGCCCGCCGCCCGTGGCGGTCAGCAGTGCCACGGCGGCACTGCCCAGCACGGCGCGGCGGCGTGCGCGATGGTCAGGTGGAGTGCTCAGGGTGCGCACGCCGGGCTGGGCGTGGCCGCCAACCTGCAACTGGCCCAGCGCGGGCGCGATCCGCTGGTCCAGCCGCTGCTGCAGCAGCGCCCAGGCGCGTGCATGGCCAGGGGCTGCGGCCAGCCAATGCGCGAAGGCCTGGCGGTCGTCGTCATTGCTGTGGCCCGAATCGAGCCGGACCAACCAGTCGATCGCCTGCTCGGTGATGGGGTCGAGTGGCAGCTCTGCGGGGCGCGGGGCCACCTCAAGCCTCCGGCTGCACGGAGGATGTGTAGAGGTGCACGATCGCCTGCTTGACGTAGCGCTCAACCGTGGTGATCGAAACACCCATGCGCGCCGCGATCTCGCCGTGCGCCAGGCCCTCCAGGCGCCGCAGCAAAAAGGCCTCGCGCACCTTGGGCGACAGCCCGTCGAGCCAACGGTCCAGGGTCTCGATGGCTTCGCGCACCAGCGCGTAGGTTTCGGGGGAAGGGGCCAGCTCTTCTGGCTGCGCCGCCAGCGCGTCGAGCCAGGCGCGCTCCAGTTCGCGGCGCCGCCAGAAGTTGTAGAGCACCCGCTGCGCCAGCGTGGTCAGGTAGGCACGGGGCTCTTGTATCGCCTGCGCCTGGCCACCAGTGATGACACGCACGAAGGTGTCCTGCGCCAGATCCGCCGCGGTGTGGCTGTCACTCAGCCGGCGCCGCAGCCAGCCCTGCAACCAGTCGCGGTGCTCCCGGTAGAGCGTGTCGATCGGGGCAGCCGCAGCGGGAGAAGACATGGGATGTGAATGTCGTAATGAGAATCCGTCTCATTTTATGTGGCAATTCACACCATCCCCTTCTGTGCCATCGAGAGGGCTTGCCCGGGCGCGACGATGACGTGGTCCAGCACCCGTACGTCCACCAGCGCCAGCGCGGCCTTCAGCGTCTGCGTCAGGGCCTGGTCGGCGCGTGAGGGCTGCACCTGCCCGCTCGGGTGGTTATGCGCCAGCACCACGGCCGCAGCCTGGTGCTGCAAGGCACGCACCACCACCTCGCGTGGATAAACGCTGGTTTGCGTCAGCGTGCCGCGAAACATTTCTTCCATCGCAACCAGCCGGTGCTGCGAATCCAGGAACAGCACCGCAAACACCTCGTAGGCGCGTGGCGCAAAGTGCAGTTGCAGGTAGTCGCCCACCGCGTCGGGGTTGTCAAACACCTGGCGCTCGCGCAGGCGCTGCGCCAGCGCACGGCGCGACAGCTCCAGCACCGCCACCAGCTCGGCGCGTTTGGCCGTGCCGCCCAGGCCCTTGATGCGCTTCAGGTCGTCGGCGGTGGCATGCAGCAGGCCGGCCACGCCGTCAAAGCTGTCCAGCAGTTCCTGCGCCAGCTGCAGCACACCGCGCCCGGGCAGGCCGGTACGCAGCAGCAGGGCCAGCAGCTCGACATCGCTCAGGGCGCCCGGGCCGCGCGCGAGCAGCTTCTCGCGCGGGCGGGCATCGGCAGGAAGGTCTTTGACGGGCATAGAAGAGGGTGGCGACGCGGTGCTACGTGGCTGGAAAATGCCCCGCCGTGCACCGGAAAAGCCCGGGTTTCTACAATAGAGGCCAGTTTATCGGTACCTCCATGTCCTCTGCCTCCATTTCACCGGCTGTCGTCCAGCCTGGTTCCTTCCTCACGCTGCACTACCGCCTGGCGGGACCGGCGGGCGACATCATCAACACCTTCGCCGACAAACCGGCCACGCTGTCGCTCGGCACCGGCGAGCTTTCGCCCGCCGTGGAGGCGCGCCTGATCGGCCTGGCCGAGGGCACGCGCACCAGCTTCGAGCTGCCCGCCGGCGCCGCCTTTGGCGAGCGCAACCCCGACATGCAGCAGTGGGTAGCGCGCAAGCTGCTGGCCGAACTGGGCGACCCGGACGAGCAGTACAGCGTCGGCGACGTCGTGCAGTTCCCCACGCCCGACGGCCAGGGCAGCTACGCCGGCGCGGTGCAACAGGTCAAGGACGAAGCCGTGCTGTTCGACTTCAACCACCCGCTGGCCGGCCAGCCGGTGACCTTCGAAGTGCTGCTGATCGGCGTGCTATGAGCAATGTCGCGCCGTCTGTCGCCGCCCTTGACGTGGTCCTGGCCGAGCCGCGCGGCTTTTGCGCCGGCGTGGACCGCGCCATCGAGATCGTCGAGCGCGCGCTGCAGAAGTTTGGCGCGCCGATCTACGTGCGCCATGAGATCGTGCACAACACCTACGTCGTCAACGACCTGAAGCAAAAGGGCGCCATCTTCATCGAAGAGCTGTCTGATGTGCCCCCTGGCGCCACGCTCGTGTTCAGCGCCCACGGCGTGAGCAAGGCGGTGCAGGAAGAGGCGAAGGCGCGCGGCTTCTCCATCTTCGACGCCACCTGCCCGCTGGTGACCAAGGTGCACGTAGAGGTCGCCAAGCTCGCCAAAGAGGGCTTTGAATTCATCATGATTGGCCACAAAGGCCACCCCGAGGTCGAAGGCACCATGGGCCAGCTCGACCACGGCATCCACCTGGTGGAAGACGTGGCCGACGTGGCCCGCGTGCAGCCCGGCCAGACCGAGAAGCTGGCCGTGGTCACCCAGACCACCCTCAGCGTGGACGACGCCGCCGAGATATCCGCTGCCGTGCGCGCGCGCTTCCCCCTGGTGCGCGAGCCCAAGCAGCAAGACATCTGCTACGCCACCCAGAACCGCCAGGACGCCGTCAAGATCATGAGCCCGCAGGTGGACTTGGTGATCGTCGTCGGCAGCCCGACCAGCTCCAACAGCAACCGCCTGCGCGAGCTGGCTGTGCGCCTGGGCACCGAAAGCTACATGATCGACTCGGCAGACGAGTTGCAGCCCGCCTGGTTCGAGGGCAAGACCCGCATCGGTTTGACCGCCGGCGCCTCGGCACCCGAGCTGCTGGTGAACCAGGTCATAGAGCGCATGCGCGCGCTGGGCGCGGTCTCGGTGCGCAAGATGGACGGCATCGAGGAAACCGTGAAGTTCCCGCTGCCAAAGGGCTTGAAGCTACAGGCTTGAGCTAACCCCAGAGGTCCAGTGGCGGGTCTGCCACCATCGCCCGCAGCAGATCACCGCGGGCGATAAAGCCGCACAGCGCACCCTTCTCATCGATCACCGGCAGGCCCGGCAACTCGTGCGCCACCAGCACCTGGGCCACGCGCCGCACATCGGTGGCCGGCGCCACCGCCGGCACGGGCGACAGCATGTGCGCATGCACCGTTGCCGCGCCGCCGGCAGGCCCTGCGGCCAGCAACTGGGCGCGCGTCAGCAGGCCCACCAGTTGCCCATGGGCATCCAGCACCGGCGCCTGGCCGAAGCCGCTCGCATCCAGCGCCTGCAGCGCCTCGGCCAGCGTGGCACTGGCCGGCAGGCTCAGCACCTGGGACGTCATCAGCTCGGACACTTCTCGTACCAGGCGTGGCGCGCTGCGGGCCTGCTGGCCATAGGCCGCCAGTGCGTCCTGGGCCACGCCGCCGTGCGGGCGCGGCGCCGTGTCCTGGGGCTGCGCGGACACCCGCACCGCCTCGCTTGCCTGCACCCGCCGCAGCGCCGACACCGGTGGCAAGCCCTCGGCGTCACCGCTGTAGCCCCGCCCCCCCAGCCCGTAGATGTAGAACATGGCGCTCTCCTGCTTTGCTGCCGCATGGTAGTGCGACAGGTGCGAAAGCCAAAAACTACAATCGCTGCATGCTAGACATTACCCTTCTCCGGCGCGACCTCGCCTCCGTGCTCGCCCGCCTCGAAGCCCGCAAGCCGGGCCAGACCTTCCTCGACGGCGCGGCCTTCACCGCGCTCGAAGCCGAGCGCAAGATGCTGCAGACCCGCACCGAAGAGCTGCAGGCCGAGCGCAACAGCGCCTCCAAGCAGATCGGCCAGCGCAAGTCCAAGGGCGAACCCGCCGACGACCTGATGGCCCGCGTGGCCGCGATCAAGGACGAGCTGGAGTCCTCCGCAGCCCGCCTCGAGGCGCTGCAATCCGAGCTGCTGGCGTTGCTGCAGGCTGTGCCCAACCTGCCGCACGAAAGCGTACCCGTGGGCGCGGACGAATCCGGCAACGTTGAGCTGCGCCGCTGGGCGCCGCACGGCCTGGCACCGAAGAAGTTCGACTTCCCCGTCAAGGACCACGTCGACCTGGGCGCCCCGCTGGGCCTGGACTTCGACACCGGCACCAAGCTCGCCGGCTCGCGCTTCACCGTCATGAAGGGCCCGGTGGCGCGCCTGCACCGGGCGCTTGCCCAGTTCATGCTGGATGTGCAGACCGAGCAGCACGGCTACACCGAGTGCTACGTGCCCTACATCGTCAACGCCGACTCCATGCGCGGCACCGGCCAGTTGCCCAAGTTTGAGGGCGACCTGTTCGCCGCCAAGAAGGGCGGCCAAGATGGCGAGCCTGTGCCTGACAACGCCGCGCTCTACCTGATCCCCACCAGCGAAGTGCCGCTGACCAACTTCGTGCGCGACGAGATCGTGGCCGAAGACGCGCTGCCCATCCGCCTCACCGCGCATACCCCCTGCTTCCGCTCGGAAGCCGGCAGCGCCGGCCGCGACACGCGCGGGCTGATCCGCCAGCACCAGTTCGACAAGGTCGAGATGGTGCAGGTCACGCACCCAGAGAAGAGCTACCAGGCGCTGGAAGAAATGGCCGGCCACGCCGAGGCCGTGCTGCAAAAGCTTGGCCTGCCGTATCGCGTGGTGTCGCTGTGCACCGGCGACATGGGCTTTGGCGCCGCCAAAACCTATGACCTGGAAGTGTGGCTGCCAGCGCAGGACACCTACCGCGAGATCAGCTCGGTAAGCAACTGCGAAGCCTTCCAGGCGCGCCGCCTGCAGGCCCGCTTCAAGAACGCCCAAGGCCGCAACGAGTTCGTGCACACCCTCAACGGCTCCGGCCTGGCCGTGGGCCGAACCCTGGTCGCCGTGCTGGAAAACTACCAGAACGCCGACGGCTCGGTGACCGTCCCAGAGGCGCTGCGCCCCTACATAGGCGGCATCGAGCTGCTCAAGGCCTGAAAACCGGTCGCGGGCTCTGCTAGAATCCGCGCTTCGACACACAGGAGAGGTGGCAGAGTGGTCGAATGTACCTGACTCGAAATCAGGCGTACGTGCAAACGTACCGTGGGTTCGAATCCCACCCTCTCCGCCAAAATGAACTAAGCCCTTGATTTTCAAGGGCTTTTTTCTTTGTGTCACGCGACAGGTGTCCTATTCTGGTGTCCCACTTTTAGTGGATCATCAGTCTTGAAGCTCGCGCCTCACCTCGCCCAATCCCACCACGGCGTCTTCTACTTTCACCTGACCTTCCGCAGCGGCACCGCCAAGCACGAGAGGCGGATCTCTCTGCGCACCAAGAACCCGCAAGACGACGGAGGCAGCGCTTCCTGCAGTGGCCTCGTCAGTATCCGCGTGACGGATCGATGATGTTGTGCGGCAATTCGCCAGCGGAGACGCGCAAGATGTTGGCTGCGATCTGTTTGGCCGAAGACGAGGGAATGGCCACTGACGCAAGATGCGGGGTAATGAGCACATTCGGCATGCTCCACAGCGCGTCTACGGCCGGCAGGGGTTCGCGCTCGAAAACATCCAGCGTTGCCGCCCCAATGTGGCCGCTTCTCAACAGATCCGTCAGGGCAACCTGATCCACCAGTGCGCCCCGGGCAACGTTGATCAAGGCAACGCCGGGACGCATTTTTTGCAGGCGTTCGCGATGGAATAGCTGGTTCGTCTGGGGCGTGAGCGGCAGCATCAGGACAACAATGTCGGCTTGGCCAATCACGCAATCCAGTGTCTCCATACCGCTAGAACACTCCACGCCGTCGATTTGAGCGGGGCTGCGCGACCAGCCCAGCGTCCTGAAGCCTTGGCGCTGCAGCTCGTACGCTGCTTTGGCACCCAACTGCCCCAGCCCCAGCACCGCAACGGTCGTTTCCTCCGGCGACCGGGGATGGCGATAAGCCCATTCACCCAGGCGCTGGGCTTGCTCGAAGAAGGGAATATCGCGCGCATGGCGGAGCACCGCAAATAGCACATAGCCAGCCATCATTCTGGCCATCTGCGGATCGGTGATCCGGGTAATGGGGATGTTCCTGGGTAGGTCGTGCCGGCCTACCAGCGAATCGACTCCGGCGCCCAGGTTGATGATCAGCCGCAGGTTCGGCATCTGCCCAAAGAAGCCCTGTGGTGGTTTCCAGACCATCGCGTAATCGATGGCTTCCGGCCGGTCGATCTCGCTCGAATGAAGCACCTCCAGGTTGGGAAGCTGCGCCTGCAACGCGTTCTTCCAAGTCTTGAAGTCGTCGAAATCGCTGTAGAAGGCCAAGGTGCCGACGGCAGCGGCTTCTGGAGTAGTCATCTTGGAAAAGCCTCAACTGTGCCTGCGTACCAGGCGCGCGATGGCCTCGATGGCGAACTCGTAGCCGTCACCGCCGAGCCCGGCAATCACGCCATCGGCCACCTTCGAAATGTAGGAGTGGTGGCGAAAGGGCTCGCGCTTCCAGATATTGCTCATATGGGCTTCGATGACCTTGCCGGGGAAGGACATCAGGGCATCGAGGATGGGGATGGAGGTGTAGGTCAGGCCGGCTGCATTGATGATGATGCCGTCGGCCACGCCACGCGCTTCCTGGATCCAGTCGATCAACTGGCCTTCGTAGTTTGACTGCAGGAAGCGCAGGCCCACCTCCAGGGAGGCCGCCTTCTGCTCGCAGCGAGACTGCAGAACAGGAAAACTGTCGGTGCCGTAGCTCTTGTTGGCATCCAGGCCATACAGGTTGGCGTTGGGGCCATTCAGGAACCAGACTGTGATGGGGGGTGTGGAGATGTTGCTCATGATCGTGGTCTCAGGCGTCGTAGGGGTGAGTGGCCTGCATGGCGGGCAAGGCCTGGAAGGCTTCGTTCCAGCGGGCGGCGTTGGGGCATTGGGTACGCCAGTCCAGTTCGGGGAAGCGGAAGTCCAGGTAGCCAAGACTGCAGCCGATCGTGATCTCGCCGATGGTGGGCTTGTCGGTGGACAGGTCTGAGGCGATGGCTTCGATCAAGGCGAGACAGGCTGTGACCTTGGTCAAGAGGGCTTCGCGCCACGTGGGCCACTGGAATTCCGCGGGACGTGCGGTCAGCTCGTAGCGCGCCAGCAGCGCGGCATCGAGCAGGCCGTCGCCCATCGCCTGGCGGGCCAGGGCTGTCCATCGGGCAGCGCCCGAGGCAGGGAAGAGCTGTCCTGTGTCCGACCGACGGGCCAAGTACTCGCAGATGACCCGACTGTCATAGAGGGACTGGCCGTCTTCCAGGATCAGCGTGGGCACCTTGGCCAGCGGGTTGTGGGCGGCGATGCGCGGATCGCGTCGCACCGGATGGGCGGTGCTGTCCAGCAATTCAATCCTGTCGGCCTGTCCAGTCAGGTGCGCGCACACCATGACCTTGCGCACGAAGGGCGATGTTGGGGCGAACAGGAGTTTCATCGTTCAGGGCACCAAGACCAGCTTACCGAACACCTTGCCGCTCTCCAGCATGGCGTGCGAGGCGGCGGCATCCGCGACCGCGAAAGTGCTGTGGATGCGTGGCGCTATGCGGCCGCTTTTCAGCAGCGGCATCACATGGTGGACCAGGCTCCTGGCCATGCGAGCCTTCTCGTAGTGGCTCTGAGGACGCATGGTGGAGGAGTGCAAGCTCAACTGGCGCTGCATCAGCGTCAGCAGTTCTATCGTGACCGCCGAGCCCTGCATGAAGGACAGGCTGACATGCCGGCCGCCGAAAGCCATAGCCCGGAGGTTGCGGCGCACATAGTCGCCGCCGACGATGTCGAGCACCACGTCCACGCCGCGTCCATGGGTGTAGTCGAGGCAGGCCTGGGTGAAGTCGGTGGTGGGCCAGCAGATCGCCAGATCGGCGCCCAGGGCCTTCAGTTCGGGGAACCGGGCTTCGTCGTTGTCGGTGACGATCACCGTACAACCTGCCGCATGGGCCATCTGGATCGCCAGCGTGCCGATGCCGCCCGCGGCGCCGTGGATCAGCACGGTTTCGCCCATGGACAGGCGACCGAGTTCGAAGAGGTTGTGCCAGACGGTGAATAGCCCTTCGGGCAAGGCCGCTGCTTCTACATCGGACAGATTTTCCGGCACCACGAAGGAGTGCTCGACTGAAGCCGTGCACCAGGGCGCATAGCCGCCGCCGGGCACCAGGCTCATCAGCCGCTGCCCCAGCAGCGCCTTGTCGGCGCCGGGACCGCAGGCGACCACCTCGCCGCACACCTCCAGGCCCAGCACATCAGTGACGCCCGGCGCGGGTTTGGCGATGCCCTGACGTTGCATGATGTCGGGCCGGTTGATGCCGGCGGCCAGCACACCCAGCAGCACTTCGCCCGCCCCGGGTACGGGCATGGGGCGCTCAGCCAGCACTAATACGCTGGCGTCGCCGGGTTCCCGGGCGATGATGGCTTTCATGGAAGAGGCAAGAGGGGGCCGGGCTTCGGTCATGGGGTCTGCTTTGTCTCTTGTTTCCGGGGGCTGAAAACGCTGATGCCCTCATCGGGAAGCGCGAGCCCCGCGACCGAGCCGATGGGCCACTGCTGCATGGCGGTCAGGCCCGCACTGCGCACCGTGACGACCTGGCGGGCCGTCATCGGAACATCCACATCTACGAAAGTATCGATGTGGTCGCCCTGGAACACCTGATTGATCACGGTGCCGCTCAGCACCGAGCCGGCATGCAGAATTTCTAGCCGGATGTGTTCCGGGCGCACATAGACGTCCAGCCGTTCGCCTTCGTGCGATGCATCCACCAGCCGGGCCTGCGGCAGGCTGATCAGGCCGGAGCCCAGGCGCAGCTGGATATCCGTGGAGGTCTGGCCGTGGTAGTGCGCCGGCAGGATGTTCACGTCGCCCAGGAAGGAGGCCACGAAGGGGTCCTTTGGGTTCTGGTAGAGCTCGGCCGGTGGTGCGATCTGGCGGATGGCACCCGCCGACATCACTGCGATGCGGTCGGACATGGCCAGTGCCTCACCCTGGTCGTGGGTGACGAAGATGGTGGTCAGGCCCAGGCGGCGCTGGATCTCGCGGATCTCCACCTGCATCGAGCCGCGCAGGCTCTTGTCCAGTGCCGAGAAAGGCTCGTCGAGCAGCAGCACCTTGGGCTGGATCACCAGTGCCCGCGCCAGCGCTACGCGCTGCTGCTGACCGCCCGAGAGCTCACGCGGTTTGCGGTGTCCCAGGCCGGTGAGCTTGACCATGGCCATGGCCTCTTTCACCCGTTCGGCCACCTTGTCTTTTGGCATGCCGCGCATGCGCAGGCCGTAGCCGATGTTGCGCTCCACGGTCATGTGCGGGAACAGCGCGTAGTTCTGGAAGACGATGCCGATCTGCCGCTTGTGCGGCGGCTCGCTGGTTACCGGCTGGCCCTCAATGAAGATCTCGCCTTTGTCGGCTTCGGCAAAGCCGGCGATCAGGTTGAGCAGCGTCGTCTTGCCGCAGCCCGAGGGGCCGAGCAAGGTGAGGAATTCACCGCGCCGGATCTTCAGCGAGACCTCATGCAGCGCGGTCTGATCGTGGTACTTCTTGACCACGCCTTCGAGGCTGACGGCGATATCGGCCTGCGGATGCGAAAGGCTGGGCTGCACGGCAGGGTCGGAGTTGGCTACGTTCATGTTCGAACGATAAGTCAATCGGCCGGCGTCGGGCCTTTGTCGAAATTGATGCGGCCCCTCGGAAAAAAGAAATGCCCCGATGGCCAGAGAGCTCGTGCGCATACGAGGGCCTTGCCGGCAGCGCTTTGCTTTTTCCTAAGCCCTGAGTCCGAAAAACGTGATTCTCAAACGCGGCGGCCTTCTTCAGACTCGCCTGCATCGATGACTGATGTGACCACCTTGCCAGGGGCAAGGGCCATCAGGGGCGATTATCTTTAGGAAGCTCAAATGTCAGTGGAAAAAATCAATACCCTGGTGGTCGGCGCTGGCCAGGCAGGCATCGCGATGAGCGAGCATCTCTCGCTCATGGGCGTGCCGCATATCGTGCTGGAGCGCAAGCGGATCGCGGAACGCTGGCGCACGGAGCGGTGGGATTCCCTGGTGGCGAATGGGCCGGCCTGGCATGACCGTTTCCCCGGCCTGAAGTTCGGCGACGTTTCGCCGGAGGCGTTTCCGGCGAAGGAGCGCATGGCCCAGTATTTCGAGGACTATGCCGCCATGCTGAAGGCGCCGGTGCGCACCGGTGTTGAAGTCAGGCAGGTGGAGCGCCATGTCGGGAGCCCCGGCTTCAAGGTGACCACGTCCGAAGGGATAATCGAAGCGACCAATGTCGTTTCGGCCACCGGCCCTTTCCAGATTCCGGCCTATCCGAAAATCGTTCCGGAAACCGACAAGATCCAGCAACTGCATTCCTCTGTCTACAAGAACCCGGGCCAGTTGCGAGAAGGCGCGGTGCTGGTGGTGGGCGCAGGTGCTTCCGGCTCGCAAATTGCCGAGGAACTGCGCAAGGCAGGCAAGACGGTGTATCTCTCGGTGGGCGAGCATTACCGCCCGCCGCGTTCCTACCGTGGTCGCGATTACTGCTGGTGGCTTGGTGCGCTGGGCCTGTGGGATGAAGTCAAGATCAAGCCCAAGAAGAAGCACGTCGCCTTTGCCGTCAGCGGCTATGAGGGGGGCAAGACGGTTGATTTCCGACGCCTGGCGCACATGGGCATCGAGCTCGTCGGACTGACCAAGTCGTACAAGGATGGTGCTATCGAGTTCGAGAAAGGCCTGGGGGAGAACGTCGCTGCGGGCGACCAGGCTTACTTCGATGTGCTCCGCGAAGCAGATGCCTACATCGAGGAAAACGGCCTGCCGTTTCCCCCCGAGCCCGAAGCCTGGGAGCTGCTTGCGGACCCGGATTGCCTCACCAATCCGATCATGAGCCTGGATCTTGAGAAGGCCGGCATCACGACGATCCTCTGGGCCACCGGCTTCACCTTTGACTACAGTTGGCTGCAGGTGAATGCCTTTGATGAAAAGGGAGAGCCTTTTCACAAGCGGGGCATTTCCGCCGAAAGCGGAATCTATTTCCTTGGCCTGCCTAACCTGGTGAACCGGGCGTCATCCTTCATCTACGGCGTGTGGCATGACGCGAAATACATCGCAGACCATATCGTGACGCAGGAAGGGTATCGGACCTACGAGAGGGCGTGAAGTAGCGCCTACTGGCAGAGAAAGTCGACGAGGCCTGCGAGCATCCGGTCGCAGGCCTCGAGCTGCGACAACTCCACGTACTCATCAGCCTTATGCGCCACCTCGATACTGCCCGGGCCGCAGACCAGCACGGGGGTTTGACTCCAGCTCTGCTTGAACAGGCCGCCCTCGGTGCCGTAGTCGACCTTGGTGCACGGGGTGCCTGCCGGCAGCAGCGAGATCAGCAGGCCGACGGCGGGGGAGTCCTCGGGCGTGCTCAGGCTGGGGTAGCTGTTGGCCAACTGGATGTCCGGCAGGGGCGCCTCGGGATACACCGCATCGGCTGCCACACGGCCGGCCAGGCGCTTGAGGATGCGGTTCAGGATCTGTTCGGGTTTGTCTTGCGAGATATTGCGGATCTCGAAACTCACTTCGCATTCGCTGGGTACGATGTTCAAGGCCCGGCCGCCCTGGATCATGCCGATGTGGACGGTGGAGTAGGGCACGCCGTAGCCGTCTTCGCGCGGTCCGGTTTCGGACAGTTCACGCTGTACGTCGCGCACCGATGCGACGAGATCGCTGGCCATGTGGACCGCGTTGATGAACCTGGGCGCAAGGCCCGAATGGCCAGCCTGGCCGCAGCAGACCGCGCGGTAGGCCGCCTTGCCCTTGTGACCGGTGCCGATGCGCATCAGCGTGGGCTCGCCGACAATGCAGAGATAGGGGGCGGGAAGCTTGCCCTCCAGGCGGCGCAGCAGGTGGCGCACGCCGACGCAGCCGACCTCTTCATCGAAGGAAAGGGCCAACTGCAGCGGCCGCGTCAGTGGTCGCCGGGCCGCCGCCACCATGGCGGTGACCGCACAGGCGACGAAGCCCTTCATGTCGGACGAGCCGCGCCCATAGATGCGGCCGTCTTTGTGCGTGGCTTCGAATGGCGGCGAAGTCCAGGGCTGGCCCTGCACCGGAACCACATCGGTGTGGCCGGAGAGCAGGACACCCGGGATACCTTCCGGGCCGACCGAGGCAAACAGGTTGGTCCGGCTGGGGTCTTGCGGGTCCGGCGCGAGCGTGGATGCGATGCCGGCGTTCGCCAGGATCTCCTGGATCTTGGTGATGAGCCCGATGTTCGGTTTAAGCGAAACCGAGGGGAAGGCAATGAGCATTTCCAGAAGAGAGACGCTCGCAGACAATGCTTGGGCTTGATTCATGACCAATGCGATGAACGCCTCAGGGCGTCGAAATATGGGGGTCGAAGAAACTCGCCGCACTCATGCCGGGGATGTACTGGTCGGAGATGTAGGCGCGGCAGCGCTCCATGAAGACGCGCGTCAATCGCGACGGCTTCATCGGCTTGTAGGTCGCCAGGCCCAGCAGCATCGGTCGATTTGTGCCGGCCAGGCGCACCCGCACCATGCGCTTTCCATCCAATGACTGGTTCGACTTGGGCCGCACGTTGAACAGCGCATAACCGATGCCGTTGGCGACCATGGACCGCACGACTTCCTCGGAGCGCGAGCGCGCCACGATGTTCGGCGTGACACCGGCCTTGGCGAACAGCGAGGTGAAGTACTCCCGGCTCATCGGCAGGTCCAGCAGCACGAAAGGCTGGGGGGCCAGTTCCTCGAAGGTGACGGCCTTCTGCTGTGCCAACGGATGCAGTTCGCTCACCAGCACATAGGGCGGCAGGGTCGCCAGGCTCTCGAACTGGATGTCGTCGCTCAGGTGCAGGTCATAGGTGATGGCCAGGTCGATCTCGAGCGCATGGAGCTTGTTCATCAAGACCTCCTGGTCGCCTTCGACCATCTGCACTTCGATCTTCTCGAAGGCCCGGGAGAATCCGAAGATGACCTCCGGCGCGATCATGGCCGTGAGCGACTGGAAACTGCCCACCCGCAGAGAGCCTTGCATGACGTCGCTCGAATCCGAGGCGATTTCATACAGGCGGGACGATCGATCAAGCACATCCTCGCACTGTCGCAGCACCAGTGTGCCAATGGCGGTCAGTCCCAGGCCCTTGGACGGATGGCGTACAAAAAGCTGAACGTTCAGTTCGGTCTCGATATGCGCAATCGCCGCCGAGATCGAGGGTGAGGAGATATGGATGTGCACCGACGCCGCGGCGATACTGCCGTGTTTCGCCGTGGCGACGAAATACTCCATCTGGCGCAAGGAAACGCGGTTGAGCATGTCGAAGTAGAAAGAGGCGCCCTGGAAAGGCGCTGAAGGCCAACAGTCCAGTGTACCGGCGGCCTTCAGAGGTTTCCAGGCACACCGAAGCTGGGGGCTGCGCGCGGGTCGAGCGCCCGCGTGATGTAGGCCTGCAACTGCGGCTCGTAGACCTTCCAGGTGGCGTAGAGGGCCTGCACTGGGTCAAGCTCCACCCAGTCGAGCCGCAGGTCCACAATGGGCCAGCTCTGGTCTCCGTACACCAGCAGCCCTGCCGAGTGCACAGGGCCTTCCTCGCCACCGGCCTCCTGGCCGGCGAGCATGGCCAGCATCAGCCGTTCGGCCAGTGAGCCTTCGGCGCTCTCGAAAGCCGACAGCATGGCCTGGGGCACGTCGCGCGTATGCAGCATGTTGCCGGCACAAGCCGCATGGAGGCCAACCACGCTGGCGAGCGTCCCAAGCGCCTGGGTGCCGGTAAATACCACCGGTGGGTTCAGCGCATCGATGGCCATAACCTGGCGGTAGTCGATGAAGGGCCGCTGCTGCAGCGCGGCCATGGCCTGCTCTGGTGTCAGGCCGCTGGCCAGCAGGTCCAGGGCGAGCGGGCCCAGGTCCGGATCGGTGATGTTCTGGCTGGCCGCAGCACCTATGCCCTTGCGGCCGCGGATGCAGCGCGCAGCGACCGCCGGCGACGACGAGGCCACGGCCGCACCGAACTGCCCGGTGGCGGGACAGCGCGCGATGATGGAGAAGGTCATTGAAGACTCAGTCGGGGATGACGGCGGTGGCGTCGATTTCCACCAGCCACTCCGGCCGGGCCAAGGCCGAGACCACGATGCCGGTCGACACCGGAAAAACGCCCTTCAGCCAACGGCCCACGACGAGATACACCGCCTCACGGTAGCGCGGATCGATGATGTAGATGGTGATCTTGCAGATGTCCTGGAGTTCGCCGCCGGCTTCCTTGAGCAACATCGCGATATTGGCCATGGCTTGCTCCGCCTGCCCGCTGACATCGCCGATGCACACGCTCTCGGAGGTGTCGAGGTTCTGGCCGATTTGCCCGCGCAGGAAAACGGTGGCGCCCCGGGCGACGACAGCCTGGCAGAGGTCGTTGTCGAGCTTCTGTTCCGGGTAGGTGGCCTTGGTATTGAAAGGGCGGATGCGGGTGTGCTTCATGGTCGCTTGAGGGCAGATGACATCAGGAGTGGCCATGGTCATCTGCGCTGGCCATAAGCGCCATTTGTATTTTCCGGGCGACCGTTTAGGAATTTCCGAGCGCAGCCCGCCAACCCGCCCATCGGGAAATTTGAGGCACCTCTAAGTAAAAGGCGACTTGGCCGTTGGGTGTGGTTTTCCCCATCATCCGTCCCGTGATGCCGGCGAGCCGTGCGGAGCTGGCGTGATGTATGCGTCGCATCGCTACAGGCATCACCGATGCATTCTCAGCATCGGCAGATGTTCAACTTTTTCGATTGAGGTCAATCCATGATTCGCAAGCTTTTGACACTGTGCGCGGTCTCTGCCGCGTTGGCCGGCCCCTCGGCCTGGGCGCAGGACAATGCCCTGGTGGTGAGCTCCTGGGGCGGCAGTTTCCGCGACCTCATCGACGAGAACATCGGCAAGGAGTTCACGAAGCAAACCGGGGTGCCGGTGAAGTACGTAACCGGTGGCACCATCGACCGCTTGAACAAGGCCAAGCTCGCCTCCAAACCTGAGAGCGACATTACCTTCACCACCTCGCATGTCGGCTGGCTCTACGTGAGCGGCAACCTGTTCGAGCAGCTCGACACCAGCAAGATCCCGAACTTCAGCCACTTGGTCGATCGCGCCAAGATCAGCCCGTACCACATCGGTAGCTGGGCTTATATCTATTCCATCGGCTATCGCCCCGACCTGATCCCGCCCGGCGTCAAGTTCGAAAGCTGGAACGATCTGTGGAACCCGGCCCTGAAGGGCAAGATCAGCGCCCCCGACTTCGACCCGAGCCACATCATTGCCGTTTCCGCCATGCTCTCGGGCGGCGATGCCCGGACCTGGGAAAAAGGCCAGGAGAAGCTCAAGGCGCTCAAGCCCAACTTCAAGGCCTTCTATACCAACGACGCCAATGCGCAGCAGCTGATTGCCACTGGTGAAACGCCGGTAGAAGTCATCCTCTCGATGAACGCGTACCACATGGCCAGTCAGGGTGTGCCGATCAAGGTGGCCATGCCCAAGGAGGGCGCAGTGCTGGGCGTGGACACCATGGCCATCATGAAGGGCAGTACCAAGACCGACTTGGCCTACAAGTTTCTGAACATCGCCCTGTCCGCTGACGTGCAGTCGAAGATCGTGGCGTCGAAGAAGGCCAGTCCCGTCATCGACAACGCCACGGTTTCGGCTGAAGACGCCAAGCTGCCTGGCGTGTTCACTACGAAGGAGCAGTGGGATACCCAGACCATCGTCATCGACAACAAGCTGCGCGCCGAGAAGACCGCCGAATGGCGCAAGTGGTTCACCGAAAACATCATGAATTGACCCGGTAGCGGGCCAAAAAGGTGGAGAGGATTTTTGCGGACATGCGCTGCAGGACTCCTTCCTCGCCGACTGAGAATCTGGAAGAAGGTTAGGAATGCGCTCAGATCTACGGGCCTGGCTGGTATCCCCGGCCGTTATTGTTGCGGCGGGTATCGCCGTGTCCTTGCTCGCGGTTTTTCAGTTCAGCTTCCGGGCCTTTGTGCCCGGCTCGCTGGATGTGGGCGGATTCACCCTCGCCAACTTCACCGGCATGGGCAAGTCGATTTATTTCGACGCCTTCTCCAACACCTTATTGCTGAGCGTGGAGACCACCGTCTTCTCGCTGCTGGTGGCCTATCCGCTGGCCTATGCACTGGTGCGCGTGAAGAGCCGGGCACTGAAGTCCTTCATCCTGGTGGTTTCCATCACGCCGCTGTTTTTGGGCGAAATCGTCCGCACCTACTCGTGGATCGCCGTACTGGGCAGCAACGGCTTCATCAATGGAACGCTGCGAAAGCTAGGTCTGATTGAGCGGCCACTGGAGTTGATGTTCACCCACTTGGGCGTGCTGGTGGCGCTGGTGCATGTGACGATTCCCGTCGTGGTGCTGATGCTGGCCACGGCTATTTCCCACATCAACCGGGACTATGAAAAGGCCGCGCAAAGCCTGGGGGCCGGCCCAGTCTGGACGTTCGTCACGGTGACGCTGCCGCTGTCGATGCCCGGCATCCTGGCCAGCATCACCACCGCCTTCGCCTGGACCTTCAGCGCCTTCGCCACGCCCCAGATGATCGGCGGTGGTCGTGTGCCGACGGTCTCCACGCTGGTCTACCAGCTCGGCTTTTCGTCGATGAATTTCCCGCTGGCAGCCAGCTTGAGCGTAATGGGCCTGTTGTTGACGGCCACGGCGCTCTTTGCCCTTGGGCTGTTGACCAAACGCCTGAAGGCCATCGGAGGACATTAGAAAATGAAGATCCGAAGCTCCCTGCCTTTGCCACTGCGTATCGCGGGCCCGCTGCTGATCGCCCTGTTGCTGGCGTTCGTGTTGCTACCGGTGGTGGTGGTGACCATTGCCTCGTTCAACGAGAAGGCGATCATTGAGTTTCCGCCCGAGGCCTATTCGCTGAAATGGTTCGAGCGAGTATTTGACTATCCGGATTTTCAGGAAGGATTCAAAGCCAGCCTGGTCATCACTGGATGGTCTTCCTCCCTGGCCTTGGTGATTGGCACCTGCCTGTCGATCGCCATCAAGCGGCTGGAGTTCGGTGGCAAGCAGACCCTGCTGGCCATCCTGCATTCGCCCCTGGTGGTGCCGCATTTCACGCTGGGGCTGGGGCTGCTGATTCTGGTATCGCAGGCCTCGGTACAGCGCGGATACGGTGTCGTGATTTTGTGCCACGTGATGCTGGTGCTCCCCTTCGTGCTGCGCAGCGTTTATGTGTCCATGGAGAACCTGGACGAACGGCTGGAGCAGGTGGCGGCCAGCCTGGGGGCATCGCCGGTGAAAGTACTTTTCACGGTGACGGTTCCGCTGTTGGCGCCGGGGCTTTTTGGTGGCTGGCTGTTCGCTGCCATCATGTCCTTCAGTGAATTCACGGCATCGCTTTTCGTGACGACGCAGGACACGCAGACCCTGCCGGTGGCCATGTACAACTATGTGCGCGAGTTTGCCGACCCGACCCTGGCGGCGCTGTCTGTTGTGTATATCGCGGTGACGGCTGCCGTGCTTGCCTTTGCCAACTACTTTCTGGGTCTTGGAAAAATCCTCAACATCGAGGACAGCCATTGAGGTGATCCTCGCACTGGACCAAATACCGATCTTCCTGCCCTTTCCTTTTGTTCCAACCATGACCACTTCCTATCCCGTATTTCAGCCCGACGGCAATGGCACGCTCGCAAGGATCGGACTGATCTACATTGCATCAAGCATCGTGATGGACGCTGAAATGGTTGCCATGTCTGCGCCTGGCGTGGCGGTGCACACGACGCGCCTCAAGCTGCCCAAGGTGACGGTGGAGGGCATCGAGGAAATGATGCAGTCACCCGAAGTGGAGCAGGCTGCACGGCTGGTCGGCTCGGCGCCCATCGACGTGCTCTGCTTCGGCGGAACCAGCGCATCTTTCCTTCATGGCACTGCGTACGACCAGGCCCTGATGGCGAAGCTGGCGCAATGGGTGCCTGGTCCGCGCATTACCACTGCCAGTACCGCCACGCTGGCCGCGCTGCGCGAGGTGGGAGCAGGCAAGGTCGCATTGGCAACGCCCTACGTCTCTGCCATCCACGAGCGTGCCATTCGTTTCCTGCAGGAGAACGGCCACGAGGTGGTCCGCCACGCCAACCTGGGCATAGACAGCGACCATGCCCTGGCTGAGGTGTCGCTGGAGGAGGTCTATGACCTGGTGCGCTCGGTCGACCATCCGGACGCCAGCGCCATCTTCATCAGTTGCACCAACTTTCGCTCGGCCGCTGTCATCGCGGCGCTGGAGGCGGAACTGGGCAAGCCGGTCATCTCGGCGGTGCAGGCGTCTTTCTGGCATTGCCTGGAAGTGCTGGACGTGAGTGGTGCAAGGCCGGGTTACGGCCGGCTGTTCGACCGCCGCATTGCATCCGGCACCTAAGTTTTCCGTTCATCCACTTTCTTCTGAGGGAAGTCTTATGTATCAATTCAGGCGAGGGTTCCTGGTGCTCACGCTGGCCGGCTCGGCGCTGTTGGCAGGCCTGGGTGCAGCCCATGCGCAGTCTGCACTGGATCAGATCGGTAAGACGAAAGTGGTGCGCATCGGCATACCGGCAGACTACCCACCTTACGGCTTCGTGGGGCCTGATATGCAGCCGCAGGGCCTGGATGTCGACATGGCGCGTTACATCGCGGCCGCGTTGGCCGCGCGGGCAGAACTGGTGCCCGTGACCAGCACTAACCGCGTGCCCTACCTGCAGACCGGCAAGGTTGACATCATGGTCTCCACGCTGGCACGCAATGCCGAGCGCGAGAAGGTCATAGACTTTACGAAGACCGCCTATTCGCCTTTCATCAGCGGCGTGTTTGCCAGCAAGGACCTGAGCATCAAGAGCATGGCTGACATGGTGGGCAAAAGCATAGGCGTGACCCGCGGCACCATTGAAGACCAGAACGTCACCAGCATGCTGCCGGCCGACGCGAAGATCCTGCGCTTCGAGGACCATGCCGCGACGATGTCGGCGTTCGCGGCGGGCCAGGTGCAGGCGGTCGGCATCAGCCAGCCAGCGGTCGAAGCCTTGCTGCGCCGCAGCCCGCAAATGGCTATTGAATACAAGCTACCCATCAGCCTGAGCCCGAACTTCGTCGGTGTGCCCAAGGGGGAGGCCGCTCTGCTCGACAGGGTGGAGCAGATAGTCCGCGAGGCGCGAAGCTCGGGTGAGGTGGAGCGGCTATCGCTGAAGTGGCTCAAGCGTTCCGCTGGAGATTTGCCGCAGTAAGGTGGTACCTGCCTTGGGCAGCGTTGTTGCGCGGGCCGTGAGAGGGTTTTCGGCTCAGCTCCGGGGCAGAATGTGCGCTAGCGGGGCTGGTCAACAATCCCTGCCTGTCGCCACGCCCAACCCCGGAGCCCTCCAACCCATGTCCAAGATCGCCGCCCTGAGCTTTTGCCTGCTGGCCGGGGCTCTGTCTTCTGCCCATGCTACGTGCTACACGGTGTATGGCCGTGGCGATGGCATCGTCTACCAGTCCAGCCGATCGCCGGTGGATATGCGCTACCCCTTGCACCAGACCGTGCCGGCGCGCTTTGGGCCGGGGGCGAGCATGGTGTTCAGCCTGTCGCTCGACGCCTGCCCGGCCATAGGTGCGGACGATGGCACTACCGGGCCTACGACGGGTTATCTGTCCGAGGTGGCGAATCGCCAGATGGTCAATGCCGACGCGCTCGGCGTGCCCCGTCCCCGCAGCGAGGGCATGCGCCCTGTGACGGCTCCGCCGCGCCGGGGGCCATGAAAAACGGCCGCGTCAGCGGCCGTATTCAACAGGGGCAGGAGGTGTCCGCTCAGCGCTCGAATGTGCCCGCGGGGAATAGGTCGTCGACCTGGACGATGCCCAGGTTGGTAGCTTCTGCGGCGTAGTCGGGAAGCAGGACCGCAGCGGCGGCCGAAACTGCCACCACGATGGTGGCGGAGAAGGCGGCAAGAGCTGTGCGTAGAGAGCGTCTCATGGTGGTTCCCAGCTGCATGTTGTCATTGCACCTTAGCCATGGACCTCAACATGCCGGACGAAGGGATGGCTTCGTGCCGGATTCGGCCTACAGCGCTACAGGGACAGAGGGTAAGGCTAGCGTGCAACGCCGCGGGCCTCGAAGGAACAAGTACACGTAAAGGGCGTAAATAAATGCGCTTTTGTCTCTGCCTGTACCAGCAGGGCTGGTGCGGCGCGGCCTAGTCCGCGTCCGGAAGCCAGGCCAGGCGCCCCTGGCCGCGTTCTTCGAGCCGTTGTGCCAGCGCTGCTGCGGCGCTGTCCGGCAGGCGCCAGCGCAGTTGCACGGTGCTGCCGTGTTGCACGTCCAGCAGCGTGGCATTGGCGGCGTCCAGCTCGCGCCGCACGGCGCCTTCCAGCGCATAGGGCACTTCGCAGGCTTGGGTGAGCAGACGCTGCACCGGGATTTTCTGGGCCTGCAGCAGGGCCTGGGCGATGCTGTCGGTATAGGCCCGCACCAGGCCGCCGGCGCCCAGCTTGACGCCGCCGAAGTAGCGCACCACGGTGGCCAGCACGCCTTGCAGGTCCTGGTGGCGCAGCACGTCGAGCATGGGGCGGCCGGCGGTGCCGCCGGGTTCACCGTCGTCGACGGCGGCCGACTGGCCGCCGGCCAGCAGGGCCCAGCAGACATGGGCGGCGCCGGGGTGTTGGGCGCGCAGCTCGGCTACGCGCCGCTGGGCGGCAGGCCGGTCTTCTACGGCTTCGACGCAGCCGATGAAGCGGCTTTTCTTGAGGATCAGCTCGCTATGGCTTGGCGCGGCCAGCGTCCAGGGCACGCGGGTGTCAGGCTTTTGCTGCGGCCAGGGCTTGCAGGGCGGTGGCGATGGCCGCGGCGTCGGCCGTGCCGTCGGCGCAGTCGGCCAGCAGGGCGGTCAGGTCGGCGCCGGGTTGCTGCAGGGCGGCGATGGCCTGGGCGGCGTCGCGTGGGCCGGCGTAGGCGCGGCTTTGCAGCAACAGCTCGCCTTGGGCGTCTTGCAGCTTGAAGCGGAACTGGCCGTCGGCCTCGCGGTATTGCTTGAACAGCGGCAGGCTGGTGCGGGCAGCTTTCTCCGGCTTGGCGGCGGCGGTGGCCGCGCCCAGGCGGCGCAGGCCGACGGCTTCGCGCAGGGTGAGCATCAGCGGCGTGGTCAGGCGGCGTGCCTTGAGGGCGCCGGCCTGCAGCAGCTCTTCGACACGGGCCGGGTTGGCCATGAGCGATTCGTAGGTGGCGCGCATGGGCGCGACTTCGCGGTCGATGCGCTCGAACAACTGCTGCTTGGCGTCGCCCCAGGCGATGCCCTCGGCATAGGCCTGGCGCAGCGCGGCGGTTTCTTCGGCCGAGGCAAAGGCCTGGTAGATCTGGAACAGCGCCGAGCCTTCGGTGTCCTTGGGCTCGCCGGGCGCGCGTGAGTCGGTCACGATCGAGGCGATGCGGCGCTTGAGCTCGTCACGCGGCGAAAACAGCGGGATCGTGTTGTCGTAGCTCTTGCTCATCTTGCGGCCGTCGAGGCCGGGCAGAGTGGCGACGGACTCTTCAATCGCCGCCTCGGGCTGCACCAGGTGCTCGCCGTAGAGGTGGTTGAAGCTGGCGGCGATGTCGCGCGCCATCTCTATGTGCTGGATCTGGTCGCGGCCGACCGGCACCTTGTGCGCCTGGAACAGCAGGATGTCTGCGGCCATCAGCACCGGGTACATGAACAGGCCGGCGGTGACGTCGGTGTCCGGGTCGTTCCCCGCGGCGTTGTTCTTGTCGACGGATGCCTTGTAGGCATGTGCGCGGTTGAGCAGGCCCTTGCCGGTGACGCAGGTCAGCAGCCAGGTCAGCTCGGGGATTTCGGGGATGTCGGACTGGCGGTAGAAGGTGACGCGCTCCGGGTCCAGCCCGGCGGCGATCCAACTGGCGGCGATCTCCAGGGTAGAGCGCTGGATGCGCGCCGGCTCGTCGCACTTGATCAGCGCGTGGTAGTCGGCCAGGAAGTAGAAGCTCTCGACATTGGCCTGCCGGCTGGCCGCAACCGCAGGGCGGATCGAGCCGACGTAGTTGCCGAGGTGGGGCGTGCCGGTGGTGGTGATGCCGGTCAGGAAGCGCGTAGGACGCATGGACGAACGAAAAAAGCGGGAAGAAGAGCGCTGGTCAGCGCAGCAGCGCGACCAGCGGCGAGATCAGCAGGTTGATGATGCTGTAGCCGACGGACATCAGCGGTTGCAGCCAGAAGCGGCTGACGATGCCGGTGACGACCAGCGCCAGCACGATGAAGAAGCCGTAGGGCTCCAGGCGCGACAGCAACTGCGCCTGCTTCCAGGGCAGCAGGCCGACCAGCACGCGCCCGCCGTCCAGCGGCGGCAGCGGGAACAGGTTGAAGGCGCACATGACCAGGTTCACCAGCACGCCGGCGCGCGCCATCTCCTGGAAGAAGCGCTCTTGCACGCCCAACGCGGCCAGCAGCACCAGCACCAGCGCCCACAGGATGGCCTGCACGAAGTTGGAGGCAGGCCCGGCCAGCGCCACCCAGACCATGTCGCGCTTGGGATTGCGCAGGTGGCCGAAGTTGACCGGCACCGGCTTGGCATAGCCGAACAGGAAGGCGCCCGAGGTCGCAAAGTACAGCATCAGCGGCATCAGGATGGTGCCGACCGGGTCTATGTGCTTGAACGGGTTGAGCGTGATGCGGCCCAGCATCAGCGCCGTGTTGTCGCCGAAGTGGCGCGCGGCATAGCCGTGCGCTGCTTCGTGCACGGTGATGGCAAACAGCACCGGCAGGGCGTAGATGAGAACGGTCTGGATAAGGTTGGAGAAGTCCACGGGCTGGATTGTGTCAGACGGTCGCGGGCGTCATTCTTCGGTCAGGCCCAGCGCTGCCAGGCTGCCGCCGCCGCGGCGCACCACTACCGGCTCGCCACCCGCATCCATGGGCACCAGGTCGATCACGGTGGTGGGTTGGGCCGGGCAGGCGCCGGCATCGACCACGGCCGCCAGCAGCTTCTCGTAGCGGGCGCGGATGGTCTGGGCGTCGTTCAACGAATCGGTCTCGCCAGCGGGGATGAGGGTGGTGGCCAGCAGCGGCGCGCCGTGCTGGGCCAGCAACTCTTGCAGCACGCGGTGGTCTGGTACGCGCAGGCCTATGGTCTTGCGCTGCGGGTGGCTCAGGCGGCGCGGTACTTCCTTGGTCGCTTCCAGCAAAAAGGTGTAGGCGCCGGGCGTGCCGAGCTTCAGCAGCCGGTACTGGCGGTTGTCCACACGCGCATAGCTGGCCAGCTCGCTCAGGTCGCGGCAGAGCAGGGTCAGGTGGTGGCGCTCGTCGACCTGGCGGATGCGGCGCAGGGCGTCGGCCGCGTCCTTGTCGTCCAGGCGGCAGACCAGCGCGTAGCTGGAGTCGGTTGGTACGGCGGCGACACCGCCGCGCTGCAATAGCGCCGCAGCCTGCTTGAGCAGGCGCGGCTGCGGGTTGTCGGGGTGGACTTCGAAGTACTGGGCCATGGGGAATTGTCTGCCTGTGCGTGCGTCAAGATTCAGCCGGTTGCACCACGATACGGCTTTCGCGCACCGTGAGCCAGGCGCCCAGGCCGCCGCAGATGGCGATCAGCACCATGCCGGTGACCGAGGTGCTGTCCGGCACGTGGCTGAACATGATCCAGCCCGCCAGCATGGCAAAGCCAATCTGGCTGTAGAGAAAGGGCATGAGGGTAGAGGCCGGCGTGCGGCCATAGGCCAGTGTCAGCAGGTAGTGGCCGACGGTGCCCATGAGGCCCATCAGGCCCAGCGCCAGCCAGACCGAACCCTTGTCGGGCGTGACCCAGACAAAGGGCAGCAGGCCCGAGGTCAGCAGCGTGCCGACCCAGCCGCTGTAGAACTGCATCACCATCGGATCTTCGGTTTGCGCCAGGCGGCTGGTCAGCACCTGGAACCAGGCGTTGCTGAGCACCAGGCCCAGGGGCAGCAGGATGGCCCAGCCAAAGCTGTCGCCGCCGGGCCGCAGCACCAGCAGGGTGCCGCCAAAGCCGCCGGCCACCAGCATCCAGCGCAGCGGCGACACCTGCTCTTTCAGCACTGTTGCGGCCAGCAGCGTGATGGCCAGCGGCGTGACCATGGCGATGGCGGTGAATTCACCCACCGGCATATGGCGCAGGCTGAAGAAAGAGAACACGCTGGTCATGACCAGCAGCAGGCCGCGCAGGCACTGGAAGCGCCAGTGCGTGGTGCGCAGCGCGCGGAACCCGCGCGAAGGCACGATGGCTGCCGTGGTGGACCAGGCCTGGAACGCATAGCGGAACCACAGTGCCATCACCACCGGTACGCTGGCGCCGGCGACCTTGGTGCTGGTGTCCAGGGTGGCGAAGCAGGCGGTGGCTGTGACGGCCAGCAGAATGCCGACCACCGAACCGGGCAAGGGCATCAGCGCGGTTTCCTCACCGGATGCGGTCTTCCAGCAACGTCCAGACCGGTGTCAGTGCCGCCGGCAGCGGCGGCAGGCGGCCCAGGTCGGTGTGCGATTCGGTGGGGCTGTGGAAGTCGCTGCCGCGCGAGGCGGCCAGGTTGAACTCCAGCGCCATGTCGGCGTAGATGCCGTATTCCGATGGTGTGTGGCTGCCGGTGACCACTTCCACGCCGCGCCCGCCATGGGCCTTGAATTCGCTGAACAGCGCGAACTCTTCATTGGCGGTGAATTTGTAGCGGCCCGGGTGCGCGATCACCGCCACGCCGCCGGCGTAGGTGATCCAGTGCACCGCATCCGACAACGATGCCCAGCGGTGCGGCACATAGCCGGGCTTGCCTTCGGTCAGGTACTTGCGAAACACCTCAGGCGTGTCGCGGCAGACGCCGGACTCCACCAGGAAGCGGGCGAAGTGGGTGCGTGAGATCAGCGCCGGGTTGCCGACGAACTTCAGTGCGCCTTCGTAGGCGCCTGGGATGCCGGCGGCGGCGAGTTGGGCGGCCATGTCGCGGGCGCGCGGGCCGCGGCCGTCGCGGGTGTCGGCCAGGCCTTGGCGCAGTGCGGCGTCGTCCGGGTCAAAGCCCAGGCCGACGATGTGCACGGTTTCATTGGCAAAGGTGACGGAGATCTCGACACCCGTGAGGTAGGGCAGGCCCTGCGCCTTGGCGGCGGCGGCGGCGCGTTGCTGGCCGCCGATTTCGTCGTGGTCGGTCAGGGCCCAGAGCTCGACGCCGTTGGCCTTGGCGCGCGGGGCAAGCTCCTCCGGTGTCAGCGTGCCGTCGGATACGACGGAGTGGCAGTGCAGGTCGGCGTTGGAGAAGGTAGGCACCGCTTGATTCTAGG
Organism: Xylophilus sp. GW821-FHT01B05; assembly: GCA_038961845.1. Taxonomy (NCBI): domain Bacteria; kingdom Pseudomonadati; phylum Pseudomonadota; class Betaproteobacteria; order Burkholderiales; genus Xylophilus; species Xylophilus sp. GW821-FHT01B05. The sequence goes on from CP152408.1 coordinate 1,423,399, forward strand.
CCGCGCGCCCCGCAGAGACGGCACGAGGGTCTCCCAGGCGCCAAGCATATAGCTGTATTGCTATCTAATATATAGCTATTAGCCCAGGCGGGTACTGGGCTACAGGCATTTTTTATATAAATTTTGGGGAAACTGAAGCTGCAGCCGCTTTGGGCGCAAGATTTGCTTACGCTTTGATACTTCTGGTACTTCACGCCCAACAGGACTCCCGATCACCATGAAATTCAACGACATCCGTGTCTCGCACAAGCTCTGGGGCGGCATCCTGGGCTTGCTGGTCATCATGCTGGCGATCAGCCTGTGGTCGCAGCAGCGCGCCTCTGCGCTGGCCGACGAGGCGCTGACGCGCATCCGCGCCTACGACGACCGCATCACCACGGCGGTGCAATGGCGCGGCGCGATCGAGACCGTGGGCGACCGCGTGATGGCCAGCAACGCCAGCGCGGACTCGGGCCTGGTGGCTTTGTTCGACACACGGGTGAAGGCCGGCGTGGCCGGGATCAGCGCGCTGCAGGACAAGGTCGTGGCCCAGGCCACCAGCCCGGCCGAGAAAGCCGCGTTGCAGCGCATTGCGGCTGAGCGTGCCGCCGTGCTTGAGCTCAACAAAAAGGCGCGCGAGCTGCAACTGGCATCCGCCAGCGCGGCGGTGTCGCCCGAGTTCGTGCAGGCAACCTACCTGCCCGCCATTGGCCGCTATGTGGCGGCGATGGATGATTTTGTGAAGCTGCAGGAGCAGGCGCGCGACGCCGCCGTGGCGCAGATGCAGGCCGAGCGCAGCGAGGCAGCCTTTGCCGCAGTGGCCGGCGCGGTGGTGGTGTTGCTGGCCGGCATCGTGCTGGCGGCGGTATTGGTGCGTGCCATGAGCCAGCCGTTGGCGCATGCCGTGCAAGTGGCCGAGTCGATTGCGGCAGGTGACCTGAGCCTGGTGCCCGATGCGCAGCGGCGCGATGAGTTTGGCCAACTGCTGGCGGCGCAGGCGGCCATGGTGCGGCGCCTGCGCGGTGTGGTGGGCGAGGTGCGTGGCGGCGTTGAATCTGTCTCTACCGCCTCGGCCGAGATCGCGCATGGCAACCAGGATTTGTCGGCGCGCACCGAGCAGGCGGCGTCCAGCCTGCAGCAGACGGCGGCCAGCATGGAGCAGCTCACCGGCACGGTGTCGCAAGCCGCCAGCACCGCGCAGCAAGCGCGCCAACTGGCCAGCAGCGCGGCCCAGGCCGCCACGCGCGGCGGCGAGGTGGTGGGCCAGGTGGTGGCCAGCATGGAGCAGATCAGCAACTCCTCACGCCGTATTGGCGACATCATCGGCACCATCGACGGCATTGCTTTCCAGACCAACATCCTGGCGCTGAATGCCGCGGTAGAGGCCGCGCGCGCTGGCGAGCAGGGCCGCGGCTTTGCCGTGGTGGCGGCCGAGGTGCGCAGCCTGGCCCAGCGCAGCGCCCAGGCCGCGCGCGAGATCAAGGGCCTGATCGGCGCATCGGTCGACACGGTGGACACCGGCTCGCGCCAGGTCACCCAGGCCGGCACGGCCATGGGCGAGATCGTGCACAGCGTGCGCCAGGTGGCCGACCTGATCGCAGAAATCCACGCCTCGGCCACCGAGCAGCGCGATGGCATTGGCCAGGTGAACCAGGCGGTCAACCAACTGGACCAGATGACGCAGCAGAACGCCGCGCTGGTGGAGGAATCCGCTGCTGCGGCGTCTTCGTTGCGCGACCAGGCGCAGCGCTTGTCGGAGGTGATCGCGGTGTTCAAGCTGGACGCTGGCGCATCGGTCCCAATGCTGGCCGTGGCCAAAGCGCCGGTGCTGCGCTCGCCCGCAGCCATCACGCGCGAGGTGCTGGCGACGGCCCGCGCGCCGCACAAGCCTGCACCGGTCAAGGCCATTGCTGCTGCGGCACCTGCTGCGGTAGCCGCTAGCAAGGAAGAGGACTGGGAGACGTTCTGAGCCTTGTGGGCCTCAGATCTCCGCGCCTTCCACCAGAAACTGCACCTTCCGCTCGCCGCGCCATTCATTGACGTCGAGCCGGAAGGCCAGCTTCACTTGCGCCGGCAGCGTGTCGGTGTGGCCAAACCAGATGCCGTCCACCGGCTGGCCCTGGTGCATCAGCTTGAGTTGCAGGTGCTTTTCGCCGACCAGGCGCTGGCTGACCACGCGCACTTCCTCGCTGAAGGTGGGCGCGGCAAAGCCCTGGCCCCAGACCTCGCGGTGCAGGGTGTCGACCAGTTCGGCGCGGCAGTATTCGGGCGCCAGCGGGCCGTCGGTTTCGATGCGGCGGGTGAGGGTGGCGGCGTCCAGCCATTCGTCGGCGACCTGGGCCAGCGCGTCGCGGAACACCTCGAAATGCTCGCGCGCCAGCGTGCAGCCGGCGGCCATGGCGTGGCCGCCAAACTTCAGCAGCACGCCGGGGTGGCGCTTGGCCACCAGGTCCAACGCATCGCGCAGGTGAAAGCCGGGGATGGAGCGGCCTGAGCCTTTGATCTCGTGCTCTTTGCCCGGCGCGGCGCTGGCGGCAAAGACAAACACCGGCCGGTGCAGCCGGTCTTTCAGGCGCGAGGCGACGATGCCGACCACGCCTTCGTGGAAGTCGGCGTCGAACACGCAGAAGGCGGGCGGCAGCGATTCGTCACCGTCGGCATCGGCGTCGAACAGCGCCTCGGCCGCCAGCAGCGCTTGATCGCGCATGCCGCCTTCGATCTCGCGACGCTCGCGGTTGATGCTGTCCAGCGTTGTGGCCAGTTCGGTGGCGCGCGCGGCGTCGTCGGTGAGCAGGCATTCAATGCCCAGCGTCATGTCGGCCAGGCGGCCGGCGGCGTTGATGCGCGGGCCCAGTGCAAAGCCGAAGTCGAAAGTGGTGGCTACGGGTGCCTTGCGCACGGCAACCGTGAACAGCGCCGCCACGCCTGGCGGCATGGCGCCGGCGCGGATGCGCTTCAGGCCTTGCGCCACCAGGCGGCGGTTGTTGGCATCTAGCCGCACCACGTCGGCCACGGTGCCCAACGCGACCAGCGGCAGCAGGGTGTCGAGCTTGGGTTGGTTGGCCACGTCGAACACGCCGCGCTTGCGCAGCTCTGCGCGCAAGGCCAGCAGCACATAGAACATGACGCCGCAGCCGGCAATGGATTTGCTCTCGAACGTGCAGTCGGGCTGGTTCGGGTTGACCAGCACGTCGGCCTCCGGCAGCACCGGGCCGGGCAAGTGGTGGTCGGTGACCAGCACGCGCATGCCCAGCGCGCGGGCACGCGCCACGCCTTCGACGCTGGCAATGCCGTTGTCCACCGTCAGCAGCAGGTCGCAGCCGCGTGCGTGCACGCGCTCGGAGATGGCGGCGGTCAGGCCGTAGCCGTCGACCACGCGGTCGGGCACCAGATAGTCGACCTGGCGCGCGCCCAGCATGCGCAGGCCGCGCACGCCCACGGCGCAGGCGGTGGCGCCGTCGCAGTCGTAGTCGGCGACGATGCAGATGCGCTGGTCTTGCGCAATCACGTCGGCCAGCAGCACGGCGGCGGCCTCGGCGCCCAGCAGGCCGGCGGGCGGCAGCAGGCGCGCCAGGCCGTCGTCCAGCTCGTCCTGGCGCTGCACGCCGCGCGCGGCATAGAGCCGCGCCAGCAGCGGGTGCAGGCCGGCCTGCTCCAGTGCCCAGACGGCGCGCGGGGGAACATCTCTAGCTATTATTTTCATAGCGACAAGTCGGCGTACAGCAAGGGCTTGCGGCCTAAAAGGCTTGAAAACTGTTGTTTCAGGCGGTCCCAGCTGCTTTGCGGGGCGCTGCGCCAGCTCTGCGCATTGCGCTCGCCGCACAGGGTCAGGGTGACGGGCTGGCCGGCTTCGGCGGCGGCCAGGGCTTGCGCCACCTCGGCGCCGTCCAGGCGCTGCCAGGCCGCGGCCCAGCCGGCCCAGTCGTCTTGCAGCGCGGCTTGGCGCAGCGCCTGCGGCATCAGCAGGCCGGGCACCGTGGTGCGGGCGCCGGCAGGCCAGTCGCCGCTGCCGCTGAGCCAGAAGGCGTTGACCGGCGGCAGCCCGCGCTCGGTGCGGGCGTCGGTCAGCGGATGCGTGTAGAGCAGCATCTGGAACTCGCTCTGCAGCCGGCGCAGCGGGCGTGCGGCCGGGGCGTCGGGCATCCACAGGTCCAGGCTGCGGCCCATGACCCGGTCCAGCGAGGCGGTGGCCAGCCCGCGCAGGGGCTCGCCGTGTGCGCGCCAGACCAGCGGCGACACGTAGTCGAGCGCAATGCCGTCCTCGGCGAAGTAGGGCGCGACCACGGCCAGCAGCGCGCGCGATTCTTCTTCTGCCAACTGCAGGCCGGCCGGGGCGGTCATGGCGATGTGGTCGGGCGCGATGCGCCAGTGGCAGGGCGTGACATGGGCCCAGGCGGCAGTGCCCGGGTCGGTGCCGGCCAGCGCCAGCGCATGCGCGGCCCAGGGCAATTGGCCATCGCCGCGGCCGGCAATGCCCAGCAGCGTGGCCAGCACGCGTTCGTGCGGCGGTGACAGGGTGAATTCATCGCCGGCATCGGTGCCGGCGGGCGTCAGCCGGGCCAGCAGGCGCTCCAGCTGTGGCAGGCGCAGGCCGCGCCGCTGCGCTGCGCAGCCCTCGGCATCGGTGGCTGCGAACGGGATCAGAAGGTGCATGGGCGCGATTGTCGCGCCTATGTCCTTGGCCGCCCTTGCCCTGCTACGGGTGGATGCAGAAGGGCATGGCGATTCGATCACAATCAGGCGCTCATGCCATCCCTGACTTCTTCCCGGCCCGCCCTGCCGCGTGACGCGCTCGTCGCGTTGCTGCAGCAGCGCGTGCCCGGCCTGCTGGGCATCTATGCCTTTGGCAGCCAGATGACTGGTACGGCCGGCCCGGAAAGCGATCTGGACCTGGCGGTGCTGGTGGCCGGCTATGCCGACCCGGTACGGCTGTGGGAACTGGCCTCTGACCTGGCTGGCATCGCCGGCTGCGAGGTCGACCTGTTGGACCTGCGCGCCGCCTCTACCGTCATGCAATACCAGGTACTGATGACCGGCGAGCGCTGGTGGGCCGTAGATGTGCGCGCCGGCCTGTTCGAGGCCTTTGTGCTCAGCGAGAAAACCGCGCTGGACGAAGCCCGCGCCGGCCTGCTGGCCGACATTGCCCGCGAAGGACGCATCCATGGCCGATGACGTGCTGCTGAACAAGGCGGCGACCATAGAGCGTTGCGTGGCACGGGCCCGCGATGAGTATGCGAACGATCCCGCCGGCTTCTCGGTCGACTTAACGCGCCAGGACGCCGCCATCCTGAACATCCAGCGCGCCTGCGAGGCGGCGCTGGACATGGGGCAGCACCTGGTGCGGCGCGACCAGTTGGGCCTGCCGCAAAGTGCGCGCGATGTGTTTGCCCTGCTGGCGCAGGCGGGTGCGATCGATGCCGGCCTGGCGCAATCGCTGCAGCGCATGGTGGGCTTTCGCAACGTGGCGGTGCACGACTACCAGAAGCTGCAATTGCCGATCACGCTGGCCGTGATCGAACACCACCTGGATGACTTCCTGCGCTTTGCGCAGACGCTGTTGCTGCGCGATGCGTCCTAGAAGAACAAGGCTTTTTTCACACCATGCAACTCCCCTACGAACTGGCCCTGGGCCTGCGCTACACCCGCGCCGGGCGCGCCACGCGGCGCAATGGGTTCATCTCTTTCATCTCGGGCGTGTCCATGCTGGGCATTGCGCTGGGGGTGGCGGCGCTGATCATCGTGTTGTCGGTGATGAACGGCTTCCAGAAGGACGTGCGCGACCGCATGCTGTCGGTGGTGTCGCACATCGAAATCTTTGCGCCCGGTGGCGCGGCGCTGCCCGATCCGGTCAAGACCATGGCCGAGGCGCGGCGCAACCCGGCGGTGGTCGGGGCGGCCACCTTCATCTCTGCCCAGGCGCTGCTGGCACGCGGCGACGACATGCGTGGCGTGATGGTGCGCGGCATTGACCCGGCACACGAGGGCGATGTGGCCGACCTGGGTTCCGGTGACCACGCCGCCGTGCTGCAAAAACTGGTGCCGGGGCAGTTCGGCATCGTGCTGGGGGTGGAGCTGGCGCGTGCGCTGGGCGTGGGCGTTGGCGACCCGATCACGCTGGTGGCGCCCAATGGCGATGTGACGCCTGCGGGCGTGGTGCCGCGGCTCAAGCGCATGACCGTGGTGGGCACTTTTGACTCCGGCCACTACGAGTACGACTCCAGCCTGGCCATGCTCCACCAGGACGATGCGGCGCGGCTGTTTCGCCTGGAGGGGCCGACCGGCATCCGCCTGAGGATCAAGGACTTGCAGCAGGCGCGCCAGGTGGCGGCGCAACTGGCCGGCTCGCTCTCGGGCGACCTGCTGATCCGCGATTGGACGCAGCAGAACAAGACCTGGTTCTCGGCCGTGGAGCTGGAGAAACGCATGATGTTCATCATCCTGACCCTGATCGTCGCCGTGGCGGCTTTCAACCTGGTGTCCACGCTGGTCATGACCGTGACCGACAAGCGCGCCGACATCGCCATCCTGCGCACCCTGGGCGCCAGCCCGCGCAGCATCATGGGCATCTTCGTGGTGCAGGGCGCCATGGTGGGCGTGATCGGCACGCTCGGCGGCCTGGTGCTGGGCCTGCTGATTGCCTTCAACATCGATGTCATCGTGCCCTTTCTTGAACAGCTCTTTCACGCCAGTTTCCTGCCCAAGGATGTCTACCTGATCAGCCGCATGCCCAGCGACCCGCAGCGCGGCGACATCGTGCCGATCGCCGCCATCTCATTGGTGCTGGCCTTTATCGCCACGCTCTACCCCAGCTGGCGCGCCAGCCGCGTCAACCCGGCGGAGGCACTGCGCTATGAATAGGTTCGCCCCCAGGCTCCGCACTGCCCCGGTTCGGGGGCAATACCAGCGGCCCGGCAAAGCCGGTTCCACGGCGCCCTTGGGTTGGGCCGTGTCGGTTTCATGCATCGCGGGTCATGTGATGGTGTGGTGGAGCAACTGAGATGCAAGCTGTCGTACTGAAGGCCGAAGGCCTGACCAAGCGCTTTCGTGAAGGGCGCATCGACCTCACCGTGCTGCACGGTGTGGATCTTGAGGTGCGCGCGGGCGAGACGCTGGCCATCGTCGGTGCCTCTGGCTCGGGCAAGAGCACGCTGCTGCATTTGCTGGGTGGGCTGGACGCGCCCAGCGCCGGCTCGGTCACCCTGCAGGGCCAGCCGCTGGCCCAGCTCGACGCTGCGGCCCAGGGGCGGCTGCGCAACCAGCACCTGGGTTTTGTCTACCAGTTCCACCACCTGCTGCCCGAGTTCAGCGCGCGCGACAACGTCGCCATGCCGCTGCGCATCCGGCGCGACCTGCCGCAGTCCTATAACGCGGCAGCCGACCGCGTGCTGGCAGCCGTGGGCCTGGCAGAGCGGGTGCTTCACCGCCCGGCCGAGCTGTCGGGCGGCGAGCGCCAGCGCGTCGCCATCGCGCGGGCGCTGGTTACCAAGCCAGCCTGCGTTCTGGCCGACGAGCCCACCGGCAACCTTGACCGCAACACGGCCGACGGCGTATTCGAGTTGATGATGGGCCTGGCGCGCGAGCAGGGCACGGCCTTTGTCGTGGTGACCCATGACGACAGCCTGGCCGCGCGCTGCGACCGGCGGCTGCGGCTGGTGTCGGGACGTTTCGCTGAGGGCTAGGGAGGGGGCTTCAAGCTACCCGATGGAACCACCACATCGAGAGGGTCGCCGCCAGCAGCGCCAACGCGGCACCCACCAGCGCGAACAGCGCCGACACCTCGGTCTCGCGCTTCTCCACCGCCAGACGTGAGCTGAGCGTGTCGTAGACCTTCTTCAGATCCGGCGCGCTGCCGGCAAAAAAGTATTCCGCATTGGTCTTGGTGGCCACCGCCTTGAGCGTGTCCTCGTCCAGCCGCACCCGCATCGACCAGCCCTCGAAACCTATGGTTTCGCCCTCGCGCGTGCCCACGCCCACGGTATAGACCCGCACGCCGCGGTCGGCGGCGATCTGGGCGGCATCCAGCGGGTCGACGCCGGTGGTGCGCTGGCCGTCGGTCAGCATCACGATGGCGGCAGAGGTAAAGGAGCCGGGGGCGACCGGAGGCGGCGGCTTTTTTTGCAGATCGGCGTCTATGGTGTCCAGCGGCGACAGCCGCGGGCCGCCGCGCGGGCCCATGCCCAGCGACGCAATGTCGATGCCGGTGTTGGGGAAGAGTGTGGCCAGCGACAGCATCAGGCCATTGCCGGTGGCGGTGCCGCGTTGCAGTTGAAAGCTGTCGATGGCGGTCACCAGGTCGTCACGCGACTGGGTTGGCAACTGCGCTACCTGCGCGCTGCCGGCAAAGGCCACCACGCCTACGCGCACATGGCGTGGCAACTGGGTAATGAAGAGCTTGGCTGAGTCCTGCGCGGCGATCAGCCGGTTCGGCTTCACGTCGGTGGCGCGCATGCTGGCAGAGACGTCGATGGCCAGGATGATGGTCTGCTGCTGCGAGGGCAGGGCGATCACCGCCACTGGCCGTGCAGCGGCCAGCAGCATGGCGGCCAGCGCCAGCAGCAACAGCAGCGGCGGCAGGTGGCGGCGCCAGCCCGGGCCCTTGCCCATGGCCTCGCGCACCAGCGACAGGCTGGCATAGCGCACCGCCAGCTTGCGCCGCCGGCCCTGCATCCAGACATAGAGCAGCACCAGCAGCGGCAGCGCCAGCAGCAGCCACAGCATCTGCGGCCAGAGAAAGTCCGGCACCGGTACCGCCGACCAGAAGGCATACCAGCGGTCCAGCCAGTGGGGGGCGTTCAGCTCGGGTGTGGGCATGGCAGGTGTGGAAAAGGCTCAGGCGGCGCGTGTGGCGGGTGCGCCCCGCTGGCGCGAGCGGCGGCGCCGCAGTTCAGAGAAGCGTATGACGGCGGCCACCAAGTCGTCTTCGGTGGACAGCTCCAGCGCGTCCACGCCGGCCGTGGCCAGGCTGGCGCGCAGAGCTTCCTCGCGGGCGGCGGCGATGCGCGCAAAGCGCTGGCGAAACAGCCGGTCATGCGTGTCGACCAGCAATTGCTCGCCGGTTTCGGCGTCGCGCATGGCGACCAGGCCAATGTCGGGCAACGCCAGCTCCAGCGGATCGAACAGGCGCACGGCGACCACGTCGTGCCGCTCGGCCAGGCGGCCCAGGGGCTTTTCCCAGCCGGGCGCACTGATGAAGTCGGATACGACAAACACCGTGCCGCGCTGGCGCAACGCGCGGCCCAACGTCTCCAGCCAGGGGCCCAGGCTGGTCGGAGCCACCGGGCCGGAGGCGGGCGCGGCTTGTAGGCAGCACTGCAGCAGATGCAGCACATGGGCGCGTCCGCCGCGCGCGGGAATCCAGCGCTCGGCGCCACTGCCGCCCAGCAGTGCGCCCACTCGGTTGCCATGGCGGGTTAGCAGGCGCGCAATGGTGCCGACGAATTCGGCCTGCACCGTGCGCTTGCGGCGTGCGCTCGAGCCAAAGTCCACCGAGGCGCTTTGGTCCACCACGAACCAGGTGGCCATCTCGCGGTCTTCGGTGAAGACGCGCACATGCGGCACCTGGGTGCGGGCGGTGACGTTCCAGTCGATGTGGCGCACGTCGTCGTGCGGCTGGTACTCGCGCAGATCGGCCAGGTCCAGCCCGGCACCGCGCTTGAGCGTGCGGTAGTTGCCCTGCAGCAGGCCGTCGAGCCGGCGCAGTGCCGTCCATTCGAGCCGGCGCAGCAAGGCCTCGACATTGCGCGCGTGCGGCGCTGCGGGAGTTTCAGGCGGCACGCTTTTCATACTCGTTGTGCAGCGGCTTGGTGGGTGCCGGCACATGCGCCATCAGGCGGGCAATCAATGCGTCGGCGGTGATGCCTTCGGCCAGCGCTTCATAAGACAGTGCCATGCGGTGGCGCAGCACGTCGGGCACCAGATCGGCCATGTCGGCAGGCAGGGCGTAGTCGCGGCCACGCAGCATGGCCAGCGCGCGTGCGCCTTCGGCCAGGCTGATGGTGGCACGCGGACTGGCGCCATAGGCTAATAGGTGGCCGAAGTTCTTCAGGCCGATCTCATCCGGTCGGCGCGTGGCCGCCACCAGTCGCACCGCGTATTGCAGCAGCGACGGATCTATATAGACGCGGTGGCACTGCGCCTGCAGCTCGGCCAACTGCGCCGTAGTGGCCACCGGCACCACCGGCGCCGGCGGGTGCATGGCGCGCTGCACGATGACGAATTCGTCCTCGTCGCTCGGGTAGTCGACCAGCACCTTCATCATGAAACGGTCCACCTGCGCCTCGGGCAGCGGATAGGTGCCTTCGGTTTCCACCGGGTTCTGCGTGGCCATCACCAGGAAGGGCGAGGGCACGCGGTGTGTCTCGCCGGCGATGGTGACCTGGCGCTCTTGCATCACCTCCAGCAGCGCGCTCTGCACCTTGGCCGGGGCGCGGTTGATTTCGTCGGCCAGCAGCAGATTGGCAAAGACCGGGCCCAGCGCGGTGCTGAAGTCGCCCGTCTTCTGGTTGTAGAGCCGGGTGCCGACCAGATCGGCCGGCACCAGATCCGGTGTGAACTGGATGCGCTTGAAGCTGCCCTGCACCGCGCCCGCCAAGGTCTTGATGGTGAGCGTCTTGGCCAGGCCCGGCACGCCTTCGACCAGCAGGTGGCCCTGCGCCAGCATGGCCACCATCACCCGTTCCAGGAAGCGGTCCTGGCCGACGACGATGCGCTTGACCTCGAACAGCACCTGCTCCATGAGCGAGGCGCTGGGGGATTCGCGGAGAGGGGCGTTCATGGGGCTCCTGGTAAGAGATGGATGGCAGGGCTCAGAACGGCGGCATGCCGGCTGCGGCCGCGGCGTTCTCTATCGGCACGGCAAAGCCGATGCCAAGAAAGGTACGGTTCTGCGTCGGGTTCAGGATGGCGGTGACGATGCCCACCACCTCACCATCCATGGTCACCAGCGGGCCACCGGAATTGCCGGGGTTGGCCGCCGCATCGAACTGGATCAGGTTGCGCAACTGGGTCTTGCCTTCGGGCGAGACAAAGCCACGCTTCAGGCCAGACACGACGCCAGCCGATACCGACGGGCCGATGCCGAACGGGTAGCCGATGGCAACCACGCCATCGCCCGGCCGCAGGTCATCCGTGGAGCGCAGCGTGGCGGCTTCAAGGTCGTCCGGAATCTGGTGCGCCTGCAACACGGCCAGGTCCTGGTCGGGTTGCACTCCGGTGATCGATGCAGTGGCCTCGAGGCCATCGAAGAAGGTGACGCGGATGTGGTCGGCGCCCGACACCACATGCAGATTGGTAAGGATCACGCCCTTGTCGACGATCACCACCCCAGTGCCTATGCCGCGCTCGATCTCGCCGGGCTCTTTTTCCTTGTACTTGCCGTTCTTTTTGCGGTCTTCCTTGCCGTAGGCGACGACCCGGACCACGGCCGGGCCGACTTTGGCCGCAGCGCGGGCGGCGGCCGATGGCAGCACCACCCGCTCCAATGTGTGTTTGACGGCGGCGTCCACGTCGTCCTGGGTCAGCCGGTGCGGCTGCGGCCGCAGCAGGGCGAAGCCGCCCAGGCTCAGCGCGCAGAGCAACAACACTGGCGTCACGCCGCGTCGCACCAACCGTAGGCCGTGGCGTAGTCGGGAAGGAGAGAGCGCGGTGGCGGCCGCATTGGAGGGAGGGGGAGCCGCCGGCGCGGGCTCGGGTGCCGCCGCAGCGCGAGCATCCTCCGGTACTGGCCCAGCGGGAGAGTCGGGCGAACGGCGGGAGCTGCTGTAGAGGGCGGGCCTGCGCATCCGGGGTACCTCGTTTCTGGCGCGCCCGGCAGGGGCCACGCGGCAACTGGAGAGGATGAAGCGCAACCGTAGCACGATTCAGGCCGGCGCGCAGTGCGGGATACAAGTTCTTGTGATTGTCATGCGGCATGATCCAGGCATGCCGGTCTGGATCGATACCCACTGCCACCTCGACGCCCCTGAATTTGCCCACGACAGCGAGCCGATGCGCGCACGCGCCGCGGCGCTGGGCGTCACAAATTGCGTGGTGCCCGCGGTCAATGCCGCCAACTTCGAGGTCGTGCGTAGCTGGGCACATAAGCACGGTGACTCTTATGCGCTGGGCATCCATCCGCTCTGGACCGGCCGCGCTGAAGACGCCGAACTGGCGCAGCTGGCGGCCGCACTGGCCGAGCACGCCAGCGACCCGCGCCTGGTCGCGGTCGGGGAGATTGGCCTCGACTACTTTGTGCCTGGCCTGGACGACGCCCGGCAACAGCATTTCTTCCGGGCGCAACTGCGTCTGGCGCGCCAATGGGATCTGCCGGTGTTGCTGCACGTGCGCCGCTCGGTCGACCAGGTGCTGCGCCACCTGCGCGAGGCCGCCGGCAGCGGCGCGGGCCGTCATCGTTGGCGCGGCATTGCCCATGCGTTCAACGGTAGCCTGCAGCAGGCTGAGGCCTTTATCGCGCTGGGCTTCAAGCTGGGCATGGGCGGCACCCTGACCTTCGAGCGCGCCCTGCAGGTGCGGCGCGTGGCCGCCGCAGTGCCGCTGGACGCTCTGGTGCTGGAGACCGACGCCCCCGACATCCCGCCGCACTGGCTCTACCGCACGGCCGAGCAGCGTGGTGACGGCCAGCCGCAAGCACGCAATGCGCCAGAAGAATTGCCGCGCATAGGTGCCGAGCTCGCCGCCCTGCGAGGCATGCCAGTCGAGGCCCTGGCCGAGGCCACCACCCGTAACGCACTAGAGGCGATGCCGCGGCTGCGCGCGCTGATGAAATGAAGCACCCCCAGGCTACGCGCTTCGCGTCTTCGCCCACCCCCTCAAGGGGGCACATCCAGCGGCCTGGCAAAGCCAGTTTCGCGGATGTTTGCGCATGGCCTGCTCCGCGGCCTTTTGTTCCTTTCTTGTTTTGCTCGCAGCGCTCTGGACAATCGATATGAGGCTGACGGGCCTGGCGCCTATTGTCTCGGAGCGGGCGCGGCTGCTCGTGCTGGGCAGCTTCCCCGGCGTGCGCTCGCTGGCGCAGCAGCAGTATTACGGCCATCCGCAAAACCATTTCTGGAAGATCTTGTCTGCCCTGTGGGGAGCCGACCTGGTGGCACTCGACTACCCAGCGCGCACCCAGGCGCTGCGCGAGCATGGCCTGGCGGTATGGGATGTGTATGCCGCCTGCGAGCGGGAGGGCAGTCTGGACACGGCTATCCGCAACGCCGAGGTCAATGACTTCGCCGCACTGGCCGGGCGCTGCCCCCAACTGGAGGCGGTGGCGCACAACGGCGGTGAGAGCTTTCGGCATGCGCCAGCGGTGGTTGCGGCGCTGGGGGCTGATGCTGCCCGCATTCAGGTGTACAAACTCCCCTCCACCAGCCCGGCCAACGCCTCCTGGAGCTTCGAGCGCAAGCGCGAAGCCTGGGAGGTGGTGTTCCGCCGCCACCATCTTCTTTGACCGCCTCTGACCGAACCCCGCATGCCTCGCAAAAAAAGCGCCACCGTATTTCCTGAAGTCAACTTTTCCGATGACGGCGATGTGCGGCACCTGCACTTGGGCAGCATCTGGATCCAGGGCTCCATGCGCATGGACGCGCCCTATGAGTTGGAGCTGGAGTACGTGCAGCGCATGATGGCCTGGCTGCTGTTTGTCACGCCCTCGTCGGTAGCCAAGCGCCACGCCATGCAGCTCGGCCTGGGCGCGGCCGCGCTCACCAAGTTCTGCCGCAAGACGCTGCGCATGCGCACCACCGCGATCGAGCTCAATCCCCAGGTGGTCCATGCCTGCCGTGGCTGGTTCAAGCTGCCGCCGGACGATGCGCGCCTGCAGGTGATCGTGGCCGACGCGGCCGAAGAGATCCGGCGCCCGCAATGGCAGGGCACGGTCGATGCGCTGCAGGTGGATCTGTATGACGACGACGCGGCGGCCCCCGTGCTCGATAGCGCGGACTTCTACCGCGACTGCCGGGCACTGCTGACCGATGACGGCTGCATGACGGTCAACCTGTTTGGCCGCTCCTCCAGCTACGCGGCCAGCCTGGCCAAGATCACGGAGGCATTTGGGCCGGATGCGGTCTGGGCCTTCCGGCCCACGCGCGAGGGCAATACCGTGGTGCTGGCCCAGCGCACGCCGCAGGCCGCCGACCGCGCTACGCTGCTGGCGCGCGGCGAGGCGATCCAGGCGCGCTGGGACTTGCCCGCGGGCAAGTGGCCGCGCGTCTTCAAGCCCGTGAAAAAATGAAACACCCCCAGGCTACGCGCTTCGCGTCTTCGCCAACCCCCTTGCAGGGGACACATCCTGCGGCCCGGCGGAGCCGGTTCCGCGGATGTCCTGGCATGGCCTGCTCCGCAGCCTTTTGTGCCTCTGTCCGATTCATGCGCTGCCGGTGGTGCGTGAGCGCCGTGGAAAATTGATATGAGCACTACAGTTCCCACCGCCTTCGTCGTTAGCAATCACCAGGGTCCGATCGACTGGCGCCGCATTGTCGAATGGCTGCGCGACGACGGCGTAATCGCCGCTGAAGAGGCCAAACGCACCATCGCGCGCTGCGCCCAGGCCGAAAGCGTGCAGCACCCGCTGGTGCGGTTGGCCAATGTGGCCATGCTGCGCCAGGCGGATGGCAAGCCGCTTGATGTCGAGCTCTTGACTGAATACCTGGCGGCCAAGTCCGGCCTTTCTTACCTGCGCATCGACCCGCTGCGGGTCGATGTGGGCAAGGTCGCCGACACCATGAGCGCGGCCTATGCCGAGCGGCACCGCGTGCTGCCGGTGCAGGTCACGGCAACCGAGGTGGTGGTCGCCACGGCCGAGCCCTTCGTCACCGAATGGATCGCCGAGGTGGAGCGCCAGGCGCGCCGTACGGTACGACGCGTGGTGGCCAACCCGCTGGACGTGCAGCGCTTCACGGCGGAATTCTTCGCGCTCGCCAAATCGGTGCGGGCGGCGCAGAAGGCGGGCGGCAATGCCGGTACGGCGAGCTTCGAGCAGTTGGTGGAACTGGGCAAGAGCAACCGCCAGCTCGACGCCAACGACCAGGGTGTGGTGCGCGTGGTCGACTGGCTCTGGCAGTACGCCTTTGACCAGCGCGCCAGCGACATCCATCTGGAGCCGCGGCGCGAGCAGGGCGTGATCCGCTTTCGCATCGATGGCGTGTTGCACTCGGTCTACCAGATGCCCATTGGCGTGCTCAACGCCATGACCGCGCGCATCAAGCTGCTGGGCCGCATGGACGTGGTGGAAAAGCGCCGCCCGCAGGACGGCCGCATCAAGACCCGCAATCCGCGCGGCGATGAAGTCGAAATGCGCCTGTCCACCTTGCCCACGGCCTTTGGCGAGAAGATGGTGATGCGCATCTTCGACCCGGACACTGCCGTCAAGGACCTGGATGCGCTGGGCTTCGGCGCGCACGACTCTGGCCGCTGGGAGCAACTGGTGCGGCGCCCGCACGGCATCATCCTGGTGACCGGCCCCACCGGCTCCGGCAAGACCACCACGCTTTATTCCACGCTCAAGCGCGTGGCGACGGATGAGGTCAACGTCAGTACGGTGGAAGACCCGATCGAAATGATCGAGCCCTCCTTCAACCAGACCCAGGTGCAGCCGGCGCTGGACTTTGGCTTCACCGAAGGCCTGCGCGCGCTCATGCGCCAGGACCCGGACATCATCATGGTCGGCGAAATCCGCGACCTGGCCACAGCGGAGATGGCGGTGCAGGCTGCGCTCACCGGCCACCTGGTGTTCTCCACCCTGCACACCAACGACGCACCTTCGGCGGTGACGCGCCTGATGGAGTTGGGCGTGCCGGGCTATTTGGTCAATGCCACCTTGCTGGGTGTGCTGGCGCAGCGCCTGGTGCGCACACTGTGCCGCAGCTGTCGCCAACCCGATCCCGAGGCCAGTGCTGCGCTCATGGCCGATGTGGTCAAGCCCTGGAAACTCAATGGCCCCTATCAGCCGTACAAGCCGGTGGGCTGCGTGGACTGCCGCATGACCGGCTTTCGCGGCCGCATGGGCCTGTACGAGCTGCTGACGGTGAGCGAGGTCTTCAAGGACCTGGTGAACCGCGCGCCCAGCATTGCCGCGCTAAGGCGGCAGGGCGTGGCCGACGGCATGCGGCCGCTGCGGCTGGCCGGCGCATTGCGTGTGGCCGAAGGCCTGACCACGCTCGACGAAGTGCTCAGCACCACGCCGCCGCTCGAATAGCCGGCGCGCCTTTGCGTCGCCCGTCCTTCCCGGCATTGCCTGCCGTTGCCTGTTGCAGGGGGTTTCCCCTAGGCCGGTCGTAGGTGGAATCCACATCGAGCATGTCAGTACTGGCCTACACAATCCGCCAGTCTCATATTTTCGTGTTGGAGAAAAGCTGTGAAGATAAAAAGTCAGAAAGACTTCTTTGCCGGCCTCATGTTCCTGGCGGTAGGCGTAGCCTTCGCCTGGGGGGCGGTCACGTACAACGTTGGCGAGGGTGCCCGCATGGGCCCCGGCTATTTCCCGCTGATGTTGGGCATCGTGATGGCCCTTCTTGGTGGGGCGTTGACGCTCAAGGCCACCATCGTGGAGACCGAGGGCGGCGACAAGATCGGCAAGTGGGCCTGGAAGCCGTTGTCCTTCATCATCCTGGCCAACCTGGCTTTCGGCGTACTGCTGGGTGGTCTGCCCAGCATCGGCCTGCCGCCCATGGGCCTGATCGTCGGTATCTACGCCCTGACCCTCATCGCCAGCCTGGCCGGTGAGAATTTCAAGCTGCTTCCCACGCTGATCCTGGCCACCGTGCTGGCCATTGGCAGCTACGTGGCCTTCATCTGGGCACTCAAGCTGCAAATGGCCGTCTGGCCCACCTTCATCACGGGCTGAGAAAGACACGAACATGGAACTCTTTTCCCATCTCTCCATGGGTTTCGGCGTGGCTTTCACGCCGATCAACCTGCTCTACGCTTTCATCGGTTGCGTGCTGGGCACGCTGATCGGCGTGCTGCCCGGCATCGGCCCGGTGGCGACCATCGCCATGCTGCTGCCGGCCACCTACGCGCTGCCGCCGGTGTCGGCCCTGATCATGCTGGCCGGTATCTATTACGGCGCGCAGTACGGCGGCTCCACCACCGCCATCCTGGTGAACCTGCCGGGTGAATCGTCCTCGGTGGTGACCGTGATTGACGGTTACCAGATGGCCAGAAAGGGCAGAGCCGGACCGGCGCTAGCCGCAGCGGGCCTGGGTTCGTTCTTCGCGGGCTGTGTCGGCACCATCATTCTGGCTGCCTTCGCGCCGCCGCTGACGGAACTGGCCTTCAAGTTCGGCCCTGCTGAATACTTCTCGCTGATGACGCTGGGTCTGATCGGTGCCGTGGTGCTGGCATCCGGCTCGCTGCTCAAGGCGGTTGCGATGATCGTGCTGGGCCTGCTGCTGGGTCTGGTCGGCACCGACGTCAATTCCGGCGTGGCGCGCTACAGCTTCGACATTCCTGAACTGACCGACGGTATCGGCTTTGTGGCCATCGCCATGGGTGTGTTCGGTTACGGCGAAATCATTGCCAACCTGGCCCAGCCCGAGAGCGAGCGCGAGGTGTTCACCGCCAAGGTGCATGGCCTGATGCCGACCAAGGAAGACTTCAAGCGCATGGTGCCCGCAGTGCTGCGCGGTACGGCGATCGGTTCGGCCCTGGGCATCCTGCCCGGCGGCGGTGCGCTGCTGGCGGCCTTCGCGGCCTACACCATCGAGAAGAAGACCAAGCTCAAGCCCGGCGAAGTTCCGTTCGGCCAAGGCAACATCCGTGGCGTGGCCTCTCCCGAGTCCGCCAACAATGCCGGTTCGCAAACCTCCTTCATCCCGCTGCTGACGCTGGGCATTCCGCCCAACGCAGTGATGGCGCTGATGGTGGGTGCCATGACCATCCACAACATCCAGCCCGGCCCGCAGGTGATGACCAGCAACCCGGAACTGTTCTGGGGCCTGATCGCCTCGATGTGGATCGGCAACGCCATGCTGGTGATCCTGAACCTGCCGCTGATCGGCCTGTGGATCAAGCTGCTGTCCGTGCCCTACAAGTTCCTGTTCCCCTCGATCGTGCTGTTCTGTGCGGTGGGTGTTTACACCACCAACAACAACACCTTCGACGTGTGGATGGTGGGTGCCTTCGGCGTCATCGGCTACATCTTCCACAAGCTCGGCTGCGAACCCGCACCCTTGCTGCTGGGCTTCATCCTGGGCCCGATGATGGAAGAGAACCTGCGCCGCGCGCTGCTGCTGTCGCGCGGCGACTGGAGTGTGTTCGTCACGCGTCCGATCTCCGCCGGCCTGCTGGCTGCCGCCTTGCTGCTGCTGATCGTGGTGCTGCTGCCCTCGGTCAAGGCCAAGCGCGAAGAGGCCTTTGTCGAAGAGTAGAGATATCCCTCCGCGGTCCGGCAGAGAGCCGGTTCCGCAGTGTTTCATGAAAGACGGCGCCTTCTTTGGGCGCCGTTTTTCTTTTCAGGGCTTGTTCACGCGCGGCGGCTTCATGTGCTGCCTGGCCATTGCCAGGAAAGCCATGGCGGCCGGGGTGAGCGGATGCTTGGCCAGCCGGATGGCGACAACCGGGTACTCCAGCGTTGGCCGTGCCACGGCCACGGCCCGCAGGTTGCCGGGCATCAGCACCTCCACATAGCGCGGGAGCAGGGCGACACCCGCACCAGACTGAATCAAACCGAAGGCGGTCGACAGCATCGACACGTGGTGCACCACGCGCGGATACACATTGGCCACGCTCGAGAGTTGGCGGCTGACGGCGCGCCAGATATTGGCGTCCGGGTTGACGTGGATGAAGGGCAGTGAATCGAGGTGCTTGGCATCGACCACCACGCGCTGCGCCAGCGGATGGTCGTCACGCAGGAAAAGCGCCATGCGTTCCGTGAACAGCGGTTCGGTCGCGAGTTCCGAATGCTGCTGCCCGATGTCCGAGCCAAAGCCCAGGTCTGCCTCCTGCGAGAGGATGCGCGCAATCATCTGCTCAGCCGTACTGTCGAGCAGCGTGGTCGCCAGCGTCGGGTGCTGCTGCGAGAAGCGGCCGAGCAACGGCGGCAGCAGGGCGCCTGCCGTGAGGTGGCCTACCGCCAGCACGACGCGACCTTCGCGCAACTGCGATTGAGAACGGCAGGCGCCGACGGATTCATCGATCAGCCGCAACGCGCGCACGGCCGTCTCCACCATCACCTGGCCCGCGCCCGTCAGTTGGATGCGGCGGCCGCGCACCACCAACGGCTGACCAAGCTCTTCCTCCATGCGCTTGATCAGGTGGCTGATGGCCGGCTGTGTCAGCTGCAGGCTCTCTGCCGCCAGCGTGAAGCTGCCCGTTTCGGCCACCGCCGCCAGCGCGCGAAGCTGCTGCAGCGAGACCTCTTCGGTGGCGTTCTTTGTCATAAGCAGCGCTAATAGTTGAATAAGCAGAATTATCTGGCTTGATGCGCGGGCGCTGAATAGCATGCAAGGTTTTTCCACCGGTCCAGAATCCAGCACCATGAAAAGAATCCAGTTCCTTCAAGGGGTCGCCGCGGCGCTGTGCCTGGCAGCGTCGTCCGCCAGTCTGGCCCAGGGCTACCCGAACAAGCCGATCCGGTTGATCGTGCCGTTCCCGGCGGCCGGCGCCACCGACCTTTTTGCCCGCACGCTGGGCCAGAAGATGGGTGAGAAGCTGGGCACCACGCTGGTGGTCGACAACAAGCCCGGCGCCGGCGGCGCCATCGGCTCCGACCAGGCCGCCAAGGCCGCGCCAGATGGCTACACCATCCTGCTGGCCACCACCAGTACGCACTCCATCGGCCCGGCCATCAGCAAGCTGCCCTACGACACGGTGCGCGACTTCACACCCATCGCGCATGTAGGCGACGCGGCCAGCATCATGCTGGTGCCGGTCGATTCGCCCGCCAAGACCGTGCGCGAATGGATCGCCTACGCACAGAAGAACCCCGGCAAGCTCAACTACGCGTCGAGCGGCAACGGCACCATCGTGCAGCTGACGGCCGAGCTGTTCAAGGCGCAGGCCGGCGTGTTCGTCACGCACATTCCCTACAAGGGCACGGCGCTGGCCATTCCCGACCTGATCAGCGGCAAGATCGACGTGCTGTTCGACTCGCTGCCCACCGGCATGCCGCATGTGCGCGATGGCCGCTTGCGCGCGCTGGGCGTGACCTCGCTCAAGCGCAGCCCGCTGGCGCCCGAGCTGCCGCCCATTGCCGACACGCTGCCGGGCTACGAATCGAACACATGGTTCGGCTTCTATGGCCCGAAGAACCTGCCGGCGGACATCGTCGCGAAGATCAACAAGGCGGCCAACGAGGCACTCGCCGATCCTGAAGTGAAAGAGAAGCTCGCCCGCCTGGGCATCGAGACCGCGACTCCGGGCACGCCCGACCAGTTCGCGAAGATGGTCGCCGCCGACGCCGCCAAGTGGAAGAAGATCGTGGTCGAACGCAAGATCACCAATGAGTAATGGGCTCGCCCCCAGGCTGCGCGCACTTCGTGTCGCTTCGCCAACCCCCTACCGGGGGCAACACCAGCGGCCCGGCAAAGCCGGTTCCGCGGTGTTCCTGAATTGTTCAAGCTATCTTTGAAGGCACTGTATGAAGTTTGACTACGCCAACCCCTACCTCTCGACCCGCATCCCGATCTTCGCGCGCAACGTGGTGTCGACCTCGCACCCGCTGGCCTCGCAGGCCGGCCTGCGCATCTTGCAGCAGGGCGGCAACGCGGTCGATGCGGCCATTGCCACTGCCGCCGTCATGACGCTGGTCGAGCCGGTGAGCAACGGCCTGGGCAGCGATGCCTTTTGCATCCTGTGGGACGGCAAGGAACTGCACGGCCTCAACGCCTCGGGCCCGGCGCCCAAGGCCTGGACGCCCGAATACTTCAAGGCCAAGTACGGCGCCGACGCGGCCAATCCGCCGATGCGCGGCATCGACTCGGTCACGGTGCCGGGCGCTGTGCGCGGCTGGGTGGCCATGAGCGAGCGCTTCGGCAAGCTGCCCTTCGCCGACCTGCTGGCGCCAGCCATCGACCTCGCCGAGCGCGGCTACCTCGTGCCGCCGGTGGTGCAGGGCAAGTGGGCTGCGGCTACGCCAGTGCTGCAGTCGCAGCCGGGCTTCGCGCAGACCTTCCTGCCATGGGGCCGTGCGCCCGAGGTGGGCGAGCTGTTCCGCTTCACGGCCGCGGCGCGTGCGCTCAAGGCCATTGCGGCTACCCGCGGCGAGGCCTACTACAACGGCGAGATCGCCGAGGCGCTGGCGAAGTTCTCGGCCGAGCAGGGCGGTGCGCTCACGGTGGCCGACCTCGCGGCCTACCAGCCCGAGTGGGTCAAGCCGATATCGCGCGACTACCGCGGCCACACGCTGCACGAGATTCCGCCCAACGGCCAAGGCATTGCCGCGCTGATCGCGCTCGGCATTCTCGAAAAGTTCGACATCGCCTCGCTGCCGGTCGACTCGGTGCAATCGCAGCATCTGCAGATCGAGGCGATGAAGCTGGCCTTTGCCGACGTGTACCGCTACGTGTCGGAACGCGGCACCATGGAGGTTACGACCGAGCAGATGCTCGACGACGCCTACCTGGCCTCGCGCGCGCGCCTCATCGATGTGAAGAAGGCGCAAGACTTCAAGGCCGGCAACCCGGTGAAGGGCGGCACCATCTACCTCACGGCGGCCGATGAGAGCGGCATGATGGTGAGCTTCATCCAGAGCAACTACATGGGCTTCGGCTCGGGCTGCGTGGAGCCTGAATTCGGCATCAGCCTGCAGAACCGCGGCCACGGCTTCAGCCTGAAGGCCGAGAGCCCGAACGTGGTGGCGCCGGGCAAGCGCCCATTCCACACCATCATCCCGGCCTTCCTCACCAAGGACGGCCAGCCGGTGATGAGCTTCGGTGTGATGGGCGGCAACATGCAGCCCCAGGGCCACATGCAGACGCTGGTGCGCATGCTCGACTACAAGCAGAACCCGCAGGCCGCCTGCGACGCGCCGCGCTGGCGCTTCAACGCGGGGCTCGAGATCAACGTCGAGGCGGCGATGAACCCGGTCACGGTGCAGGGCCTGCGCGACCTGGGCCATCACCTGGAAGTGATCAACGACTCGTACCAGGACTTCGGTGCTGGCCAGTTCATCTGGCGCGCGGGCGAGCCATCGGTGGAAGGCTACGTGGCCGCCAGCGATCCGCGCCGCGATGGCTTGGCTGCGGGGTATTGAGCTTCACGCGATGATCGGGGGATGAACAAAGCAGCCGCGTCGGTCGGCACACTCCCGCAGGAGGACGCAAAAAAGAGCATTGCGTCCGGTTTGATCCTCGCCTCGCTGGGCGCTATCGCCTTCAGCGGCAAGGCCATCATCATCAAGCTCGCCTACCGCCATGGCGTGGATGCGGTGACGCTCATCATGCTGCGCATGCTGTTCGCGCTGCCGCTTTTTGCGGTGATGGCGTGGTGGGCGGGGCGCGGCAAGCCAAAGCTCACGTCGCGCGACTGGCTTGGCGTGGCCGGGCTCGGGTTTTCGGGCTACTACCTTGCGAGCTTTCTGGACTTTGCCGGGCTCGCCTACATCTCGGCCAGCTTCGAGCGGCTGATCCTGTACCTCAACCCCACGCTGGTGTTGTTCTTTGGCTGGCTGCTGTACCGGCGTCATCCGACGCGGCCGCAGGTGCTGGGCATGGTCGTGAGCTATGCCGGCGTGCTGCTGGTGTTCGGCCACGAACTCTGGACCGGCGGTGGCGGCAAGGGTGGCGGCGCGGCGGCCTGGGGCGCGTTCCTGGTGTTTCTGAGCGCGGTGAGCTATGCGGGCTACCTCGTCTACAGCGGCGAGTTCGTCAAGCGCCTGGGCTCGTTGCGGCTCGTGGGGCTGGCGACCACCGTGGCCTGCGTGCTGTGCATATTGCAGTTCGTGCTGATGCGGCCGATGAGCGTGGCTTTCGAGGTGGCGCCTGAAGTCATCTGGCTGTCGGTGCTCAATGCCACGCTGTGCACGGCGGTGCCCGTCCTCATGGTGATGATGGCCATCGAGCGCATCGGCCCCGCGGTGGCGGCGCAAACCGGCATGATCGGGCCCCTGTCCACCATCCTCATGGGGGTGGTCATATTGGGCGAGCCGTTCACGCCGTGGATCGCCGCCGGCACGGTGCTCGTCATTGCGGGCATCTTCGTTTTTACACGCAAGGGGCGATAAGCCCCTGCACGATAGGAGCAAGCAACATGGATCTGGGTATTGCAGGCAAGACCGCGCTGGTGTGTGGCGCGAGCAAGGGGTTGGGCTACGGCTGCGCCGAGGCGCTGGTGCGCGAAGGCGTGAATGTGGTGATCGTGGCGCGTGGCGCCGAGGTGCTGGACGCGGCCGCGAAGACGCTGACGCAAGCCGCCACGGCAGGCGCGTTCGTCAAGCACGTGGCCGCCGACATCACCACCGAAGCCGGCCGCGCCGCCGTGTTCGCGCTGGGCCACGACTTCGACATCGTCGTCACCAACGCCGGCGGCCCGCCGCCCGGCGACTTTCGCAACTGGGACCGCGAGGCGTGGATCAAGGCGGTCGATGCCAACATGCTCACGCCCATCGAGCTGATCAAGGCCACGGTCGACGGCATGGCCAAGCGCGGCTTCGGCCGCATCGTGAACATCACGTCGAGCTCGGTGAAGTCGCCCATCGACATCCTGGGCCTGTCGAACGGCGCGCGCAGCGGCCTGACCGGCTTCGTGGCCGGCGTGGCGCGCACGGCCATTGCGGCGCAGGGCGTGACCATCAACAACCTGCTGCCCGGTGCCTTTGACACCGATCGCCTCAAGGGCACGATGGCTGGCGCGGCCCAGAAGTCGGGCCAGGATTTCGATACAGTGTGGGAAGCCCGCAAGAAGAACATCCCAGCCAAGCGTTTTGGCACGCCGGCCGAGTTCGGTGCCATCTGCGCGTTTCTGTGCAGCATGCAGGCTGGCTACATGACCGGGCAGAACGTGCTGGCCGACGGTGGGGCGTATCCGGGCACCTATTGATGGTCTTCGGGCGGCACCAGGATGCCCGTCAGCCTGCGCGGCTGCGGCTTTCATGGCAGGATGCCCGGCCTTGATAGCCACAGGAGCGCACCCATGAGCAAAGCCATCCGTATTGACCGCCACGGAGGCCCCGAGGAGATGAAGATCGTCGACGTGCAGGTGGGCGAGCCCGGCCCGGGCGAGATCCGCATCCGGCACCACGCCATCGGCCTGAACTTCATCGACGTCTACCAGCGCTCCGGCCTCTACCCCTTCGCCATGCCGCTGCAACTGGGCATGGAAGGCGCTGGCGTGGTCGAGGCAGTGGGTGAGGGCGTGACGCACCTGCAGCCCGGCGACCGCGCCGCCTATGCGGCCCAGCCGCCGGGCAGCTATTGCGAGCTGCGCGTGATGCCGGCCAAGAATGTGTGCCGGCTGCCCGATGCCATCTCTTTCGACACCGGCGCCGCGATGATGCTCAAGGGCCTGACCGCGCAGTACCTGCTGAAGAAGGCGCGGCCGGTCGAGGGCCTGGAGCCCGGCGACTTCGTGCTGTTCCATGCCGCAGCCGGCGGCGTCGGCCTGATTGCCTGCCAGTGGGCGCGAGCACTCGGCCTGCAACTGATCGGCACCGCAGGTTCTGACGACAAATGTGCGCTGGCATTGGCCAACGGCGCCAGCCATGCGATCAACTACCGCACCGAAGACTTTGCCGCGCGCGTGAAGGAGATCACCGGCGGCAAGGGCGTGAAGGTGGTCTATGACTCGGTCGGCAAGGACACCTGGGACAAGTCGCTGGACTGCCTGCGCCCGTTCGGGCTGATGGCGAGTTTTGGTGCCGCCTCCGGCCCGGTGCCGCCGTTTGCGCCGGCCGTGCTGGGCGGCAAGGGATCGATCTACGTCACGCGCCAGACCCTGTTCACCCACATCGCCACGCGCGAGTCCACCCAGGCCATGGCCGACGATTTGTTCAAGGTGGTGGAGTCTGGCCAGGTGAAGATCCACATCGCGCAGCGCTACGCACTGGAAGACGTGGCCCAGGCGCACCGCGACCTGGAGGCCCGCAAGACTACGGGCTGCACCATCCTCACTTTGCAAAGGTAAACACCCCCAGGCTTCGCGCTTCGCGTCTTCGCCAACCCCCTTGCAGGGGGCACATCCAGCGGCCCGGCAGAGCCGGTTCCGCGGATGTCTTGGCATGGCCTGCTCCGCGGCCTTCGGCGCCAGCCGGTTTCATGTGCCTCCGGTGGCTGGGTGGGCTCAGCCCCGCGCGATCCCTGGCACCTCTGGCAATTGCGTAGCCATCTGCCGCACCAGCTGCCAGACCTCCAGCGCCACCGGCGACAGGCTGCGGCTGCGGCGGTGCGCCAGCATGATGGCGCGGTTCACATGCGGTAGCAGCGGGCGCGCCACCAGGCCTTGCGGCACGGTGGGCGGCAGGGCCAGGGCGGGCAGCACGGTGATGCCGATGCCGGCCTCGACCATGCGGAAGATGGTGGTGGGGTGGCCCAACTGCTGCACGACCTTGCAGTCGGTGCCGTGCAGCAGCAGCGCGTTGTCGATCAGGCGCCGGCTGCCTGAGGCGTGGTCGAGCAGCACCAGGTTCTCGCCCGCCAGCGCCTGCCAGGCCACGCCGGCCTCGGCCGCGAGCCGGTGGCTGGCGGGGCAGACCAGGCAGAAGGGCTCTTGCAGGATGGTTTCGCAGTGCAGGTCGTCGGCATCGGCCGGGTCTACCACCACGCCGAAATCGACCTCGCCGGCGCGCACGCTGTCGAGCACGTCTTGCTGGATGCGGTCCAGCAGCACCAGCTCGATGCTGCCCGGCAACTGGCTGCAGGCGGCGATGCAGGCCGGCATCAGGCTGGCCGATAGCGTGGGGCTGCTGGCCACGCGCACGCGGCCGCGGCGCGGCTGGGCCATGCCGCGCACGTCCAGCAGCGCGCCCTCCAGGTCGTCCAGCACCCGCTCCAGGTGGCCCGCCAGGCGCCGCCCGGCTTCGGTGGGGCTGACCTCGCGCGTGGTGCGGTCGAACAGGCGCACGCCCAGCTCCTGCTCCAGGTCGCCGATGGCGCGGCTGACGGCGGGCTGGGTCAGGCCAATGCGCTCACCCGCCTTGCTGAAGTTGCAGAGCGAGGCAGCGGCCTGGAACACGCGCAGCTGGCGAAAGCTGATATTCATACGTATAAATTATATATCTATCAAATAAATCGATTTGTCTTTTCAATGAGGCAGAGTTCCAATCGCCGCAATCTTTTCTTCTGTTCCTGCCATGGCACGCTCCCGCTTTCTTCCTGACAACTTCACGCTGTCGCTGCTCAGCACGGTGCTGCTGGCCTCGCTGCTGCCGGCCTCGGGCCGCACGGCGCATTTCTTTGACGGCCTGACGACGGCGGCGATTGCGCTGCTGTTCTTCATGCATGGCGCCAAGCTGTCGCGCGAGGCAGTGATGGCCGGCATCACGCACTGGCGCCTGCACCTGCTGGTGGTGGCCAGCACCTTCGTGCTGTTCCCGCTGCTGGGCTGGGGGCTGCGGCCGCTGCTGGAGCCACTGGTCACGCCGCAGCTCTACACCGGCATCATGTTTCTGTGCGTGCTGCCGGCCACGGTGCAGTCGGCGATTGCACTCACCTCGATCGCACGCGGCAACATGCCGGCAGCGGTGTGCAGCGCCTCGGCCTCGACCCTGCTGGGCGTGTTCATTACGCCGCTGCTGGTGAATGTGCTGGTGCAGCCGGGCGGCTCGGCCCAGCATTCGCTGGATTCGGTCGGCCGCATCCTGCTGCAGCTGATGGTGCCCTTTGTGGCCGGCCATCTGCTGCGGCCCTGGATTGGCGGCTTCATGCGGCGCCGCTCGGCTACGCTCAAGTACGTGGACCAGGGCTCTATCCTGCTGGTGGTCTATACCGCCTTCAGCGCGGCCATCATCGAAGGCCTGTGGCAGCAGGTGCCACTGCCGGCGTTGCTGGGCCTGCTGGTGGTGTGTGCGGTGGTGCTGGCGGCGGCGCTGTTCATCACGACCTGGCTCAGCCGGCGCCTGGGCTTTACCAAGGAGGACGAGATCACCATCGTCTTCTGCGGCTCCAAGAAGAGCCTGGCCAGCGGCGTGCCCATGGCCAAGGTGTTGTTTGCCGCGCCCGCGGTGGGTGCCATCGTGCTGCCGCTGATGCTGTTCCACCAGATGCAGTTGATGGTCTGCGCGGCGCTGGCCCAGCGCTATGCGCGCCGGCCGGTGGCGCCGCTGGAGGCCGATGCCGTGCCTTCAGCCATCAAGCCTTGATGCTATTATTTATATAGCTATAAGCCCAGGTGGCATAAGGGCTGGAGGCATATTTGACTGATATTTTTTAACTACTCACCCCCATTCGCCCTGAGCCTGTCGAAGGGCTTGGTGATGCGTGGCAGGGCTTCGACAAGCTCAGCCCGAACGGTGTGGGGGCTGAGTAGTTACGATATTTTTTGTTTCAGTCCCGCGCTGCTGCGGCTTCGGTCGTCGGCGGCTTGCGCAGCCGGTTGGGGGCCAGCACGCCGGCGGTGTCCAGGATCGGGTAGGCGATAGAGCAGATGTGCGAGTTGATGCGCTTCAGGTCGCTGATCAGGTCGATGTGCAGTGAACTGGTCTCAATGCTCTGCACCGTGTTGTCCGAGAGCCGGTCGAGGTGGGTGGTGGCATAGGCGCGCTCCAGGTCGCGGAAGCGGGCTTTTTCTTCCAGCAGCTTTTGCGCGTCGCGCACATTACCGTTGAGGAACACGCTCATCGACAGGCGCAGGTTGTCGATCAGGCGCTGGTGCAGCTCGACCAGCTCGGCCATGCCGGCCTCCGAGAAGCTGCGGCTTTTGCGGATCTTCTTGTCCTCGATGTCTTGCAGCACGCGCTCGATGATGTCGCCGATCTGCTCCATGTTGATGGTGAAGCTGATGATGTCGGTCCAGCGCCGGCTTTCTTCCTCACCCAGCGCCTCGCGCGAGATCTTGGTGAGGTAGTACTTGATGGCCGAGTACAGCTCGTCCACCGTGTCGTCCATCTTGCGCAGGCGCTCGGCCAGCGCCACGTCGTTGTGGCGCAGCACCTCGACCACGCCAACCAGCATGGTCTCGACCACGTCGGCCTGGTGCAGCGCCTCGCGTGCTGCGCAAGAGATGGCCAGCGAGGGCGTGGACAACGCCGATGGGTCCAGGTGCTGCAGCCGCTGCTGCGACTCGGCCGCGGCGGGCTTGGGCAGCAGGCGCTGCACGATGCGCGCCACGCGGTTGGTGAGGCCAATGAAGCCCACGCTGATGACCACGTTGAAGGCCAGGTGGAACAGCACCACGCCGTGCGTGGCATCGGGCATCAGTGGCTGTACATGGCGCAGCCACAGGCCAATAAAAGGCGCGACGATGGCCACGCCCATGACCTTGAACACCAGGTTGCCCACGGTCACCTGCCGCACCTCGGCCGACGACTTGGCCGTGGTCAGCACCGCCAGCAGGCCGCTGCCCAGGTTGGCGCCCAGCACCAGGCCCAGCGCCACGTCCAGCGGCACCACGCTGGAGGTGGCCATGGCCGCGATCAGCAGCACGATGGCCAGGCTGGAATAGGCGATCACCGCCAGCACGGCGCCGAGCGTGATCTCCATCAGCACGTCGCTGTTGACGGATGCCAGCAGCGCGCGCACTGCCGGCGAGGCCAGCAGCGGCTCGGTGGCCTCCACCACCAGGCGCAGCGCCAGCAGCATCAGGCCGAGACCGATCAGCACCCGGCCCACGCGCCCGGCAGTGCCGGCCTGGCGCGACACAAACAGCACCACGCCGACAAAGATCAGCAGCGGCGACAGCCAGGACAGATCGAAGGAGAAGAACACCGACATCAGCGCGGTGCCCACATCCGCGCCGCGCATCACGGCCAGCGCCGCCGGCAGGGCAATCAGGCCCTGGCCGACAAAGGACGATGTCATGAGCGAGGTGGCCGTGCTCGACTGCACCAGCGCCGTCACGCCTATGCCCGACAGCGCCGCGGTAAAGCGGTTGCCCATGCTGCGCGCCAGCAAGCGGCGCAGGTTGGCGCCAAACACACGCAAGACACCCGTCCGCACGAGATGGGTGCCCCACACCAGCAGGGCCACCGCCGCCAACAAATTCAACAAATGCTTCATGTACTCGCGCAGCTGCGCGTCTTCCCCAGGTGGTGCACCGCGACCGGCGGCGACGGGAAGCGTCTGTCTGTCGGTGCGTCGGTTATCAATCGATCAATATGCCATTCTCGTGGAATGGATAGGGGCCTTCCACTTCCGTGCTGGAAACCAGGTGCGAAATCAGCTTGCCGGAGGGCGCAAGCGCCAAGATACGGAAACTGGCCGGCTCCATCACCCATTGCGAGGGCGCATCGGCCGCCATGTCCAGAAACACGGAGTGCGCCGGGGCAGGTGAGGTGCAGGCAATGGTAGCGCCGAAGCGCACCTCGATCGCGCGGTGCAGGTGGCCGGCGATCACGCGCTCGACTTGGGGGTGGCGGGCGATCAGCGCCTCCAGCTCGCGCGCGCCCTGCAGCAGGCCTTGCTCATCCATGTGGCCGATCAGGGTGTCAAAGGGCGGGTGGTGCAGCGCCACCACCACCGGACGGCCGGCGCTGGCCTCCAGCGCATCCGACAGCCACTGCAGCCGCTCGGCGCACAGGCTGCCATAGCCATGGCCGGGCGTGACCGAGTCGAGTGCGATCAGCCGCAGCCCGGCTATGTCCACCGCGTACTGGACGAAGGGGCCGCTGCCCAGGTAGGCGTGTTCGGGGAAGGCGCGGCGCAGCTCGGCACGGTCGTCGTGGTTGCCGGGCATGAGGTAGATCGGCATGTCCAGCGGCGCCAGCAGCTCGCGCAGGTAGGCGTATTCGGCCGGCCGGCCGAAATCGGTCAGGTCGCCGGTGATGACCACCGCATGCGGGCGCTGGGCCAGCCGGCGCACGGCGGCAACGGTCTGGCGCAGGTAGGCGGCGGTGTCGACGCGGCGATAGGCGAGCCGGCCCGGCTCGCGGATATGCAGGTCGGTCAGCTGGACCAGGAAGGTGGGGGCGGTCATGCGGTGGCGCTTTCAGTGGAGGGGATCAGGCTCTCAGGGGCGATCCGGATGCCGACCTGGTCGCCATCGCGCCAGGGGCTGTCGCGCTCTACGTCGGCCAGCAGCAGAGCGGGCTGGTCGTCCAGCGCCAGGCGCAGCTGCACGCGCTCGCCCAAGAAGCTGCGCCGCGCCACCGTGGCGCGGCCCCAGCCGGCTTGTGGCGCGCCCAGGCGCACGTCTTCCGGGCGCACCAGCAGCGTCGGGTGGCCGGCCAAGCCCGCCGGGCAGGCCAGCGGCATTCCGCCCAAGGGCAGGGTGTTGGCCGCGAGTTGCGCCGGGCCGCGCTCCAGCCGGTTCACGCGGCCAAGGAACTCGGCCACAAAAGGGTGGCTTGGGCGGCGGTACAGGTCCTCGCCGCGGCCCACCTGCACGATGCGGCCGGCGCGCATCACCGCCAGCCGGTCGGCAATGGCCAGCGCCTCTTGCTGGTCGTGGGTGACGTGGATGGCGGTGATGCCCAGCGTGCGCAGCAAGTCGGCCAGCTCATCGCGCAATGACTCCTTGAGCTTGGCGTCGAGCGCGGTCAGCGGCTCGTCCAGCAGCAGTACGCGCGGGCGCACGGCCACCGCGCGCGCCAGGGCCACGCGCTGGCGCTGCCCGCCCGACAGCTCGGCCGGGCGCTTGCCCTGCAGGCCGTCCAGGCGCACCAGCGCCACCAGCTCGGCCACCGCGCGGCGGCGCTCGGCCTCGGGCACGCCGCGGATGCGCAGGCCGTAGCCAATGTTGGCCTCGACCGTCATCTGCGGGAACAGTGCGTAGTGCTGGAACACCATGCCTACGCCGCGCTGCTCGATTGGGCGGCGCGTCATGTCCTGGTCGCCAAAGAGGATGCGGCTGCCCGCGTCGGGCGACTCCAGGCCGGCGATCAGGCGCAGCAGCGTGGTCTTGCCGCAGCCCGAGGGGCCGAGCAGGGCCAGCACCTCGCCCGGTGCCACCTGCAGCGTGGTCGGCTGCAGGCCGCGTGTGCCGTCGGCATAGGTCTTGGCGCAGTTGCTTACGTCCACGCCGATGCGCTCGAATTCCAAGGCAGATGTCATGGCATCAGGTCTCGTAACGTTTTTGCAAGAGATTGGCCAGGTGCTGCAAGGCCCACAGCACCGGCAGGATCACCAGGAAGAACACCAGCGTGTAGGCCGAGCCAACCTCGATGCGCATCGAGGCATAGCTGTCGGCCAGGCCCACTGGCAGGGTGCGGGTCAGCGGCGTGTGCAGCATCCAGGTCAGGTTGAATTCGCCGACCGACAGCGTGAACACCATCAGGCTGCCCGCCACGATGGCCGGGAACACCGCCGGCACCATCACGCCGGCCAGGCAGCGCCAGAAGCCGGCCCCCAGCGAGCGCGAGGCCTCTTCCAGCGCGCGCAGGTCGCGGCGTTGGAAGGCTGACGACAGCACCCGCACCATGAAGGGCCGCGTGTAGATGATGTGGCCCACCAGGATGAAGCCAAAGCTCTGCCGGAAGGCCGTGATCTGCCCATAGGCCAGGATCAGCGCCAGCGCGGTCGCCAGGCCGGGCACGGCCACCGGCAGCGTCAGCAGCTCTTCGAACACTCCTGCCCAGCGCGAGCGGCTGCGCGCCAGCGCATAGGCGCAGGGCACGCCCAGCAGCAGCGTGCCCGCCACCGCGCCCAGGGCAATCGCCAGCGACCAGGCGACGGTGTCGCCATAGTTGTCCAGCACCTCGGCCAGCCAGCGCAGCGTCAGCCCGCTGGACAGCCCGGTGCTGTAGTTGTTGACCAGCCCGGCCAGCACCGACAGCAGCATGGGCGCCAGCATGAAGAGCGTCACGGCCAGCGTAGTGGCGAGCAGAAAGGGGGATGCGTTGCGGGATGTGCGCATGGTCAATCCAATGATCTATGGCGCAACGCGCCGTCCGCGACGTATGAGACCAACCAGTACCGGGGGCCGCCGGAGCAGGCCAAGCGCAAACATCCGCGGAACCGGCTTTGCCGGGCCGCTGGATGTGCCCCCTGCAAGGGGGTTGGCGCAGCGACACGAAGTGCGCGAAGCCTGGGGGTGTTTCATTCTTGTGCACTTAAGCGCCGCGCGACAAAAAGCACCAACCAGGTCACCAGCCCCAGCGCAATCGACAGCGAGGCCGCCAGCGCAAAGTTGGCGTAGTTGGTGAACTCGTCATAGATGGTGATCGGCAGCACCTCGAACTTGCTGGCCAGCGTGAAGGCCGTGCCAAACGCGCCCATCGATGTCGCAAACAGAATGGCGCCGCAGGCCAGCGTGGTGGGTGCCAGCTCGGGCACCCAGACATCGCGCACCACGCGCAGCCGCGAGGCGCCCAGCGAGCGCGCGGCCTCTTCCAGCGCCATGTCCATGGCCTCGGCTGCCGCGGTATAGGTGGAGATGGCGCGCGGCAGCGAAAAGTACAGGTAGGCCAGGAACAGGCCCAGCAGCCCATAGGCAAAGCTGATGCGCCCGAGCCCTGCGGCCTCGGTCAGGCTGGCGACCACACCCTGGCGCCCGCCCAGCAGGATCACGAAGAAACCCACGATCACGCCCGGGAAGGACAGCGGCAGCGTCAGCAAAGACAGCAGCACGCGCCGGCCGGGGAACTGGCGGCGCGCCAGGTAGATGCCCACCGCGCAACCCAGCACCAGCGTGACCAGGGTCACCGCCACCGACAGCAGCAAGGTGTTGAGCAGGCTCTGCAAATAGCGCGGCTCGGTCAGCACGGCCAGGTAGATGCCCCAGCCCTTGCTGGCCGGCAGCACCACCAGCCAGGCCACCGGCAGCAGCCAGAAGGCGGCGAAGAAGATCGCCGCCGGCGCCAGGCAGGCCAGCAGCAGCGGGCGCGAGGTGGTGGTGCTGGATGAACGCATGGGCAGATGGCGTTCAGCGCACGGCGCGCAGGTACTGGTCCGAGAACGCCTTTTGCACGGCGGCCATGCGGGCGTAGTCCACCGGCTTGGCGCGGGCGTAGTCGGTGGCGGGCAGGAACTGGGCCTCTACATCCTTGGGCATGGCGCTGGCGCGCACCGGGCGCAGGTAGGCGCGCGCCCAGATCGCCTGGCCTTCGTCCGACAGCACAAAGTCCAGCGCCTTCTTGGCGTCAGCCGCGTGCGGGGCCTTGTTCACCAGGCTCATCACATAGGGCACGGTGATCGTGCCTTCGGCCGGGATCACGAAGGCGACGTTGGCCTTGTCCTTGTACTTGGCGCGGTAGGCGTTGAAATCGTAGTCCAGCAGGATCGCGATCTCACCCGACAGCACCCGCGCATAGGAGGTTTGCTTGGGCACGATGGGCTCGTTCTGCTGCAAGGCCTTGAAGTAAGCAATGCCGGGGCCAAAATCATCCAGCGTGCCGCCACGCGCCTGGTTCACCGCCACCGCGCCCACATAGCCAACAAAG
The DNA here is from genome assembly GCA_038961845.1 of Xylophilus sp. GW821-FHT01B05. Lineage (NCBI taxonomy): Bacteria > Pseudomonadati > Pseudomonadota > Betaproteobacteria > Burkholderiales > Xylophilus > Xylophilus sp. GW821-FHT01B05. The sequence goes on from CP152408.1 coordinate 1,456,766, forward strand.
GCAGAGGCCGGGTCCAGGTAGCCGATCAGGCCCTTGTACTCAGGCTTGAGCAGGTCGGCCCAGGATTGGGGCACCGGCTTGCCCTTGAGCGCGTCCACATTGACCATGAAGCCCAGCGTGCCGGAGTGGATGGCAAACCAGTTTCCCTGCGGGTCCTTCAGGCCATCGGGGATGTCCTTCCAGGCGGCGGGCTGGTAGGGCGCGACCACGCCCTCGTGCTGCGCCTGGATGGCGAAGGTCACGCCCAGGTAGGTCATGTCGGCCACCGGGCTGGCCTTCTCGGCCACCAGCTGGGCCAGCGATTGGCCGGAGTTCTTGTTGTCCGGCGGAACGGTGACGCCGGTCTTGGCCTTGATGGCGCGCAGCTGCGTGCCCCAGTCGGCCCATTCGGGCGGGCAGTTGTAGCAAATGGCGGTCTGGGCCATGGCGCTGCCGGCGGCCAGGCCGGCAACGAGCAGGCCCAGGCGGGCCCAGCGGTGGAGGGAGCGGCGCATAGCAAGTCCTTTCAGGGGATAGCAATGAATGAAGGGGTCAGCAAGATCAGGAAGAAGCAGTAGCAGGGCAGGCGGCATGCGACTCGCCCTCGCGAAAACCGTGCTCCAGCAGCACGCTGTCGGCGGCGGACAGCGCCGCGTCGCGCGCCAGCGCATCCAGCACCAGTTCCACGCCGCGGCGGCCGATGTCGTGATTCGGCTGCACCACGGTGCTGAGCACGGGCGTCAGTTCTTCGCCCAGCGCAATGCCATCGAAGCCGACCACGCTCAGGTCCTGCGGTACGCGCAAGCCGCACAGGTGGGCGGCGCGCAGGCTGCGGATCGCCAGCAGGTCGTTGGAGCAGACCAGCGCCGTTGGCCGTGTCGGTGGCGTCAGCAGCTCGGCCAGCAACTGGGCTGCGGTGGTGGTGAAGGGCACTTCGAGCAGGCGCGTGCGCGCGCCGGGCACGGCCTCCATGCCCTGCAGAAAGCCTTGGTAGCGCTGCTGCGCCCGGTCCGATGCCGTGCGCTGGCCGCTGACCATTGCGATATCGCGGTGCCCGAGCCGGGCCAGCCGCTGCACCACCTGGGCCACGGCGCCGCTGTTGTCTATGGACACGCAAGGGTGCTCCGCATGGCGGCTGTAGAGCAGCACATAGGGCAGGCCTGCCGCGCGCAGCCGCCCCAGCACTGCAGACGTGGCCGGGTCGGACACCACCAGGATCATTCCCGCCGCATTGCCCGCCAGCAGTTGCTGCGCCGCCTGCTGCTCCTGGGCGATGCCGTAGTCGGTGGTGATCGGCACGATGGCATAGCCCGCCGCCGTGGCCGCCTGCGCAATGCCTTCCAGGCACTCCGCAAACACCGGGTTGAGCAGCGTCGGCAGCACCACGCCCAGCACCCGGCTGCGCTGGGTGCGCAAGGTGCGCGCGCTGGCATTGGGCAGATAGCCCAGCGCCAACGCCACTTCCGTGACCCGCTCGCGCGTGGCCGGGCTGACCTTGTCCGGTAGGTTGAAAACCCGCGACACCGTGGCTACGGATACGCCGGCCTGCTGGGCGACTTGCTGGATGCTCATGTCAATTTGAACGATGTAATCGTTTACATTGAAACGCTCCAGTGTGACGCCGTGATGACGCCGCGGGCATGGGCTGCAACCCGCAGTGGGTTTCGGTTTTTTGGGTAAAAAGTGCCTCTAGCCCAGGTGTAGCCTGGGCTATTAGCTATCTATTTTGTAGTTGGGCGGCTAAGAATCGGGCCGCGCCAGCCGTCTACGTCATTCCCGCGATGGCGGCCATTGCCGGGCCGCGTGCAAGACGCGCAGCACGCGCACCATGTTGCCGCTGGTGTCGTAGATCAGGATGTAGTTGCGATGCGCCACCAGCTCGCGGGTGCCGGCGACACGGCCAAGGCGGCCAAGGCCGGGATGATCAAGCAGACGGCCCGCTTTCTCTGCGAGCAGCTCATCAAGGGCCAGTGCGGCAGCCGGGTTGTCGGCCTCGATGTAGTCATAGATGTCGTCGCGATCCTGGATGGCCTCTGGCGTCCAGAACAGACCCATCACTTGGTCGAGGCTTCAAGCCGGCGGCGTGTGGCGGCCCGCTTCGCTGCGAACTTTGCCTCGACCTCGGCCGCCGGGACCAGATTGCCGGCATTGGCCGAGTCCAGGCCGGCCTGCACCTCGCGGCGCAACCAGCTGTCATGCTCGGCCGCGTCCTGCTGTTGCCGCACGAAGTCGCGCATGAAGTCACGCAGGAGCTGCGCGGCGCTACGGTCCCGGGTTTTGGCGGCCGTGGAGAACTCATTCTTCAGGGCCTCATCAACCCGGAACGTAAAGGTTGCTTCGCTCATGTCGCCACCCCGATGTGTTACAAGTGAAGTGCAATATAGCACTTCACTTGAGTCGGCCTACTTCTTCCGAACCCGCAGCAACTCATCCAGGATCAGGCAGATGGCACCGATCGTGATCGCCGAATCTGCCAGGTTGAAGGCCGGAAAGTGCCAGCCCGCCCAGTGGAAGTCCAAAAAATCCACCACGTAGCCGTGCATCAGTCGGTCCACCACATTGCCCACCGCGCCGCCCAGGATGCAAGCCAGCGCGAACGAGAACAGGCGCTGCCCCGCGTGCGAGCGCAGCATCCAGACGATGAACAGCGCCGCCGCCACGCCAATGGCGGTAAAGAACCAGCGCTGCCAGCCCGACGAATCCGCCAGGAAGGAAAACGCCGCGCCGGTGTTGTGGGCGCGCACGATGTTGAAGAAGCCCGTGATGTGGGTGTAGTCACCCAACTGGTAGGCACCCAGGATCAGGCTCTTGGTGACCTGGTCGGCGACGACCAGCAGCGCGGCCAGCGCCAGCCAGGGCAGCACGCCCATGGGGCGGCGGCCGCTATCCGTGCCGTAGGGAATGGGCGTCATCAGGCAAAGCTCCGTTCTTCACCGGCACCGTAGAGGTTGCTGCTGCAACGACCGCAGAGCGTTGGGTGGGCAGTGTCCTGACCCACGTCGGCGCGGTAATGCCAGCAGCGCTCGCACTTGGTGTCGGCGCTGGCGCTGGCCTTGGTGGACAGCTCGCTTCCCGCCACCAGGTCGATGGCCGAGGTGATGAAGACAAACTTCAAATCCTCGCCCAGGCTTTGCAGCAGCGCCAGATCTTCCGGCGGCGCGCCCACGGTAAGCACGGCCTGCAGCGATGCGCCGACCTGGCCGGCGCTGCGCAGCGCCTCGATGTCCTTGTTGGCCGCGTCGCGGATCTCGCGGATGCGGCCCCACTTGGCCAGCAGTGCTGCGTCAGGTGTACCGAAGTCGGAGTAGGTCTCCAGGAAGATCGATTCCGAGCGGCCCACCAGCTTCCACGCCTCTTCTGCGGTAAAGCTGAGGAAGGGCGCCATCCAGCGCAGCATGCCCTGGGTGATCTTCCACAGCGCGGTCTGGGCGCTGCGGCGTGCCAGCGATTGGGGCGCGGTGGTGTAGAGCCGGTCCTTCAGGATGTCGAGGTAGAAGCCGCCCAGATCTTCCGAGCAGTAGAGCTGCAGCTTGGCGACCACCGGGTGGAACTCATAGACCTCGTAGTGCGCCAGGATCTCGTCCTGGAACTGCGCGGCGCGGGCCAGCGCGTAGCGGTCGATCTCCAGCAGGTCGGCATCGGCCACGATATCGGTCGCGGGATCGAAGTCGCTGGTGTTGGCCAGCATGAAGCGCAGCGTGTTGCGGATGCGGCGGTAGGCATCCACCACGCGTGCCAGGATCTTGTCGTCGCCGGCGATGTCGCCGGAGTAGTCGCTGGCAGCTACCCACAGGCGGATGATTTCGGCGCCCAGCTTGTCGGCAGTGACTTGCGGATCAACGCCGTTCTTGAGCGACTTGCTCATCTTGCGGCCCTGGCTGTCCACCGTGAAGCCGTGCGTCAGCAAGCCCTTGTAGGGCGCGCGGTCGTACATGGCGCAGGCGGTCAGCAGCGAGCTGTGGAACCAGCCGCGGTGCTGGTCATGGCCTTCCAGGTACAGATCGGCCGGCCAGGCGGACTGCGCCGCGTGGCTGTTCTTCAGCACGGTGTAGTGGGTGGTGCCAGAGTCAAACCACACATCCAGGATGTCGTTGCTCTTGGTGTAGTCGGCGGCTTCTGCGCCCAGGATGTCCTCGGCCGTGGCCTTGCTCCAGGCCTCGACGCCGCCTTGCTCCACCATGCTGGCGGCCAGGTCCATCAGCTCCATGGTGCGCGGGTGCAGCTCGCCAGTCGCGTTGTGCAGGAAGAAGGGCAGGGGCACGCCCCAGTTGCGCTGGCGCGAGATGCACCAGTCGGGCCGCCCGGCGATCATGTCGCGCAGCCGCGCCTTGCCGTTCTCGGGGTAGAAGCCGGTCTGCTCGATGGCGTCCAGCGCCAACTGGCGCAGGGTCTTGGGCGCCTTGTCCTTGGTGAACACGCCCTCGCCCTCGTCCATGCGCACAAACCACTGCGCCGCGGCGCGGTAGATCACCGGCGTCTTGTGGCGCCAGCAGTGCGGGTAGCTGTGGCTGATGGTCTCGGTGGCAAACAGGCGGCCGGCCTCGCGCAGCGTGTCGATCACGACCGGCGCGGCCTTCCAGATGAACTGGCCGCCAAACAGCGGCAGCTCGTCCACATAAACACCGTTGGCCTGCACCGGGTTCAGGATGTCGTCGTGCTTGACGCCGTGGGCCATGCAGGAGTTGAAGTCATCCACGCCATAGGCGGGCGCCGAATGCACGATACCCGTGCCGTCGTCGGCCGTGGCGTAGTCGGCCAGGTACACCGGCGACAGGCGGCGGTAGCTGTACTGGCCGGTGCCGGCGTCCGCCACGTCGTGCAGCGGATGTTTGAAGTTCAGGCCGCCGAGCTTTTCGCCCAGCGCGGTGGCCAGCACCGTGCCTTCGAGCTGGTAGCGCGCCAGCGCCTTCTCGACCAGGGCCGAGGCCAGCACCAGCAGGCCGCGCGGCGTGTCGACCAGTGCGTATTCCAGCTCCGGGTTCAGGTTCAGGGCCTGGTTGGCCGGGATGGTCCAGGCGGTGGTGGTCCAGATCACGATGAAGGCCGGCTTGGCCAGCGTCGCCAGGCCGAAAGCGGCGGCCAGCTTCTCGGGCTCGGCACTCTCAAACGCCACGTCCAGCGTCTGCGACTTCTTGTCGGCGTATTCGATCTCGAACTCAGCCAGCGAGCTGCGGCAGTCAAAGCACCAGTACACCGGCTTCAAGCCACGGTAGACAAAGCCGCGTTCCATGATGCGTTTGAGCGCGCGGATTTCGTCGGCCTCGTTGCCGGGGTTCATGGTGAGGTAGGGGTTGTCCCACTCGCCCAGCACGCCCAGGCGCTTGAAGTCTTTCTTCTGCAGCGCGATCTGCTCGGTGGCGTAGGCGCGGCTCTTGGCCTGCACCTCGTCGCGGCTCAGGTTGCGGCCAAAGGTCTTCTCGATCTGGTTCTCGATCGGCAGGCCGTGGCAGTCCCAGCCCGGCACATAGACGGCGTCCATGCCCTTCAGCTGGCGCGCCTTGACGATCATGTCCTTCAGGATCTTGTTGACCGCATGGCCCATGTGGATCTGGCCGTTGGCATAGGGCGGGCCGTCATGCAGCACAAAGCGCGGCGCATTGCAGCGCGCGTCGCGCAGCTTCTTGTAGATGCCCTTGTCTTCCCACTCCTGGGCCCAGCCCGGCTCGCGCTTGGGCAGGTCGCCGCGCATCGGGAAGGGGGTATCGGGCAGGTTGAGGGTGCTGCGGTAGTCAGTGGCGTCGGACATGAGAGGAATTCGTCGAAGGGTTCGACAGGCTCAGCCCGAACGGGAAAGGTGATCGGAATGGAAGGGGGCAAGCCGTTCGCCCCGAGCCTGTCGAAGGGCGGCAGCACGGTGCCGATGCCGGCACGGCTCGGGCTTCAAATTCGGTCGCGTGAGGTTTGGCGGTGGGTCTGGCCGTGCCGCGAGGCAAAAAAGGCACGCGCGTCTTCGCAATCCTTGGCGATGCCCGTCGTCAGGGCATCGAGGCTGGTGTAGCGCAATTCGTCGTGCAGTTTGTGCAGCAGTTCCACGCGGATGATTTTACCGTACGCCCCCTCAGTACCCAGTTCCGCTGGCCAGTCCAGGCAATGCGTCTCCAGCAGCACCCGCCCGCCGTTGACATCCGACGGGTCCAGCGACGGCCGCACGCCCATGTTGGCTACGCCCTGCAGCGGCGTGGCGCCCAGGCCATGCACCAGCACCGCGAAGATGCCCGCCGCCGCCGGCTTCCAGTGCGAAAAGCGCAAATTCAGGGTGCGAAAGCCATCACCCCGGTCGGGCGCCGAGGCCCCCAGCGCGCGCCCCAGCTTGCGGCCGTGCACCACATGGCCACTCAGGCTGTAGGGGCGGCCCAGCAGTTGCGCGGCGCGCTCCATCTGGCCGTTGCTCAGCGCCTCGCGCACCGCCGAGCTGGACACGCGCAGGCCGTGCACCTCGTAGCTCATCATGCGCGCCACATCAAAGCCGGCGGCGGCGCCGGCGGCATCCAGCATGGCGTAGTCGCCCGCGCGCTGCGCGCCAAAGCGGAAGTCATCACCTACCAGCACATAGCGCACGCCCAGGCCCTGCACCAGCACCTGGTCGATAAAGCCTTGGGCCGACTCAGCCGCCAACAGGGCGTCGAAGCGCAGGATCACCACCTGGTCGATGCCGCAGCTCTCCAGCTCGCCAAGCTTGTCGCGCAGCGTGCTGATGCGCGCTGGCGCCAGGCTGGCCTTGCCGTGCGTGGCGGCGAAGTAATCGCGCGGATGGGGCTCGAAGGTCAGCACGCAGCTGGGCACGCCGCGGTGCCGGGCCTCGTTCTTCAGCAGCGCGAGCATGGCCTGGTGGCCCCGGTGCACGCCGTCGAAGTTGCCTATGGTCAGCGCGCAGGCCGGCGCCAGGCCAGGGTGGTGGAAACCGCGAAACACCTTCATGGTCATTATCTTTTTGATAGCAGAACCCTCAGGTACTGCTTGCTATCGGCACGGAATTGTCATGAACGGGGTATATTGTGACTTAGGGCCTGCAGTCTGCCGGCCCCAACGGGCGTGCTGCCTGGCAAGCGGCGCACCGGGTGCGAGACATCTGCAACGTGTGCCGGCGAACAGTCTTCTCTAACCGGCACCTTTCTAGGAGTTGTGTCGTGAAGGTCTTGAAGCTGTCGGCCCAAGGGTTGCCGCAATCCTGGATCAGCCTGGAGCAGGCCGTGATCCACTACGCCGCTGGCGAAGTGCGCTGGGAATCGGGGCAGCGCATCGCCGTGTTCCGCGGCGGCACCAATGCGCAGACCGGTGAGCAGTCGCAAATTGCGATCAACAGCATCATCGGGACGCGCGGCGTGCCCAACATCAACCCGTTCCAGCTGCGCCCCGGCCTGACCAATGCCAAGCTGTTTTTGCGCGACCGCAACGTTTGCGCCTACTGCGGCAACCACTTCCACGAAGAGGCCCTGACGCGCGAGCACATCATCCCGTTCGCGCAAAAGGGCATAGACACCTGGATGAACGTGGTCACCGCCTGCCGCCCCTGCAACCACCGCAAGAGCCACCGCACGCCCGAGCAGGCCCACATGCCGCTGCTCTACACGCCCTATGTGCCCAGCCTGTGGGAAGACTTCATCCTGCGCAACCGCCGCATCCTGGCGGACCAGATGGAGTTCTTGATGGCGCACGTGCCGAAGTCATCGCGCCTGCTGGCGTGAGCCAACAGGCTCAGTAAGTCAGCTCCAGCACCACCACATGGTTGCTGGCGGCCGGCCAAGTCTGGCCGGTGATCTTTTCACCGTTGAATTCCGCCGCAATCGGGCGCAGCCCGCCTTGCGCCAGGTTGATCTTCGAGCTGGAGACACCGGCGCCCGTGGGCGGCACGCCCGGCAGGGCCTTGCCGTCAAACAGCATGCTGTCGCGGGCCGCGTCGAAGTAGCCGCGCGGCCGCGTCAGCGTGATGCTGGACTGGGCGCTTTTGTCAGCGTCGGCCAGGCGCTCGGCGCGCAGGTGCACCAGCGTGCTGGAGCGCGGGAAGGGGCTGCGGTAGATGTGGGTGGTCGCATAGCCCGGCGCGCTGATGACAAATTCATACGGCACACCGGCCTGCGCGGCAAAAGGCCCCCAGCGGCCATCGGCACCCACGGTCTTGCTGTGCACCGCGTCACCCTGCCTGGCGCCGGTGGCCGCATCGGTGGCATACACCGCCAGTTGCGCGCCCGGCAGCGCCAGGTTGTTGGCGTAGTTGCCCGAGGCCGGGTCGGTGGGGCTGAGGCCCAGGCCGGTGATCTTGCCGTTGAGCAGCACTGATGCCTCGGCTTGGACCCGCAGCGTTTGCACGGCCTTGCCGGTGATGAAGCGGTAGCTGGCCTCGAAGGCGGCGGGAGAAAACGAGGTCTCGCGGTGATCGACGCGCGCCAGCACGGCGTTGGTCGCGCCCTTGAGCGCCGGCCCTTCAGACGTCACGTTGGTGGGCGTGCCCTTGGAGCCAATCCACACGCCGTCAGGCTGGGCGAACTTGTCGTTGTTGTCCGAGCGCACGGTGAGCCATCGGACCGGGCCCGTGACCTCGTCGCCGGCGGCATTCTTGGGCGCGTTGAGCGCCGTCAGGAAGGGCCCGGTGCCGGAAAACTCATTGCCTTCACGCACGCCCTTGACGGCCCAGACCCCATGGTTGGGCGTGCCGCCGAGGATGGCGTGGCTCACGCGGCTGCCGCCGCCGCCGTTCTGGATGTAGTTGCGGATGGCATTGCCGCCGCGCGAGTTGCCGATCAGCACGACCTTGCTCGCGCCGGTGGCCTGCAAGACCTTGTCGACCTCGGACTTTAAAAAAGCCATGTGCTCGGCGGTGGACGTGCGCCCCGGCTGGGCCTTGCTGTCGTCGTCGCGTGACAGCGGGTAGGGCAGGTCGATCGCGTACAGGCGTTCGCGTGGCCAGCCGTTGGATTCAAAGCGCCAGACGGTGCTTTGCCAGACCGCAGCGCTGTCGCCGTTGCCGTGCACGAACACGATGGGCGGCGCTTCGGTGAGCGATGGGCCAGTGGCGCAACCGGCGGCGAGCAGCGCGGGCAGCAGCCCCAGGAAAAGGCGACGAGCGATCATGGGGTGGTCTTCTTTATTTTTTGTGGATCACCGCGGAACCGACCGCAGGCCGCTTGGGAGGCATGGTTTCAGGCAAATGCGCCGGCCGTGTCCTGCATGCGCGCCGACACCTCGCCCAACTGGTGCAGCGTGTCGCCAAAGCTGATTTCCAGCTGGGTCAGTTTTTTGAAGCAGTGGCTGCCGATGTACTCGTCGGTCACGCCGATGCCGCCGTGCAACTGCACCGACTGCTGGCCGACGAAGCGCATGGAGACTCCCAACTGGTACTTGGCGCGCGCCAGCGCGGCGCGGCGCTCAGTTGCCGGGGCGTTGAGCTTCAAGCTGGCGTAGTAGCTCATGGAGCGCGCCAGCTCCAGCTGCATCTTCATGTCGGCCACGCGGTGGCGCAGCGCCTGGAAGCTGGCAATGGCCACGCCGAACTGCTTGCGCGTGTTCATGTACTCGACCGTCAGGGCCAGGGTCTGCTCCATCACGCCGACGCCTTCGGCGCAGGTGGCGGCGATGCCGATGTCTACCGCGTGCTCCAGCGCGGCCAGGCCGTCGGTGGTCACCAATTGGGCCGGCGCGTTCTGCAGTACGACTTCGGCCGCGCGGCTGCCGTCTTGCGTGCCGTAGCCCTGGGTGCTGACGCCAGCGGCGCTGCGCTCGACCAGGAACAGGGCGATCTTGCCGCCCAACTGAGCCGGCACCAGGAAGGCGTCGGCCTGGTCGCCTGCGGGCACGATGCTTTTGCTGCCCGACAGCGTGTAGGCCGCGCCGGCAGCGCTGGCGGTGGTTGCGCACACGTCCAATTGGTAGCGCGCCTTGCGCTCCTGGTAGGCCAGCACCACCAGTTTGTCGCCAGAGGCAATGCCGCCCAGCCAATCGGCCTTGAGCGCTGCGGGCGCGTAGCTGGCGAGGACGGCGCCGGCGATCAGCGTCTGCGCCAGTGGCTCCAGCACCATGCCGCGGCCCAATTCTTCCATCACCACCATGCCCTCGACCGGGCCCAGCCCCAAGCCGCCATCGGCTTCGGGAATGTAGAGGCCAGTCAGGCCCAGCTCGGCCAGTTCGCCATAGGCCGAGCGCGAGAAGCCGCCTTCGGCCACGATGCCGCGGCGGCGCTCAAAGCCATAGCCCTTGTCCACCCAGCGGTGTACCGCATCGCGCAACTGCTGTTGGTCGTCAGAAAAATCGAAGTCCATAGAAGAAAACTCTTTTTAGCGAAGCTCTTGCTGGAGCCCCCTCTTGGAGGGGGTGTGGGGGAGCGGTGTTGTCGCGCAAGGCGCGGACCGTTCTACGGCGCTAGCCGAGAACGGTCTGCGCCACGATGTTTCTTTGAACTTCATTGGAGCCGCCATAGATCGTGGTCTTGCGGTAGTTGAAGTAGGTCGAGGCCAGCGGCGCGTTCGCCACCACGCCGCCAGGGAAATCACCTTGCCAGCCGGCTGCCATGGCGTCTTCGATGAAGGGCAGGCTGAAGGGGCCGGCGGCCAGCATCATCAGCTCGCTATAGCGCTGCTGGATCTCGCTGCCCTTGATCTTGAGCAGGCCGGCGATGTCGAGTGAATTCTTGCCCGACTTCTCGGCCGAGAGCACGCGCAGCACCAGCATTTCGAGTGCGACGACGTCGACTTCGAGCTTGGCGATCTCGTCGCGAAAGCGCGGGTCGTCGTAGACGCCTTCTGTCTTGGCGATGCGCTTCAACCGTTCCAGCTCGCGCTTGGAGCGGTTCACATCGGCGATGTTGGTGCGCTCGTGGCTGAGCAGGTGCTTGGCGTAGGTCCAGCCCTTGTTCTCTTCGCCGATGAGGTTGTTGGCCGGCACTTCGACGTTGTCGAAGAACACCTCGTTGACCTCGCTCTCGCCGTCCAGCAGCTTGATTGGCCGCACGCTCAGACCCGGGCTCTTCATGTCGATCAGCAAAAAGCTGATGCCGGTCTGCGGCTTGCCTTCTGTGCTGGTGCGCACCAGGCAGAAGATCCAGTCGCCGTACTGGCCGAGCGTGGTCCAGGTCTTCTGGCCGTTGACGATGTATTTGTCGCCCTGGCGCTCGGCGCGCGTTTTGAGCGATGCCAGATCAGAGCCCGAGCCCGGCTCGCTGTAGCCCTGGCTCCACCAGACATCGCCGCTGGCGATGCCGGGCAGGAAGCGCTGGTGCTGCTCGGCAGTGCCGAAGGCCATGATTACCGGCGCCACCATCACCGGCCCGAAGGGCAGGGCGCGCGGCGCGCCGGCCAGTGCGCATTCTTCTTCGAACAAATGCTTTTGCACCGCGTTCCAGCCCGGGCCGCCGAATTCCTTGGGCCAGGCGTGGCCGAGCCAGCCCTTCTTGCCCAGGATGCGGGCCCAGCGCTGGTGGTCTTCGCGGGTCAGGCGCAGCGCGTTGTGCACCTTGTCGGCAATGTCCGTGGGAAGGTTTGCGCGCACCCAGGCGCGGATCTCCTCGCGGAAGTTCTGTTCTTCAGGGGTAAAAGCCAAATCCATAGCGTTGTCTCCAGGGAAGCGGCATTTTTAGCACGGTCGTTCGATTCAACCGTGTCCGGGCGGCGACATTCAGCCGCCACGCAATGCCGCGATCTCTTCGCGCAGTGCGGCCACCTCGGCCTCCAACGCCTCGACCCGTGCCAGCAGGCCGCTGGGCGCGGCGGTGGGGGCGCTGCCGGCCACGGCGAATGCGCTGGCGTCCACCGGCCCGCATACCAGCTGCGCCCAGCGCGCCTCGCGGGCGCCGGGGGCGCGCGGCAGGCGTACCACCAGCGGGCCGCCTTTTTCGTCGCTGCGCTCCTGCAGCTCGTCCAGGAAGGCCTCGACCGAGGAGATGTCGGCAAAGCGGTGCCAGCGCTCGGTGTGGATGCGCAGCTCGCCCGCGGTTTGCGGGCCGCGCAGCATCAGCAGGCCGAGCAGCGCGGCGGCGGCGCCGGGCACGCCGTAGGCGCGCTCGAAGTTGTGCTCCCAGCGCGTGGCGCGGCCACCGCTGGTCTCAAACACCAGGGCCAGGCGCTTGAGTTCGTCCAGTGCCTCTTGCGCCTCGGCGTCGGTCACCTGCATGGCCGGCTCGCGGCTGGACTTCTGGTTGCTGCCGGAGACGACGGCGTTGAGCGTCAGCGGATAGCTGTCGGGCACGGTGCGTGCCTTTTCCATCAGCGTGCCAAGCACGCGGGATTCAAGAAGAGAGAGAGGTCTGATTGCCATAATGCCGGCCCAAATGAAAAACCAAAACCTCGTCATTCTCATCTCGGGCGCCGGCTCCAACATGCAGGCCATCGTGCAGGCCGCGCAGCGCGAGGCTTGGGAGCGGCGTTTTGGCGCCCGTGTGGCAGCAGTAATCAGCAACCGCGCCGACGCCGCCGGCCTGGCCTGGGCGGCCGAGCAAGGCATTGCCACGCAGGCGCTGGACCACAAGGCCTACGCCACGCGTGAGGATTTCGATGCGGCGCTGGCCGCGCTGATCGATGGCTACGATCCGGCGCTGCTGGTGTTGGCGGGTTTCATGCGCATCCTGACGCCCGGCTTTGTCGGCCACTATGGGGGGCGCATGGTCAATATCCACCCGTCGCTGCTGCCGGCCTTCCCGGGGCTGCACACGCACCGCCGTGCGATCGAGGCTGGCTGCGCATTTGCCGGCAGCACGGTGCACCGGGTAACGGCCGAGCTGGACCTGGGCCCGATCCTGGGCCAGGCCGTGGTGCCGGTGCTGCCCGGCGACACGCCCGACGCGCTGGCCGCGCGGGTGCTCACGCAAGAGCACCTGCTGTACCCGCGGGTGTTGGCTGGGTTGCTATCTAAAGAATAGCTAATATCCCAGGCGTGGCCTGGGCTAGAGGCACTTTTCTTTAAAAAACCTCAAGCCACCACGCTGAGCGTGGAGCCGGTGCTGCTGCCGCTGCTGGCAGAGGCGCCGACCTGCTCGTACTGCTTGAGTACCAGCTGCGCCAACTGCGACAGGTCGAAGTTGCCGTTGCGGCTGCCCGTGCTGTCGGTGCTGCTGCTGGATGAAGACGTGCTGCCGGTGCTGAGCGAATTGAGCGCTTCGGTGATTTTTTGCGACAGTACGGCGGCCTCGTCGCGGCCGATGCGGCCATCCCCGTCGCTGTCCACCGCCTTGAACAGCGCCTGCAGCGGGTCGGTGCTGTCAGTGCTGGAGGTGGAGCCTGCTGCCAGCAGTTCCTCCGCCGACACCACGCCGTCCTTGTTGGTGTCGCGTGGGTCGTAGGTCGTGGCGCTGGTGCTGCGGCCACTGCTGCTGGCCGAGGTGCTGCTGGTGCTGTCAGGTGGCGGCGGTGGCATGCCGCCCGCCATGCCCTGGCCGCCGCCCTGCGCCGAAGGGCGGCCGGCGTCGAACTCGGCTTGGCTCAGGCTGCCGTCGCCATCGGTGTCCAACTGGGCGAACAGCTTGCTGGCCGCGCTGTCGGTGCTGCTGGTGTCGGTCTGGCCGGACATCTTCTGCTGCAGCGCCTGGAATTCGGCCGCACTCAGCTTGCCGTCACCGTCGCTGTCGACCTTGCCGAACAGGTCGTCGCCGGCCGTGCCCTGGGCGCTGGTGCTGTCGCTGCTGCGCGACTGTGCAAAGTCCATGGTCGAGCGCTGGGGCATCAGGCTTTGCATGGCCTGGGTGAGCTGGTCCTGGCTGAGCGTGCCGTCGGTGCCGAACTGGCTCACCAGATCGGACGCCTTGGCCGTGCTGCCGCCCGTGGCGCTGGACAGTTTGTCGAGCACGGTCTGCAGCTCGGTGCCGTCCACGCTGCCGCTGCCGTCGCTGTCGGTCTCGGAGAACATCTCCTTCTCCATCCAGGCCCGGCGTGCGTCCCTTGCCGTCTGCATGGCAGACCATGCGCTGCCGGCGCTGCTGCCGGCTCCGTTGATCGTCGTCATGAAACATCCTTTCTGCGGTGCAAAGCTGCCCAGGAATACCTGTCTGGCAGACGCAACGATTCTGCAAAGAAGGGGTAAATCATGTTTGTCGGCCACGTACCGGGGCTGGTACGAAAAGCCCTTTGGCGCGGGGAAAAGCGGGGTGTTTCCGGCCTTGTTCGAGGCTTTTGCGCAAAAGGCGATCCTCCTACACTACTGCGGCAGCAGGACACACCTACCCATGACGAAAGCACCGCCCCAGATCTTGGTTGTCGACGACGACACCGACATCACCACTTTGCTGCACGACTACCTGGCGCGCTTCGGCTTTGGCGTGCACGTCGCCGGCGACGGCGAAACCATGCGTGCCCAACTGGCGGTGCAGCGCATCGACCTGCTGGTGCTCGACATCATGCTGCCCGGCACCGACGGCCTGACGCTGGCGCGCGAGGTGCGCGCCACCTCGCGCCTCCCCATCATCATGCTCACCGCGCGCGGCCATGCCTATGACCGCGTGCTGGGGCTGGAGCTGGGCGCCGACGACTACATGGCCAAGCCCTTCGAGCCGCGCGAGCTGGTGGCGCGCATCCAGACCGTGCTGCGCCGCGCGGCCGCCTCGCCCACCTCGCTGCTGCAGGACGTGGCCAGCTTCGACGGTTGGCAGTTGCACCGGCAGGAGCGCCGCCTGGTATCGCCGCAGGGCGTGGTGGTGCCGCTGTCCAATGCGGAATACCGCCTGCTCACCACCTTCCTGGCCATGCCACGCCGCCTGTTCAGCCGCGACCAGCTCATGGAGCAGGCGCGCGGCCGCAGCATGGAGGCCTTCGAGCGCAGCATCGACCTGCTGGTGTCGCGGCTGCGCCAGAAGCTGGACGACGACCCGCGCGCGCCCACCATGATCAAGACGGTGCGCGGCGCGGGCTACATCTTCAACGCACGTTCGGTGCAGGCCTAGCCCGCATGGCCACGCAAGCCAACCGCTGGCAGCGGCTGTCTGCGTGGGCCGCGCGGCTGCTGCCGGCCAGCCTGTTTGGCCGGCTCGCGCTGCTGCTGTTTGTCACGGCGCTGGTCAGCCATGTGCTGGCGCTGACGCTGCTGTTCGAGCTGCGGCACGAAGAGTTCGGCATGCGGCCGCCGCCACCGCCGGGCGCCGAGGCCATGCCCTTTGGGCGACCACCGCCACCGCCCATGCCCGATGAGTCGCCGCTGTGGCCGCCCGAGGGCCTGCTGCTCGACATCGGCGTACGGCTGGCCGCGCTGCTGCTGGCGGCCTGGGTCGGCGCGCGCTGGCTGGCGCAGCCGGTGCGCAGATTGGTCGCTGCCGCGCAGGAGCTGGGGCAGGACATCTACCGCCCGCCCATGGCCGAGGAAGGCACCACCGAATGCCGCGAGGCCACCCGGGTGTTCAATGGCATGCAGGCCAAGATTCGCCGCCAGATGGATGACCGCGACCGCTTCGTCGCGGCCGTGTCGCATGACCTGCGTACCCCGCTGACCCGCATGCGCCTGCGCGCCGAGGTGCTGGAAGACGCCGACGCCCGCCTGCGCTTCGGCCGCGACATCGCTGAAATGGAGGCCATGCTGCGCGCCACGCTCGACTACCTGCGCGGCGCGGCTGACGCCGAGGCCATGGTGCCGCTGGACATCGTCGCCTTGGCCACCAGCATGGCCGACGACCAGCAGGACGCCGGCCAGGCGGTCAGCGTCAGCGGCCAGTGCGTGCCCTTGCCGGCGCAGCCCTCGGCGTTGCGCCGCTGCCTGTGCAACCTGGTGGAGAACGCGGTGCGCTATGGCGGCAGCGCAGAGATCCAGCTCATCGATGATCCGCAACGGCTGCGCATCGAGGTGGCCGACCGCGGCCCCGGCCTGCCCGAGGTCGAGCTGGAGCGGGTGCTTGCGCCGTTCTACCGCGTCGAAGCCTCGCGCAACCGGGATTCGGGCGGCATCGGCCTGGGGCTGTCGATCGCGCATGACATCGCGCGCCGCCATGGCGGCAGCCTGGTGCTGCGCAACCGCGCCGGCGGCGGGCTGGTCGCCACGCTGGAGTTGCCGCGCGGCGCGGCGGACGCCGTTTAAGGCAATCGGGCGAAGCGCGGCTGCCGCAGGCCGTCCACCACAATTTCCTCGGCAAACATCGCCGCCGGCCGTACCCACAGGCCACCTTCACCGTACAGCGCGCGGTACAGCGTCATCGGCTCCAGCGTCTCGCTGTGGCGCACGGTGCCTTGCACCTCATAGAGCCCGCCCTTGTAGTGGCGGTAGGTGCCCGGGGGCGTTTCGATGAGCGGTGGAAGGTCGTGGGTCATGGCTAAGAACGTGTTTGCGATCTGTATGGGGATCGCGTTGGAGTGCAATCGGGATGAGTGGGTGGCCTGGATCCCGCCGCATGGGCTTTGGCCCATGCAAGGGGCCGGGGTGCTCAATCGCCCGATTTCACTCCAACCCTTCGGGCAAGTGTCTTTGCGGGCGGTCTGCGGCGTTGCGGCGCTTGTCCATAGCCAAGCTATGGACGGCGCACCGCGCCTTGCATCCCATCCCGCAAAGACACTTGCGCGACCCCATAGAGATCGCAAACACGTTCTAAGATGCTGCGCAATACAACGGGTTACAACAGGGCAGGGAAACGTGGACGAGGCCGACTTTATCCATCTTGTGCGCCTGAGCGAGCATGCCAGTGCGGACAACAGCGCCGCCTATCGGCGCCGCGTCATGGCCTTTGCCGCGTTGGGCTATGCCTGGGTCATCGCCTGCGTGGCCTTGGCCTGCGCCCTCCTGTGGTGGGTTGCCAGCCTCTGGCTGGCGGGCGGGCGTTTTCGGGTGGCGTGGCTGTGGCTGCTGGCATTTGCCGCGGGCCTGCTGTGGTCCGGCCTGCGTGCGCTGTGGCTGCGCCTGGATCCGCCCGATGGCCTGCCGATCACGGCGGACGACGCGCCGGCGCTGTTCCAGGCGCTGGAGCGCATCCGTTCCAAAATCAAGGGGCCACCCATCCATCGGGTCTACGTCAACGCCGACTTCAATGCCTGCGTCAGCCAGCGTCCGCGCTACGGCCTGTTTGGCGGCTCGATCAATGAACTGGCCATCGGCCTGCCGCTGGCGATGGCGCTCGACAAGCCGCGCCTGCTGGCGGTGCTGGCGCACGAATACGGCCATCTGCGTGGCGACCACGGCCGCGTCAGCGCCTGGATCTACCGCACGCGCCTGAGCTGGGGCCGGCTCTACCAGGGGATGCGACGCAGCCAGGGCGTGGCGATGGCTGCGACCCAGGCCTTCCTGAACTGGTACTTCCCGCGCTTTGCGGCGCGCACCTTCGCCCTGGCACGCCAGGATGAGTATGAGGCCGACCGTATCGCCGGCCGGTTGCTGGGAGCACCGGTGGCGGCGGCCGCGCTGACAGAGATCGAGATCAAGGGCGCCTGGCTGGCGCAGGAATTCTGGCCGGCGCATTGGCACGCCGCCGCCTTGCATGGGCGCCCGCTGGGGCCGTTTGGCGCTCTCCAGCGCCTGCTGGCCTTGCCACCGGACGAGGCCTTTGCCCGGCAGGCCTTGCAACAGGCGCTGCGCAGCATCAGCCAGGTGGATGACACCCATCCGGGGCTGCGCGACCGGCTGGAGGCCCTGGCGCAGAAACCTGCACTGCCAGACTGGTCCACCCGCCCGGCGCTGGCCTTGCTGGGGCCGCGTGTGGCGCAGTGGATCGAGCATTTCGACCGCGAGTGGTGCGAGCAGCACACCGAGCACTGGCGCGCGCACCACGCCTGGCTGGCCCGCCTGCGCGCGCGCACGGACGAATTGCTACAGGGCGCCGCCAGCAACAACGCCGAGGAAATGGCCGAGCTCGGCGACCTGTGCCAGCGCCTTGATCCGCATGCCGACGCACAGCCGCACTACCGGCGCGCGCTGGAGATCAGCGCGGACCATCCGCGCGCGTTGCAGGGCTTGGCGCAGTGCCTGCCGCCGGTCGAGCGCCCGCAGTGCCTGGCGCTGCTGGAACGCCTGTACAGCAGCAGCCCGGGCCACCGCTGGTGGGCCAGCAGCCGGGCCGTGGCTGCGCTGGAGGTCATCGATGCGTACACGCTGTATGACGATGCCGCGCTCAAGCGCTGGCGCGAGCGGCGCAAGCAGGCCGAAGCGGCCGAGGGCAGCGCCTGGGAAGAACTGACCACGCCGCCCTGGTTCTCCGCCATCGCGCACCATGATCTGAACGAGTTCGAGCTGGGCCTGCTCAAGGTAGGCCTGCAGCGCTGCGAGCCACTGGCGCGCGCCTGGCTGGTACGACGCAACCTGCGCGAGTTCCCGTACCGCCGCTGCTACCTGCTCTTCATCGAGCTGCCGGACCTGCACGATGAAGACCGCTTCGACATCTGCCGCAGCCTGGAGCGCACGCTGGAGCTGCCCGGCCCGGTATTGGCGCTGTGGGCCGGCGATTCGCCCACGTTGGACGAGATCGAGCGCAAGGCCTTCGCCCCGGTATTTGCACGCCGCGTGCGATAGCGGCAAGGGTGGGGAAGGGCGGGGTGGGACAATCGGGGCATGCATCCTAAAGCCCTGTTGGACGCCTGCGCCGAATTGGTGCGGCTCACGCTGACCTTCGAACACCCCGCAGACGCCGTCGTCTCCCGTTACTTTCGCGACCATCGCGGCCTCGGGCCGCGCGAGCGCGCCACGCTGGCCGAGACCGTCTACAACGTCTTGCGCCAGAAACTGCGCTACGAGCACCTGGCCCGCTCGGGCAGTGGCGCCAAGGAGCGCCGCCTGGCCATCCTCGGCTTCCACGGCCCGCGCGACTTCCTGAAAAGCGCGCTCTTCGACCAGGAGAAAAACTGGCTCGACCAGTGCGACCAGATCAATACCGCCGACCTGCTGGAGCCGCACCGCCACAACCTGCCTGAATGGCTGGCCGCGCCGCTCAAGGCCCAGGTCGGTACCGGCTTCTGGGCGCTGGCCGAGAGCCTGCAGAACGGTGCGCCGCTGGACTTGCGCGTCAACGCTTTGAAGGAAAAAAGGGCTGAAGTCCAGGCGGAGCTTAAGAAGATAGCTATTAAATCAGTAGCGACCCCGTTTTCTCCCTGGGGTTTGCGTATTGAAGGCAAGCCGGCGCTGACCAAGCTCGACGTCTTCACCCGCGGCGCCATCGAGGTGCAGGACGAAGGCTCGCAACTGCTGGCCCTGCTGCTCGACGCCAAGCGCGGCGAGATGGTGGTCGACTTCTGCGCTGGCGCCGGCGGCAAGACCCTGGCCGTCGGTGCCACCATGCGCAGCACCGGCCGGCTCTACGCCTTCGACACCTCGGCGCACCGGCTCGACGCCCTCAAGCCGCGGCTGGCGCGCAGCGGCCTGTCCAACGTGCACCCGGCTGCCATCGCCCACGAGCGCGATGACCGCGTCAAGCGCCTGGCCGGCAAGATCGATCGCGTGCTGGTCGATGCGCCTTGCTCCGGCCTGGGCACGCTGCGCCGCAACCCTGACCTGAAATGGCGCCAGTCGCCGCAGTCGGTGCAGGAACTGACGGCCAAGCAGACCGCGATCCTGGAAAGCGCTGCCCGCCTGGTAAAGCCAGGCGGCCGTCTGGTCTACGCCACCTGCAGCGTGCTGCCCGAGGAAAACGAGGCCATCGCAGCAGCGTTTTCCCAGGCGCATCCCGATTTCGAGCCGCTGGACGCGGCAGAACTGCTGACCCAGCTCAAAGTGCCCAACGCCCCAAGCCTGTGCCAAGGCCCGGTAACGGGTGGCGAATACCTGCGTTTGTGGCCCCATGTGCATCAAACAGACGGCTTTTTTGCAGCGGTTTGGTCTAAAAAGCCCTGAAGTTCGTTTAATGTCTGTGAAAAGTTGGGGTTAACCGAACTTTTCATGGGCTTGGGCACACTAAAATAGGTGCTTGTTTTTTTGGCATCCGCCGACTACCTGACGATTCCCTCGTCAAGAGGTTTTTGACTATGGTTTTTCCCGACTCGGCTGTCTTCAACGCCGCCATCGATTGGCTCAGCAATGGTCTGCTGAACTTTTCCTGGTGGGAGATCGTGCTGTACACGCTGGTGACCACCCACATCACCATCGTCTCGGTGACCGTGTTCCTGCACCGTGCGCAAGCGCACCGCGCGCTGGATCTGCACCGCATTCCGTCGCACTTCTTCCGCTTCTGGCTGTGGCTGGGCACCGGCATGGTCACGCGCGAATGGGTCGCCATCCACCGCAAGCACCACGCCAAGTGCGAGACCGAGGAAGACCCGCACAGCCCGCAGACCCGCGGCATCGACACCGTGATGTGGCGCGGTGCCGAGCTGTACCGGGCGGAATCCAAGAACAAGGAAACCATCGCCAAGTTCAGCCACGGCGTGCCCAACGACTGGATCGAGCGCAACCTCTACAGCCGTTTCAGCTGGCAGGGCGTGGGCCTGATGCTGATCCTGAACGTCGCGCTGTTCGGCGTCTTGGGCTTTACCGTGTGGGCCGTGCAGATGCTTTGGATCCCGGTCTGGGCCGCCGGCGTCGTCAACGGCATTGGCCACTACTGGGGCTACCGCAACTTCGAGGCGCAGGACGCCAGCACCAACATCTCGCCCTGGGGCCTGATCATTGGCGGCGAAGAGCTGCACAACAACCACCACACCTACCCGACCTCGGCCAAGTTCTCGGTCAAGAAATACGAGTTCGACATCGGCTGGGTCTACATCAGCATGATGCGCAAGATCGGCTGGGCCACCGTCAAGAAGACGGCCCCGAAGCTGCAGATGGGCGTCGTCAAGCCTGTGGCCGACGAGAAAACCCTCGAGGCATTGATCACCAACCGCTACGAAGTCATGGCCGGCTATGCCCGTGGCGTGCGCAGCGCCTGTCGCGACGAAATCGAAGCGCTCAAGTCGCGTCAGGCTGATGTGTCTGCCCTCAAGTCCGCCAAGCGCTGGCTGCACCGCGACACCGAAAAAGTGCCGGCGTCTGCGCTGCCCCAGTTGGCGCAGGCCCGTGCAGCCCACCCGGTGCTCGACAAGATGCTGGTGATGCGCGAAGAGTTGCGCCAACTCTGGCTCAACACCACGCATTCGCGCGAGCAGCTCACTGCCGACCTGCAGGCCTGGTGCCGCCGCGCGGAAGAAAGCGGCATTGCTGCTTTGCGCGAATTCTCCATCCGCTTGCGCGCAGCCCACGCCTGAAACGCTTGCGCTTGGCCTTGATCCTCAGCCGCCGGCCCATAAGGCCCGGCGGCTTTTTGCGTGGCGCGTACGCACCACTCATATCAGCAGGATACGGGCCAGGTCGTTACAATAGAGGGTTCGCAGCATGACGGCCCCGGTCGCCATGTTCGCGCAGCATCCCCGGAGGATGTTTTTCTGCGGATTCTCGGCCCGCTCCGCTACGCGTTCCCGGCCGTCTTTCCACCATTTGCCTGCCGCAGCAGCCCGTCGCCACGACCGGACGCTGCGGGCGAAGCGCCTATCGCTTTCGCCCCCCACATTCCCGTCCGCTACGGGGATGCGTGAGCCACCTCCGTCAATGCCGCGCCGGGCAGATTCATCACCAATACGTAAAGGAATGCCATGTCCAAAGAAGAACTGATTGAAATGCGAGGTCGGGTTGACGAAATCCTGCCCGACTCCCGCTACCGCGTGACGCTGGACAACGGCCACCAGTTGGTGGCCTACACCGGCGGCAAGATGCGTCGGCACAACATTCGCGTGATCGCGGGCGACGCTGTTTCGCTGGAGCTGTCGCCCTATGACCTGACCAAGGGTCGTATCACCTTCCGCCACATTCCCGGCCGGCCGCCGATCACGCCGCGTCGATAAGGGCTCGCCCCCAGGCTACGCACTTCGTGTCTCCGCCAACCCCCTTCCGGGGGCAACGCCTGTGGACTGGCGGAGCCAGATCCACGGTGTTCTTGGTTTAGCCTGGGCTGCGGCGCCAGCGTAGGGCGAATTGGAGCAGGCGTGTCGCACTGCTGATCTGCGCGGTTTTCTGTTGCGGTGGCCTTGATGTCAGGCTCAGCACTGCATCTTCCTGAGATTCCACGGTCAGTGCCGTAGCGCCGTTGGCGCGCCAGGCTTGCGATGGCACGAGCATCTGCTTGCCTGTGGGATAGGTGTCGCTGGCCGCATGGCGCAGTGTCAAACGGCCCGCCAGGCAGCGCAGTTCATCGCCTTCCTGCAAAAGGAAGAACTGTTCCTGGTGGGCTGCCAGGCGATAGGTGGGGGAAGATGACATGGGAAACCTCGGCTGAGAATGAGCCCCTAGCGTAGAAGTGCGTCTGTTTTTCGGGCAGGCACAGCAGTGGGCTTCCTCGTGCGTAGCAGTGCGGTTTCCTTGGCGCTGTTATGCACCGCTTGGCCTCTGGCTGTATCTGTTGCGGTACAGGCTTCTCAGGCAAGATGGCCGTACCATGCTGTCATCCGTGCAAACCCCGCTTCCCTCAATGCCGGACGATCCGCTGTACCAGCGGCTCGCCAGCCATTACCGCCAGGCGATCACGCAAGGCACGCTTGCGCCGGGTGTGCGCATGCCCTCTGTACGCGAGCTGATGCAGCGCCACAGCGTCAGCCTGTCCACGGCGCTGCACATGCTGCGGCTGCTGGAGGAGCAGGGTTGCCTGGAGGCGCGGCCACGGGTGGGCTACTTTGTGCGTGATCCGGCGCTGACGCGGCTGCCTGCGGCGCGCGAGCCGGATCTGCAGGCTCCGCTGGCGCCCGAGACAGCCTCTTTCATCGGCGTGAACGAGCGCATTTCGCTGATTTTGGAGAAGGGGCGCCGCGCTGGCGCCCTGCGCCTGGATCTGGGCAGTGCCATGCCGGCGCCTGAGCTATTCGACGCGGCCGCACTCAATCGGCTGGCAATGGCAGTGCTGCGGGAGCAGCCCAATATCCTGGTCTACGGACCCTCGGCGCCCACCACGCACCCGGAATTCCAGGCGGCCATGGCGCGCCATGCTTTGACCTTTGGTGTCAATGTGGCGCCGAGCGAGGTGCTCGCCACGCATGGCAATTCGGAGGCGGTGAACCTGGCGCTGGATGCGGTGGCTGAGCCGGGCGATGTGGTGGCCGTGGAGTCGCCTACCTTTTTCGGCATCCTGCAGGCGATCGAGTCCCAGGGGCTGCAGGCGCTGGAGATCCCCAGCAGTCCGCACACTGGCATTTCGCTGGAGGCGCTGGAGCTGGCGGCGCGCAGCCAGCCGCGCCTGAAGGCCGTTGTGGTTGTGCCGCACCTGCAGATGCCGCAGGGCGCGGTGATGCCTGATGCGCACAAGCAGCGGCTGGTCGCCTTTTGCGCTGAGCATGGGCTGGCGCTGATCGAGGATGACATCTACCGCGAGTTCGTCGAATCCCCGCGGCCTCTGCATCCGGCCAAGGCCTGGGACAGCAGCGGTCATGTCATTTACTGCGCCTCGCTCAGCAAAAGCTCTGCGCCCGGCCTGCGCCAGGGCTGGATGAGCGCCGGGCGCTGGCAGGCGCGGGTGCAGATGCTGAAGTTCGCACGCACGCGCAACATGCAGACCTGGTCCCAGCTATTGGCGGCACGCAGTGTCGATACGCCGGCCTACGACCGGCAATTGCGCCGCATGCGTACCCGGCTGCGGCACCAGCGCGAGAGTGCGGCCCAGGCGATTGCGCGTCACTTCCCGATCGGCACCCGGCTCAGCCTGCCGCCGGGCGGTCTGAGCCTGTGGCTGGAACTGCCGCCGGGCGTGTCATCCATGCGCCTGTTCGACGAGGCCTTGGCCATGGGTATACGCGTGGCGCCGGGGCCGATGTTTTCCAACACTGGCCGCTACGAGCGCTTTCTGCGCCTGAGCTGCGGCATGCCTTTCACGCCAGTCGTGGAGGAGGCTTACCGCGACATGGGGCGCCTGATCGCTGCCCAGCTTGCGTAGACAACAAAAAAGCCGCCGGGCGCAAGGCCGGGCGGCTTTTTCAAGGGCAGGCTGAATTACTTCAGCTTGATTTCCTTGTATTCGACGTGCTTACGAGCTTTCGGGTCGAACTTGGTGATCGACATCTTCTCGGGCATGGTCTTCTTGTTCTTGGTCGTGGTGTAGAAGTGGCCGGTACCCGCAGTGGATTCCAGCTTGATCTTTTCGCGTCCGCCTTTGGTTGCCATGGTGCAGTGCTCCTATTACGCTTGGCCGCGTGCGCGCAGGTCGGCGAGCACGGAGTCGATACCATTTTTGTCGATCAGGCGCAGGCCTGCGTTGCTGATGCGCAGACGCACCCAACGGTTTTCGGTCTCGACCCAGAAACGGCGGTATTGCAGGTTCGGCAGGAACCGGCGCTTGGTTTTGTTGTTGGCGTGGGAAACATTGTTCCCGACCATCGGGCCCTTGCCCGTGACTTCACATACGCGTGCCATGAGGACACTCCGATACTTAAAACGGCTGCCACAGAGAGTGTGGGAGCCTCACCTCGCCAGGAATGGGTGGCGGTAACCCGGGTTTACCGGAAAGCGCCCGGCACAAGGTGCACCGGTCAAATTCAGCAAAGCCAAAGAGTATAGCTCATCCCCAGGCTCCGCACTTCGTGTCTTCGCCAACCCCCGTCTGGGGGCGGGCGGGCCGCTTCGGGCGGCCGGGCGCAGCGGCCCTTGGGGAAGAGAAGGGCCGGGCGGCTAGATCTTGCCTTCTTGATCCAGGAAGCGCTGTGCATCCAGGGCGGCCATGCAGCCGGTGCCGGCGCTGGTGATGGCCTGGCGGTAGATGTGGTCCTGCACGTCGCCGGCGGCGAAGACGCCGGGCACGCTGGTCATGGTGGCAAAGCCTTGCAGGCCGGACTTGGTGACGATGTAGCCGTCCTTCATGTCCAACTGGCCCTGGAAGATGTCGGTGTTGGGCTGGTGGCCGATGGCGATGAAGCAGCCCTTGAGCGCCAGGTCTTCGGTGGCGCTGCCGTCTGCCTGCTTCAGGCGTACGCCGGTAACGCCGCTCTGGTCGCCCAGCACTTCGTCCAGCACCTGGTGCGTCTTCAGCACCATCTTGCCG
Organism: Xylophilus sp. GW821-FHT01B05; assembly: GCA_038961845.1. Classification (NCBI taxonomy): domain Bacteria; kingdom Pseudomonadati; phylum Pseudomonadota; class Betaproteobacteria; order Burkholderiales; genus Xylophilus; species Xylophilus sp. GW821-FHT01B05. The sequence goes on from CP152408.1 coordinate 1,481,607, forward strand.
GCGGCGACTTTCTCGGCCACCTTGTCGAGCAGGATGGGCTCGGCGCGGAATTTGTCGCGGCGGTGCACCAGGTAGACCTTGCTGGCGATGTTGGAGAGGTAGAGCGCTTCTTCCACGGCGGTGTTGCCGCCGCCGACCACGCAGACTTCCTGCTCGCGGTAGAAGAAGCCGTCACAGGTGGCGCAGCCCGAGACGCCGCGGCCCATGAATTCCTGCTCCGACGGCAGGCCCAGGTACTTGGCCGAGGCGCCGGTGGCGATGATCAGGGTGTCGCAGGTGTAGCTGCCGCTGTCGCCGGTGAGGGTGAAGGGGCGCTGGCTGAAGTCGACCTTGTTGATGTGGTCGAACACGATCTTGGTCTTGAAGCGTTCGGCGTGCTCTTGGAAGCGCTGCATCAGCTCCGGGCCCTGCACGCCCATGACATCGGCTGGCCAGTTGTCGACCTCAGTGGTAGTCATCAGCTGGCCACCCTGAGCCATGCCGGTGACCAGCACGGGATCGAGATTGGCACGGGCCGCGTAGACTGCCGCCGTATAGCCGGCGGGGCCGGAGCCGAGGATGAGAACTTTGGCGTGCTGGGATGTGGACATGGTAAAAGTCGGGGGAAACAACAGATGGACTGCAGGTCTTGTGCCTGCTCCGGGGTGGTGTGCTTGGCTGCTCGGCGCACCGAGTATGGCGCTGTAGGCGCCGCCGCGCCGCGTGGGTTTTCAATCGCCACGATTGTAAGAAGCGATGAATGCAGGTGGTCTACAACAAGGGTGAGCGAATCATGTCGATGGTGTCCGATCTGGAGCTGTTGTGCCGGGTGCCGCTGTTTGCCCTGCTCACGGGTGAACAGGCGCAGTTTCTTGCAAGTGCGGTGTCCAAGCGGCGTTTCAAGCGCGGCGAGGTGCTGGTCGAAGGCGGCCAGCGGTCCGACGCCTTGTATGTGCTGGTCTCCGGGCGGGCCCGGGTGGTGTCGGCCGATGCGCGCGGCCGCGAGGTCATCTACGCCACGTTGCGCTCTGGCGATCCGGTGGGCGAAATGAGCCTGATCGACGGTCAGCCGCATTCGGCCACGGTGCGCGCGGAAATCCAGACCGATGCGCTGGTGTTGGACCGTGCCGCCTTTCTGCGCTGCCTGCCGCCCGAGGGTTCGGTGGGGCACGTGGTGATGCACGGGCTGGTGCGGCGCCTGCGCCAGGCCGACCGCACCATCGAGTCGCTGGCGCTGATGGATGTCTATGGCCGCGTGGCGCGCGTGCTGCTCGACGCGGCGGTGCCCGAAGGGGGCGGGGACGGCGGCCTGGTCTGCGAGAAGATCTCGCGCCAGGACTTGGCCAAGATGGTCGGCGCATCGCGCGAGATGGTCAGCCGCGTGATGAAAGATCTGGAAGAACGGGGCTTCATCGAGGTCAAGGAGGACGGCTCCATGCTCGTGCATGAAGGGGCCGCGCCGCCCGCCGAGCCCACTCCCGTGGATGCTGTGTAACCAAGAGTGCTTGGAGTAAGCTCGACGCGCTTGCCCTATGACCTACTCTCTCAATACCTTGAACAACAGTGCTGCCGGCAAGGGGCAGCAGAAGACCGCAACTGGCGGCTTCATGCATGAACTGGCGCTGATCGTCGGCCTGATCGGGCTGATGTTCTGGCTGATCGCCATCCTCAGCTATTCAGCGCAGGACCCGGCCTGGTCCACCACTGGTGCGATCGGCGCGCGGGTGGCCAACTGGGGCGGCCGTATCGGCGCCATCGTGGCCGACAGCAGCTACTTTTTGCTTGGCTACTCCGTCTGGTGGTGCCTGGCGGCGGGCGTGCGTGCCTGGCTGGCGTCGCTGGCGCGCTGGATGCGCGGCGGCGATGCGGTCGAGCCCAAGTCCTGGGACTCCAGCCGCATCGCTTTCTGGGTGGGCCTGGTGGTGCTGTTGTGCGCCAGTACGGCATTGGAGTGGTCGCGCCTGTACCGCTTTGAAGACCGGCTGCCTGGCGGGCACAGCGGCGGCGTGCTGGGCTTTGTCACCGGGCCGGCCAGCGTGAAATGGCTGGGCTTTACCGGTTCGGGCCTGCTGTGCATCGCCTTCGTGGTGTTTGGCGTGGCGCTGGTGTTCCGCTTTTCCTGGGGGCATGTGGCCGAGCGTCTTGGTGGCTGGCTCTATGCGCTGGTCGAAACCCGGCGCGAGAAGCGCGAGATCGCTGAGGACAAGGCCGCTGGCAAGCGTGCTGCCCGCGAGCGCGAAGTGGTGCTGCAGGAGGAGCGGGTGGAGATCGACCACCAGCCGCTGCCGGTCAAGATGCCAACGGCGGTGGAGCCAGTGCTGCGCGAGGTGCCCGTAAGCGAGCGCGTGGTGAAGGAGCGCCAGAAGCCGCTGTTCACCGAGTTGCCCGACAGCAAGCTGCCGCAGGTCGACCTGCTCGACGGCGCGCAGCAGCACCGCGAGACCGTGTCGCCCGAGACGCTGGAGATGACCAGCCGCCTGATCGAGAAGAAGCTGAAGGACTTCGGCGTGCAGGTGCATGTGATTGCGGCCTCGCCTGGCCCGGTGGTCACGCGCTACGAGATCGAGCCCGCCACTGGCGTGAAGGGCTCGCAGATTGTGGGCCTGGCCAAGGACTTGGCGCGCTCGCTGTCGCTGGTGTCGATCCGCGTGGTCGAGACCATTCCCGGCAAGAACTACATGGCGCTGGAGCTGCCCAACGCCAAGCGCCAGACCATCAAGCTCAGCGAAATCCTGGGCTCGCAGGTCTACCACGAAGGCAAGTCCATGCTGACCATGGGCCTGGGCAAGGACATCATCGGCAACCCGGTAGTGGCCGACCTGGCCAAGATGCCACACGTGCTGGTGGCCGGCACCACCGGCTCGGGCAAGTCGGTCGGGATCAACGCCATGATCCTGTCGCTGCTCTACAAGGCCGAGGCGCGCGACGTGCGCCTGCTCATGATCGATCCCAAGATGCTGGAAATGTCGGTCTACGAAGGCATTCCGCACCTGCTGGCGCCGGTGGTCACCGACATGAAGCAGGCGGCCCACGGCCTGAATTGGTGTGTGGCAGAGATGGAGCGCCGCTACAAGCTGATGAGCAAGCTCGGCGTGCGCAACCTGGCCGGCTACAACGTCAAGATCGACGACGCCAAGGCGCGCGAGGAATTCATCTACAACCCCTTCAGCCTGACGCCCGACAGCCCCGAGCCGCTGGAGCGCCTGCCGCACATCGTGGTGGTGATCGACGAGTTGGCCGACCTGATGATGGTGGTCGGCAAGAAGATCGAAGAACTCATTGCCCGCCTGGCGCAGAAGGCGCGCGCCGCCGGCATCCACCTGATCCTGGCCACCCAGCGCCCCAGCGTGGACGTGATCACCGGCCTGATCAAGGCCAACATCCCGACCCGCATCGCCTTCCAGGTCAGCAGCAAGATCGACAGCCGCACCATCCTCGACCAGATGGGCGCCGAGGCGCTGCTGGGCATGGGTGACATGCTCTACATGGCCAGCGGCACCGGCCTGCCGGTTCGTGTGCACGGCGCGTTCGTGAGCGATGAAGAAGTGCATCGCGTTGTCAGTTATTTGAAAGAGCAGGGCGGCGAGCCCAACTACATCGAGGGCGTGCTCGAAGGCGGCACCGTCGACGGCGACAGCACCGATTACCCCGGCAGCGACGGTGGCGATGCAGAGAAAGACCCGATGTACGACCAGGCCGTGGAAGTGGTGCTCAAGAACCGCAAGGCCAGCATTTCGCTGGTGCAGCGCCACCTGAAGATCGGTTACAACCGCGCCGCGCGGCTGGTCGAAGATATGGAAAAAGCCGGCATGGTCAGTGCCATGAATGGTGCTGGCCAGCGCGACATCCTGGTCCCTACGCGGGACGAATAAGCGCGGCCCAAGGGGCCGCCCCGAAAGCCTTTTGCATGACCCTGCACCTCCGCCGCCGCGCGCTTCTGCTGCGCACTTCGATTGCTATTGCTTTTGTAGCTATAGGCCAAGGCCCTGCCTGGGCTGATGGCCTGTCCAGCCTTGAAGGCTTCATGCGCGGCGCGCAAAGCGGCCGGGCTGACTTCACCCAGACCGTGACCGCACCGGCGCGCACCGGCGAGGCCGCGCGCAGCAAGACCTCGACCGGCACCTTTGAATTCCAGCGGCCGAACCGCTTCAGGTTTGTCTACACCAAGCCTTTTGCGCAGACCCTGGTGGCCGACGGCAAGACGCTCTGGATGTACGACGTGGACCTGAACCAGGTCACCGCGCGTCAGCAATCGCAAGTGCTGGGCTCCACGCCCGCGGCGCTGATTGCGTCGGCGCCCAACCTGCAGGCGCTGGAGAAGGATTTCACCCTGCAGGCCGAGCCCGACCGCGACGGCCTGCAATGGGTCACCGCCACGCCCAAGAGCCGTGACGGCCAATTGCAGAACGTGCGCGTGGGCTTCAAGAACGACCAACTGGCTGCGCTCGACATCCTCGACAGCTTTGGCCAGCGCTCGGTGCTGAGCTTCAGCAACCTGCAGTCCAACTTGGCGCTGCCCGCCAGCACCTTCGACTTCAAGCCGCCTGCGGGCACGGACGTGATCCGCCAGTGATGTGGCGGGCCTAAGCTCTATTTTTTATAGCTAGAAGCCCAGGCCCCGCCTGGGCTAGAGGCCTATTTGGCTTGAATTCTGTCAGCCGGGCTGGATCACGGTGCCCGGCCCGTGCGGCGCAGCCCGGAATGCCGGCAGCGCCTCGGCCTGCGCCGAGAGCGCGCACAGGCCGGGATAGCGCGCCGCCTCCACTTGCCCCGGCACCATCTGCTGCGCGAAATGCCAGGCCACGGCCGTGCTGATGGTGGCCTGGTCCGGGGTTGCGAGCGGGGCGCCATGGGCATGGGCCAACCCCGCTTCGAGCGCATCGAAGGCCGCCTGCAACTGCCCGGTCACGCGCGTCAGCCAGGGCTGGTGCAGCTTCTCTGCCGGTCGCAGCTCATGCTCGTAGACGATCTGCACGCTCTTCTCGCAGGCCGCCAGCGCCAGACCGATGCACCGCAGCGCATGCTGGCGCGCGGTGATGTCGGTGGGCATCAGGCTCTTGGCCGGCGCGGCCAGTGCCTCGGCGTAGTCCAGGATCAGGCTGGAGTCCATCAGTACCTCGCCGTCATCGCAGACCAGGGTTGGCGCCTTCACCACGGGGTTGATCTGCTGGAACTCTGCAAAGCTGCGAAACACCGAGAGCGATTGGTGCTCGAAGCGCAGGCCCAGCAACTGCAGTGATATGGCGACGCGGCGCACATAAGGGGAGTCGAGCATTCCTACGAGTTGCATGGTCCTTTTTTCCTGCAAGTTGGGGGATTTGTCAGCGCGTGCGCGCCAGCCGCTTGGCGTTGGCCACGGCCCGGCGCCGGATGGGGGTGAGTCCCTGGTTCAGCACGCCCAGGGTGGCGCCCTGCATCTGCTGGGCGGCGCGCGCCATCGAAGGCATGCCGCCACCCATCCAGGGCGACCAGCAGGCGCGTGCCATGGACATGGCCATCTCCTGCTGCGCCCGCAGCATCTGCAGGCCCATGGCATTCCAGGATTCGGTGAAGGCGGCCACCTTCTCTGCGCCCATCAGGTGGAATTCCTTCTGGTCGCGTGCGGTCGGCTGCGGGCCGGCAGCGGCCATGCGGGCCATGCGATGGGCCACGACCTGGGGCGAGGCCATGGCAATCTCGGCGATCTGGGCGGCGACGTGGCGGCCTCGGCGTGTGGAACTGGACATGTTTTTCTCCTGGGCGGCGTGGTCTGGGACGGCCGACCGTCTGGTCCTGGCGGGGCCTTGCGAGTCGAATTAAGGGAAAACCCTTAATCTCGCGGGTGCAGCCTACTCCGCATTTGGGTGGCCAGGTGCTTCAAATGTCATATTTCGGGCGCGGGCTTGTGCATGAACACGCTCAGCGGGTCATCCGCATAGTCGCCGAACGGCCCGCTGCGGCTGTAGCCGCTGCGCTCGTAAAAACGGATCGCCGCAGCCTGGCGCACCCCGGTTTCGAGCCGGAGCAGGCGGCAACTCTTGGCCGCCGCCTGGGCTTCGAGGAAGCCCAGCAAGGCCTCGGCAATGCCCTGGCCCCGCTGTGCGGGACGCACGAACATGCGCTTGATCTCGCCGTAGTCCGCATTCAAGACCACCGCCGCGCAGCCGATGGCATTGCCCGCCGGGCCGCGTGCGACGGCAAACAGCACATTGGGCTGGCTCAGCGCCGCCATGTCGATGCCGTGGTGGCTTTCTGGCGGGTACAAGGGCCGCTGGTAGGCGTCGAGTTCATCGATGAGACGAATGATCTCCGGCTGGTTGGGGTGTTCCAGGGCGATGGGCATGAGTAGGACTGCAGTGGTGTGGACGTCGGGGAGGGGCATCCACTCAGCATGGCGTGGCCTGAAAGGTCACGTCAGCCATCCGAAATAGTCCGTTGAGCAAATTGGTCGTGACCCGAGCCCTATTGAGCGCAATGTCTGCAAGGAAGGTGATCGCCATGCCGAGATAGGCAAAGTAGGCGAAGCCTACGTAATCCCCGAAGAAGATGGTGTGCAGCCAGTTTTGGTTGAACAGATAGAAATAGCCGACCAGCGCGGCTGCTCCCAGCAATACGAGGCTGGGCAATGCCAACTGGAGGCCCGCTCGCTGACGCAGCACGGTGGTGAGGCCGAGGAGCCCGAACACAATGGCGTTGGCCCCTGTGAAGATTCGAAACTCGCGCGTAAGGGACTCGGCTACCTCCATGTATTTGGTGCGGATGAATACGGCCAAGCGCGCGTTGAGGCTTGCAATTTCGGTGCCTTTGCCATCGACGATACCTGTCATCGTCTTGTCGATGGCTTTTCTGCATGTGCAGTCGGCGTTCCGCATCTCGGCGGCGGTTGCGGCAACCCTCAGATGCAGATCGGGCAGGAGTTGGCGTTTCTGCCCGTCAATCTCAGACGTACTGTTTTCCGACATGCGTCGCCGCGCAAGATCTATGAGTTTGCTGTTCCCCAGGGGGGCGAGCTTCTCACCTACCCTGCGTTCGACTTCGAAGAGCATTACCTCGCGAGCGGCAGATTCGGCAAAGGTCGGGTGGACATACGAGAGAATGAACACAGATCCGAACAGCAGCAGGCCAACGAAGCTTAGGGTGAGGGCGAATGTACGCATACCGATGCAATGCAGCTTGACGGCGGAATACATGCTGTGAGCTATCCCGCCCAACAGTGCCGAGCCGGTGCCGGACATGTGGAGGGGCGCATGGGGCCGACGGAAGCCTGCTGAGATTTGAAAGACCGAATTCTCATTGGAGTAGGCAGTTCTGGGGGCGCCGCTCGTCCATTTCTCCACCACCGCTGCGCCGCGCTATAACCCCCCGATGGCGAAGACTCCTGCGGCAATGGCCGCACCCCCCCACCAGCCGCTGGCCGAACGCCTGCGGCCCAAGACCTTGGGCGACGTGATCGGCCAGCAGCACCTGCTGGGCGAGGGCATGCCGCTGCGCATTGCCTTTGAATCCGGCCGGCCGCATTCCTGCATCCTCTGGGGCCCGCCCGGCGTGGGCAAGACGACGATTGCGCGGCTGATGGCCGACGCCTTCGATGCGCAGTTCATCAGCATCAGCGCGGTGCTGGGCGGCGTGAAGGACATCCGCGAGGCGGTGGAGAAGGCGCTGATCGCGCGCGACGGGCTGATGGCGCAGAGCACCATCGTCTTCGTGGATGAGGTGCACCGCTTCAACAAGAGCCAGCAGGATGCCTTCTTGCCGCATGTGGAATCGGGCCTGTTCACCTTCATTGGTGCGACCACCGAGAACCCGTCCTTCGAGGTCAATTCGGCGTTGCTGTCGCGTGCCGCGGTCTATGTGCTGCAGCCCTTGTCGGAAGATGATCTGCGGCAGATCGTGCTGCGCGCTCAGGCCATTCAAGCGGTGCCTGCCATCGAGAAGGTGGCGGAAGACCGGCTGATTGCCTACGCCGATGGCGATGCGCGCCGGCTACTCAACACGCTGGAGACCTTGTCGGTAGCCGCCGCCAGCGAGCAGCGCGACCCGATCGACGATGCCTGGCTGCTGCGCGTGCTGGGCGAGCGCATGCGTCGCTACGACAAGGGCGGCGAGCAGTTCTACGACACCATCAGCGCGCTGCACAAGTCGGTGCGCGGCAGCGATCCGGACGCGTCGCTGTACTGGTTCGTGCGCATGCTCGACGGCGGCGCAGACCCGCGCTACATGGCGCGGCGCCTGGTGCGCATGGCCAGCGAAGACATTGGCCTGGCCGACCCGCGCGCGCTGCGCCTGGCGCTGGACGCGTCCGAGGTCTATGAGCGCCTGGGCACGCCAGAGGGCGAGCTGGCGCTGGCGCAATGCGTGGTCTACCTGGCCATGGCACCCAAGAGCAACGCCGTCTACAAGGCCTACAACGCGGCCCGCGCCTTTGTAAAGCAGGACGGTACGCGGCCCGTGCCCATGCACCTGCGCAATGCGCCAACCAAGCTCATGAAGGAGCTGGACTACGGCAAGGGCTACCGCTACGCGCATGACGAGGAGGGCGGCTTCGCGGCTGGCGAGCGCTACCTGCCCGAGGGCATGGCGGCGCCTGGTTTCTATGAGCCGGTGGAGCGTGGCCTGGAGATTCGCATCGCCGAAAAACTGCGCGAGCTGCGGCGCCGCAACGACGGCACGGGCGAGTGACTCCATGCCGGCGCGCACCCGCCGCGCAGGGAAAACCCCAGACGCAAGTGCTTGCGGACCACGGGGGGGCTGTGCCTAGAATGCCTGCGACAAACCCGCCCTTCGATGCGCCTGGCGGGTTTTTTGCTAGTACCTAGAAGATGCGCATCCGGGCCGGCAGGGGTCTAGCTCCGCGGTTGCGAAATCCAGGGTGGGGTGCGCGCTCACCAATGGAGTAAGCACGCTATGGAAATTTTGCTGCAGCAGATCATCAATGGTCTGGTTCTCGGCAGCATGTATGCCCTTGTAGCCCTTGGTTACACCATGGTGTACGGCATCATCAACCTCATCAATTTCGCGCACGGCGAGGTGCTCATGGTGGGCGCGCTCACCAGCTGGACCATCATCGGTTTGATGCAGGATGCCATGCCCTCGGCGCCGGGCTGGCTGGTGCTGATAGTGGCCATGCTGATCGCCTGCGTGGTGGCGGCAGCGCTCAATTTCACGATAGAGAAGCTCGCCTACCGGCCGCTGCGCGGCGCGCCCAAGCTGGCCACGCTGATCACCGCGATCGGCATGTCCATCCTGCTGCAGACGCTGGCGATGATCATCTGGAAGCCCAACTACAAGGTCTATCCTGCGTTGCTGCCAACGGAGCCGTTTCACATTGGCGGCGCCGTCATCACGCCCACGCAGGTGATGATCCTGGGGCTGACGGCGGTATCGCTCGCGGTGCTGATGTGGGTGGTGCACTTCACCCGCCTGGGCCGCGCCATGCGGGCCACGGCCGAGAACCCGCGCGTGGCGGCGCTGATGGGCGTACGGCCTGACGTGGTGATCTCTTCCACCTTCATCATCGGTGCCATCCTGGCGGCGATTGCCGGCGTGATGTACGCGGCCAATTACGGCACGGCGCAGCACACCATGGGTTTTCTGCCGGGGCTCAAGGCCTTTACCGCCGCGGTGTTTGGCGGCATCGGCAACCTGGGCGGGGCGGTGCTGGGCGGCATCTTGTTGGGCTTGATCGAGTCCATAGGCGCGGGCTACATCGGCCCGCTCACCGGCGGCTTGCTGGGCAGCCAGTACACCGACATCTTTGCCTTCGTGGTGCTGATCGTGATCCTCACGCTGCGGCCTTCGGGGCTGCTGGGCGAGCGCGTGGCAGACCGCGCCTGAAAGGAGCCACACCATGGATTTCCAAGACAAGAAAACCCGCGTAACCGCCTGGGTGCTGGGCGCCATCGTGCTGCTGGTGCTGCCGCATGTGCTGCAGTACTTCGGCAATGCCTGGGTGCGCATTGCCGACGTGGCCTTGCTTTACGTGATGCTGGCGCTGGGCCTGAACATCGTGGTGGGCTATGCCGGCCTGCTGGACCTGGGCTATGTCGCGTTCTACGCAGTGGGCGCCTATCTGTTCGGCCTGCTGGCCTCGCCGCAGCTCACCGACAACTTCCAGGCCCTGGCCACCATGTTCCCCGGTGGCTTGCACATCTCGGTATGGCTGGTGATACCGCTGGCCGCGCTGGTGGCGGCCATAGCCGGCGCCTTGCTGGGCGCGCCCACGCTTAAGCTGCGCGGCGACTACCTGGCCATCGTCACGCTCGGTTTTGGCGAGATCGTGCGCATCTTCCTCAACAACCTGGACCATCCCGTCAACCTGACCAACGGCCCCAAGGGCCTGGGGCAGATCGATTCGATCGAGCTGTTCGGCCTGAACCTGGGCAAGCGGCTGACCATTGGCGACTACGACATCTCCTCGGTCACGCTGTACTACTACCTGTTCTTGTTTTTGGTGCTGGTGAGCATCGTGATTTGCGCGCGGCTGGCGGATTCACGCGTTGGCCGCGCCTGGATGGCGATCCGTGAGGACGAGATCGCCGCCAAGGCCATGGGCATCAACACCCGCAACATGAAGCTGCTGGCCTTTGCCATGGGCGCCTCTTTTGGCGGTGTGTCTGGCGCCATGTTCGGGGCCTTCCAGGGCTTTGTCTCGCCCGAGTCCTTCAGCCTGATGGAGTCGGTGATGATCGTCGCCATGGTGGTGCTGGGCGGCATCGGCCACCTGCCCGGCGTGGTGCTGGGCGCGGTGCTGCTGGCGGCGCTGCCCGAGGTGCTGCGCTATGTCGCCAGCCCGCTGCAGCAGATGACCGACGGCCGGCTGGATGCCTCGATACTGCGGCAGTTGCTGATCGCGCTGGCCATGATCATCATCATGCTGCTGCGGCCGCGCGGCCTGTGGCCCGCGCCCGACCACGGCAAGGTGTTGAAGAAAGTGCCGGAGCCGCCCGGTGGTACGCACACGCCTGCAGACGAGCTGCCCGGCGCCGCCTCGCGGCCCATGTCGATCAATCCCTGAGTGCCCGAGGTTCAACGCATGGCAGACACCATTCTTGAGGTGCGCGGCATCTCCAAGCGCTTCGGCGGGCTGCAGGCCTTGTCGGACGTGGGCATCACCATTGAGCGCGGTCAGGTCTACGGCCTGATCGGGCCCAACGGCGCGGGCAAGACCACCTTCTTCAACGTCATCACCGGGCTCTACACGCCCGACAGCGGCAGCTTCCAGCTCAATGGCAAGCCCTACCGGCCCACGGCGGTGCACGAGGTGGCGCGCGCCGGCATTGCGCGCACCTTCCAGAACATCCGCCTGTTTGCCGACATGACCGCGTTGGAGAACGTCATGGTGGGCCGCCATACCCGCACCGGCTCGGGCCTGTTCGGTGCCATATTTCGAACGCGCAGCTTCAAGGCGGAAGAGGCAGCCATCCGCAAGCGCGCACGGGAGCTGCTCGACTACGTGGGCATCAGCCGCTACGCCGACTACAAGGCACGCACCTTGGCCTATGGCGACCAGCGCCGGCTGGAGATCGCGCGCGCCCTGGCCACCGATCCGCAGTTGATCGCGCTCGACGAGCCCGCCGCCGGCATGAACGCGACCGAGAAGGTGCAATTGCGCGAGCTGATCGACCGCATCCGCCGCGACGACCGCACGATCCTGCTGATCGAGCACGACGTGAAGCTGGTCATGGGCTTATGCGACCGCGTGACCGTGCTCGACTACGGCAAGCAGATTGCCGAGGGCACACCGGCCGACGTGCAGAAGAACGAAAAGGTGATCGAGGCCTATCTCGGCACCGGAGGGCACTGATGCCCACCCCCAGGCTTCGCGCACTTCGTGTCGCTGCGCCAACCCCCTGCGAGGGGGCACATCCAGCGGCCCGGCAAAGCCGGTTCCGCGGATGTCTGCGCATGGCCTGCTCCGCGGCCTTCTGTGCTGGTCGATTTCGTGCGATGCAGGTAGCGCTCATCGCTATGGAGAGCTGAGATGACGACAACTATTTCCACCACGCCCGCCGATACGGCCACCGCGCAACGCAAGATGCTGCTGCAGGTCAAGGGCCTGCAGGTGTCCTACGGTGGCATCCAGGCGGTCAAGGGCGTTGACTTCGAGGTGCGCGAGGGCGAGTTGGTGTCCTTGATCGGCTCCAACGGCGCGGGCAAGACCACCACCATGAAGGCCATCACCGGTTCGTTGCCACTGGCCGCCGGTGAGATCGACTACCTGGGCGCCAGCATCCGCGGCAAGGGCGCCTGGGACCTGGTGGCGCAGGGCCTGGCCATGGTGCCGGAGGGGCGTGGCGTGTTCGCCCGCATGACCATCGTCGAGAACCTGCAGATGGGCGCCTACATCCGGCGCGACAAGGCCGAGATCGCAGGCGACATCGAGCGCGTGTTCACCACCTTCCCGCGCCTGAAAGAGCGGCGCGACCAGCTCGCCGGCACCATGAGCGGCGGCGAGCAGCAAATGCTGGCCATGGGCCGCGCGCTGATGAGCCGGCCGCGCGTGCTGCTGCTGGACGAGCCCTCCATGGGGCTGTCGCCCATCATGGTCGACAAGATCTTCGAGGTGATCTCTGACGTGTCGCGCCAGGGCATGACGGTGCTGCTGGTCGAGCAGAACGCCAGCCGTGCGCTGCAGATCGCCGACCGTGCCTACGTGATGGAGTCCGGCCTGATCACCATGAGCGGCGGTGGCCGCGAAATGCTGCACGACCCCAAGGTGCGCGCGGCCTATCTCGGGGAGTAGCTGGAGGCGAGGCCCAAGAAAACGCAGCCGGTGGCTGCGTTTTTCATTGGGGCTTGGCGTGGGATCAGTAGTGGTACTGCAGGCCCACCGTCACGGCGCGTACCGAGTCGCGGCCGCTGGCGAAGTGGAAGTCGTTGTTGTTCCACTCGACCACGCCGGCCCACTGCGGCGTGAACTTGTAGCTGGCGCCAACACCATAGGACAGGCCAAAACCATGGTCCTTGCCGTCGTTGATGCCGCTGTCCAGGGCGGCTGAGGTGCGTGTCCAGCCGTAGGTGGTGCCCAGCTTGCCGTAGACGCCAAAGCGCTCACCCAGCGGCGCCTTGCCCACCAGGCTCAGGTTCAGGCCCTGGGCCCGTGTGCTGCCGCCGGCGCGGTCGATGCTGCCGGTATTCAGGTAGCCCAGTTCCATACCGAAGTTGGGGTTGAACATGGCACCGGTGTAGATGCTGCCCGTCGTGCCCTTGCTGTCGAAGTTGTAGCCGCCCGAGCCACCGTCAAGGTCGTACTTGGAGCGGCCGACGTTCAGGCCGACATAGCCGTCGGTCATGCCGGGGATGAAGGAGTTACCGGTGGTCGTGCTGCTGCCGTAGGTCTGGGCCTGGGCGCCGAAGGCGGCCAGCGCCGCGGCGGTGGCCAGCAGGCTGCGGGAGAGTAGGCGATTGGTGCGCATGAAAAAATCCTCTGGATCAGGCAAACGGAATGCAGCATCTTTCTGGGGTGCTGCTGTGTACCAATCTAGGGATTCACCCTGGGCGACTCTGTAGGACGCGGCCTACGTTGCGTTTCGCTTCGTACGTATAAGTTCGGATGCGTCTGTGTACGGGATGTGTAGCTCCGGCGGCGTCTCCCGGCGCCCGCAGGTACACTCGCGCCTTTCGCGCCGGGCCGCCTCCGGCCCCGTTGAGATCCGTTTGGAGAGGCCATGCTGTTTGGCAAGCTGCTGCCCCGTGAGGGCAATTTTTTCGAGATGTTCAACCAGCATGCCGAGCGCATCGTGGAGGCCGCGCATGCGTTCGCCCTGCTGGTGGCCAACTACAACGACGTACACCTGCGCCAGAAGTACAACCAGGAAGTCGACAACGCCGAGCGCGCCGCCGATCGCGTGACGCACGAGGTCAATCGCGCCATCCACAAGACCTTCATCACGCCGATCGACCGCGAGCAGATCCACTCGCTGATCAACACCATGGACGACGTGGCTGACCTGATCCAGGACTCGGCCGAGACCATGGCGCTGTACGACGTGCGCCACATGACGGACGAGATCACCCGCCTGACCGACCTCAGCGTGAAATGCTGCGAGCGCCTGCAGGACGCCGTCAAGCTGCTGGCCAAGATCAGCGACCCGAAGACGGCCGAGGCCGCGCTCAAGACCTGCGAAGAGATCGACCGCCTCGAATCCGACGCTGACCGCGTCATGCGCTCGGCCATGAGCAAGCTGTTCCGCGAAGAGCCGGACGTGCGCGAGGTGATCAAGCTCAAGGCCATCTACGAGCTGCTGGAAACCATCACCGACAAGTGCGAGGACGTCGCCAACCTGATCGAGGGCATCGTCCTCGAAAACTCGTAGTCACGCGGGGTTGACCGGCATGGCAACGGTGCAGACGGCGTTCTGGGTCATCGCGCTCCTGGTGGCGATGGCGCTGATTTTCGATTTCATGAACGGCTTTCACGACGCGGCGAATTCCATCGCCACCGTCGTCTCCACCGGCGTGCTCAAGCCCGGGCAGGCGGTGGTGTTCGCGGCCTTCTTCAACCTGGCGGCGGTGTTCGTGTTTCACCTGGGCGTGGCCGCCACGGTGGGCAAGGGCATCGCGCATCCTGACGTGGTGGATGTCCACGTGGTGTTTGGCGCGCTCTCGGGCGCCATCACCTGGAACTTGATCACCTGGTACTACGGCATTCCCAGCAGCTCCTCGCATGCGCTGGTGGGCGGCATTGTCGGCGCCGTGATCGCCAAGGCCGGCACCGGCGCGCTGGTGGCCTCGGGCATCTGGCGCACTGTGCTGTTCATCTTCGTCTCGCCGCTGCTGGGCTTTGTGCTGGGCTCGCTGATGATGGTGCTGGTCGCCTGGATCTGCCGCAAGGCAACGCCCTCGCGGGTGGATCGATGGTTCCGCCGGCTGCAGCTGGTTTCGGCCGGCGCCTACAGCCTGGGCCACGGCGGCAACGACGCGCAAAAGACCATCGGCATCATCTGGATGCTGTTGATTGCCACGGGCTACGGTGCCGCGACCGACGCGGCCCCGCCCACCTGGACCATCGTCTGCTGCTATACCGCCATTGCGTTTGGCACCATGTTTGGCGGCTGGCGCATCGTCAAGACCATGGGGCAGAAGATCACCAAGTTGAAGCCCGTTGGCGGTTTCTGTGCTGAAACCGGCGGTGCGCTGACCTTGTTCATGGCCACCGTGATGGGCGTGCCGGTGTCTACCACCCACACCATCACCGGCGCCATCGTTGGCGTTGGCTCCACCCAGCGCGCCAGCGCCGTGCGCTGGGGCGTGGCGGGCAACATCGTCTGGGCCTGGATTCTGACCATCCCGGCGGCGGCCTTCGTGGCGGCCATCGGCTACTGGGTCAGTCTGCAGTTGTTCTGATTGGTGCTATAAAATATATAGCTAATAGCCGGCGCCCAGTAAGCGCTTCAGCCTGATTTACTGCGAAATCTTGCGCGCTTCTTCTATCTGGTACTGGAAGAAGTGCTCAAAGCTGTAGGCCAGGGTGGCCATCAGCACGGCGGTGCCAATCATCAGCGCACTGCCGATGGCAAAGATCGTGGCCCAGCGCGTGCGGCCCGGTGCTGCATCCAGCGCGGCCTGCGGGTTGAAGCGGGCATTCCACTTCTCTGGCGTCATCAGCCCATAGACGATGGCCGTCAGCGCGCAGCCGGCAATGGTGAAGCCAAACAGCGGGATCAGTACCCAGCTCCATTGGTCGTCAATGCCGTTCTGCTTGACCCGCTCGATGCCGTAGAGCCCAAGCGCGGTCGGGATCGGCAGCAGCCAGCCCAGTAGATCGCCAAAGCCGCGCAGGTAGAACCGGTGCAGCCCGAGCGGGCCACCGAGAAAGGTCAGCCAGGCGGCCAGGGTCTTGCTTTTCATGGGGTGGGCCAAAGAGGGTGAGGGGGTGTCAGGCAGGAGGGCTGCTATCGCCGGCGCCCAGCGGGCGTTGCATCAACACCACATCGAGCCAGCGGTCGAACTTCCAGCCGCAGGATTGAAACACACCCGTCGATGTGAAGCCCGCCGCCTTGTGCAGCCCAATGGACGCGAGGTTGTCCGCGCCGCCGATCACCGCGATCATCTGGCGCACGCCCGCGGCTTCGGCGGCGGTAGTGAGGGCGTCCAGCAGGCGCCGGCCGTGGCCGCCGCCAGTGGCGTCGTGGGCCAGGTAGATCGAGTTCTCCGCTGAGAAACGGTAGGCCGGGCGCGGCTTGAACCAGTTGCAATAGGCATAGCCGATCACCTTGCCGTGGCCGTCCTCGGCCACCAGCCAGGGCAGGCCGCGGGCCAGCACGTCGGCGCGGCGTGCGGCCATGTCCTCGACCGTGGGCGGCTCGGTCTCGAAGGTGCAGGTGCTGTGCAGAACGTAGTGGGCGTAGATCGCGGCAATGGCTGCAAGGTCGCTGTCTTGGGCGGGGCGTATAGGCGTCATGGTAGGAAAAGATATAATCAGCGGCTTTGCTGCGTGTCGCTGGCCGGGTGGCCATGTCGCGTGTCTCAACGTCGCAAAACCGAAACGGGGTGCTTTTGTCCCGTTTCCCACCCGAAGGATAAATCATGGTCGTCATTCGACTCTCCCGCGGCGGCTCCAAGGGCCGTCCGTTCTTCAACATCGTGGTTGCCGACAAGCGCACCCGCCGCGACGGTCGTTTCATCGAGCGTCTGGGCTTCTACAACCCGACCGCCAAGGGCGGCGAAGAAGGCCTGCGCATTGCCCAGGACCGTCTGTCCTACTGGACCGGCGTTGGCGCCCAGGCTTCCCCCACGGTCGAGCGTCTGATCCGTCAAGCCGCCAAGGCTGTGCCGGCTGCCGCTGCAGAAGCTGCTGTCGCTGCTTAAGGTGGCTGCGCCTGCGCCATCCGGTGCGGGCGATGCTCGCGCCATGCTGACCGGCCTCGAATCTGTCGAGCTGCCGGCCGATGCGATCGAAATCGGCCGCATCGTCGGCGCATGGGGCATCAAGGGCTGGTTCCGTGTCCTGCCCTACAGCGCCGACCCCGAGGCGCTTTTTTCTTCCAAGCGCTGGTTCCTGCAGCCGGCCGAGCGAGGTGCAAAAACCTTCTCCGGCACGCTGAAGCTCTCCATCCAGGAGGCGAAGGAGCATTCCGACTCCGTCGTTGCCAGTGCCAAAGATATTCCCGACCGCAATGCCGCCGAAGCCCTCAAGGGCGCGCGCGTGTTCATTCCGCGTTCGAGCTTCCCGACCGCCGCCACAGACGAGTACTACTGGGTCGACCTGATCGGCCTGGACGTGGTCAACCGCGAAGGCGTAGCGCTTGGCCAGGTGCGTGAGCTGCTGTCCACTGGCCCGCAAACGGTGCTGGTGCTGGCCTACGAGGCCGAGGGCAAGCCGCAGGAACGCATGATTCCGTTCGTTTCTGCCTTTGTCGATGGCGTGGATCTGCCGGGCCGTCGCATTACGGTCGACTGGCAGCCAGACTACTGATGGCGGACGGCGCCATGCGCTTCGACGTCATCACCCTGTTCCCCGAGCTTTTTGCGCCCTTCCTCGCGAGTGGCGTGACGCGCCGCGCCTACGAGAGCGGCCAGGTCGCGGTGCGGCTGTGGAACCCGCGCGACTACGCCCAGGGCAACTACCGCCGTGTCGACGACCGTCCCTTTGGTGGCGGCCCGGGCATGGTGATGCTGGCCGAGCCGCTGGCGCGCTGCCTGGAGGCGATCCGCGCCGACCGGGCCGAGGCGGTGCCGGCGCCGCTGGTGCTTTTTTCCCCCATTGGCACGCGCATCGACCATGCCGCGGTCGAGGGCTGGTCGGCCAGCGCCGGTGCGGTGCTGCTCTGTGGCCGCTACGAGGGGGTTGACCAGCGCTTCATCGATGCTTTTGTCGATCTGCAGCTGAGCCTGGGCGACTTCGTGTTGTCCGGTGGCGAGATCCCCGCCATGGCCTTGCTCGATGCCGTGGCCCGGCTGCAACCCGGCGTGTTGAACGATGCGGGCAGCCACCAGCTCGACAGTTTCAACCCCGCGCTCGATGGCCTGCTGGATTGCCCGCACTACACCCGGCCCGAGTCCTGGCAGGGGCGGGAAGTGCCCGCCGTGCTGTTGTCGGGCGACCACGCCAAGATCGAGCGCTGGCGTGGCGAGCAGCGCCTTGCGCTCACTGCGCAGCACCGTCCTGATCTGCTGCCGGCAAAAAAGCTATAATGCTGGGTTCCCGATCCTCTACCTGGCCGCGGTAGGTGGGCTTGGTGCCTCTGGTGCCGCCCCTACACCGCCTTTAGTGCAGCGCAGGCAAGATCGACATACAGGAAATCATGAGCAACCTCATCCAGATCCTCGAGCAGGAAGAAATCGCCCGCCTGGGCCGTCCGATCCCCGCGTTTGCCCCCGGCGACACGGTTGTCGTCAGCGTCAACGTCGTTGAAGGCACCCGCAAGCGTACCCAGGCCTTCGAAGGCGTGGTCATCGCCAAGCGCAACCGTGGCCTCAACAGCGGCTTCATCGTGCGCAAGATCTCCAGCGGCGAAGGCGTGGAGCGTACGTTCCAAACCTACAGCCCGCTGATCGCCAGCATCGAAGTCAAGCGCCGTGGTGACGTCCGCCGCGCCAAGCTGTACTACCTGCGTGACCGCAGCGGCAAGTCGGCACGTATCAAGGAAAAGCTGCCAGCTCGCAAGAAGCCAGCAGTCGCACCGACCGCTGCTTGATCGACGCGAAGCGCTTCGCTTCTGCCTCAGCCGCTGCCGCCTTTGCGCCAGCGGCTTTTTTCTTTTGTAGCCCCTGTGACCTCGCCCGCCGCTCCTCCCGCACCGCTCATATCCCTCTCCAGCCTGCCCGGTTTTGATCCGCGCCAGGTGCCGGTGGTGGGGGTGGACGACCACCTGCCGGCCGTGCCGGCCGAGCGCTGGAGCCCGGATGCGCTGCGATTGCGTTTTCACACGCCGCCGGCATGGGAGCCGGATGTGCGGCGCGAGCCGGTCTTCAGCAACCGCCGGCCTGCAGACGCTGCGGTGCTACTGGGCATCGTGCAGCGCGCCGTGCCCACGGTGCTGCTGACCGAGCGCACGGCGAACCTGTCCAACCACTCTGGCCAGGTGGCTTTTCCGGGCGGCCGGGCTGACCCGGGGGACGCCGATGTGGCGGCCACCGCACTGCGCGAGGCGCAGGAAGAAGTTGGGCTGGACGGCCACCATGTGCAGGTGCTGGGCAGCCTGCCGACCTATGCCACGGTGACTTCCTTCATCGTCACGCCGGTAGTGGCGCTGGTGGCCGCAGATTGCCAGCTGCAGCCCAACCCGTACGAGGTGGCCGACGTGTTCGAGGTGCCGCTGGCCTTTTTGATGGACCCGGCCAACCACCGGCGCCACGTGGTGCAGTTGCCAGGCGGCGCGCGCGAATGGTTCTCCATGCCCTGGACCGATCCGGCCACCGGCAAGGAGCACTTCATCTGGGGTGCGACCGCGGGCATGCTGCGCAACTTCTATCGTTTCCTTTCGGCGTAGGGGCGGCGAGGCGCGCTCGCGGCCCTCGCATATCATGCTGGGCATGAGTTTTTTCGCCATCCTGTTCGCCTTGCTGCTGGAGCAGGCGCGTCCGCTGGCCCGCAGCAACCCGATCCATTCCGGCCTGCGCGCCTGGGCACTGTCCATCAGCCGCAATTTTGATGCGGGTAAATCGCACCATGGCTGGGTGGCCTGGGTCCTGGCGGTGCTGTTGCCCTCGCTGCTCACGCTGGGCGTGCACTGGCTGCTGCTGTGGGGCCTGGGCTGGCCGTTTGCGGTGCTGTGGAGCACGGCCGTGCTGTATGTGACGCTGGGCTTCCGGCAGTTCAGCCACCACTTCACCAGCATCCGCATTGCCCTGCTGGAAGGCGACGAGATGCGTGCGCGCGAGCTGCTGGCGCAATGGCAGCAGGTGGACGCCAGCGAGCTGCCGCGCAGCGAGATCGTGCGCCACGTCATCGAGTATTCGGTGCTGGCCGCGCACCGCCACGTGTTCGGCACGCTGGCCTGGTTCTCGGTGCTGGCGGCTTTTGGTTTGGGGCCGGCCGGCGCGGTGTTTTACCGGCTGGCGGAATTTGCCTCGCGCTACTGGAAGCACAAGAGCCGCCTGCAAGGGCCGCCCGGCAGCCCTTCGCTGGAGCGCGCGGCGGCAGCGGCCTGGACCGTGATCGACTGGCTGCCGGCGCGCATGACGGCGCTGAGCTTTGCCGTGGTCGGCAGCTTCGAAGAAGCGATTGATGGCTGGCGCTACCACGCCCAGCGCTTTCCCAACGACAACGATGGCGTGGTGCTGGCCGCCACGGCCGGCGCCATCAACGTGCGCCTGGGCGGCAGCGCGCTGCGCGCCGCCGAGCCGGCGACCACGCTGCTGGTCGAGGGCGAGGTGGAAGAGCCCGATTCAGTCAGCACGCCCGGCCGCGAGCCCGAGGTATCACACCTGGCCCAGGTCGTGGGCCTGGTGTGGCGCTCGGTCGTGGTCTGGATGGGCCTGCTGGCCCTGCTCACCCTGGCGCGTTTGCTGGGCTAAACCCGTTTTTAAGCGAAAAGTGCCTGAAACCTAGGCTGGACTAGGGGCTTTAGCTATAGTTTTAGGAGTTTTCGCTTGTCTTCCACGCCCGCCTTCTGCAGTCCCGTGGTGGCCACGCTGGTGCCCTATGTGCCGGGCGAGCAGCCCAAGATCGCACAGTTGGTCAAGCTCAACACCAACGAGAACCCCTATCCACCGTCGCCGCGCGCGGTGCAGGCGATCCAGGCCGCGGCTGCGCAGGGCCTGCAGCTTTATCCCGACCCGGACGCGACCGCCTTGCGCCAGGCGATCGCCACGCGCCACGGCCTGGCGTTGGGCGAGGTGTTTGCCGGCAATGGCTCGGACGAGGTGCTGGCGCATGCCTTCTTTGCCTTCTTCCAGCACGGCGCGCCGCTGCTGTTCGCCGACGTCACCTACAGCTTCTACCAGGTCTATTGCGGGCTCTATGGCATAGGCCATGAGCTGGTGCCGCTGGATGCGCGCATGCAGCTTGATGTCGAGGCCTTTGCGCGCAGCACGCCCTGCGCCGGTGTGGTGGTGGCCAACCCGAACGCGCCGACCGGCATCGGCCTGCCGCTGGCGGCGATCGAGCGGCTGCTGCAACTGCACCCCGAGCGCGTGGTGCTGGTGGATGAGGCCTATGTTGATTTCGGTGGCGAAAGCGCCATCCCGCTGGTCAACCGCTACCCCAACCTGCTGGTGGTGCAGACCCTGTCCAAGTCGCGCTCGCTGGCCGGGCTGCGCGTGGGCTTTGCCTGCGGCCAGCGGCCGCTGATCGATGCACTGGAGCGGGTCAAGAACAGCTTCAACTCCTACCCGCTGGACCGCCTGGCCATGGCCGGCGCGCTGGCCGCGTTCGAGGACCAGGCCTACTTCGACGAAACGCGCCAGGCGGTGATGCACACGCGCGAAGGCCTGGCGCTGCAGTTGGAAGACGCCGGCTTCGAGGTGCTGCCTTCGCAGGCCAACTTCCTCTTCGTGCGCCACCCCGCGCACGACGCCGCCGCGCTGGCCGCCGGCCTGCGCCAGCGCGGCGTGCTGGTGCGGCACTTCAAGCAGCCGCGCATCGCGCAATACCTGCGCATCAGCATCGGCACGCCTGTGCAGTGCGAGGCGCTGGTGCGTGCCCTGGGCGAGCTGCTCGCGCCCGTCACGGCGGGCGGCTGAATGGCCCTGGCATTGCGGCGGCTGTGGGCCGGATGGCTGCTGGGCACGCTTGCGGTGACAGGCTGGGCCGCTAGCTGCCCGCCCGCGCCCGAGAGTCCCACGCCCGCCACGATGGAGCGCCTGCAGCAGCAGGCGAGCGACCGGGGTTTTCTGTGGCGCATCCGCTCTGAGGGGCATGACTCGTGGCTCTACGGCACCATGCATGTGGGCCGGCAGGACTGGTTGGCGCCGGGCCCCAAGGTGGCGGCAGCGCTTGGCGCCAGTGAGGTGCTGGCACTGGAGATGAACCCGCTCGACGCCAGCATCCAGCAGCGCATGGCCGCCTTGGCCGGGCAGCACGCGGGGGAATGGCCGCAGGCGCTGCTGCCGCGCGTGCAGAAGCAGATGGACAAGGTCTGCCTGCCTGCTGCGGTGCGGGCAGCCCTGCACCCGATGATGCTGATGACCACGCTGGAGCTGTACGGCCTGCGTGCGCAGGGCTTGTATGGCGAATACGGGCAGGAATACCTGCTGGCTGACTGGGCGCGTGCGCGCCGCATGCGCACCGTGTCGATGGAGACGCCCGAGGCGCAGATCCAGGTGCTGCTGGGACCCGACGCGGCGGTGGTGCCAGGCGATCTGGAGTCGGCCCTGACCGCGTCTGAGAACGGCCGCTCGGCCAAGATCGCCGCTGCGCTGGCCCAGGCCTGGGCCACGTCTGACCTGGAGCGCCTGCGCAGCTATGCCGCCTGGTGCGACTGTGTGAAGACGGCACGTGATCGCGCGCAGGTGCGTGCCCTGCTGGATGAGCGCAACCCGGTGCTGGCCGACGGCATCGACGCCCTGCACCGCAGCGGCAAAACGGTGTTCGCGGCGGTGGGCGCATTGCACATGATCGGCCCGACGGGCCTGCCCGAGCTACTGCGGCAGCGTGGCTACGAGGTGGAGTACCAGTACCCGCTGCCGCCCTCGCGCGCCGTTCGTACGCGGCCTACGGCGTCCGACTCAAAGCGGTAACTGCGTCATTCGCAGCGCCTGAAGCCGACCCGCACCAAAGGCCGCGGAGCAGGCCATGCCAGAACATCCGCGGAACCGGCTTCGCCGGGCCGCTGGATGTGCCCCCTGCAAGGGGGTTGGCGAAGACACGAAGTGCGAAGCCTGGGGGTCAATACCGTTCCGGTTGGCTCAGTTCCGCGAAAAGGTCCGCGTAGATCTTGTAGCGATGCGGATCGATCGCGCCTTCGCTGCCGTCATCACGCACGGCGGCGCGTACCTCGCAGCCGGGCTCGTGCAGGTGGCTGCAGTTGTAGAACTTGCAGCCCTGCATGTGCGCCGCCAGGTCGGGCATGCAGGCCGCCAGCCGCGCCGGCGGTATGTGGTGCAGGCCGAATTCCTGGAAGCCCGGGGAGTCGATCAGGGCGGTAGTGCGCTCGGCATCCACCCAGTACCAAGTTGTCGTAGTCGTCGTGTGCTTGCCGGAATTGAGTGCCTGTGAGATCTCCTGGGTGGAGGCCAGCGCGCCCGGCACCATCAGGTTGATCAGCGTGCTCTTGCCCGCGCCCGAGGGGCCGAGCACCAGCGTGGTCTTGCCCTGCAGCAGCTTGATAAGTGCGGCCCGGTCCACGTCGGCCGAGGTCTTGAGCGCCAGCGGCAGCACGCCGTAGCCCATGCGGCGGTGCGGTTGCAGCCGCTCCCAGGCCTGGGCAAAGGGCTCGACCAGGTCGCTCTTGTTGAGCGCGATGATGGGCACGATGCGCTCGGCCTCGGCCGCTACCAGCGCGCGTGCCAACTGGTGCGCAGAAAACTCTGGCTCGGCCGCCACCAGCACCAGGATCTGGTCCAGGTTGGCGGCAAAGGACTTGGTACGGATCTCGTCCTGGCGATAGAACAGGTTGCGGCGCTCCAGCACCTTCTCGAGAATGCCCTCGTCGCCCTGGCCGGCGGGCGGGCGCTGCCACAGCACGCGGTCGCCGACCACGGCCTGGCTCTTCTTGCCGCGCGGGTGGCAGATCCAGCGCACGCCCTCAGGCGTCTCCACCACGCAGTGGCGGCCGTGGCTGCCGACCACCAGGCCTTCGTCGAGATCGGATTTGGCGGCCATCAGCTCACGCTAACAGGGCGTCGGACTGCGTAGCGCATGCAATGTCTGTCTCGGAGATGCCTTGCACGTCGTGCGTGTTCCAGCGCACGGTGCAGCGGCCGTAGCTCACCGCCAGGTCGGGGTGGTGGTCTTGCTTGTGGGCGATCAGCGCCAGCGCGTTCACAAAGGCCAGTGTCTGGTAGTAGTCGCTGAAGGTGTAGGTCTTCTCGATGGCCACGTCGCTGCCGTCGCCGGACAGCTTCCAGCCGTCGAGTTGTGCCAGGTTTGCTACTATTTCTGTAGCTGATAGCCGGCGCCGGGTCTCGGCTTTCCAGTCTTTTTGTTTGAGATCTTTGGTCATGCTGCCATGCGGGCCAGGCGTTCGGCCGCGGGTGGGTGGGAGTAGTAGAACTTCACGTACAGCGGGTCAGGCGTGAGCGTGGAGGCGTTGTCTTCGTAGAGCTTGAGCAGCGCCTGTGACAGGTCGGCGCCGCTGGTCTGTGCCACGGCGTAGGCGTCGGCCTCGAACTCATGTTTGCGCGATACGCGTGAGGACAGCGGCCCGACGAAGAAGCCGGCCACCGGCATCACCAGCAAAAACAGCAGCAGCGCCAGCGCGTCGTTGGGGCCGCTCATGTTGGGCCGTACGCCCAGGCCCAGGTAGAACCAGCCCTGGGTCGACAGCCAGCCCAGCAGCGCAAAGCCCAGCAGGCTCAGCGCGAACAGCGTGACGATGCGCTTGGGGATGTGGCGGTGGCGGAAGTGGCCCAGCTCGTGCGCCAGCACCGCGTCGACCTCGCCGGGCGAGAGCTTGGACAGCAGCGTGTCATAGAACACCACCCGCTTGGCCGCGCCAAAGCCGGTGAAGTAGGCATTGGCATGCGCGCTGCGGCGGCTGCCGTCCATCACGTACAAGCCCTTGGCCGAGAAGCCGCAGCGCTGCATCAGCGCGGTGACGCGGGCCTTCAGCGACTCGTCCTGCAGCGGCTGAAATTTGTTGAACAGCGGCGCGATGAAGGTCGGGTAGACCACCAGCAGCAACAGGTTGAAGCCCATCCACACGGCCCAGGTCCAAAGCCACCAAAAGCGCCCGGCCGCGCCCATCAGCCAGAGCATCAGCGCCAGCAGCGGCAGGCCGATCACCGTGCCCACCACCACGGACTTGAGCAGGTCGGCAAACCACAGGCCGAAGCTCATCTTGTTGAAGCCAAAACGCTCTTCCAGCACAAAGGTCTGGTAGAGCGCGCCGGGCAGGTCGACCAGGCTGCCGATGGCGACAAAGGCCGCCACCAGCGCGATCTGCTGCAGCATGCCGGTGCCCAGCCAGGCGGCCAGTGCGTGGTTGAGCAGGTCCAGGCCGCCAAGCAGGGTCCAGCCCAGCAGCAGCACGGTGCCCAGGGTGAGTTCCAGCAGGCCGAAGCGGCTGCGGGCGATGGTGTAGTCGGCTGCCTTGCGGTGCGCCGCCAGCGTGATGCGCCCGGCGAAGGCTGGCGGTACCGCGTCGCGGTGCGCGGCCACGTGGCGCACCTGGCGCGAGGCCAGCCAGAGCTTGGCCAGCACGCTGGCCACCAGCGCCAGCGCAAAAAGCAGGGTCAGTGCCAGAGGTGCGGGCACGCCGGCAAAAGTAGTGAGGGTGGTGGTTGGGGCGGCGAGGGCGGCGGCAGGCATGGGCCGGCCAGTGTAGGCCATCGGTGACAATCGCCGCCATGTCCGATACGAACACCCCCTCTGTCGCCACGCTGGCCAAATCCGACCAGAACCTGGTCTGGCTCGACTGTGAAATGACCGGCCTGGAGCCCGATACCGACCGCCTGCTGGAGATCGCCGTCATCGTCACCGGCCCCAACCTGGAACCCCGCATCGAAGGCCCGGTATTGGTCATCCACCAGTCCGACGAGCGCCTGGCCGCCATGGACGCCTGGAACACGGGCACGCATGGCCGCAGCGGCCTGACCGACAAGGTCAAGGCCTCGACCGTGACCGAAGAGCAGGCCGAGCAGCAGATCCTCGACTTCCTGGCCAAGTACGTGCCCAAGCGCGGCGCGCCCATGTGCGGCAACAGCATCAGCCAGGACCGGCGCTTTCTGGTGCGCTACATGCCCAAGCTCGAAGCCTTCTTCCATTACCGCAATCTGGATGTCAGCACGCTGAAAGAGCTGGCCAAGCGTTGGCGACCGGATGTCTACTCCAGCTTCAAGAAGGCGCAGAAGCACACGGCGCTGGCCGACGTGCACGAGTCGATCGACGAACTGGCGCACTACCGCGCACATTTCCTGCAGGCCGCCCCGGTCAATACGGTTACAGCCTGACGCTTGCGGGAAAACCCGCAGCCTGCCATAATCGCGGGCTGCGCTGGAGAAGCTTCTCGGCGCAATTGCACATCTCCCCTCATGCACCGGACTGGCTGACGCCCCGACAGAGCCCCGAAACCTCGGCGCCTTCGGCAGAAAAGAGTCCCCCGCGCAGGCCACGCCAAGTGGCCGCGCAGGCTTCGTTTGATGGTGGATGTTTTTACTCACCATCACGAAGCGTCCGCAGGCAGCGCCTGCGGTGTGCTTTTCGTGTGAAAGACACTTCATGACCGACACGCTTGCCGTGCAGGACGCTTTCGCGCCTGCCGATTCCTCTATTCCCCAAACCGCTCCTGCCGCTGACGCCGTGCTCGCCACCGTCTCGGCCGAGCTGGCCGCAGACGCTGCCGCTGAAGTCGAAGCCGTGCCTAATGGCTTCGTCCGCCTGGGCCTTGCGCCTGAGCTGGTGCAGGCTGTGGCCGACCTGGGCTTTACCCAGCCGACCGGCGTGCAAGAAAAGGCCATTCCGCTGGCCATGGGTTCTGACGCCCAGGAAGAAGGCGGCGCCCGCCGCTATATCGACCTGATGGTTTCCAGCCAGACCGGCAGCGGCAAGACGGCAGCCTTCCTGCTGCCCGTGCTGCACACGCTGATTCGCCTGCAGGCCGAAGAAGAAGCCGCAGAACGCGCTGAATTCGACCGTGCCGTGGCTGAAGCCGCCGCCAAGGGTGAGCCGGCTCCCAAGCGCGGCAAGCGCAAGGACCCGACCAACCCGCGTCACTTCAAGGCCGCAACGCCCGGCGCCCTGATCCTGTGCCCGACGCGCGAACTGGCCCAGCAGGTGGCGCACGACGCCATCGGCCTGGTGCAGCACTGCCGCGGCCTGCGCATTGCCAACGTGGTGGGCGGCATGCCTTACCAACTGCAGATCGCCAAGCTGCAAAACGCCAACCTGGTGGTGGCCACGCCTGGCCGTCTGCTGGATCTGCAGCGCTCGCAGCAAATCAAGCTCGACCAGGTCAAGTTCCTGGTCGTCGACGAAGCCGACCGCATGCTGGATCTGGGCTTCTCGGACGACCTGGCCGAAGTCAACCAACTGACCATCGACCGTCACCAGACCATGATGTTCAGCGCCACCTTCGCGCCGCGCATCCAGCAACTGGCCTCGCGCGTGATGCGTGAGCCGCAAAAGCTGCAGATCGACAGCCCGCAAGAAAAGCACGCCAACATCCAGCAAAAGCTGTTCTGGGCCGACAACTCCCAGCACAAGCGCAAGATGCTCGACCACTGGCTGCGCGACACCACCATCGACCAGGCCATCGTCTTTGCCAGCACGCAAGTCGAGTGCGACGGCCTGGCCAACGACCTGCAGCAAGAGGGCTTCAGTGCCGTCGCGCTGCACGGTGCCCTGAGCCAGGGCCTGCGCAACCGCCGCCTGATGGCGCTGCGCCAAGGCCAGGTGCAGATCCTGGTGGCCACCGACGTTGCCGCCCGCGGCATCGACGTGCCCACCATCACCCACGTCTTCAACTTCGGCCTGCCGATGAAGGCTGAGGACTACACCCACCGCATCGGCCGTACCGGCCGTGCCGGGCGCGACGGCCTGGCCGTGACCTTTGCCGAGTTCCGCGACCGCCGCAAGATCTTCGACATCGAAGGCTACAGCCGTCAACAGTTCAAGGCCGACGTGATCCCTGGCCTGGAGCCGCAACAACGCATGCCCGATTCGCGCCCTCCGCGCGGCCCAGGCGGCGGTGGTGACTTTGGTGGCCGTGGCCGCGGTGGCGACAGCCGTGGTGGTGACCGCAAGTTCGGCGGCGGCGGTGCTGGCCGTGGTGGCTTTGGCGGCGGTTTCGGTGACCGCTCCGGCCCTGGCCGTGGTGCACCGGCTTCTGGTTACCAGAACGCCAGCGGCTTCAACCAGCGTGGTGCTGGCGGTGGCGATCAGCGTGACGACCGTGGCGGTGCAGGTGGCTATGGCCGCAAGCCTGGCTTTGGCGACAACGCTGGTGGCGGCCGCTTCGCGCCGCGTGCCGAAGGCTTTGGTGGTCGTCCAGAAGGCGGCCGTCCTGATGGCGGCTTTGCCCCGCGCGGCGATGGCCCCCGCCATGGTGGCGGTGGTGGCTTCGGTGACCGCAAGCCAGGCGGTTTTGGCGGCGGCAAGCCCGGTGGCTTCGTTGCCCGCCCGGCAGCCCCCGGCGGCAAGGCCTATGTGCCGCACGACGGCCCGCGCCGCGCTGCCGGCAAGCCGGTGCGCTGAGCTTTTGCTTCGTAGTCATGCCGTTCGCGGCATGCAAAAACGGCCTCCTTGTGAGGCCGTTTTTTTTGCGTGAAGCGTGCGCTGGCCTATGTCAAAACGTAGGCGGCGTGTTCACCCATAGCACGCGGGTCAGCGTCTGGCCCGGGTTGCGGTAGCTGTGCGGCGTGTCGCTGGAAAAAGAGAAGTGATCGCCCGGCCCCAGGCGGTAGGTGCTGTCGCCCAAGGTCAGCTCCAGCTCGCCTTCGAGCAGGTAGCCCAGCTCTTCGCCGATGTGGCTGATCTGTTCTCCGCTGCTCACCAGCGGATCGATCAGGTGAATGTCGGCCTGCAGCAACTGGCCGCGCATGGGCAGCATCACGCGCTCCAGCCGGATGCTGCCTTTTTGCTTGCGGCCGGACTGAAAGCTCACCACCGGCCGCGCGCCGGCGCGGCCTATGGGCGACTGGCCTTCGCCGCCGGTTGCGGTGAGTTCGGCCACATTGGACTTGAGCGCCAGCGCCAGCCGGTGCAACGCCGACAGCGAGGGCATGGCATGCCCGCGCTCGATCTTCGACAGCATGCTTTCCGAGCAGCCCGCCGCATCGGCCAGTTGCCGCAGCGTCAGGCCTTGCACCATGCGGGCATGCTTGAGGCGCAGGCCCAGTCCGGCCAGAGGATCGGCAACGTTGGATGGGGGCGATGAGGGCTCAGCGGGCATACGAGGCATTGGATCGAAAGTGGCAGTCAGGATGACACGATAAAGCCCTTAGTCAGAGCCCTCGACCACGAAATGCACATCCACCGGGTTGTGCGCATTGATGGCGACGATGTCCTGCGGGCAGGCCGACATCACCAGCACGCAATCCATCTCGGCGCGCAGCTCTACGTGGTCGCCCGCCTGGGACACCGGCGGCAGCCACTGGATGGCGTTCTTGCGGTCTACCGGGATGTTCATCCACAGGTTCAGTGCGCAGGGCACCTCGCCGCTGCGCAGGCCGATGGCGCCGAGCGCCATGCGCAGGTTGTCGGCGCAGTTGTCGTGGTAGATCTCCACGCCCAGGGTGCGGTAGCGCGACAGGTCGCAGGGCGCGATCAGCGTGTCGTGCACGCCGGGCGAGGTGTCGCTGAGCAGGGTCAGGATGGGGCGGCGCTGGTTGGTCACCAGCGCATCGCCGGGCTGCGGCACGATGCGGTCGATCCAGGCGCGCACATGCTCCATCGACATGAATTCGCTCAGGTCTGCGCTGTTGAAGGCCCAGGTGTCGCATACCTGCGAGCCGTGCGTGTTGATGATGCGGATCACCTGGCCCTTGCGCAGCCGCACGGCGCGGCCATTGCGCGCCGGCACGGTGTAGAGCTGGCCGAGCACCGGCGTGCCGTCGACCGAGATCGGCTCGTGCAGCGTGGGGTTGTGGCCTTCGGGCTCGCCGTTGTCGCGCGCGGTGTGCAGCTTGGCGGATGGGTTGAGGGACATGGGTGGGCTCCTTCGGGTTCAGGCCTCAAGGGCCAGTTGGGTCATGCACAGCGCCAGGGCGCGGGTGCAGGCGGCAAGGTCGGCCAGCTCGGTGTGCTCGGCCGGGTGGTGGCTGATGCCCTCGCGGCTGGGCGCGAACAGCATGGTGGTGGGCGCATGGCTGGCCAGCGGCATGGCGTCGTGGAAGGCGCCGCTCAGCATGGGCTGGTGGCGCAGGCCAAGCTGCGCGCATGCGCTGAGCGTCAGCGCATGCAGGCGCGTGTCGAAGGCCACCGGTGGCTTGCATAGCAAGGTGTTGATCTGCGCCGCTTCGCCGCACAGTGCCGCTATGCGGGCTTGCAGCGCCTGCAGCACCAACTCATCCGGGTGGCGCAGGTCGACCGTAAAGCGCGCTTCGCGCGCAATGGTGTTGATCGAGCCCGGCTGCACGTCGAAGCGGCCGATGGTCAGGCGCAGGCGTGGGTCGCGCGCGGTTTCAACATCGGCCAGCGCCAGCACGGCTTGCGCGGCCCGTACCGCCTTGGGCATGGCGTCGTCGCGCATGTGGGCGGGCGTGGTGCCGGCGTGGGCGCTGCGGCCGGCAAAGACCAGCTCCAGCCAGCGCACGCCCTGGATGGTGTGCACGCAGCCGACCTGGTGCTGCGCGGCTTCCAGCTCGGGGCCTTGCTCTATATGCGCCTCGATATAGGCGTGCACCGGCCGCGCCGGCGGGCATGGCAGCAGTGGCCAGCCGTGCGCGGCAGCGGCGCTTAGAAAGTCGTCGCGTGCGGCATCGCAGGCCGCGCCAAAGTAGACCCCGCTGGCATCGCGCACCTTGCGCGCCACAGCCAGGCTGGCGGGATCGACAAAGCCGTTCGAGCCCATCAGGCCGGGCGAGAAGCGGCAGCCTTCCTCATTGGTCCAGATCACCACCTCGACCGGGCGCCGGGTCTGGATGCCGGCCTGGTCGAGTGCGTCGAACAGCTCAAAGCCGGCCACCACGCCAAAGGCGCCGTCCAGGCGCCCGCCAGCGGGCTGGGTGTCGGCATGGCTGCCGGTCAGCACCGGTGCGGCGCCGGGCTGGCTGCCGGCGCGTTGCACAAAGACATTGGCCGCGTCATCAATGCCCACGCGGTAGCCCGGCCGCTGCACCACGTCGGCCAGCAACCAGCGCCGCGCCGCGAGTTCTTCAGTGGTGAGCGCCTGGCGGTCCACGCCACCATCGGCACGGGCGCCAAAGGCCGCCAGGCCGGCAATGCGGCGACCCAGGCGCTCGGTATCGACCGCCGCGGCCACCTTTTCTGCTCGGGGATCGAAGCTCATGCGCCCACCTCCATCTGCAGACTGCGCCGCACCCAGGGCTGCAGAAAGGCACGCACCCGCTCATGCGTCGGGTGGCGCAGCACCTCGTCCGCCGTGCCAACGGTGACGATGCGGCCCTGCTCCATGAAGGCGACACGGCTGGCCACCTGGGCGGCAAAGCTCATCTCGTGGGTGACCATCACCATGGTCATGCCGTCGCGGGAGAGCGATCGGATCACCTCCAGCACCTCGTCGACCAGCTCCGGGTCAAGCGCCGAGGTGGGCTCGTCCAGCAGCATCACCTCAGGGTTGACCGCCAGTGCCCGGGCAATGCCCACCCGCTGCTGCTGGCCGCCGCTGAGCGCGGCTGGGTGCAGGTCGGCCTTGGCGGCCAGGCCCACGCGCTCAAGTGCGGCCAGCGCCCGGGTGCGTGCGCTGGCGGCCGGCAGGCCCAGCGCCAATGTCAGTGGCGCCATCACATTGCCGAGCGCGGTCATGTGCGGCCACAGGTTGAACTGCTGGAACACCATGGCCACCGGCGCACGCACCCCGGCCAGCTCGCGCTCGCTCTGCAGCACGCGCCGGCCATCGGGCGCCAAGTCGTAGCCCAGGCGTGCGCCCTTGATCCAGACCTCGCCCTCGTCGTGGCGCTCCAGAAAGTTCATGCAGCGCAGCGCGGTGGTCTTGCCGGAGCCGGACGGGCCGATCAGCACCAGCACCTCGCCGCGCTGCACCTCCAGGTCTATGCCCTGCAGCACGCGGTGCGCGCCATAGGATTTGCCAACGCCGCGCAGGGCGATCATCGGCACGGTAGCAGCGCTCAGGCTCATGCGGTTTTCCTTTGCACATAGCGGCCAATGGCTTGCACCAGCAGCGTCAGGCCCCAGTAGCTGAGTGCCAGCAGCACATAGGGTTCGAGGTAAGAAAAGCGCTCGGCGACGACGCGGGTGGTGGTCATGGTCAGCTCGGGCACGGTGATGACCGAGGCCAGCGCCGACTCCTTCAGCACCAGCACCCACTGGTTGGTCAGTAGCGGCACCGACAGGCGCAGCGCCTGCGGCATCTCGATGTGCAGAAAGCAACGCCCACGCGCAATGCCCATGGCGCGGGCGGCTTCGATCTGCCCGGCCGGGATGGCCTCCCAGCTGGCGCGAAAGATCTCGGCAAAGTAGGCCGCGCTGTACAGCGTCAAGGCCAGCGCAGCAGCCGTAAACGGGTCCAGCGCCAAACCCAACTCGGGCAGGCCAAAGTAGACGATGAAGAGCTGGGCCAGCAAGGGCGTGCCCCGCCACAGCGCGGTGTACACCCGCAGCACACGCGCCGCGACCGGGCCACCAAAAATGCGCACGGCGTTCAGCACAAAGCCCAGCACCAGGCCACACAGCCCAGCCAGGCCCACCAGGGCCAGGGTCTGCAGGGCGGCCCCGCCATACAGCGGCAGCAGCTCGACCATCAGGGAAAAATCAAGCACGCTCAGGCCTGCCTTGCCGGTGCGCCGGCGTTCAGGTGGCGGTAGACCACGCGGCCACCCCAGACGATCAGCGCCGACAGCAGCAGATAGCACAGCGCCACGCTCACATAGACCTCCAGCGGGCGAAAGTTGCCAGCCACTATCTGCCGGCCAGTGCGCGCCAGATCGGTCACCGCAATGACCGAGACAATGGCCGAGCCCTTCAGCACGTCGATCGCCTCGGATACCACTGCGGGCCAGACGGTGCGCGCGATCTGCGGCAACTGGATATGGCGAAACACCTGCCGCCCGCTGAGCCCGTAGACACGCGCCGCCTCCAACTGGCCCGGCGGGATGGCGGCCAGGCCGGCGCGCAGGATCTCGCACTGGAAGGCCGCCGAGTTCAGCCCCAGTGCCAGCAGCGCGGCCAGCGCCGGTGGCAGATCCAACCCCGCCGCGCCGGGCAGATAGAACAGCATCAGCAACTGCACCAGCAGCGGCGTGCCGCGGAAGAAGCTCACATACAAAGCGACCGCGCCACGCAGCACACCCACGCGGCCCCCGGGCTGGCTCAGGCCCAGCAGCAGCGCGCCGCCGACAAAGCCCAGCACGATGGCCAGGGCCGACATCCATAGCGTGGTCAGCATGCCCTGACCCAGTACCGGGGCGTAGCCGGCCAGGCGGCTCAGCAGCGAGGTGTCCATATCAGCGTCGAAAACCTTGGATGTGGCGGCGCATCAACTCACATCTGCGGCACGGGCACCGCGTCGGTCGGCGTATCCATGGTGAAGCCGAACCACTTCAGTTGCAGCTCTTTCAGCTTGCCGCTCTTGGCCGCCTTGGCGATGCCGTCGCTGAAGAACTGGACCAGTGAGGCGCTGTCGGCATCCTTGCGGCCGGCCCAGCCAAAGTAGGTCTTGGGGCCGATGGGCTGCGGCAGGATGGCGTAGATGTCGCCGCGCGTCTTGGCCAGGGTTGCCAGGTTGGACAGACTCTGCGCCACCGCATCGAGGCGGCCGGCGGCCAGGTCGGCATAGGCCTCGTCAAAGCTGACGTACTCGCGGATTGCCTTCACGCCAGGCTTGCCTGCGGCCTTGAGCTGGGCGTCGTAGGCCTGCAGCGCCTTCAACTGCGCCGAGCCGGTTTGCGAGCCCACCACCTTGCCGCCCATGTCCTCGGGCTTTGTGAAGGCGCTATCGGCCTTGCGCTTGACCAGCGCCACCGTGGCCTCGGCGATCGGCAGCGTGAAGGCAAACTTGTCGGCACGCTCCTTGGTCATGGTGACCGAGGTCACCACAAAATCGAAGCGCTTGGCGGCCAGGCCAGGCAGGATGCCCTGGAACGGCAGATCCAACTGCTTGAGCTTGACGCCCGGCAGATCCGCCAACACCAGGGCCAGCAGGTCAGAGCCGTAGCCCACGATCTTGCCGTCTTGCACAAACTCGAAGGGCGCAAACTGCGCCTCGGTGGCAACAGCGATTTCCTGCTTGGCCCGGATGTCGGCGAGCAGGTCCGCATGGGCGGCGGCAGCAAGGCCAAGACTGCCGGCCAAGGCCAGTGTCAGGCGGGCAAAGAGGCGAGAGGCACGGATCATGGGGGCTCCTGGCAGGGGTGCGGTTGATGGCGGATTCATGTAACTATTTTCAAGTTACTTGAATTTTGATCCAGCAAAATGCGTGCCTGCGCAGGCCGTGTGTGAACCCGCCCCTGGTGCACGGAAAGGGCGCAAAAGCGCAGCCGGGCAGCCTCAGCAGCCCATCAATGCCGTGTCGATTTGGTGCTGCACCGCCGGATTGGTGCATGGCGGCAACCCAGGCCTGCTGCGCGCCAGGCTGGGAAATATTGGTGAAATATGCCTCTAGCCCTTTACCTGCCTGGGCTTATAGCTATATTTTTGGTAGTTATGCCTGGTTTGGCTGACTAATCTCTGGCCATGGCCCGGCCGATTTCCGGCCAGCTGCGGTGCAGCAGCAGCCAGGCCAGCAGGCCGACCGACATCATCAGCAGCGAGGCGGCGGCCAGCGCTGCGGTGGAGTGCATCACCAGCGGCGCTATCACGCCCGCCACGATGCCGTTGGCCAGCGAGCCAATGAAGGCCTGCAGCGACGAGGCCATGCCGCGGCGCTCCGGGTACAGGTCCAGCACCAGCAGGGTCACCACCGGCACCATCAGCGCCCAGCCAAAGGCAAACACCGCGATCGGCAGCAGCGCCCAGGCCGGATGTGCCGTAAACAGCAGGTTGGCCACCAGGTTGGCGACCGAGGTCAGCAGCATGATCACAAAGCCATGGCGGATCTGCCGCTTGGGCGCGATGCGCCCGGCCAGCCGCCCGCTGGCCCAGGCGCCGCCCATGATGCCGCTGATGGTCAGCAGGAAGAACCAGAAGAACTGCGTGGGGGCCAACTGCAGGTGGTCACCCAGAAAGGCCGGCGCCGCCAGCACGTAAAGAAACATGCCGTTGAAGGGCACGCCGCTGGCCAGCGCCAGCAGCAAGAAGCGCGGGCTTGAGCCCAACTGCCAGTAGCCACGCATCAGGTGCCGCACATTGAAGGGCTGGCGCTGGGTGATGTGCAGGGTCTCGGGCAGCAGCTTGAAGTTGGCGGTCCACAGCAGTACGCCAACGCCGGTCAAAAACCAGAACACGCTGTGCCAGCCCAGGTGCACAAACAGCCAGCCGCCGATGATGGGCGCGACGGCCGGCGCCACGCCGAAATAGATGGTGACCTGGCTCATCACCTTCTGCGCCTGCGCTGGCGGGAACATGTCGCGGATCACCGCGCGCGACACCACGATGCCGGCGCCGGTAGACAAGCCTTGCAGCGCGCGGAACAGCACCAGTTGCTCGACCGTCTGCGACAGCGCGCAACCGGCCGAGGCGATGGTGAACATCGCAAGGCCCACCAGCACCACCGGCCGCCGCCCGAAGCTGTCGGCCAGCGCGCCGTGGAACAGGTTCATGAAGGCAAAGCCGAACAGGTAGGCCGACAGCGTCTGCTGCATTTCCACCGGCGAGGCGCCCAGCGCCTGGGCGATGCCGGAGAAGGCCGGGATGTAGGTGTCGATGGAGAACGGCCCGAGCATGCCAAGCACCGCCAGCAGGGCGGCAAGCGCCCATTGCGGGGCCTTCCAGATCTTGTGTGCGTCGGGATTCATGCGGTCAATAGCCCAGGAAAAACAAAAAGGCCCCGATCTTGCCGCTATTCCGGCAAATCCAGCGGAAACGAATCGACCCGCGCCGAAATACCGCGCAGCAGGAGCAACCGGCCGCTGCAGGCGTCTGCTTGCAATTTTGGGGCTTCCTTCCCCAAATATGATATTTTGTTTACTATAGGAAACTTAAAGCCGCTGGCTGTCTAGCGGCGATTCCCATCGCACTCACTGCACGCCCATGACCTCTACCTCTGATCTGACCTCTCAGCTCCTGGCCCATCTGGGCGTCTCCCGCGCGGCCTCGCACGAAGGTAGCCTGCGCGTGCGCAGCCCCATAGACGGCACCCAGATCGGGCTCGTGCAGACGGCGGACCCGCAACAGGTGGCCGCCACCATCGAAGCTGCGCATCGCGCCTATGAAGCCTGGCGCGTCGTGCCCGCGCCGCGCCGGGGTGAGCTGATTCGCCTGCTGGGCGAAGAACTGCGTGCCGAGAAAGACGCGCTGGGCAAACTCGTATCGCTGGAGGCCGGCAAGATCCTGACCGAAGGCCTGGGCGAGGTGCAGGAGATGATCGACATCTGCGACTTCGCAGTCGGCCTGTCGCGCCAGCTCTACGGCCTGACCATCGCGTCGGAGCGGCCCGGCCACCGGATGATGGAAACCTGGCACCCGCTGGGCGTGGTGGGCGTGATCACGGCCTTCAACTTCCCCTGCGCGGTGTGGGCCTGGAACAGCGCCTTGGCCATCGTCTGCGGCGATGCCGTGGTCTGGAAGCCTTCCGAGAAAACGCCGCTCACGGCGCTGGCCTGCGACGCCATCTTCACGCGCGCGCTGCAGCGCTTTGGCACGGCCCCCGCCGGCCTGCACGCCGTGGTGCAGGGCGGGCGCGAAGTGGGCGAGGCACTGGTGGATCATCCGAAGGTGGCCCTGCTATCCGCGACCGGCAGCACGCGCATGGGCCGTGATGTAGGCCCCCGTGTCGCTCGCCGCTTTGGCCGTTCGCTGCTGGAGCTGGGCGGCAACAACGCCGTGATCGTGGCGCCGTCGGCCGACCTGGACCTGGCGGTGCGCGGCATCCTGTTTGCGGCGGCCGGCACCGCCGGCCAGCGCTGCACGACGACGCGGCGCCTCATCGTGCACACCAGCGTGCGCGACACGCTGCTGGCACGGCTGAAGAAAGCCTACGCCGCCTTGCCAGTCGGCAACCCGCTGGAGACGGGCACGCTGGTGGGGCCGCTGATCGATGCGCAGGGCTTCGATGGCATGCAGTCGGCGCTGAAGTCGGCCGCGGCCGAAGGCGGCCAGGTGTTTGGTGGTGAGCGCCTGCTGGCCGCCGAGTTTCCCGATGCCTATTACGTCAGGCCCGCCATCGTCGAGATGCCGGCGCAGACCGCCACCGTGTGCCACGAAACCTTCGCGCCCATCCTCTACGTGCTCAGCTACGAGGATTTCAACGAGGCGTTGTCGCTGCAGAACGCCGTGCCCCAGGGGCTCTCTTCGGCCATCTTCAGCAACCACCTGCGCGAGACGGAAACCTTCCTGTCGGCGCTGGGCTCCGACTGCGGCATTGCCAACGTCAACATTGGGACTTCCGGCGCTGAAATCGGCGGGGCCTTTGGCGGCGAGAAGGAGACCGGCGGTGGCCGTGAGTCGGGCTCTGATTCATGGCGCGCCTACATGCGCCGTGCCACCAACACGGTGAACTTCTCGCACGAGCTGCCCCTGGCCCAAGGCGTGAAGTTCGACGTTTGAGGGAATGCGTGGCAGGTAATTGTTTCTGATGGGAAATAAGATCCCTGCCTGCTTGTTAAATTTCGCTTGAGGATAATGGCGTTCTCCAAAGATTCACTCCAGCGCCTCAGGCGCCCATAAGCCCATGAGCGCGGTTCCCGCAAGACTATCCAGCGAAGTGGCTCTGGGCCTGCGCATCCGTGCGATACGAACAGAAAAGGGCTGGACGCTGGAGCAGACCGGGCAGGCATCGGGCCTGGCGCGCTCGACGCTTTCCAAGATAGAGAACGGCCAGATGTCGCCGACCTATGACGCCTTGATCAAGCTGGCGTCGGGTCTGCAGATCGATTTGGGCGAGCTGTTTTCCTCCGCGCAGAAGCAGGTCGGCGCAGGCCGCCGCAGCATCAGCCGCGAAGGCTCGGGCACGCCGCACGCCACGCCCTACTACCAGCACGTGCTGCTGTGCAATGACCTGTCCAACAAGGACATGGTGCCCTTCCGGACCCGGGTCGTGGCGCGCGCCTACGAGGATTTCGACGACTGGAGCCGGCACGTGGGCGAGGAGTTTGTCTACGTGCTGTCCGGCATGGTGCGGCTCTTCACCGAGTTCTACGAGCCGGCGGACCTGGGCCCTGGGGACAGCTGGTACATCGACAGCCGGATGGGGCACCGCGTCATCAGCCTGAGCGAGGCCGATGCGGAAGTCCTCTGGCTGAGCACGACGCACCCCAAGACGACCGCCAACATTCCTTCCGGAGTCTTGTGATGCGCTGATGCGGCCAGAAGCAAGAATGCCGGTGCTGTCTTGCGACAGCACCGGCATCAAGCCCCTTGCGGGATTAGTGGTGGGCCCTGAGTGACTCGAACACTCGACCTACGGATTAAGAGTCCGCTGCTCTACCAACTGAGCTAAGAGCCCACTTAAAACTTCAAAATCTGCGCTGTTTGCTGAGGATTTTTCCTAAGCATCCAGCTGATTTGCTTCCCAACAAAAGCTTGTTGTTGCCAAGCGGCGGGCAGAAGAAGCAAGCCTCAGATTATGCACTATTTTTTGCAGCGATCGCAAGCAGGGCTTGCAACTTCGCCTGCGGCTCGTGTTTTCTACATCAGCAGGTGTTCGCCCGCGTTGTCGCCGCCCAGGATCACGTAGTTGACCTTGCGGATGTCCATCAGCTTCTTGCCGCCGGCGTAGCTGATGGAGCTCTGCACGTCCTGCTCCATCTCTACCAGCGTGTCGGCCAGGCGGCCCTTGACCGGCTCCAGGATGCGCTTGCCTTCCACGTGCTTGTACTCGCCCTTGTTGAAGTCGCTGGCGCTGCCGTAGTACTCCTTGAACAGCTGGCCATCCACTTCCACCGTCTGGCCGGGCGACTCTTCATGGCCGGCCAGCATGCTGCCGATCATGACCATGGTGGCGCCAAAGCGAATGCTCTTGGCGATGTCGCCGTGCTCGCGGATGCCGCCGTCGGCAATGATCGGTTTGGTGGCCACGCGCGCGCACCACTTGAGCGCCGACAGCTGCCAGCCGCCGGTGCCAAAGCCGGTCTTGAGCTTGGTAATGCAGACCTTGCCTGGGCCGATGCCGACCTTGGTCGCGTCCGCGCCCCAGTTCTCCAGGTCGATGATGGCCTCGGGCGTGCCGACGTTGCCGGCGATCACGAAGGAGGCGGGCAGCTTCTCCTTCAGGTAGGCGATCATGTTCTTCACCGTGTCGGCATGGCCGTGCGCGATGTCGATGGTGATGTACTCGGGCACCAGGCCCTCGGCCACCAGGCGGTCTACCGTGTCGTAGTCGGCCTTCTTCACGCCGACCGAGATCGACGCGAAGGCGTTCTGCGCATGCATGTCGCGCACGAACTGCACGTTGTCCAGGTCAAAGCGGTGCATCACGTAGAAGTAGCCGTTCTGCGCCATGCGCAGGCAGATCGACGCGTCCACCACCGTCTTCATGTTGGCCGGCACCACCGGGATGCGGAAGCTGCGGCCGCCCAGCTCAACGCTGGCGT
Source organism: Xylophilus sp. GW821-FHT01B05 (assembly GCA_038961845.1). Taxonomy (NCBI): domain Bacteria; kingdom Pseudomonadati; phylum Pseudomonadota; class Betaproteobacteria; order Burkholderiales; genus Xylophilus; species Xylophilus sp. GW821-FHT01B05. Next base: position 1,520,874 of record CP152408.1, read on the forward strand.
CGCATTCCGAGCGGCTCTCCACGCGGCACTTGCGCGGCAGCAGCAGGACGTTGTCGTAGTCGAAGATTTCCATTGAGATTCCAAGCTCCTGAGAAAGGATCACCGGCGGAGGAATTCCGCACGGCGTGGGCGCTTGGCTTGGACCGGCTCGATGTGGGCGGCACCGTGGTGGGCGCTGCCATTGCCTGCGTTTGCACAGGCCACAAAAAAACCGGGCGTCAAGAAACTTGGGCCCGGTGATTGATTGTAGGGAAGCACCTGCAGCCGCGCTTGGGGATTCCCGTATAGACCTTATAAGTCCTGGTCATCCATTCAACTGTGGCCATGATTGGGTGGGGATGAAAATGCTTGCATCCCTTATTTATCAATGGCAATTAGCTATGTATTTGGTAGCAAAATGACGGCGGCAGGCGTCTGCTACGCTGGTTGCATCAACGAGGGGAGGGGAAGCACCAATGTCTGATGGCACCAGCATGCAGATACGCCCGTTCTGGCAGCGGCTCAGCACTTTTGCCGCGTTTCCGCTGCAGGGCGGGCCGCTGCTCTACGCTGCCGGCATCCTGGGCCTCAGCCTGGTTGGCAGCCTGCCGGCCATCCTGTTCGGCGCGCCGGTGCTGATGGGCATTGTGTGGATCGGCGTGATGCTGGCGGCAAGCCGCTATGCCTGCCAGGTGATCGCGCTGGGCGCGCGCGGCCTGCTGCGGGCCAAGGACTATCCGCGCGAGAAAGACCCGGACTGGGAGGACCTGCCCCGCAAGCTGTTTGCCATCCTGCTGCTGCAGGGCGCACTGGCCTTTGCGTCGGCGCGGCTGCACGCGCAGCTGCCTTACCTGGTGATGCTGCTGGCCTCGCTGGCCCTGCCCGCCACCATCATGGTGCTGGTGCATTCGTGCAGCCTGCGGCAGGCGATCAACCCGGGGCTGGTGTGGGGGACGATACGTGTCATTGGCTGGCGGCCCTATCTGCTGCTGTGCCTGTTGCTGTTCGTGCTGCTCTACGGCATGGACCTGGCGGCCGGGCTGCTGCTGCCGTGGCGCAGCGCCTGGCTGGGCTGGCTGCTGCTGATCTACATCAACATCTACGGCGCCTGGGCCATGGCCAGCATGATCGGCTATGTGATGTACCAGTACCACCTGGTGCTGGGCATAGATCCATTGCCCCGTGCCGGCGAGCAAGAGCTGACACCCGCCCAGGCCACGGCGGCGCAGGCCGATGCACAACTGGCACAGCTGCTGGACAAGGGCGACGTGGCCGGCGCGCTGCTGCTGACGGGCCAGGCGTTGCGCGCGCAGCCCGACAACCTGGCGGCACACCGCCGCCATCACCGGGTGCTGCTGCAGTCGGACCAGGCCGAGCTGCTGTGCGGGCATGCGCAGCAGTTCTTGGCGCTGCTGATACAGGGCGGTTTCGCCTCAGAGGCCTTGCAGGTCTACCGTGTTGGCCGCGAGCGCGACCCGGCTTTTGCGCCCGCAACGGCGCAGGTGGTGCTGGCGCTGGCGCGCCATGCCTGGCACGGCGACGATGCGCAGGGCGTGCTGCAACTGCTGTCGGGTTTTGACCGGCGCTTTCCCGACGACCCGGCCATTCCCCAGGCCTATGGGCTGGCGGCACTGGTGCTGGTGCAGGGCCTGCACCGTGCCGACCAGGCCCGCCCCATCCTGCAGGCGCTGGAGCGGCGCTACCCGGACAGCGAGCAGACGCAGCAGGTGCGCTGGCTGCTGCGCGATGGGGGCGAGGTGCTTACTCGGGCTTGATGTTGGCGCGGCGCACCACCTCGCCGTAGGCCACCAGGCGCTCGGACATCATCTTCTCGAAGGCCGCAGGCGCCATTTCCTCGGGCGGGATCACGCCGCGGGTCTTCAGGTTCTCGACCATGGCGGGCTCGGTGGCGGCGCTGCGGATCGCCTTGTGGATGGCTGCCACGATGGCGGGCGGGGTGTTGGCGGGCGCGGCGATGCCGGTCCACGAAGGCTGGTTGAGCGGTGCATGGCCCAGCTCGGCAAAGGTGGGCACGTCGGGCAGCTGCGGCAGGCGCGTGGGCGAGGCCACGGCCAGCGCGCGCAGCTTGCCGGCCTGGATGTGCGGCAGGAAGATGACCAGGTTGTCGAGCGCGAACTGCACCTCGTTGCTCAGCACCGCCGTGATGAGCGGCGAGCCGCCACGGTAGGGGATGTGCACGGCCTTGGTACCGACGGCGAGCTGCATCATCTCTGCGTTGAGCTGGCCCATGCTGCCCGCGCCCGCGCTGCAGAAGTTGATCTGGCCGGGGCGTGCCTTCACGTATTCGACGAACTCGGCGAAGGTCTTCACCGGCAGGCTGGGATGCACCACCAGCACGTTGGGCTGGCGGCCCAGGATGGCGATGTTGTCGAAGTCCTTGATCGGGTCGTAGCCCAGGTTGGGCTGCACCAGCGGATTGGCCAGGTGGCTGCTTTGCGAGGACACGACCAGCGTGTAGCCGTCGGGCTTGGCGCGCGCCACGTACTGCGCGCCAATCGAGCCGCCCGCGCCGGGCCGGTTGTCCACCACCATGGGCACGCCCAGGATGCGGCCAAGGGGCTCGGTGTACATGCGCGCCATCACATCGACCGAGCCGCCGGGCGGGAAGGGCACCACCAGCGTGATCGGGCGCGTGGGGTATTTCTCTTCGGACGCATGGGCGCCAATGGCGGGCAGCCCGGCCAGGCCCAGGCCCAGACTGGTGCCCAGGAGCTGGCGGCGGGTCAGGCCCTGCGTGGCGGGCGAAAGAAGGTCGTTGCGTTGGGACATGGTCGGGGCTAGTCAGGAGGGTAGAAAACGAAGTGCGGGGATCAGCCCAGCGCGAGCAAGGTCAGTGCCAGTGCCTGGGCGCGCGGCACGAAGGTGCTGAGGTCGCAGAACTCGCGCTCGCTGTGCGCATAGCCGCCCACGGGGCCAAGTGCGCAGAGGGATGGAATGCCCATCGATGAGGTGATGCCGCTGTCGGCCGCGCCGCCGGTGAATTCGCCCTCGACCGCAAAGCCGACCTGTGCCGCGCTGTGCTGGTAGGCCTGCAGCAGGTCGGCCGGCGTGCGGGCCATGGGCAGCGTGCCGGTCTGCGCCACGATGCGGCCGCTGGTGCGCGGCAGGGATTCTTCTTCGATGATGGCGCGGATGCGCGCCAGCACCGCGTCCAGGTCGTTCTCGGCGGTGTAGCGCAGGTCCAGGTGGGCGCTGGCCAGCGGCGCGACCACGTTGGAGGCCATGCCGCCCTGGATGAAGCCTACGTTGAGCGTGATGCCGGGCTCGCAGCCGCTGAGCGTGTGCAGCGCCACGGTCTTGCGGGCCAGCGCCTCGATGGCGCTGGCGCCCTGTGCGGGGTTGATGCCGGCATGCGCGGCCACGCCCTGCACCTCGAAATCGATGCGGTAGGAGCCCTTGCGCTCGATCACCACGTTGCCGCTGATGCGGCCGGGCTCGGCATTGAGCACGGCGCGTGCGCCTTGCGAAATCTCGCGGATGGCGGTGCGGCAGGCGGGCGATCCGACCTCTTCGTCGCACGAGAAAAACAGGTGCACGGGCGACGCATTGCCGCCAAAGCGCGCCAGGGCTTCAAGCACAAACACGTTCATCACCAGGCCCGACTTCATGTCGGCCACGCCGGGGCCAAAGGCCTTGCCGTTTTCCACGCGCCAGGGCCGCGCTGCCGCCGTGCCCAGCGGGAACACCGTGTCCATGTGGCCCATGAGCTGCAGGTGGCCGCTAGCGGCCGGGTCGCTACCCGGCACGCGCGCCAGCATGCACTCGCCCCAGCCGGGCTCTGGCGTGGTCTGCACGGTGATGCCGGCCGCCTCCAGCCGGCCGCGCAGCAGTGCCGCGACCTGCAACACGCCGGGCACGTGGCCGCTGCCGCTGTCGGTGTTCACCACCTGGCGCAGCAGGTCGAACATGGCGCTCTCCTGCGCGGCCAGCCAGTCCAGAAGGGGCTGTGCGGCAAGGGCGGGGGCTGGGGCGGCGAGGGTGGAGGACATGCGTGGAGTTTTTGAAATGGATATTTCAATAATAATGCATTGTTGCAATATCCATTGCAGACGGGCGGCCCTCTATGCTTGGCGCCGTAGTTCTCTTCCCTCTTCCCCATGCTTCTTACCGAACGGCTGGCCCTCCATGCCGCCACCCTGACCGCCAGCGAACGCGCCCTGGCCGACGACCTGCAGCGGCACTACCCCGATGGGCTGCTGGATTCGGCCAGCGGCATTGCCGCGCGCACCGGCACCAGCGCATCGACCGTGGTGCGGCTGTTTGCCAAGCTGGGCTATGCCAGCCTGGCCGAGGTGCGGCGCGAGGCGCGCTCCGAGGTAACGGTGCTGCTGCAGACGCCGGCGCAGCGCACGCTGGCCACCATTGGCCGCGACCGCAGCCTGGCCGAATGCGTGGACGACGCGCTGCTGCATGACCAGCACAACCTCAACGCCACGCGCCAGGGCCTGGACATGGCGGCGTTCGAGGCCGTGGCGACGGCCATCAGCCGCTGCGAGGGGCGCGTGTTCGTGATGGCCGAGAAGAACAGCATGCCGGTGTCGTCCTACCTCACCACGCACCTGAACATGTGCCGACCCAACGTGCAGGAGCTGGGCGCCGGTGCGCCCTTTGCGGTAGACCGCCTGCTGTGGGTAGAGCCGCGCGATTTGCTGCTGGTGTTCACCATCCGCCGCTATTCCAACGGCGCCGTGCTGGCCGCGCAGCAGTTTCGCGCGCAGGGCTGCACCGTGCTGGCCATTACCGACAGCGCGGCCGCACCCATCGTGGCCTGCGCGCAGCACAGCCTGCTGGTGGGCACGGCCAATGCATCGCCGTTTGATTCCTACACCGCGGCTTTCTTTTTGTGCAACGCGCTGGTGTCGGCCGTGGCCCAGTTGCGGCACGACGAGGTGGCGCAGACGCTGCAGCGGCGCGATGCGCTGTGGACGGGCTTTGAGGCGGATGCGGTGGACGGCCTGCGACGCGGGCGCTAACCAAGTCGGAGCGGGTTCCTACAATGGCGGGATGCTCTCTCAAGACCTGTTTTCCGGCGCGCCGCCGTCCGTCGCGCCCTTGCTCCAGAACCTGAACGACGAGCAGCTTGCAGCCGTCACGCTGCCCGCCGGCCACGCGCTGATCCTGGCGGGAGCCGGCTCCGGCAAGACCCGGGTGCTGACCACCCGCATCGCCTGGCTGCTGCAGAACGGCCATGTCTCGCCCGGCGGCATTCTGGCCGTGACCTTCACCAACAAGGCCGCCAAGGAAATGTCTGCGCGGCTGTCGGCCATGCTGCCGGTGAATGTGCGCGGCATGTGGATTGGCACCTTTCACGGCCTGTGCAACCGCCTGCTGCGCGCGCACTACAAGCTGGCCAACCTGCCGCAGGCCTTCCAGATTTTGGACACGCAAGACCAGCTCTCGGCCATCAAGCGGCTGATGAAGCAGCACAACGTGGACGACGAACGCTTTCCGGCCAAGCAGACGCAGTGGTTTATCTCTGGCGCCAAGGAAGACGGCCTGCGCCCCGGCGATGTCGAGGCGCGCAACGAGGACGACCGCAAGAAGGTCGAGCTGTATCAGCTCTACGAGGAGCAGTGCCAGCGCGAGGGCGTGGTCGATTTTGGCGAGCTGATGCTGCGCAGCTACGAGCTGCTGCGCGACAACGACCCGATCCGCGAGCACTACCAGCGGCGCTTTCGCTACATGCTGGTGGACGAGTTCCAGGACACCAACAAGCTGCAGTACGCCTGGCTGAAGCAACTGGCCGGCCCCGAAAGCAGCGTGCTGGCGGTGGGCGATGACGACCAGAGCATCTACGCCTTTCGTGGTGCCAACGTGGGCAACATGGCCGACTTTGTGCGCGAGTTTGATGTCAAGCACCAGATCAAGCTGGAGCAGAACTACCGCAGCTACAGCAACATTCTGGATTCAGCCAACGAGCTGATCAGCCACAACACCAACCGCCTGGGCAAGAACCTGCGCACCACCCAGGGCCCGGGCGAGCCGGTGCGCGTGTTCGAGGCCACCAGCGACTTTGCCGAGGCGCAGTGGATGGTGGACGAGATCCGCCAACTGGTGCGTGACCAGGGCAGCGAGCCTGGCTTTGCGCGCCGCGAGATCGCCATCCTCTACCGCAGCAATGCGCAGAGCCGGGTGATTGAAACAGCGCTGTTCAACGCCGCCGTGCCCTACCGCGTGTACGGCGGCCTGCGCTTCTTTGAGCGTGCCGAAATCAAGCACGCGCTGGCCTACCTGCGCCTGCTGGAGAACCCGCATGACGACACCAGCTTTTTGCGCGTGGTCAATTTCCCGCCGCGCGGCATTGGCGCGCGCAGCATTGAGCAGCTGCAGGACGTGGCGCGCGCCGCCGGCACATCGCTGCACGACGCCGTGTCTGGCGTGCCGGGCAAGGCCGGTGCCAACCTGGGCGCCTTTGTCGCCAAGGTCGATGTGCTGCGCGAGCAGACCAGCGGCATCACGCTGCGCGAAATCATCGACGCCGTGCTGGCGCACAGCGGCCTGATCGAGCACTACAAGGCCGACCGCGAAGGCGCCGACCGTATCGAGAATTTGGAAGAACTGGTCAACGCCGCAGAGAGCTTTGTCACCCAGGAAGGCTTTGGCCGCGATGCCGTGGCGCTGCCGGTGGATGAGCTGCGCCAATCGCCCGCCAGCCAGGGCCTGGATGCCTCGCTGCCAGTGCTGGACGAGCCATTGGCGCCCGACGCCGACACCGGCGAAACGCTGAGCCCGCTCGCCGCCTTCCTGACCCACGCCGCGCTGGAGGCCGGCGACAACCAGGCGCAGGCCGGCCAGGATGCAGTGCAGTTGATGACGGTGCATGCCTCCAAGGGATTGGAGTTTGACTGCGTGTTCATCGGCGGCATGGAAGAGGGCCTGTTCCCGCACGAGAACTCCATCAGCGACCGTGGCGGCCTGGAAGAAGAACGCCGCCTGATGTATGTGGCCATCACCCGCGCGCGCAAGCGGCTCTACCTGAGCCATTCGCAAACCCGGCTGCTGCACGGGCAGACGCGCTACAACCTGAAGAGCCGCTTTTTTGAGGAACTGCCCGAGGCCGCGCTGAAATGGATCACGCCGCGCAATGCGGGAGGTGCTCCTAATTCAATAGCTGGAGGCCACCGCTCATCATCGGGTTGGGGCTCATTTGGCGCAAAAGACACGACCTTCGCCAGCCCGCCGGTGCCGCCGCAGAAGGCCGCGCCCTCGCACGGCCTGCGCTCGGGCATGCAGGTGTTTCACACCAAGTTTGGCGAAGGCACGGTGCTGGCGCTGGAAGGCAGTGGTACGGATGCGCGTGCGCAGGTCAATTTCCCCCGGCACGGCGTGAAGTGGCTGGCGCTGTCGGTGGCCAAGCTGACGCCGGTGACCTGAGCGCGCTGCGCCAGAAAATATAAGCCAAATAGGCCTCTAGCCCAGGCGCAGCCTGGGCTGATAGCTATCTATTTGATAGCTTCACGGTGTTGCGCAGGCACAGTGCCTTCGGCTTCCGGCGGCGGGCCAAAGCAGTCCACGAAGGTGGCGTAGAGCGAGGTGAAGAACATCGCCGCCATCACCAGTGCCGTGCCCACCATCAGCCCGGTGATCAGCGCCGTGGCCAGCGGTGATTCGCTGCTGCCCAGGATGCCGCTCACCACCAGCAGCGTGGTGACGATGCCGGCGGCCAGGCCGCCCAGGATGAAGATGCCGGTCCAGGCCAGCGCGTAGACAGCAAAGGCGCCCATGTTGCGTACGCAGGCGACAAAGCTGAAGAACAGGCTCTTGACCGGCGATACGCCATACCAGTGCACCAGCGCCGAAGCGTGCCAGAACAGCATGGACAGCGGCAGGTAGAGCACCAGCGCCACCCACATGGCGGCCTGCACGCCGGGCTGGCCCATGGTGTCGCCATCCAAGCGGCTGCCCAGCAGGTAAGAGCTGGCAAAGCTGCCGCCATCGAACAGCGCAGAGGCGCCCATCATCAGCAAGAAGCCCACGACATAAAGCAGGCCCAGCGTGCCCATGGCGCGCGCCCGGTCGCGGCCGGCGCGCAGGCCGACGAACAGGATGGCGGGCCGCGCAAAGCGGCCGGCGGCGGCCTCGCGCGCGGCGGCCATCATGCCCAGCGTGGCCGTGGGCAGCAGCCCCAGCGCCAGCGCAAAGCCCACCAGCGGCAGCATGGTGGCCAGCGACATCAGCGCCATGAACAAAAAGAACAGGCCGGACAGGGCGATCGGCTGGCGCAGGAAGGTGCGCACGCCCGCGCGGGCCCACTGCAGGCCGGTTCTTGCGGGGACGATGTTGAGGTGCATGGAGGTGCTTGAGTAAGGTCAGGCGGTGGCGGCGGCCAGCATGGCGATGCGGCCGCGCAGCACGCGCTCGAAGTGGGTCGGGTCGTGCGGCGTGAGCAGCGCGGCTTCGCGCGGCAGGTGGAAGTCCCACAGGCGCGAGATCCAGAAGCGCAGCGCCGCCGCGCGCAGCATGGCCGGCAGCAGGCGGCGCTCTGCCGCCTCCAGCGGGCGCACAGCGGTGTAGGCGTCCAGCAGGGCGGCGCTGCGCTGCGGGTCGGGCTCGCCGGTGGGCAGGTCTATGCACCAGTCGTTCAGGCACACCGCCAGGTCAAACAAGAAGCTGTCCCAGCCGGCAAAGTAGAAGTCGAACAGGCCGGTGAGTACCTCGCCCTCGAACATCACGTTGTCGCGGAACAGGTCGGCGTGGATCGGCCCGCGTGGCAGGGCAGCGTAGGCGGGCTGGGCGGCGACGTGGTTCTGGTAGGCCAGCTCGGCGCGCAGCAGGGCGGCCTGCTCCGGGTCCAGGTGCGGCAGCACGGTGGGCACGACTTCGTTCCACCAGGGCAGGCCGCGCAGGTTGGGCTGGCTGCGGCCAAAGTCGAGGCCGGCCAGGTGCATGCGCGCCAGCACCTCGCCCACCGCGCGGCAGTGCGCCGGGCCGGGGTTCAGCTCGCTTTTGCCGCGCAGGCGGTTGACCACTGCGGCCGGCTTGCCGGCCACGCTGTGCAGCACGTTGCCGGTGCGGTCGGGCGCCGGGTCGGGCACCGGGATGCCGCGCGCGGCCAGGTGCTGCATCAGGTACAGGTAGAAGGGCAGTTGCTCGGCGCTCAGGCGCTCGAACAGCGTGAGCACGAATTCCGCCTGCTGGCCGGGCGTGTCTTCGGTGCCCTCTTGCCAGGTGGTGGCGAAATAGTTGGTGTTTTCGATGCCGCCGGAGATGCCGCGCAGCTCCAGCAGTTCGCCCAAGCGCAGGTAGCGCAGAAGCTTGCGCGCCTCGTCCGCGGAGACTTCGGTGAATACGGCCATGGGATCAAAAAAACGAGCCGGGCATGACCCGGCGGAGGAGGGGGAAGCGCGGGATCAGAAGCCCATCACCCGCCAGACGCGCTGGCCGGTGTCGGATTCGGCGCCGTCGCGCGCGGCCGGGCGGCGCCGGGCGCCGTCGGTCGGGGTGATCTGGTATTCGGGCACCTGCGCCTTGGGCTGCACGGTGATGCTTTGCGTCTGGCCGCCGTAGCGCACTTCGTCGATGCGGCTGCCGCCGTCTTCCACCCGGATGTTCTCGATGCGCTGCTCCACCCGCTTGTCGGACGGGGGCGGCGCATCGGCCGCCGGGGCTTGTGCCAGGGCGGCCAGGCTGCACAGGCCTGCGGCCAGCGCGGCAAGGCGCCGCCAGCCGGTGGCGGTGGGAAGGGGAGTGTGGGCAGCGCGCATAGGCCAGATTGTAGGCTTGGCGAGGGGCCGCCATGCACAATCTCCCCTATGAGCGAAACCCCTTCCGCGACGCTGCCTGACGGCGACGCAGCCCCCGATACCCTCCCCAAGACCCTGCTGCTGGTAGACGGCTCCAGCTACCTGTACCGCGCCTTCCACGCCATGCCTGACCTGCGTGCCGTGCCCGGTGACCCCAAAAGCCCGGCCACTGGTGCCATTCGAGGCATGGTCAACATGCTGGCGGCGCTGCGGCGCGAGGTGCGGGCCGACTACGTCGCCTGCGTGTTTGACGCCAGCGGGCCGACCTTCCGCGACCAGCTCTACCCCGACTACAAGGCCAACCGCAGCCCCATGCCGGACGACCTGCGCAGCCAGATCGCGCCCATCCACGAGGTGGTGCGCCTGCTCGGCTGGCCGGTGCTGGTGGTGCCCGAGGTCGAGGCCGACGACGTCATCGGCACCCTGGCCGCCACGGCGTCCAGGCAGGCGGTGGATGTGATCGTCTCCAGCGGCGACAAGGATTTGAGCCAACTGGTGGATGCCCACATCACCATCATCGACACCATGAACGGCAAGCGGCGCGACGTGGCCGGCGTGACGGCCGAGTTCGGCGTGCCGCCCTCGCTCATGCTGGACTACCAGGCGCTGGTGGGCGATACGGTAGACAACGTGCCCGGCGTGCCCAAGGTCGGCCCCAAGACGGCGGCCAAGTGGTTGATGGAATATGGATCACTTGAAGCGCTGATGGCGCGCGCCGACGAGATCAAGGGCGTGGCCGGCGAGAACCTGCGCGCCAGCCGCGACTGGCTGCCCAAGGGCCGCGAGCTGCTCACCATCCGCACCGACTGCGACCTGGCCGGCCATGTGGACGGCCTGCCGGCCTTGGACACCCTGGCCCCCGCCGCGCAGCAGACCGAAGAGCTCAAGGCTTTCTACGAGCGCTATGGCTTCAAGGGCCTGGTCAAGTCGCTGGAGGTGCAGGACGCCTCACCCGAATTGCGCGAGCTGCCCGAGAAAGCCGCCAAGCCCGGCAAGAAGCCGCGCGCCGAGCTGGGCCCGGGCCTGTTCGACGAGGCGGTGGAAGAAGCCGCCGCCCCGGCCAGCAACCTGAACTACCAGACCGTGTTCGACTGGCCGACCTTCGACGCCTGGCTGGCCCGGGCGCAGGCCGCCGAGCTGGTGGCGATCGACACCGAGACCACTTCGCTCGACGAGATGCGCGCCGAGATCGTCGGCGTCAGCCTGTCGGTCACGCCGGGCGCGGGCGCCTACATCCCGCTGGCGCACAACTACCCCGACGTGCCGGCCCAACTGCCGCGCGACGAGGTGCTGGCCAGGCTCAAGCCCTGGCTGGAAGACGGCAGCAAGAAGAAGCTCGGCCAGCACGTCAAGTACGACCGCCACGTGTTCGCCAACCACGGCATCGAGGTGCAGGGCTACGCCCACGACACCATGCTGCAGAGCTATGTGCTGGAAGTGCACCGGCCGCACGGCCTGGCCAGCCTGGCCGAGCGGCATCTGGGCCGCAGCGGCATCAGCTACGAAGACCTGTGCGGCAAGGGCGCGCACCAGATCCCGTTCAGCCAGGTGGCGATAGACCGGGCCACCGAATATTCGTGCGAAGACTCCGACCTGACGCTGGACGTGCACAACTTTCTCTGGCCGCAACTGGAAGCCGCACCGCGGCTGCGCGAGATCTATGAGCTGGAAATGGCCAGCAGCGAGGCGCTCTACCGCGTCGAGCGCAATGGCGTGCTGATCGATGCGCCCACGCTGGCCGCGCAAAGCCACGGGCTGGGCCAGCGCATCCTGCAACTGGAGGCCGAGGCCTTCGAGATTGCCGGCCAGCCCTTCAACCTGGCCAGCCCCAAGCAGCTGGGCGAAATCTTCTTCGACAAGCTGGGCATGCCGGTGGTCAAGAAAACCGCCACCGGCGCGCGCAGCACCGACGAAGAGGTGCTGGAGAAGCTGGCCGAGGACTACCCGCTGCCCGCCAAGCTGCTGGAGCACCGCTCGCTCAGCAAGCTGAAGGGCACCTACACCGACAAGCTGGCGCTGCTGGCGCTGCCGCGCACCGGCCGCGTCCATACCCACTATGCGCAGGCCGTGGCGGTGACCGGGCGCCTGTCCAGCAACGACCCGAACCTGCAGAACATCCCCATCCGCACACCGGAAGGCCGGCGCGTGCGCGAGGCCTTTGTGGCGCCCGCCGGCCGCCTGATCGCCAGCGCCGACTACAGCCAGATCGAGCTGCGCATCATGGCCCACATCAGCGGTGACGCGGCCCTGCTGCAGGCGTTCACCGACGGGCTCGATGTGCACCGCGCCACCGCCGCCGAGGTGTTTGGCGCGCCGGTGGACCAGGTCAGCAGCGAGCAGCGCCGCTACGCCAAGGTCATCAACTTCGGCCTGATCTACGGCATGAGCAGCTTTGGCCTGGCCAAGAACCTGGGCATCGAGACCAAGGTGGCCGCTGCCTACATCGACCGCTACTTCCAGCGCTTCGCGGGCGTGAAGCAGTACATGGACGAGACCAAGGCGCAGGCCAAGGAGCAAGGCTATGTCGAGACCGTGTTCGGCCGCCGCCTGTACCTGCCCGAGATCAACTCACCCAACGGCCCGCGCCGCGCCGGCGCCGAGCGCGCCGCCATCAACGCGCCCATGCAGGGCACGGCCGCCGACCTGATCAAGAAGAGCATGGTCGAGGTCCAGCGCGTGCTGGACGCCGAAGGCCGTGGCACCTTGATGATCATGCAGGTGCACGACGAACTGGTGTTCGAGCTGCCCGAGTCCGAGGCCGACTGGGTGCGCACCGAGGTGCCGCGCATCATGGCCGGCGTGGCCCAGTTGAAGGTGCCGCTGCTGGCCGAGATCGGCTTTGGGCCGAACTGGGACAAGGCGCATTGAGGGCGCGGACTACATTTTGGTGAAATATGGCTCTAGCCCAGGCCCTGCCTGGGCTAATAGCTATACATTTTGTAGCTGAGCTGTTTTGGGGGCGGCGCGCCCGCCGCATCCTCCGTAGACTGGCGCCTCCTTTTTCTCAACAGGAGTGCCGTCCATGCTGAACCAAGACCTGCGTACCGACTTCGATTCCCTGCGCCCCGGCGCATCGACCGAGGGCGGCGCCACCCGCCGTACCGCGCTCAAGGCCGCGCTTGGGGCGGGCTATGCGGCGGCCACGCTGCCGATCTCGGCGCAGACGGTCATCGTCACCTCGCTAGACGGGCTCACGGCCGGGCGCACCAGCTATGCGGTGGCCGGCTTCAACGTGCCGGCCTATTACGCTGCGCCGGCCGGCAAGACCGGCCTGCCGGTGATCCTGGTGGTGCAGGAGATCTTTGGCGTGCATGCCTATATCGAAGACGTCTGCCGCCGCTTTGCCAAGCTGGGCTACCTGGCCATCGCGCCTGATCTGTACGCGCGCCAGGGCGATGCCACGGGCTACACCGACATCCCCAAGCTGATGGCCGACATCGTCTCCAAGGTGCCCGATGCGCAGGTGCTGGGCGACCTGGACGGCGCGCTGGCCTGGGCCGCGGCCAATGGCGGCGACACGGCGCGCGCCGGCATCACCGGCTTTTGCTGGGGCGGGCGCATCACCTGGCTGTATGCGGCGCGCGGGCCGGTCAAGGCGGGCGTGGCCTGGTACGGCCGGCTGGTGGGCGACAAGACGGCGCTCACGCCGCAGCAGCCGGTGGATATCGGCGCCGGCCTGCGCGCGCCGGTGCTGGGCCTGTATGGCGCAGACGATTCCGGCATACCCCTTGACACGATCAGTAAGATGAAAATGGCCTTGGCGTCCGGCACTGCCGCCGCCCAGGCTTCGCAGTTCCTGGTCTACCAGGGCGCGGGGCACGCCTTCCACGCCGACTACCGCCCGAGCTACCGCCAGGCGCCGGCCGAAGAAGGCTGGAGGCGCGCCCTGGAGTGGTTCCGCACGAACGGCGTTGCATAACGCGTACGGACCCGGCTGCATGCCGAGCCGCCCCGCATCCGCGTGGCGGCTTTTTTTCGTGGTGGCCAAAGTTTTGGCATGAAATGTGGCGCTAGCCGGCGTCAATATTGGGGGTATAGCTATGGTATTGGTAGCAATTGTGCTGGCGACGCTGGCAGCAGGCATCGGTAGCGTGTGGGTGGCCGCCTGGCTGCTGCGCATGGGGCTGGGCGGGCGCGACGGCGGCGTGGGGCCGCAGCATCTGCTGAGCCTGGCCGCCGGCGCGCTGCTGGCCACCGCCTTCATGCACCTGCTGCCCGAGGCCTTCGAGAGCGAGGTGGCGCCGCACGCGCTGTTCACCGCGCTGCTGGTGGGCCTGGTGTTCTTCTTCTTGCTGGACAAGGCCGAGCTGTGGCACCACGGCCACGAACACGGCGCCGGCCCCGAGGGCTCGGACGGCACGGCGCTGCATGGCCACGAGCACGCGCATGGCCACGACCACGGCCATGCGCACCACCACGCGCCGCCGCGCGCCGGCGGCTGGGCCATCCTGACCGGCGACAGCGTGCATTGCTTTGGCGACGGCATCCTGATTGCATCGGCCTTTGCCGCCGATCTGCGGCTGGGCTTTGCCGCCGCGCTGGCGGTGCTGGCGCACGAGGTGCCGCACCACATGGGCGACCTGGTGGTGGTGCGCCAGAGCAGCGGCAACCGGCGCGCCGCGCTGGTCAAGGTCTCGCTGGCCGGCGCGCTGACGGCGCTAGGCGGCCTGGCCGGCTATTTCCTGGTGGAGCAGCTACGCAGCTGGCTGCCCTTCTTTTTGGTGGCGGCGGCCAGCAGCTTTGTCTATGTCGCCCTGGCCGACCTGATCCCGCAACTGCAAAAGCGCCTGAGCGTGCGCCAGACGGCCACCCAGGTGGCCTGGCTGCTGGCGGGCATCGTGCTGGTCACGCTGGTGAGCGGCCTGGCGCATGGCGGCCATGACCACGAAGGCCACGATCACCATGACCACGATCACGACCACGCTGTGTCGGCCCCGGCTCCTGTCGCGCGCTAATCGCGCGCTAATCAGCTTGCCAGCGCGTCGCGCACCACCGTCAGTTGCCGGCGCGAGACAAACAGCAGCTCGGGCACGCCGTGCAGGCGCACGGCCCAGCCTTCGCCTTCCTCGCGGTCGTAGTGGCGCTCTAGTGCGCGCACCGCGCGGCGCGCCACCAGCGCGTTGCGGTGCACCCGCAGAAAGCGCGGCGCGTAGCGCTCTTCCAGGTCTTGCAGCGCGCCGTCGAGGATGTAGCTGCGCTCGCTGGTGCGCACGGTGACGTATTTCAGCTCGGCCTTGAGGTAGAGCACCTCTTCGACCGGCACGCGGTCGGTGCGGCCACGGTCCTGGATGACCAGGGTATCGAGGCCGGAATCCGCAAAAAGCTGTTGCCGCGAGGCGACTATGCGCTCTGCTTTCTGTAGCGCCTGCTGGAGCCGCTCAAGCCGCACCGGCTTGGTCAGGTAGTCGGCCGCGTCCAGTTCGAAGGCGGCTAGCGCATGCTCGGCGTGGGCGGTGACGAAGACCACGGCCGGCGGGCTGTCGAGGCTGCGCAGGGTGGCGGCCAGGGTCAGGCCGTCGTCGCCCGGCATGTGGATGTCCAGCAGCGCCACGTCAAAGCCGCGGGTCTGCAGCAGGGTCCGCGCCTGTTGCGCATTGGCGGCTTCTTCCACCCGGCCCAGGGCCGGCGCGGTGCAGTCGCCCAGCAGCGTGCGCAGCCGTTGTCGTGCCAGGGGTTCGTCGTCCACCAGAAGAATGTCAAGAGGCATGGTCGGGTACCGTTGGCTGGGAAAACAGAAGGGTCATGCGGGCAGGCGTATGCGCACCTGGTAGAGGTCGCCGCGGCGTTCGGCGCGGAAGTCGCCCTCCACGTCATGCAGCAGCGCCAGCCGTGCGCGCACGTTGTCCTGGGCGATGCCGTGCCCGGCCCGGGCGGGCGGGGCGTCGGCGGCGGGTGGTGGCACGTCGTTGGTGATCTTCACGATCACCGAGCTGCCGCGGCGCTCGGTGGTGATGCGCAGGCGCGCGCCGCGCGCGCAGGCCTCCACGCCGTGGATCACCGCGTTCTCCACCAGCGGCTGCAGCAGCAGCGGCGGCACCCGGGCCTCGCCTGCGGCCGGGTCCAGCAGCCAGTCCACCCGCAGGCGCGTGCCGAAGCGCACCTGCTCTATGGCCAGGTAGCGCTGCGCCAGCACGATCTCTTCGGCCAGCGTGGTCGATTCGCCGTGCTGCACCAGCGCATGGCGGAACAGGTCGCTCAGGTCTTCCAGCAGCGACTCGGCGCGTGCCGGCTCGGCGCGGACCAGGGCAATGGCGCTGTTGAGCGTGTTGAACAAGAAGTGCGGGCGGATGCGCGCCTGCAGCTCGGCCAACTGGGCCGCCACGGCTGCGGGCGCGCGCCCGCGCGCCCGCAGCACCAGGCCGGCCACCAGCAGCATGGCCACCAGCGCGCCGGCAACGGCCGAGGCCACCCAGGGCGCGTTCGCTTCCCGGTCTGGCAGCAGGGCCAGCAGCGCGCAGGCGCCCAGGCCGGCCAGCGCGCCCAGGGCGGCGCCGGCGGCGTACTGGGCCGGCTTGGGCCAGCGCACCAGCAGGTGCTGCAGGCTGCAGGCCGCCAGCAGCCAGCAGAGCGTGGCCGGCAGCACACCGGCCGTCAGCACCGCCAGGCGCGACAGCCAGTCCAGCGCATCCTCTGCCCCGAACAGGGCGCCGGCGCCGGCCACCGTCTCTACCAGCAAGACCGCGCGCAGCACCACGCCGGTATGGCAGGCGTCAAAGGGCTGCACCGGCGCTGGGTGCGCATGTGGGCCGCCCGTATCAGGCGGCAGGGTGTGGACCGATAAAATTCGCGCTTCTTTCATGGCAGGCAACCGGGCATCCGGTGTTTGCGTAACAGATTATTACCAACTCCATGGCTTCCAGCTCCTCCCCGCTGTCCCCAACCAATCAGCTTGACAAGAAATCCGAGGCGTGGTCGGCCTTGTTTTCCGAGCCGATGAGCGACCTGGTCAAGCGCTACACCTCCAGCGTGTTCTTCGACAAGCGCCTGTGGCAGGCCGATATCCAGGGCAGCCTGGCCCATGCCGGCATGCTGGCCGTGCAGGGCATCATCGCCGCGGATGACCACGCGGCAATCCAGCGCGGCATGGCGCAGATCACACAAGAGATCGAATCCGGCGCGTTCGAATGGAAGCTGGACCTGGAAGACGTGCACCTGAACATCGAGGCACGCCTGACCCAATTGGTGGGTGACGCCGGCAAGCGCCTGCACACCGGCCGCAGCCGCAACGACCAGGTCGCCACCGACGTGCGCCTGTGGCTGCGCGGCGAGATTGATTTGATCGACGGCCTGCTGACCGACCTGCAAAAAGCGCTGGTGGACATCGCCGAGAAGAACGTCGACGTCATCCTGCCCGGCTTCACCCACCTGCAGGTGGCGCAGCCGGTGAGCTTTGGCCACCACATGCTGGCCTATGTGGAAATGTTTGCCCGCGACGCCGAGCGCATGGGCGACCTGCGCCGCCGCGTCAACCGCCTGCCGCTGGGCGCTGCCGCGCTGGCCGGCACCAGCTATCCGCTGGACCGCGAGCTGGTGGCCAAGACGCTGGGCATGGAAGGCGTGTGCCAGAACAGCCTGGACGCCGTGAGCGACCGCGACTTCGCCATCGAGTTCACCGCAGCCGCTTCGCTGGCCATGGTGCACATCAGCCGCATGAGCGAAGAGCTGATTCTGTGGATGAGCCAGAGCTTTGGCTTCATCGATATCGCCGATCGCTTCTGCACCGGCTCATCGATCATGCCGCAGAAGAAGAACCCCGACGTGCCCGAACTGGCGCGCGGCAAGACCGGCCGCGTGGTCGGCCACCTGATGGGCCTGATCACCCTGATGAAGGGCCAGCCCCTGGCCTACAACAAGGACAACCAGGAAGACAAGGAGCCGTTGTTTGACACGGTGGATACGCTGAAGGACACGCTGCGCATCTTTGCCGAGATGGTCGGCGGCATCACCGTCAAGCCCGAGGCCATGGAACGCGCCGCCCTGCGCGGCTACGCCACCGCCACCGACCTGGCCGACTACATGACCAAGAAGGGCCTGCCCTTCCGCGACGCGCACGAGGCCGTGGCCCACGCCGTCAAGACCGCCATCACCCAGGGCGTGGACCTGTCCGAGCTGCCGCTGGAGGCACTGCAGAAGTTCAACCCCAAGATCGAGGCCGACGTGTACGAGGTGCTGAGCCTGCGCGGCTCGCTCAACGCCCGCAGCACCCTGGGCGGCACTGCGCCGGCGCTGGTGCGGCAGCAGGTGGCGCGGCACCGCGCGCGGCTCGCGTAACTTTAAGAATCCCCTCAGGCGGGCAGCGCAGAATCGGGGCCTTTCCCGAGGAGACTGCCCCCATGCGCCTGCTGCTGGTCGAAGACGACGCCATGATTGGCGAAGCCCTGCTCGACGTGTTGCGGGGCGAGCGCTACGCGGTGGATTGGGTGCGTGACGGCGTCATGGCCGACACGGCACTGCAGCACGAGCACTACGACCTGGTGCTGCTGGATCTGGGCCTGCCCAAGCGCGACGGGCTGGAGGTGCTGCGTGCCGTGCGCGCACGCGGCGAGAAGCTGCCGGTGCTGATCGCCACTGCGCGCGATGCCATCACTGACCGCGTCGCGGGTCTGGATGCCGGCGCCGACGACTACGTGGTCAAGCCCTATGACACCGACGAGCTGCTGGCGCGCATCCGTGCACTGATCCGGCGTGGCGAGGGCCATGCCGGGCCAACCTATGCGCACCGTGGCGTCACGCTCGACCCGGCCACGCACGGCGCCACGCTGGACGGCCAGCCGGTGGTGCTGTCAGCACGCGAATGGGCCGTGCTCGAACCCATGCTGGCGCGCCCGGGCGTGCTGTTCTCGCGTACCCAGCTGGAAGAAAAACTGTTTGGCTGGAAGGACGACGTCAGCAGCAATGCGGTCGAGGTCTATATCCACGGCGTGCGCAAGAAGCTGGGTGCCGAGCTGATCCAGACCGTGCGCGGGCTGGGCTACATGGTGCCCAAATGAAGGGCCTGGGCCTGGCCCCGCGCTCGCTGCGCACCCGCCTGCTTGGGCTGGTGCTGGCTTGCATTCTGGTGGGCAGCGCGGTGCTGGCGGCGGGCGCCTACCGCGGTGCGCTGCGCGAGGCCGACGCCATGAACGACCTGCACCTGCAGCAGGTGGCGCAGTCGTTGCGCAGCAATATCCCGCTGGGTTCGCTGCAGGGCCTGGACGATGACGCCGACCTGGATCTGCTGGTGCAGATCTGGGGCCCGGACGGCGTGCAGATCTACCGCTCGGCGCGGGCCGAGCTGCCCCAGCATGCGGTGCTGGGCTTTTCCGACGTGACGGTGCAGGGCACGCGCTACCGCGTCTATTCGATCCAGACGCCCTTGCAGACGGTGCAGATCGCGCAGGACATGGACGCGCGCCAGCACCGCGCGCGTGCCCAGGCGCTGCGCGCCACGCTGCCGGCACTCTTGACCGGCCCGCTGCTGATGCTGGCCGTGGGCTGGATCATCAGCCGCACGCTGGCGCCGGTGGAGCGCATGCGCCGCCAGGTGGCCGGCCGCGCCGCCGACGACCTGGACCCGTTGCCCGAAGACGGCCTGCCCGACGAGGTGCGCCCGCTGGTGCAGGAACTGAACCTGCTGTTTGGCCGCACGCGCGGTGCCTTCGAGGCGCAGCGCCACTTCGTGGCCGACGCCGCGCACGAGCTGCGCTCGCCGTTGACCGCGCTCAAGCTGCAGGTGCAGGCACTGCGCCGCGCGCCCGAGGGCGATGCGCGCGAACTGGCCGTGGCGCGCCTGGGCCAGGGCATAGACCGCGCCATCGCGCTGGTCGGCCAGTTATTGGTACTGGCGCGGCAAGAGGCCGGCGGCGAGCAGGCCAGCGCCATGGCCGATCTGGACCTGCGCGCCTTGCTGCACCAGGGCCTGGCCGACGTGCTGCCGCAGTCGCAGCTGCGCGGCACCGACCTGGGGCTGCACCATGCGGACGAGGTGCGTGTGCACGGCCATGCCGATGCGTTGCGCATCCTGCTGCGCAACCTGCTGGAGAACGCGGTCAAGTTCTCGCCGCCCGGTGGCCAGGTCGATGCAGACCTGCGTGCCGACGGCCACAGCGTCTTGCTGGCCGTGGACGACAGCGGCCCGGGCATCCCGGATGAAGACCGCGAGCGCGTGTTCGACCGCTTCTACCGCAGCCCCGGGGCCACCGCCGGCGGCAGCGGCCTGGGCCTGGCCATCGTCAAGGCCATTGCCGACCGCCATGGCGCCACCGTGCGGCTGGAGCGCTCGGCGCGCCTGGGCGGCCTGCGCGTAGAGATCCGTTTCCCCCTCGCTTCATGACCAATCAAAACGATAAATTCGCGCACTACCGCATCGTGCCGCTGGTGGTGGCCTGCCCCTTGTTTTTGCAGAACCTCGACACCTCGGTCATGGCGACCGCGCTGCCTTCCATCGCCAGCTCGCTGCAAGTGCAGGTGCTGCACCTGAACCTGGCGATCACCGCCTATCTGCTGAGCTTGGCGGTGTTCTTGCCGGTGAGCGGTTGGCTGTCTGAGCGCTTTGGCCCCAAGCGCGTGTTCTGCGGGGCCATCGTCTTTTTCTCGCTGGGCTCGGCCCTGTGCGGCGCGGCGCAGTCGCTGCCGCAACTGGTGTTGTTCCGCGTGCTGCAGGGCATAGGGGGCGCGATGATGGTGCCGGTCGGCCGCCTGATATTGCTGCGCAGCGTGCCGCCCGAGCGCATGGTGAGTGCCATGGTCTGGTTCACCGTGCCCGGCGCCATCGGTCGCATGGCCGGGCCGCTGTTTGGCGGCGCCATCGTCACCCTGGTGTCGTGGCGCTGGATCTTTCTGGTCAACATTCCCTTCGGCCTGTTGGGCGTGCTGATGGCCATGCGCTATGTGGATGGCGAGGCCATGGCGCCCGACCCGACAGGCCAGGCGCCGTTTGATCTGCTGGGCTTCGTGCTGCTGGCCACCGGCCTGACCGGCGTGTTGGGCGCACTGGAGACCGCCGGCCGCGCGCTGGTCCCGGCGGCGGTGAGTTGGGCCTTGGCCGGCGCCGGCCTGCTGGCGCTCTTGGCCTATTACCGCCACAGCCGTCGCCGCAGCGAGCCCCTGATCGACATCGCCATCCTGCGCTACCCCACCTACCGCGCTGCGGTGCTGGGTGGCATGCCGCTGCGCATCGCCATCGGCGCCTCGCCCTTTCTGCTGCCGCTGATGCTGCAACTGGGCTTTGGCCTGTCGCCGCTCAAATCAGGCCTGCTCACCGTGGCCACGGCCATAGGCTCGCTCAGCACCCGCACCGTGATGGTCCGCATGATCCGCGCCGTTGGCTTTCGCTCGCTGCTGCTGGGCGCCACGTTCATGACCAGCGTGTTCTACGCCAGCTACGGCCTGTTCCGGCCGAGCACGCCGCATGTGCTGATGTTTGGCGTGATGCTGCTCGGCGGGCTGTGCAATTCCATGGCCATGGTCACCTTGAACACCCTGGGCTACAGCGAAATCCCACGCCCGCGCATGAGCCACGCCACCGCGCTCTCCAGCATGGCGCAGCAGTTGTCGCTGAGCCTGGGCGTGGTCATGGGCGCATCGCTGCTCACGCTCACCAGCCTGCTGCGCGGTGGTGATGCGGCGCATCTGCAGGCGGGGGATTTCTCGCCGGCCTTTGTGGTGATCGGGACGATGACGATGTTGTCGGTGCTGGCGTTTTCGCGGCTGCGCAAGGAAGAGGGCGAGGAGCTGCGGACGAGGTGAGTTTTTTGATGAAATATGCCTCTAGCCCAGGTCTTACCTGGGCTATTAGCTATCTATTTGATAGTTTCTTCGACCCGCCACTGCATCGCCAGCCTGAGCGTTTCCCCATGTTGCAAAACCCGCAAGCCCGGCCGTCCCGGCAAATGAAACGCATCGATCGGATGCGTGATCGGCTCAAAGCAAAACGCCGGCCCCTGCGGCGGCCGGTAGACCAGGCAGTAGTGCTGATCGGTGCCGCCGTCCTGCTCAAAGTCGGGCATGGCGAGCCTCAGGCGCAGGCCTAGTTCGGGCCAGTCGATATGGGCCTGGCCGCCCCAGCCGGTGTAGCCGTTGTCTATCAGGCCGCCCTGGGCGTCGATGCCGGTGTTCAGGTCCCAGCCGGGAGGGAAGTCGGGGCTGTGCGCGGTGGGCAAGGGATCGGCGCCGCTGAGCCACACAGCTTGCACCGGCGCCGTGATGCGGGTGCGCGGCGTGCGCGGGAACCAGGGGTGCACGCCCAGGCCATAGGGCAGGGGGCTGTCGCCCAGGTGGCGCACTTCCAGCGTCTGGTCCAGGCCGCCTTCACGCAGGCGAAAGGTCTGTGTGGCCTCGTAGGCGTAGGGGTTGCCGTCGAAGGCCTGCGACGCCAGCGTCAGCACCAGCGTGTCTTCGGCCGGCTGCGCCAGTTGCCAGGGCTGCAGCCAGCCGTCGCCGTGGATCGGGTAGGGCTCGCCGGCGCGGTTGGGCTGCATCGGGTGGAAGTGGCCGTCTTGCGTGAAGCCGCCCGCGCTGATGCGGTTGGACCACGGCACCATGGGGAAAGAGGCCAGGCGGTACAGGTCCGGCGTGCTGCCGTCCCAGGGGCGCCAAAGGTCTAGTGCGCCCTCTGGCCGCTCCCACTGCCAGGCGGCCACGCTGCCGCCCAGCGAGGGCACCAGGCCCAGGCGTTGGCCGGCATGGTGCAGCCAGGTGATGGGGTGTGTGCTCATGGCGTGGCTTCTTTCGAGGGTGAGGCGCCGAACTGCGCTGCGGGCAGGCCGGCGGAGTCGATCTCTATGGCAAACAGCGCGCCGGCCAGTGGCTCGGCTGCTGCCTGCGCCTCGCTCAGGCCGGTGCTTGCGCTGGTGATGAACAGGGTGCGCAGCTCTGGCCCGCCGAAGGCGCAGTTGGTGATGTGGCGCGTGGGCAGGGCCACGCGAAACAGCTCGGCGGCGCTATACGGGTCATGGCAGCTCACGCAGGCGCCGCCCCAGTGTGCAATCCACAGCCGGCCGAGCGCATCGGTCGTCATGCCATCGGGCAGGCCGTCGTGTGCGGCAAAACGCAGCCACAGGCGCTTGCGCGACAGCGTGCCCGTGGCCGTGTCGAAGTCGAAGGCGTAGATGCTGCCGCGCACCGTGTCGTTGACATACATGGTGCGGCCGTCCAGCGACCAGGTCGGGCCGTTGAGTACTGGGTAGCCGCTGTCGTGGCGGCTGCATTGGCCGTCTGGGTCGTAGCGATAGAGCGCACCGCTGGGCGCTGCGCAGTCGAAGTCCATGCTGCAGCCCCAGAAGCGGCCCTGCATGTCGCACTTGCCGTCGTTGAAGCGGTTGCCTGCGGGTTCGGCTGCGGGCTGGTGCAGGTGGACGGGCGCGGCACCGGGTGTGTCGGGATCGAAGCGGGCGAAGCCACGGCGCAGGCTCAGCAGCAGATCGTTTGAGCCGGCGTATTCAGCAACGGCGGACACGGGCTCATCGAAGGCCCAACTGTCGCGGGCGCCATCCGCAGGCCGCCAGCGGTGCAAGTGGTGGCCGAGGATGTCGACCCACCAGAGCGCTTGCCGGCGGGGTGACCAGACGCAGCCTTCGCCCAGCAGCGCTGCGGCGGGCCAGATGCAGCGCAACTCGCTGCGCAGCGCGGGTGCGGGAAGAGTGGTGTGTGCGTTCAAGAATGTCTCGTGTAGTGCCCGGGTCTTGACGCGAGGGATCGTATCAAGGCATATTGATTATGGAAATAGCGTAATTTGCTATTTATAGATACCTATATTGCAATATCTGTAAATTCACGGAGACACCATGACCGCAGCCACTTTGGCCCCCTCCACCTACCCCAGCCTGCGCGGCCGGCCGGTCTTTGTGACCGGTGGCGGCAGCGGCATTGGCGCGGCCATCGTCAGCGCCTTTGCCGAGCAGGGCGCGCGGGTGGCCTTCATCGACATCGCAGAGGAGGCCAGCCGTGCGCTGGCCGGGCAGATCCAGGCCGCAGGGCATGCGGCGCCCTGGTGGCGCGCCTGCGACGTGCGGGACATCGCGGCATTGCAGCAGGCCATTGCCGACGCTGCCGCCGAGCTGGGCGACTTTGCCGCGCTGGTGAACAACGTGGCCAGCGATGACCGCCACACGCTGGAGTCGGTCACGCCGGCCTACTACGACGAGCGCATGGCGATCAACGAGCGCCCGGCCTTCTTCGCCATCCAGTCCGTGGTGCCGGGCATGCAGCGGCGCGGTGCCGGGTCGGTCATCAACCTGGGCTCGACCGGCTGGCAGGGCAAGGGCGCAGGCTACCCCTGCTATGCGATCGCCAAGTCGTCGGTGAACGGCCTCACGCGCGGCCTGGCCAAGACGCTGGGGCGCGACCGCATCCGCATCAACACGGTGTCGCCGGGCTGGGTCATGACCGAGCGCCAGATCAAGCTCTGGCTAGACGCCGAGGGCGAGAAGGAGTTGCAGCGCAACCAGTGCCTGCCCGACAAGCTGCAGCCGCACGACATCGCGCGCATGGTGTTGTTTTTGGCGTCGGACGATGCGGCCATGTGTACCGCGCAGGAGTTCACGGTGGACGCGGGCTGGGTTTAGATCAGACCGGCTCCAGCCGCTTCCCGTAGATCGTCAGACTGGCCGTCTTCAGCGCCTGCATCATGAGCTTGGCTGCGGGCGAGGGCAGGCGGTCGGTGCGGGTGATGAGGCCAAAGGCGTCCATGTGGCAGGGCATCTCCAGCGGCAGCAGCGACACGATGCCGTGCGATGCGTAATAGCGCGCCACATCTGCCGCCAGCACGGCCAGCATGTCGCTTTGCTGCAGCATGCGCGTGATGAACAGCAGGGCAGATGACTCCAGCAGGTTGATCGGTGGCGCCAGGCCGGCCTCCTGGTACATCAGGTCAAAGCGGTGCCGCAGCACGCTGCCCGCGGGCGGCACGATCCAGCCGGCCGACATCACGTCGCGCAGCGTCAGCCCGGTCATGCCCAGCAGCGGGTGGCCCGGCCGCGCCACGGCGCACACCAGCTCTTCGGTCAGCGGCTCGTAGCGCAGGTTGGCCTTGTCGTGTTCGGCAAACAGGCGCGCCACCAGCATGTCGAGCTTGCCCTGCTCCAGCCGCTCCAGCAGCACCGGGCTGGTCTCGACCTCGATCGCGATGCGCAGGCTGGGCTGGTCACGCTTGACCAGGGCCACGGCCGGCGGCAGCAGCATCAGCCCGGGTGAGGTGATGGCACCCACGCTGACCTGGCCAAAGCGCCCGGCCTTGAGCGCGGTCAGCTCGTCATGCGCCTGGTTCAGGCTGGCCAGTGCCTCGCGGGCGTGGCGGATCATGGTCTCGCCGTACCAGGTTGGGCGCATGCCGCGTGGCAGGCGATCGAACAGCGACACCTCCAGCACGTCTTCCAGGTCCTTCAGCAGCTTGGAGGCGGCGGGCTGCGTCATGTTCAGGACCTGGGCCGCGCGGTGGATATTGCCTTCCTCGGCCAGCGCCACCAGCAGCAGCAACTGGCGGGTCTTGAGGCGCGCGCGGATGAACCAGTGCGTGTACTGCGTCATGGGGTTTTCCAGAATGCTGTCATTGATATGGATTTTGTCTAAAAATCTATTGGATTGATATTTTTTTCTGATTCACACTGCCGCCATCTCTTCTGACTCAAGGCACGGTGAAACCCGACCACCCTCCGCTCAGCGCACGGCAGTACATCAATGGCCGCTGGGAAACCAGCGCCACGACCGGCGTAGGCGTGAACCCTTCGGACACCCGCGAGGTGGTGGCCGAATACGCGCGCGCCGACCGCAGCCAGACCGAGGCGGCGGCCCGCGCGGCGGCCAAGGCCTTTGGGCAGTGGAGCCACACCACGCCGCAGCGCCGGGCCGATACGCTGGACCAGATCGGCAGCGAGATCCTGGCGCGCCGGGACGAGCTGGGCCGGCTGCTGGCGCGCGAACAGGGCAAGACCCTGCCGGAGGCGGTGCGCGAGGCGGTGCGCGCCGGTCAGCTCTTCAAGTTCTTTGCCGGCGAGGCGCTGCGCGCAGCCGGCGAGGCGCAGCCATCGGTACGCCCGGGCGTGCAGGTGGATATCAGCCGCGAGCCAGTCGGGGTGGTGGGCCTGATCGCCTCCTGGAGCAGCCCGCTGGCGGCGCCGGCGGGCCGGATTGCCGCCGCGCTGGCGCATGGCAACAGCCTGGTGTTCAAGCCATCCGAGCGGGTGCCGGCCTGCGGCTGGGCGTTGGCAGAGATCATCAGCCGGGCGGCGCTGCCGGCCGGCACCTTCAACCTGGTGATCGGCAGCGGGCGCGAGGTGGGCCAGACGCTGGTCGACAGCCCGCTGGTCGATGCCCTGAGCTTTACCGGATCGGCGGCCACCGGCCACCGCGTGCTGCAGGCGGCCACCGCCCGGCATGCCAAGGTGCAATTGGCCATGGGCGGCAAGAGCCCGCTGGTGGTGCTGGCTGACGCCGACCTGGAGCAGGCGGTGGAATGCGCGGTGCAAGGCGCCTATTTCTCGGCCGGCCAGCGCAGCACGGCATCCAGCCGCCTGATCGTCGAGGCTGGCGTGCACGAGGCCTTCGTGGCGCGCCTGCGCAGCCGGCTTGCTGCGCTGCAGGTGGGCCATGCGCTGGAGCCCGGCACTGACATTGGCCCGGTGGTGGATGGCACGCAGTTCGAGCGCAACCAGGCCGCGGTGGCCATGGCGCGCGAAGAAGGTGCACAGCACATCTGGGGCGGCGAGCGCCAGCAAGGCGCAACGCCCGGGCACTTCATGCAGCCGGCGCTGTTTCTGGCGTCGCCCACGCACCGGATCGCCAGCGAGGCGGTGTTTGGCCCATTGGCCTGCGTGCTGCGGGCCGACGACTACGAGCATGCGCTGCTGCTGGCCAATGACACGCCGACCAGCCTGTGCGCCGGCATCTGCACCCGCTCGCTGCGGCATGCGGTGCATTTCCGGCGCGCCGCCAGGGCCGGCATGGTCATGGTCAACCTGCCCACCACCGACGTGGATTACCACGTGCCCGGCGGTGGCCGCGCGGGCGCCGGCTATGGCCCGCAAGAGCAGGGCCGCCATGCCGCCGAGTTCTACACCACGCTCAAGACGGCCTACACCATGGCCTGAGATACCGGTTTTTTTCCGTCAGCTCGTTTTTCAACACAACAGCAGGAGACACCATGCACCCGAACCGCCGAACCTTCACCACCGCCGTCGCCGTCTCGTCCCTGGCGGCCGTCGTGCCCCTGGGCGCGTTTGCCCAGAAGCCCATCGTGCTGGGCTTCAGCCAGGTTGGCGCCGAGAGCGAGTGGCGCACGGCCAATACCGAATCGATCAAGTCGGCGGCCAAGGACGCCGGCTTCGAGCTGAAGTTCTCTGATGCCCAGCAGAAGCAAGAGAACCAGATCAAGGCGATCCGCTCCTTCATTGCGCAGCGGGTGGATGTGATCGCGTTCTCGCCGGTGGTCGAGTCTGGCTGGGACACGGTGCTGCGCGAGGCCAAGAACGCCAAGATCCCGGTGGTGCTGACCGACCGCGCCGTGAACGCCAAGGACGACACGCTCTACGTGACCTTCCTCGGCTCCGACTTCACCGAGGAAGGGCGCAAGGCCGGCCGCTGGCTGGTCGAGAAGCTGAAGGCCCAGGCCGGCCCGGTCAACATCGTCGAGCTGCAGGGCACGGTGGGCTCGGCCCCGGCCATCGACCGCAAGAAGGGCTTTGAGGAAATCATCAAGGCCGACCCCAAGTTCAAGATCATCCGCTCGCAGACCGGCGACTTCACGCGGGCCAAGGGCAAGGAGGTGATGGAGGCCTTCCTGAAGGCCGAGGGCAAGAAGATCAACGTGCTGTACGCGCACAACGACGACATGGCCATCGGCGCGATCCAGGCCATCGAAGAGGCCGGCCTGAAGCCCGCGCAGGACATCACCATCATCTCCATCGACGGCGTCAAGGGCGCCTTCGAAGCCATGATTGCCGGCAAGCTCAATGTGTCCGTGGAGTGCAGCCCGCTGCTGGGCCCGCAGCTGATGTCCGTGGTGAAGGACATCAAGGCCGGCAAGCCCGTGCCCAAGCGCATCGTGACCCAGGAAGGCATCTTCCCGATGGAGGTCGCGGCCAAAGAGTTCCCCAACCGCAAGTACTGATAGCGCAACTGCACTGCGCGCCGGACAAGCCGCGCGCGCATTCCAAAATTTCTCAGGAGACAAGCAATGAAGCGTATTTTTCTCAAGACCCTGGCCGCCAGCATGCTGCTGGGCGCCGCCGGCCTGGCGCCCATGGCCTACGCGCAGGACAAGGGCAGCGTGGCGATCTCGATGCCGACCAAGTCCTCTGCACGCTGGATCGCC
The DNA here is from genome assembly GCA_038961845.1 of Xylophilus sp. GW821-FHT01B05. NCBI lineage: Bacteria > Pseudomonadati > Pseudomonadota > Betaproteobacteria > Burkholderiales > Xylophilus > Xylophilus sp. GW821-FHT01B05. The sequence continues at coordinate 1,548,903 of CP152408.1, forward strand.
GACGGCAGCAACATGGTCCAGTACTTCAAGGACAAGGGCTACAAGACCGACCTGCAGTACGCCGACGACGACATTCCCAACCAGCTCGCGCAGATCGAGAACATGGTCACCAAGGGCCCGAAGGTGCTGGTGATTGCCGCCATCGACGGCAGCACGCTGTCGGACGTGCTGCAGAAGGCTGCGGACAAGGGCGTGAAGATCATTGCCTATGACCGCCTCATCAAGGGCACGAAGAACGTCGACTACTACGCCACCTTCGACAACTTCCAGGTGGGCGTGCTGCAGGGCGCCTACATCGAGAAGGCGCTGGGCCTGAAGGAGGGCAAGGGGCCGTTCAACGTCGAGCTGTTTGGCGGCTCGCCGGACGACAACAACGCCTTCTTCTTCTACAACGGCGCCCTGTCGGTGCTCAAGCCCTACATCGACAGCGGCAAGCTGGTGGTACGCAGCAAGCAGTTGGGCATGGACAAGGTGTCTACCCTGCGCTGGGATGGCGCGGTGGCGCAGGCACGCATGGACAACCTGCTGTCGGCCTTCTATACCAGCGGCCGGGTGGATGCCGTGCTGTCGCCGTATGACGGCCTGTCGATCGGCATCATTTCTTCGCTCAAGGGCGTGGGCTACGGCACGCCGCAGCAGCCGATGCCGGTGGTGACCGGCCAGGATGCCGAGGTGCCCTCGGTCAAGTCCATCCTGCGCAAGGAGCAGACCTCTACCGTGTTCAAGGACACGCGTGAACTGGCCAAGGTCACGGTGGCCATGGCCGACGCCATGCTGGCGGGCAAGACGCCCGAGGTGAACGACACCAAGACCTACAACAACGGCGTGAAGGTGGTGCCCTCTTACCTGCTCAAGCCGGTCAGTGTTGATGCCAGCAACTGGAAGTCGGTGCTGGTGGATAGCGGCTACTACAAGGAAAGCCAGGTCAAGTAATGGTGGCGTGGGCACCTCGCGTGCCCGCCTGTAGCGGCAAAGGAGGCAGAGTGAGCGACACGATTCTGGAGATGCGCAGCATCACCAAGACCTTTCCCGGCGTGCATGCGCTGGACAAGGTGAACCTTGCGGTGCGCGCGGGTGAGATCCACGCCGTGGTCGGCGAGAACGGCGCTGGCAAGTCGACGCTGATGAAGGTGTTGAGCGGCGTCTATCCCTGCGACTCCTACACCGGCGACATCCACTTCGAGGGCGAGGTGCGCCGCTTCAAGGGCATTGCCGACAGCGAGAAGCTGGGCATCATCATCATCCACCAGGAGCTGGCGCTGGTGCCGCTGCTGTCGATTGCCGAGAACCTGTTTCTTGGCAACGAGATCGCGCACGGTGGCGTGATCGACTGGTTCGCCGCCTATGCGAAGACGCGCGAGCTGCTTGCGAAAGTGGGGCTGAAGGAATCACCCACCACGCTGGTGACCGATCTGGGCGTGGGCAAGCAGCAGTTGGTGGAAATCGCCAAGGCACTGGCCAAGGAGGTGAAGCTGCTGATCCTGGACGAGCCCACCGCCAGCCTGAACGAGAACGACAGCGACGCGCTGCTGATGCTGCTGCTGGAGCTCAAGCGCCAGGGCATCGCGTCTATCCTCATTTCGCACAAGCTCAACGAGATTGCCAAGGTGGCCGATTCGGTGACGGTGCTGCGCGACGGCGCCACGGTGGAGACCATGGATTGCCGCGCGCAGCCGATCAGCGAAGACCGCATCATCCGCGGCATGGTCGGCCGCGACATGGAGCACCGCTACCCGCAGCGCACGCCCAAGATTGGCGAAACCGTGTTCGAGGTGCGCGACTGGCACGTGCACCACGCCCAGCACGCCGACCGCGAGCAGATCAAGGGCGTGAACCTGCAGGTGCGCCGCGGCGAGATCGTGGGCATTGCCGGCCTCATGGGCTCCGGGCGCACCGAATTTGCCATGAGCGTCTTTGGCCGCTCCTACGGCCAGCGCATTCGCGGCAGCGTGCACATGCACGGCAAGCAGGTGGACGTGAGCACCGTGTGCAAGGCCATCGAGCACGGCATTGCCTACGTCACCGAAGACCGCAAGGGCGCGGGCCTGGTGCTGGGCGAGGACATCCAGCAGAACATCTGCCTGGCCAACCTCGACGCGGTGGCCAAGGCCATGGTCATCGACGAAGGCCGTGCGCACAAGGTCGCCAATGACTACCGCCGTGCGCTGCATCTGCGCTGCTCGGGCGTGGACCAGCCGGTGGTGGATTTGTCGGGCGGCAACCAGCAGAAGGTGGTGCTCAGCAAGTGGCTGTTCACCCAGCCCGAGCTGCTGATCCTGGACGAGCCCACGCGCGGCATCGACGTGGGCGCCAAGTACGAGATCTACACCATCATCGACCAGCTCGCGAGCGACGGCAAAGGGATCTTGATGATCTCCTCCGAGATGCCCGAGCTGCTCGGTATGTGCGACCGGATCTATGTCATGAACGAAGGCCGTTTTGTCGCCGAATTCCCGGTGGCAGAGGCATCTCAGGAAAGAATCATGCGAGCAATCGTCAACGCAGGGAGCGCCCAACATGGCCAGTGAGAGCAAGGGGCTGCAGACCACACAAGAAGCCGAGGCGCAAGCGCCGGCAGGGCACGCCGGCTTCCTCCGGCGCAACCTGCGCGACTACGGCATGCTGATGTCGCTGGTGGCGATCATGGTGCTGTTCCAGGTGCTGACCGACGGCACGCTGATGCGCCCGCTCAACCTCACCAACCTGCTGCTGCAGAACAGCTACATCGTCATCATGGCGCTGGGCATGCTGCTGGTGATCGTGGCCGGCCACATTGACTTGTCCGTGGGCTCGGTCTGCGGCTTTGTCGGCGCGCTGGCTGCGGTGTTGATGGTGCAGTACGGATGGAATTTCGTGCCCGCGTCCATCGTCTGCCTGATCGCCGGCGGGCTGATCGGTGCGTCGCAGGGATGGTTCGTGGCTTACTTCCGCATTCCGTCCTTTATCGTCACGCTGGCGGGCATGCTGGTGTTCAAGGGTTTGACCCTGGCGCTGCTGGCGGGCCAGTCGGTCGGGCCCTTCCCGGATGTATTCCAGAAGCTCAGCTCGGGCTTTATCCCTGACCCTATCGGCGGCGACACATTGCGGCTGACATCGCTGCTGCTGGGCGTGCTGGCCGCGGCGGCGCTGGTGGTGTTCAAGCTGCGTAGCCGCGCGCGGATGCTGCGCCACGGCATGGAGGAAGAACCCTTTGGCTTCTTCCTGGTGAAGAACGTGGTCTTCGCCGCCATCATCCTGCTGCTGAGCTACCTGCTGGCTTCGTACAAGGGCTTGCCCAACGTGCTGATCGTGATGGCCGTGCTGATCCTGGCCTACGACTTCGTTACGCGCCGCACCACGGTGGGCCGGCGCATCTACGCCCTGGGCGGCAACGAGAAGGCGGCGCGCCTGTCGGGTGTGAAGACGCAGCGCCTGGCCTTCCTGACCTTCGTCAACATGGGCGTGCTGGCCGCGCTGGCCGGCCTGGTGTTTGCCGCACGGCTCAACACCGCCACGCCCAAGGCGGGCTTGGGCTTTGAGCTGGACGTGATCGCTGCCTGCTTCATCGGCGGTGCGTCTGCATCCGGTGGCGTGGGCAAGGTCATGGGGGCGGTGATCGGCGCTTTCATCATGGGCGTGATGAACAACGGCATGTCGATCATGGGCGTGGGCATCGACTACCAGCAGGTCATCAAGGGCCTGGTGCTGCTGGCCGCGGTGTTCCTGGACGTCTATCACAAGAACAAATAGGCCTGCTGTGCCGACCATGAGCGAATCCCTCGCCCCCGTGCTGGAGCTGCAGGGCATACACAAGCGCTTTGGCAGCGTCGATGTGCTGCGCGACATCCGCCTGCGGCTCTACCCGGGCGAGATCCATGCGCTGATGGGCCAGAACGGCGCGGGCAAGTCGACCCTGATCAAGGTGCTGACGGGCGTGCTCGCATCCAACGGCGGTGACATGCAATTGCAGGGCCGGGCGATCCACCCCGGCTCGCCGCTGGAGGCGCAGAAGCTGGGCATCAGCACGGTCTACCAGGAGGTCAACCTGTGCCCGAACCTGTCGGTGGCCGAAAACGTGTTTGCCGGCCGCTACCCGCGTTGCGGGCCGCTGCAGGGCTGGCGCATCGACTGGGCGGCGGTGCAGCGCCAGGCGCGCGAGCTGCTGGCGCGCATCGGCCTGCAGATCGACGTGACGCGGCTGCTGTCGAGCTACCCCGTGGCGGTGCAGCAGATGGTGGCCATTGCCCGCGCGCTGGGCGTGTCGGCCAAGGTGTTGATCCTGGACGAACCCACATCGAGCCTTGACGACGACGAGGTGCAGAAGCTGTTCGAGGTGCTGCGGCGCCTGCGCGGCGAGGGCATGGCCATCGTCTTTGTCTCGCATTTTCTGAACCAGGTCTATGCCGTGTCGGACCGCATCACGGTGCTGCGCAATGGCCAGTGGGTGGGCGAATGGCGCGCCGCAGAGCTGGGGCCGCAGGCCTTGATCGCGGCCATGCTGGGGCGCGAACTGGCAGAGCAGCCGGCGCAGGCGCTGCTGCCTGAGAGCCGCGACACGGATGCGCCCGCGCTGCTGCAGACCGAGGGCCTGGGCCAGACCGGGCAACTGCAGCCGCTGGACCTGCAGGTACGTGCCGGCGAGGTGGTGGGCCTGGCCGGCCTGCTGGGTGCGGGCCGCACGGAGACGGCGCGTTTGTTGTTTGGGCTGGCATCGCCCGACCGTGGCCTGCTCCGTATCGATGGCAAGACGGTGCGTTTCTCCAACCCCGCAGACGCGGTGCGGCAGGGCCTGGCGCTGTGCCCGGAGGAACGCAAGATCGACGGCATCGTGGCCGAGCTGTCGGTGCGCGAGAACATTGTGCTGGCCCTGCAGGCACGCATGGGCATGCGCCACTTTCTGTCGCATGCCGCGCAAACGGCGCTGGCCGAGCGCTTTGTGGCCGCACTGGGCATCAAGACCGCCAGCGTGGAGACGCCCATCGGCCTGCTGTCTGGCGGCAACCAGCAAAAGGCGCTGATCGCGCGCTGGCTGGCGACCGAGCCGCGGCTGTTGATCCTGGACGAACCCACACGCGGCATAGACGTGGCCGCCAAGCAAGAAATCATGGAGCAGATCCTGCAACTGGCCAAGGCTGGCATGGCGGTGCTGTTCATCTCGTCGGAGATGAGCGAGGTGGTGCGCGTGGCGCACCGCATCGTGGTGCTGCGCGACCGGCGCAAGGTGGGTGAGCTGCCCGGTGGCAGCAGTGAAGACGCTGTCTACAACATGATTGCCTCAGGGCAGTGAGCCAAGCATGAGCCCATTCAAAACCCTGTTGCAGCACCGCCTGGCCTGGCCCCTGCTTACGCTCTTGCTGCTGTTGGCCGCCAACACCGCGTTCAACGCCAGCTTTCTGCATATCGAGTGGCGCAGCGGCCATCTGTATGGCAGCCTGATCGACATCCTCAACCGTGCGGCGCCGCTGGTGCTGGTGTCGCTGGGCATGACACTGGTGATTGCCACGCGCGGCATCGACATCTCGGTCGGCGCAGTGGTGGCCATCGCGGCGGCGGTGGCGGCCTGGATGATTGGCGGCTCGGTGTCGGGCGGTGTGAGCCGCTTCCCGATGCCGCTGGCGATCCTGGCGGCGCTGGGCGTGGCGCTGGTGTGCGGCCTGTGGAACGGGCTGCTGGTGGCGAAGATCGGCATGCAGCCCATCATCGCCACGCTGATCCTGATGGTGGCGGGACGCGGCATCGCGCAGCTGATCGCCGATGGCCAGATCATCACCATCTACTACACGCCCTTCTTCTTTTTGGGCGGTGGCTATCTGCTGGGCCTGCCGTTCTCGCTGTTCGTGGCGGGTACGGTCTTTTTGCTGCTCTACCTGGCGGTCACGCGCACGGCGCTGGGCCTGTTCATCCAGGCCGTGGGCATCAACCCGACTGCTGCGCTGGTGGCGGGTGTGCAGGCGCGGCGGCTGATTCTGTACAGCTATGCCTTTTGCGGCCTGTGTGCCGGCATGGCGGGCTTGCTGATCAGCTCCAACGTCAAGAGTGCCGATGGCAACAACGCCGGGCAACTGCTGGAGCTGGATGCGATCCTGGCCGTGACGCTGGGCGGCACCGCGCTGACTGGCGGGCGCTTCAGCCTGGCGGGCAGCGTGGTGGGCGCGCTGATCATCCAGACACTGACCTATGCCATCTACTCCCTGGGCGTGCCGCCCGAGATCAATCTGGTGGTCAAGGCCGTGGTCGTGTTTTTGGTGATGCTGCTGCAGTCGGCTGAATTCCGCGCCATGGTGCGCACCTGGGTGCAGCGCCCCGCGCTGGAGGCCACGCCATGAGCGCGGTGGTGCCAGACACGGTGGCGGGCGGCCTGGGCAAGGGCCGCCGCCTGCCGCGCGTGCAGCCACAGTACCTGCCGCTGGCGGCCACGGTGTCGCTGTTCTTTGCCATGGCCACGCTGGGCTCGCTGCGCTATGACGGCTTTTTCTCGGCCCAGGTGTTTCTGAACCTGCTGATCGACAACGCCTTTTTGATCATCGTTGCGGTGGGCATGACTTTCGTCATCCTGTCGGGCGGCATCGACCTGTCGGTGGGCTCGGTGATCGCGCTGACCACCATGGTGTCGGCCTCGCTGGTAGAGAAGCACGGCTGGAGCCCGGCGCTGGTGATCCCGCTGGTGCTGGCGATGGGGCTGGGCTTTGGCGCCTTCATGGGGCTGCTGATTGAGCGCTTTCGGCTGCAGCCTTTTGTCGTCACGCTGGCCGGCATGTTCCTGGCGCGCGGCCTGTGCTACCTGATCAGCATCGACTCGATCAGCATCACGCAGGATTTCTATACCGAGGTGTCGCAGCTGCGCGTGCCGCTGGGCGGCGATGCCTCGCTGTCGGTGGGCGCCATCATCGCCCTGGTGGTGGTGGCCGCAGCGATCTTCATCGCGCACTACACCTCGTTTGGCCGGGCGGTGTATGCGATTGGCGGCAATGAGCAGTCGGCGCTGCTGATGGGCCTGCCGGTGCGCTCGACGCGGGTGGGTGTTTACGCGCTGTCGGGTTTTTGCTCGGCGCTGGCGGGTGTGGTGTTCACCTTCTACATGCTGTCGGGCTACGGCCTGCATGCGGTGGGGCTGGAGCTGGATGCCATCGCCGCCGTGGTGATCGGCGGCACGCTGCTGACCGGCGGCGTGGGCTATGTGGCGGGCACGCTGTTTGGCGTGCTGATGCTCGGGATCATCCAGACGCTTATTTCTTTTGACGGCACGCTCAGCTCATGGTGGACCCGCATCGTGATTGGTGCGCTGCTGTTCGTCTTCTGCCTGCTGCAGCGCTTCATCACCTCGCGCGCACCGCGGCGCTGACCCTCTTTCTTCCCACAGGACACCCCATGGCGGATACCCCCAAAAAATTACGCTCCACCCAATGGTTTGGCTCGGCCGACAAGAACGGTTTCATGTACCGCAGCTGGATGAAGAACCAGGGCATCCCGGACCATGAATTTGACGGCCGGCCGATCATCGGCATCTGCAACACCTGGTCTGAGCTGACGCCTTGCAACGCGCACTTTCGCAAGATTGCCGAGCACGTCAAGCGCGGCATCTTCGAGGCCGGTGGCTTCCCGGTGGAGTTCCCTGTGTTCTCCAACGGTGAATCGAATCTGCGTCCCACCGCCATGCTTACGCGCAACCTTGCCAGCATGGATGTGGAGGAGGCGATTCGCGGCAACCCCATCGATGCGGTGGTGCTGCTCACCGGCTGCGACAAGACCACGCCCGCACTGCTGATGGGTGCGGCCAGTTGCGACATTCCGGCCATCGTCGTCACCGGCGGCCCCATGCTCAACGGCAAGCTGGATGGCAAGAACATCGGCTCTGGCACCGCTGTCTGGCAGCTGCATGAATCGCTGAAGGCTGGCGAGATCAACGAGCACCAATTCTTCGCCGCCGAAGCCGGCATGTCGCGCTCGGCCGGCACCTGCAACACCATGGGCACGGCCTCCACCATGGCCTGCATGGCCGAGGCGCTGGGCACCTCGCTGCCACACAATGCCGCGATTCCGGCGGTGGATTCGCGACGCTACGTGCTGGCACATATGTCGGGTTCGCGTGCGGTGGAAATGGCGCGTGAAGGCCTGACCCTTTCCAAGATTCTGACGCGCGAAGCCTTCGAGAACGCCATTCGCACCAACGCGGCCATCGGTGGTTCGACCAATGCGGTGATTCATCTGAAAGCCATCGCCGGCCGTATCGGTGTGCAACTGGACCTGGAAGATTGGACCGGCATTGGCCGCAACACCCCGACCATCGTGGACTTGCAGCCCTCGGGCCGCTTCCTGATGGAGGAGTTCTACTACGCTGGCGGCCTGCCCGCCGTGCTGCGCCGCCTGGGCGAAAACGGCTTGTTGCCGCACCCTGATGCGCTGACAGTCAACGGCAAGTCCATGTGGGACAACGTGCGCGAAGCGCCCCAGTACAACGACGAGGTGATCCGCCCCATCGACAAGCCGCTGATCGCCGACGGCGGCATCCGCATCCTGCGCGGCAACCTGTCGCCGCGCGGCGCGGTGCTGAAGCCTTCGGCCGCATCGCCCGAGCTGCTCAAGCACCGTGGCCGCGCCGTGGTGTTCGAGAACCTGGAGCACTACAAGGAGCGCATCGTTGATGAAGACCTCGATATCGATGCGAGCTGCGTGATGGTGCTGAAGAACTGCGGCCCCAAGGGCTACCCCGGCATGGCCGAGGTTGGCAACATGGGCCTGCCGCCCAAGCTGCTGCGCCAGGGCGTGAAGGACATGGTGCGTATCTCTGATGCGCGCATGAGCGGCACGGCCTATGGCACGGTGGTGCTGCACGTGGCGCCTGAAGCCGCAGACGGCGGCCCGCTGGCCGTGGTACGCGACGGCGACTGGATAGAGCTGGACTGCGACGCAGGCCGCCTGCACCTGGATATCAGCGACGCCGAACTGGCCGAGCGTCTGCGCGCCTACGTCACGCCGGCACCGCCGAAGAATGGCGGCTACCAGCGGCTTTATGTCGACCATGTGTTGCAGGCTGATGAGGGCTGCGACTTTGATTTTCTGGTCGGCTGCCGCGGCGCCGACGTCCCACGCCATTCGCATTGACTAGCCGTACACCATGAACCCCAGATACCGCGGCATCTTCCCCGTGGCGCCCACCACCTTCACCGAAACCGGCGCGCTCGACCTGCCCAGCCAGAAGCGCTGCATAGACTTCATGATCGACTCCGGCGTCGATGGCCTCTGCATCCTCGCCAACTTCTCCGAACAGTTTTTGGTCTCCGATGACGAGCGCGAAGTGCTCACTCGCACTGTGCTGGAACACGTCGCCGGTCGCGTGCCGGTGATCGTCACCACCACCCACACCAGCACCCAGGTCTGCGCCGAACGCAGCCACCGCGCGCAGGACATGGGCGCCGCCATGCTGATGGTCATGCCGCCCTATCACGGCGCCAGCTTCCGCTTCCCCGAGCCGCAGATCTTCGAGTTCTACGCCCGGCTGTCCGATGCGGTCTCCATCCCCATCATGGTGCAGGACGCCCCCGCCAGCGGCACCGTGCTGTCGGCCGCCTTCCTGGCCAGGATGGCCAAGGAGATCGAGCAGCTCAGCTACTTCAAGATCGAAACCGCAGGCGCCGCCAGCAAGCTGCGCGAACTCATCCGCCTGGGCGGAGAAGCCATAGAAGGCCCCTGGGACGGTGAAGAAGCCATCACCCTGCTGCCTGACCTGGACGCCGGCGCCACCGGCGCCATGACCGGCGGCGCCTTTGCCGACGGCATTCGACCCATCATCGAAGCGCACCGCAGCGGTGACCGTGACCAGGCCTTCAACCTCTACCAGCGCTGGCTCCCCCTCATCAACTACGAGAACCGGCAAGCCGGCTTTCTTGCGGCCAAGGCCTTGATGAAAGAGGGCGGCGTCATCGCCTGCGAGGCACCGCGCCACCCGTGGCCGGGGCTGCATCCGGAGGTGCGCAAGGGCTTGATTGAGACGGCGCGGCGGCTGGATCCTATGGTCTTGCGTTGGGGGGCGGCATAAGGTCTCTTGTGATGTTCGGTGGTTCTGGTGTTCTGCTATTTGCGGGAGCCGGGACTCGCCCGCCGGGGCGAACTCCCGGCACCCGCCGCCGGCGAAGGTAAGCAAGACCGGATATCTCAAAGACCTTCAATATCTTGCAAGGCAGGACATAAGCCTCGTCTAAGCCAGCCCTCGCATGATCACTCCATTCCAATCCTTACCCCTGGAGTGACACCATGCGAATCGCTTCCCTCGCCACCTCGCCCACGCGCCTTGTCGTGGCCCTTCTTGCGGCTGGCGCCATTGGTGGTGCGGGCGTATCCGCGGTCGAGTTTGCGCATACCCGTGCGCATGCGCAGCCGGCCCCGGCCGTGCTGGCGGCGGCTCCGGGGGCATCCATTGCGCTGCCGGACTTCTCCACCATCACCAAGCAATACGGCCCGGCCGTGGTGAACATCAGCGTGGTCGGCACCACCAAGGTGGCTGACAACTCTGACGACGACGGCACGCCCAGTGATCCGTTCTTTGAATTCTTCAAGCGCTTCGAGCAACAACAGCAGCAACAGCAAGGCCATGCCAAGCGCCCGCAGGCACCGCGCACGGTGCCCATGCGCGGCGAGGGCTCGGGCTTCATCGTGAGCCCGGACGGCATCATCATCACCAACGCCCATGTGGTGAAGGACGCCAAGGAGGTCACCGTCAAGCTGACCGACCGGCGCGAGCTGCGCGCCAAGGTGCTGGGCGTGGACGCCAAGACCGATATCGCGGTGCTGAAGATCGAGGCCAAGAACCTGCCCGTGGTGAAGCTGGGCAGCAGCGATGCGCTCAACGTGGGCGAATGGGTGCTGGCCATTGGCTCGCCCTTTGGCTTCGAGAACACCGTGACGGCCGGCGTGGTCAGCGCCAAGAACCGTGCGCTGCCTGATGACAGCGCCGTGCCCTTCATTCAGACCGACGTGCCGGTCAACCCCGGCAATTCGGGCGGCCCGCTGTTCAATGCGCGCGGCGAGGTGGTGGGCATCAACTCGCAAATCTACAGCCGCACCGGCGGCTACCAAGGTGTGTCGTTCTCGATCCCGATCGATCTGGCCAGCAAGGTCGAGCAGCAGATCGTGGCGCACGGCAAGGTGCAGCATGCGCGTCTGGGCGTGATGGTGCAGGAGGTCAACCAGACACTGGCTGACTCCTTCAAGCTCGATGCACCTGAGGGCGCGTTGGTGGCCAATGTCGAGAAGGGCAGCCCGGCCGACAAGGCCGGCTTGCAGACCGGTGACGTGATCCGCAAGGTGGACGGCAACGCCATCGTGTCCTCGGCCGACCTGCCGACGCAGATCAGCCAGGATCTGCCCGGCCAGAAGGTGCAGTTGCAGATCTGGCGCAAGGGCTCGACCCAGTCGCTGACCGCTACGCTGGGTGACGACGCCGAGAAGGGCGCGCAGGTGGCGAGCAACGACGGCGCGCCGGCCCAGGGCAAGCTGGGCCTGGCCCTGCGCCCGCTCAGCCCGCAGGAGCGGGAAGAGGCCGGCGTGGCCGGTGGCCTGCTGGTGCAGGAGGCCAGCGGCCCGGCCGAGCTGGCCGGGATCGAAGCGGGCGACGTGCTGCTGGCAATTAACGGCACACCGGTGCGCAGCATTGAGCAAGTGCGCGCCGTGGTGGCCAAGTCCGACAAGTCGGTGGCCTTGCTGGTGCAGCGCGGGGACAACAAGATCTTTGTACCGGTGCACGTGGGCTAACCCCTGGATTGGGCTAACCCCCCAGGCTACGCACTTCGTGTCTTCGCCAACCCCCCTTGTTGGGGGGCAACACCTGCGGCCTGGCAAAGCCAGTTCCGCGGTGTTTTGCGAAGGGGCTTGGCTTCGCCAGCCTGCGTGAAGTTACAGGCATGCTGTCTTGAGGTGGCATGCCTGTTGCTTTTCCCGGTCAACGGGAAAACCCGCTGCCGCGTTGGTGCAAAGCAACGAATAGTCCCCATGTGCCGCGCGGCTGGGTAGCATTCCAGCGGCCGCGCGGCTTTTATTGCCCACGAAGCCTTATTTCATGCCTTCCGCCCTTGCTGTTGCCATGCCTGTGACTGGTTTTGCCCGTTTTGCGCACCCTCGGGCCGCGCTGCGCCTTGCGCTGCTGGCCTGTGCCGCCGCTGGCTGCGTGGGTGCTGGTGCGACCCAGGGCGGCGATACGCTGGGCATGGGCGCGCTGACCAATCCGCTGGCCCGGGTGATCCCCAGCGCCCAGATGCGCTGGCAGTCGAGCATGGCGGCCTTTGCTGCGGCCGACCGCGAGCAGCAGCCGGCACACGACGGTGTGCTGTTTGTCGGCAGCTCCACCATTCGCATGTGGAACCATCTGCCGCAGGATTTCCGGCAGGCGCCGGTGGTCATCAACCGGGGCTTTGGCGGCTCGACCATGGCGGATTGCCATTACTTTGTGCAGCAGCTGGTGGTGCAGTACAAGCCGCGCCAGGTGCTGGTCTATGCTGGCGACAACGACCTGGCCGTGGGCCGCACGCCGGCCCAGGTGCTGGCGAGCTTCCAGGGCTTCGTGAAGACGGTGCGCCGGGCCCGGCCCGACACCGTCATCGACTACATCTCGATCAAGCCCAGCCCGTCGCGCATTGCGCTGATGCCGCAGATCCGCGAGACCAACGCGCTGCTGGCAGCCTACATCAAGACCCTGCCCGACGCCCAGTACATCGATGTGTTCAGCAAGATGGTGGACGCCCAGGGCGCACCGCGCGAGGAGCTGTTCCGCAGCGACCGCCTGCACATGAACGACGAGGGCTACACGCTCTGGCGCTCGGTCATTTCCAGCTACGTGCTGCCGCCGGAAGGCGGCGGTGCGCTGGAGGCGCATGCGCCGGCTGCGGCCACGGTGTCTGCTGCGGGTAGCGCGCGGCCCTAGTTCTTGGTCTTTTAGGGCTCTAGCCCAGGTGATGCCTGGGCTTGTAGCTATTAAATTGGTAGTTTCATGCCCGGCGCAGGGCACGCGGGCTACTTGGCCCCAGCAGGCAGGGCGTAGGCGATCAGCGCATCGCCCATCTTGGTCCCCAGCGAGCCATGGCCGCCGGCCATCTGCACCACGTACTGGCGGCCGGTCTTGTCGGACACATAGCTCATGGGCGTGGCCTGGCCGCCGGCGGGCAGGCGCTGCTGCCACAGCAGCTTGCCGTTGCGCACGTCGTAGGCGCGCAGGTAGGCGTCGAGCGTGGCGCTCATGAAGGCCACGCCGCCGCCGGTGGTGATGGCGCCGGCCAGGCTGGGCACGCCCAGCGGCAGCGGGATGGGCAGCGGTGCGCTGTCGATCACCGTGCCGTTCTTGCGCATCCAGGCAATCTGCATGGTCTTCAGGTCCACGGCGGCCATATAGCCCCAGGGCGGCGCCTGGCAGGGTATGCCCAGCGGCGACAGCAGCGGGTGCAGGTCTACCGCAAACGGTGTGCCGGTCATGGGCTGCAGGCCTTGCTCGGTGCCGCTGCCGCCCTTGGCGTCGACCGTGCCGCGCCGGTGCAGGCGCGAGACAAAGGCCACGTAGTTGGGGTTGCCGACCATGACTTGGCGCACCGGGTCGACCGTGATGCCGCCCCAGTCGAACACGCCGTAGTTGCCGGGGTAGACCAGCGAGCCTTGCTCTGATGGCGGCGTGAAGATGCCGTCGTAGCGCAGCCCGCGAAAGATGATGCGGCAGGCCAACTGGTCGAAGGGCGTGGTGCCCCACATGTCGCGCTCCCGCAGGCGCTCGGGCTTGAAGCTCAGCTCAGAAAAGGGCTGCGTGGGCGAGGTGCGGTCGCCCTCGGCCGCGCCCTGCGGCACGGGTTGTTCGGGCGCGGCCACCAGCAGCTTGCCGTCGCGCCGGTCGATCACGTAGATGTCGCCGCGCTTGGTGGAGGCCAGCAGCGCGGGCACCTTGCCTTCGGGCCGGTCCAGGTCCACCAGCGTGGGCTGGCCGCCGATGTCCATGTCCCACAGGTCGTGGTGCACCGTCTGGTAGACCCAGCGCAGCTTGCCGCTGTCCAGGTCGAGCGCCACGATGGCGCTGTTGAAGCGCTCGCCCTCGGGCAGGCGGTTGCCGCCCCAGATGTCGGGTGTCTGGTTGCCCATGGGCAGGTAGACCAGGCCGAGCTTGCTGTCGATGCTGGACACGCTCCAGGAGTTGGGCGAGTTGCGGGTGTAGGTCTGGCCCGGGCCAAAGGGCTCGGTGGCGTCGGGGTTGCCGGAGTCCCAGTTCCACAGCAGTTGGCCGGTGTCTACGTCATAGCCGCGGATCACGCCCGAGGGCTCGTCGGTGGAGTAGTTGTCGGTCACGCTGGAGGCCACCACCACGGTGCGCCGGCCGACCGAGGGCGGCGACGTCGGGTTCAAGAAGCCGCGCACCACATGGCCCATGCTGATCTTCAGGTCGATCACGCCATTGCTGCCAAAGCCGCTGCAGGGCTGGCCGGTGTCGGCGTTGAGGGCGATCACGGTGGCGTCGGCCGTGGGCGCGTAGATGCGGCGTGGGCAGGCGCGCGCCACGGCAGCGGCGGCCGTGGCATCGACCGCTGCGGCCGGCCGGTACAGCGCGTTCTGCGGCAGCGTGGCGTCGTAATAGGCCACGCCGCGGCAGATCATGTGCTGGTAGGTCTTGGCGTCGCGGTTGATCTTGGGGTCGTGGCGCCAGATCTCCTTGCCGGTGTCGGGATCGAGCGCGATCACGATGTTGTGCGGCGTGCAGAGGTAGAGCATGTCGTTGGCCTTGAGCGGCGTTACCTCGTTGGCGATCTCGCCCGGGTCGCTTTCGCCCTTGAAGTCGCCGGTGTGGAAGACCCAGGCCTGCTCCAGCCGGCCCACGTTCTGCGGCGTGATCTGCGTGGCCGGCGCGTAGCGGTCGCCATAGTCAGAGCGGCCATAGGCGGTCCAGTCCTGCTCGCGCGTGCCGGGCACGCCGGCATAGCCTTGGGCGGCCATGCTGGCGTCCGGGATCTGGCCCAGGCGGTCGTGCCGGTCGGTGAACAGGCTCGCGGCCAACACCCCCACGCTCAGCAGCACGGCGGCCGGCAGGGCCCATGCCGGCGTGCGGCCCCACAGTTGCCGGCGCAGCGGCGGCAGCAGCAGGAACAGGCCCAGCACCAGCCACAGCGCCAGGCGCGGCACCAGTTGCCACCAGTCAAAGCCCACCTCGGCCACGGCCCAGACGGCGGTGGCGGCCAGCACCAGGGCGTAAGAGCCCAGCGCGCGGGCCCGCTCCTTCAGCAGCAGCACGCCGCTGGCCAGCGCGCCCAGCCCGGCCAGCAGGTAGTACCAGGAGCCGCCCAGCGCCGCCAGCCAGGCACCGCCCGCAGCCAGGGCCAGCCCCAGCAGCACAAAGACGATGCCACCCAGGCGCGGCCAGGGCCAGCGTGTGGAAGAGGGGATGTGCGGCATGGCGGACTCCGTCCAGAAAGTGGCGGCACTGGCTGTGCCGCACTGCTGCGGATGGTCGTTGACGCGGGCGTGAAACCGGGTCTTGCCTACAAGTGGTCTCGAATGCTCACAGCTGGATGCATTTGGGCAAGGGCTGGAAGTTTTGAGGAAAATATGCCTATAGCCCTTTGCCCGCCTGGGCTGTTGGCTATCTATTTGATAGTTGCCCTGGGGCTGTGCGCGGCGCGGCTGGCGGCTTGTCCAGCCACAGCGTGAAGCGCGCCACGGCATACAGCGCGGCAAAGCAGCCCAGCAGCAGCAGCGCGTCTACCCACCAGGGCCGCGCATAGGGGTTGCCGCCAAAGAAGGTCAGCGTCAGCAGCACGATCACCAGGTGCGCGCAGAACACCGCCAGCGAGGCCGATCCCATCACCTCCAGCCAGCGCATGCGCGGCAGCCAGCGCGCCAGCGCCGGGCCAAAGCGAATGGTCAGCAGCATCAGCGCGAACATGTCCAGCAGCCGCAGCGGCCCCAGCGCCCATTTGTCGAACAGCAGGTTCATGCGCTCGTCCGAGCCAAAGGGCGCCTGGCCGGTGCGGTGGCGCCAGACCAGGCAGGTGAGGGCGACCACGACGGCCACCGCCACCGACCAGTTCGGGAAGCGAAACGGCGGCGCCAGCGGGTCGTTGCGGGTGGCGCCCATCCACAGGCCCAGCATCCACAGGAACTGCCAGCTGTACATGGCGAAGGCGCCGGTTTCGTGGAAGGGCACGGGCATGCCGACCGAGTCGCGCAGCGCGTCGTAGGCCCATTCGCCCAGCCCAAACTGCGACAGCAGCCACAGCAGCACGCTCACCGCCATCACCGGCGCCCAGCCGTGGCGCAGCGCCAGCGCCAGCACCCAGGGGCTGGCCAGCATGAACAGCACGTAGAGCGGCAAGATGTCCAGCAGCGGCGGCTCATACACCAGCAGCAGGCTCGATATGAAGGCCACCTTGGGCCGCTGCAGGTAGAAGGACATCAGGTCCTTGACGGCCGGCTGGTCTACCTTCAGGCCAAAGAAGGCAATCACCGTGAACAGAAACAGCAGCGTGGCCGCCTGGCACCAATACACCTTGAGCGCGCGCCGCCAGAAGGCGCGCTCCATGTCGACGATGCTCTTGCGCCAGGCCAGGCGCCCATAGACCATGCCCGCCATATAGGCCGACAACAGCACGAAACCTTCGGCCGCCGAGACAAAGCCAAAAGGCTGCCCGGTGGGCGTGGTCAGGCGCGTCGGCAGGTGGGTCAGCGTCATCAGCACCAGCATCAGGCCGCGCAGGGCGTCGATCTCCCAGCGGCGGGTGGTGGTGGGCGTCATGGGGGAGAAAAAAGCGAAGCGAGAAGGGAGCCGCCGATTCTCGCCGCAAGTTTGTAAAGCGGTATGTCGCCACGGTTCGTGGGGTTTACGCGGCACGGCCGGCGCCGTGCCTGATCGGCTACCCTCTCGGCCCAACAAAAGAATGATGGGAGCCAGCGTGAAGACCGTCCGTTTCGTCATGGCCAGCCTGCTGCTCGCCGGCATTCCGTTGGCCGCACAGGCCTTGCAGATCAGCGCCTTCTCGCCCCAGGGCGAGGTGGCGCGTATTCGCCAGGCGGTGGCCAAGTTCGATGGCCCGGCGATCCGCTTTGGCGACCCGGCCGCGCCGGCGCCGCTCAGCGTGGAATGCAGCGACAAAGAGGCCGGCAAGGGCACCGGCCGCTGGACCAGCGAGCGCGAATGGGTCTGGGACTTTGCCGCCGACCTGCCGCCCGGCGTGCGCTGCAGCGCCAGCATCAACAAAGGCTTTGTTTCTGCCTCTGGCCAGCCACTGGCAATGGCTAATAGCTACCAATTCAATAGCGGCGGCCCGTTTGTGGTGAACGTGCGCCCTGGCAACTGGCAGCGCATCGAGGAAGAACAGGCCTTTGTGCTGCAGCTGAGCGGCCCGGCCACGCCAGAGAGCCTGCGCGCGCACGCCTGGTGCAGCGTTGAAGGCCTGGGCGAGCAGGTGCCGGTGCGGCTGATAGAAGGTGCCCAGCGCGCCGATCTGCTCAAGGCCACCGGCCTGGAGCAAGCCGCGCAGAAGGCGCCGCTGGCCTACGCCACGCTGGCCTGCAACCGCGTGCTGCCGCCGGCCGCCAAGCTCAGCCTGGTGTTTGGCCAGGGCGTGGCCACGCCCAGCGGCGTGCCCAACAAGGTCGAGAAGCGCTTTACCTGGCAGGTGCGCGAGCCCTTCCTGGTCGAGTTCAGCTGCGAGCGCGAAAACGCCCAGGCCGACTGCCTGGCGATCCGGCCCATGGTGGTGCGCTTTAACGCGCCGGTCACGCGCAAGCAGGCGCTGGCAATCCGCGTGCGCGGCGGCAAGGCGCCGCTGGCGCCCACGCTGGAAGACGGCGCGGGCAAGGGCAGGGGTGACGACGACAACAGCGTGGTCAACAGCATCCGCTTTGCCGGCCCCTTTACCGAGAGCACGGCCTACACGCTGGAGCTGCCCGCCGGCTTCCAGGATGCCTCTGGCCGGCCGCCGCGCAATGTAGAGACCTTTCCGCTCCCAATAGCCACCGGCAGCCTGCCGCCGCTGGCCAAGTTTGCGGCTTCGCCCTTTGGCATCGTCGAGCGCTTTGCCGAGCCTGACAGCGACAAGACCGGCCAGGCGCTGCTGCCGGTCACCCTGCGCAAGGTCGAGGCGGCGCTGGCCGCGCAAGACCTGCAGCCCACGCGCGTGGGCGACCTGCGGCCGCAGAGCGACGCAGACATCATTGCCTGGTTCGCCAAGGCCCATCGCTATGACGAAACCAGCGTGCCGCGCGCCCGTGCCGCGCGCGACGTGCAGGGCCCGCTGCCACCGGCCCGGCCTGACAACAAGGACGCGGTCGAGTCGCGCAGCATCAGCCTGCTGGCCGGCCAGCCCGGCGTGAAGACGCTGGAGCTGCCGCGCGCCGCAGCCGACGACCCACGCCCCTTCGAGGTGATCGGCATCCCGCTGGAGCCGGGCTTTCATGTGCTGGAGATCGCCTCGCCGCGCCTGGGCGAAGCCCTGCTGGACCCGGCCTACGGCGCGCGCCGCCCCATGTACGTGCGCACCACGGCGCTGGTGACCAACCTGGGCGTGCACTTCAAGCTGGGCCGCGAAAACGCGCTGGCCTGGGTCACCACGCTGGACAAGGGCCAGCCGCTGGCCGGCGCCGTGGTGCGCGTGTCTGACTGCGCCGGCCGCGAGCTGGCCAGCGCCACTACGGATGCCCAAGGCCTGGCGCGCTTCGAAGGCCTGTCGCCCGAGGCCCCGCGCTGCGACGAGAAGCAGGGCTGGGACTACCGCCGCGCCTACTTCGTCAGCGCCCGCGCCAAGCAGGCCGGCGCCGACGACATGGCCTTCACCTGGAGCGACTGGCAGCGCGGCATCGAGCCCTGGCGCTTCAACGTGCCCACCAGCAGCGCCGTGCTGCCCGAGCTGCGCGCCAGCACCGTGTTTGACCGCCCGCTGCTGCGCGCCGGCGAGACGGTGTCCATGAAGCACCTGATCCGCACCGAGACCAGCAAGGGCTTTGGCCTGCCCGCCGTGCTGCCAGCCAAACTGGTCATCACCCACCTTGGCAGCGGCCAGCAGTTCAGCCAGCCTTTGGCTTGGCGCAAGACCGCCACCGGCGGTCAGAGCGCAGAGAGCAGCTTCCAGATCCCGCCCGCCGCCAAGCTGGGCATCTACAGCGTCGAGCTGGCCAGCGGCAGCAGCAGCCTGTCCACCGGCAGCTTCCGCGTGGAGGAGTTCCGCCTGCCGGTGTTCGAGGGCCGCATCGCGCCGGCCGACAGCAAGCCTTTGGTCAACGCCAGCAGCGTGCCCACGCAACTGCGCGTGGGCTATGTGCAGGGCGGCGGCGCGGCGCGCCTGCCGGTGCGCGTGTCGGCCATGCTCAGCCCCAAGTCGCTGAGCTATCCGGACTACGACGACTTCAGCTTTACGCCGCCGCGCGATCGCCAGCAGACCACGTCCGACGACGTCGGCGAAGAAACCCAGGAGGCCGCCACCGACACCCGCGTGGTCGCAGACAAGCTGCCCCTGGTGCTGGACGCTGACGGCAACGGCAAGCTCACCATCCCCGATTTACCCGTCGCCAAGGAGCCGCGCGATTTGGTGCTGGAAGCCACCTATTCCGACCCCAACGGCGAGGTGCAAACCCTGCGCAACAGCGCCACCCTGTGGCCCGCCGGCGTGGTGGTGGGCCTGAAGACCGAGGGCTGGGTGTCGGTGCAAAAGGCGCTGCGCTTCCAGGCCCTGGCGCTGGACCTGGCCGGCAAGCCCAAGGCCGGTGTAGAGCTATCGGTGCGGGCCGTGGCACGCAGCATCACCACCAGCCGCAAGCGCATGGTGGGCGGCTTCTACACCTACGACAACAAGGCAGACAGCAAGGACCTGGGCGAGGTCTGCAGTGGCAAGAGCGACGCGCATGGCCTGCTGCAATGCGAGCACAAGCTGGCCGAGCCGGGCGAGGTCGAGCTGGTCGTTTCCGCCCGGGATGGCGCCGGCAACAGCATCCAGGCCGCGCGCTCGGTCTATGTCACGCGCCAGGGCGAGATCTGGTTTGGCGGCGAAGACCACGACCGCATCGACCTGCTGCCCGAGAAGAAAAGCTACGAGCCCGGCGAGACCGCCAAGTTCCAGGTGCGCATGCCCTTCCGCTTTGCCACCGCGCTGGTGGCGGTCGAGCGCGAAGGCATCTTGCAAACCCAGGTGGTGCAGCTCAACGGCCAAGACCCCACGCTGCAACTGAAGGTGGAAGAGGGCTGGGGCCCCAACGTCTATGTGAGCGTGCTGGCGCTGCGCGGGCGCCTGCGCGAGGTGCCCTGGTACAGCTTTTTCACCTGGGGCTACAAGGCCCCGCGTGAATGGTGGACGGCCTTCCGCGTGGAAGGCCGCGACTACGTTGCGCCCACCGCGTTGGTCGATCTGAGCAAGCCCGCTTATCGCTTGGGCATGGCCGAGATCCGCGTAGGCAATCGCGCCCACCGCATCGACGTAAAGGTGGCTACAGACAAGCCCAGCTACCCCGTGCGCAGCACCGCCAAGGTCACGATCAGCGCCACCCTGCCCGACGGCAGCCCCGCCGCCAATGCCGAAGTGGCCGTGGCCGCAGTCGACCAGGCCCTGCTAGGGCTGCTGCCCAACAGCAGCTGGAACCTGCTTGATGCCATGCTGCAGCGCCGCGCTTGGGGCGTGGAAACCTCTACCGCCCAGATGGAAATCATTGGCCGGCGCCACTACGGCCGCAAGGCCGTGCCCGCCGGCGGCGGTGGTGGCCGCGGCATCACGCGCGAGCTGCTCGACACCCTGCTGCTGTGGAACCCGCGCGTGCAACTGGATGCACAAGGCCGCGCGCAAATCGACGTGCCACTGAACGATGCACTCACCACCTTCCGCATCGTCGCCGTGGCCGACATGGGCACCGGCCGCTTTGGCACCGGCCAGACCACGATCCGCGCCACGCAAGACCTGCAGATCATCAGCGGCCTGCCGCCGCTGGTGCGCGAGGGCGATGCCTTCCGCGCGCAGATCACGCTGCGCAACACCACGCCCAAGGCCATGAAGGTCGAGGCCACGGCGCGCGCCACCTTGCTTGATCTGCAGGCGCAAACGGTAGACATCCCGCCCGGCGAATCGCGCGAAGTGAGCTGGAACGTCACCGCGCCCGACCAGCTCGGCCAGACCCGCGCCCAGGCCATCCTGTGGGAAATCGCCGCACGCGATGTGGCCAGCGGCGCCACCGCGCGCGACGCGCTCAAGGCCAGCCAGCGCATCGTGCCCGCCGTGCCGCTTAGCGTGCAGCAGGCTACGCTGGTGCAGCTCGATGCCCCCTATCAGTTGGACGTGGCCCCGCCCACCGGCGCCTTGCCCGAGGCCGGCGCCAAGCGCGGTGGCCTGAAGCTGGCGCTGCAGCCCAAACTGGCCGAAGGCCTGCCCGGCGTGCGCGACTGGTTTACCAACTACCCCTTCGCATGCCTGGAGCAAAAAACCAGCAAGGCCGTGGGCATGGCCGATGGCGCCATGTGGAAGACCGTGGCCGCGCAACTGCCCAGCTATTTGGACAAAGACGGCCTGGCCAGCTACTTCCCGCCGCGCGAAGGCCAGGACGACCGTGGCAGCGACACCCTCACCGCCTACGTGCTGGCCGCCACCCATGAGGCCGCCGTGCTGCACCCCGAGTTCGCGCTGCCCAGCGAGCCGCGCGACGCCATGCTGGCCGGCCTTGCCGCCTTTGTAGAAGGCCGCATCCAGCGCAACTTCTGGTCGCCGCAAAAAGACCTGGACGTGCGCAAGCTCGCCGCCATAGAGGCGCTGTCGCGCTACGGCCGCGCCCAGGGCCGCATGGCCGACAGCATCACCATCGCGCCCAACCAGTGGCCCACGCATGCGGTGATCGACTGGCTCAATGTGCTGAGGCGCGTGCAAGACGTGCCGCAGCGCGCGCAGCGGCTGGAAGAGGCCAACCAAGTCCTGCGCGCGCGCCTGTCCTACCAGGGCACCAAGCTCATCTTCAGCACCGAGCAGGGCGACTACTGGTGGTGGCTCATGGCCAATGGCGACAGCAACACCGCCAAGCTCATGCTCGCCGTCATGGACGACCCGGCCTGGAAGGACGACATGGGCCGCCTGGCCAATGGCTTCATCGCGCGCCAGCAAAACGGCGCCTGGCACACCACCACCGCCAACCTGTGGGGCGGCCTGGCGCTGGAGCGCTTCTCCGCCAAGTTCGAGGCCACGCCCGTCACCGGCACCACCCGCGCCACGCTGGGCGACGCCAGCGCGGCGGTGGACTGGAGCCGGGTCGAGCGCATCAAGCCCAGCGACGCCACCGGCGCGCCCAACGCCACCAGCTTCTTCGGCGCACCCTCATCGCCCGGCACCCTGAAGAACAACAGCGCCTTCCTGCCCTGGCCCGCCGCCGGCAAAGGCACGCTGGAAGTAGCGCAGCAAGGCACGGGCAAGCCCTGGCTCACCGTGCAATCGCTGGCCGCCGTGCCGCGCACCCAGCCCTTCTTCGCCGGCTACCAACTGAAGAAAACCATCACCCCGGTAGAACAGGCCATCAAGGGCCAGTGGACCCGTGGCGACGTACTGCGCATCACGCTCGAAGTCACCGCCAGCGCCGACATGACCTGGGTCGTCATCAGCGACCCAGTCCCCGGCGGCGCCACCATCCTCGGCAGCGGCCTGGGCCGCGACTCGCAAATCGCCACCCAGGGCGAAAAAGCCGCCAGCGGCGCCGGCTGGCCGGCGTTCGAGGAGCGCAGCTTCGAAGCCTTCCGCAGCTACTACGAGTACCTGCCCAAGGGCACGGTCAAGATGGAATACACCCTGCGCTTGAACAACGTAGGCGACTTCGCACTACCTGCCAGCCGGGTCGAGGCCATGTATGCGCCGGAGATGTTTGGGGAGCTGCCAAATGCGCGGGTGAGGGTGGAGGCGGGGCGGTGAGGTAAGGCGACATGAAGCCCAGCACTACAGCCGTAGCAAGCGCCAAGCACCGCTGGTGGCTATGGCTGCTGGTTCCGTTCCTCTTGCTCGGTCTTTTGCTGTCGCTGAGTGATGTGCTCTACCAGCGTGCTGCAGCGCAGGCACGGGCATTTCCCTTCTCTGGCTGCCAGAAGGTCTGGGGGCATCGCGGCTATGCCGCGACGGGCGGAGAGAACAGTTTGCAGGGCGTGCAAGAGGCCTTCAGGCGTGGCGCAGCCGGTGTGGAAATCGACATTCTTTTTGACCGTGAACTGGACGACTTCGTGGTCTCCCACGATCGGCCCTACACCTTGTTCGGCGGCCACCCGCTGCGGCTGGAGTCGGTGCTGTCCCAGTACACGGGCACCGGCTTCTTCTGGCTGGACGCCAAGGATCTGCGCAGGCTCTCGCCCATGGCCGCGCACAAGGCAACACAGCGACTCGCTGCCCTCATCCGGCGCTATCAGCTCACAGAGCGGGCGTTTGTGGAGTCAAGCAATGCCCTGTATGTGTCCTGGCTGGCCGGCCAGGGCATCCATACGAGCTATGCGGTAAGCCCCAACGACCAGAAATACAGCGCGCCCCTGTACCAACTCAATGCCGCCCTCATGAAGCTGGCGTATGCGTTCAGTGGGGCAGACGCCATCTCGATGGACGTGTCCCGGTACACGCCGGTCACCGCAGCCAGCTTCGGCGGCGCCGCTGTCCTGCTGTCGACCGTGAACGACGCCGACGCACTGCAACACCTGTCTGCGATCCCCGAGGTGAAGGTCATCCTGTCGGATGACGACCATTACGCGATCAGCGCCTGTACCCGTCCGGGTGCACCATGAACCCTGCCGTTTGGTGACGAAGCCCTTGTATGCAGGCCTGCGTGGATTGGGCGGGGCGTGGCGCGCAACCCGTCGCTTAACCCTTGGCGCAAGAGGTCGGTTGCAGGCAATCCGGTCGCCAACCCAACAGGATCAGTCTGCGTATAGCGCCCGGTGGTCGGGTTGTAGCTGCGGTGCAGGTTGTAGTAAAGCCCGGATTCCTCATCGGCCACCTGGCCCGGATAGCGCAGGTCGAAGGTGACGGGGTCGGTGGCCCCGGCTGCAGGCGCGGTATCTGCCGTTTCTTGCACGAAGCCGGTGGCCCCGGTGCTGGGCGGTATTTCGCCAAAGGCGGTGGTGACCCACTTTCCCCGTCGATGTCTGAAACACCTATCTCCGAGGCTCATCTCAAATAAAGAATTATGGTGCCCAACAGACCACCCCCAAGCACAGAATATGCAAGTACATAAAGCACAAGCCCCCAACGCCAATCCTTCGACGGTCCAAAATTATAGAGATCGCCTGCTTTTATTTTCTTAATTTTCGATAGCAAGAGAAGAAGGAATCCGAAAATATAGCAGCAACACACAATGAATAATAGAGGGCTCCTCTGTAATTCATATAAACACATCCCGATCGGAACAAGAAGCGTTAGGGCGATCGGAATGGAAAAGAATATTTTATTGAACTTTGCTTCTGATTTTCTCATGTGCAATACCTCTATTTAGCTAGGCTTTGACCAATTTGGTTTTCTCAATCGAGCAAAGTCTTCGCAAGAATAAACCCCGAAAAAACTCCAGCTCCGATCTGGCCAGGCGACAAATTCAATGCTCACTCTTTTCCAAGCTCTATTTATGTAACGATATGTTTGGCATGTTGATCCAAAATACCCAGGGACACCTACACAGATAACTTGGCACCCGCCATTGCTGCACAACATGTCTCCTCCAGGCGGCGGTGGCATCAAGCTTGGCAGTGTTGGCACCGTCGGGGCTAAACCCGTTGGATCAACATAGGACAGCGGATTCCCCCCCCCCACATAAGCAAACCGATTCCACCCCCCCCAGCCAACCCAATGGGGTCAGCCTGCGTATAGCGCCCAGTCGTCGGGTTGTAGCTGCGGTGCAGGTTGTAGTAAAGCCCGGATTCCTCATCGGCCACCTGCCCGTCGGCCTGCGTCAGGCGGCGCGGGGTGTGGAGGTGTGTCGCTGTGGATGGCGTAGAGCCCGGCCCTCAATGCCTTTGTGCCACAGGCCATAGCAGCCTAGGGCGGAGTTTTCCAGTTTCGCGTTCGTGTTTGGCGAGAGATTTGAAGATGCAGCTGCGCTTTGTGACTGGAGCGGCGACGTTGCGGCGTGCGTAGCGCGCCGAAGGTGCTCTGCCAATATAAATAATATTCACTCTCCCTTGGAGCCCAAAAATACTTGAAATCTATCCCGTCCTATTTTGGCTATTAGTTGTGATGCTAAATAATCTGTAAAAGACAACCATACAACTGCATCAGCCTCGCCAAAAATTAGACGATGATCGTCCAGAAATCCAAGCAGATCTTTAATTCTCTCGTAAAGATCATCCATCGATCGGCAAAAAAGCTCCCCTAGTCTCAAGCGCAATTCATTGTTTACACCTTCACCATCTTCGTAGTAGTAAAGCCACCGATCATGAATTAGCCAGGGACTTAAATTTTCATTGCCAGAGACGGTGAAATATTGCAGGTAGATATGCAAATTGAGATCAAGATCGCTTCGAATATCCTCAACATGGTGCTGGGAAATCGCATCCTCCAGAGCCTCTTTTAAGAACAAAAACCGCCCCTCGATATCCCCAATATCCCTATCGGAGAGGCCCTTCTCGAAGGAGAGCCAAAGTTTGGTATCTAGCATAATTAACTCGGTAGTGGTTCGTTTGCGGCACGTTCCCATTCGGGTAGCTGTGCGGGCGGATTGGTGCAGTGCAGCTTTACGCGTTTAATGGCGCTCTGTAAGGCCGCCTGCGCTTGTTTTATTGCATTGGCATGGCCAGCGTCTCGCCCTCTAGTGCCTCCTGCTTCATATTGTGGAAGTCGTTTTGTAGTAAGTTTCCAATATGCGTTCGATGCGTCGAGAATTGCCTTCTCGCATGCTTTGTTGCAGTCATCAGGGAAAACGATTGGTGGCGGTATCCTGATTGGTCTAATTGTCATTCCGGCGTCATTGCAAGTTGCCGCATTTGCGGGGTTTTGATAACACCATTGAAGAGAGGTCTGGAGTCCCGTCGAATCCGAGAATGACAACGGATTCCCCTCCACATAAGCAAACCGATTCCACCCCCCCGCCAGCCCAATAGGATCCGCCTGCGTATAGCGCCCAGTCGTCGGGTTGTAGCTGCGGTGCAGGTTGTAGTAAAGCCCGGATTCCTCATCGGCCACCTGCCCCGGATAGCGCAGGTCGAAGGTGACGGGGTCGGTGGCCCCGGCTGTGGGCTCGGTATCTGCCGTTTCTTGCACGAAGCCAGTGGCCCCGGTGCTGGGAGGTACTTCGCCAAAGGCGGTCGTGACCCACTGCCAGGCCACCTGCCCGTTGGCCTGCGTCAGACGGCGTGGGGTGTTGAGATGGTCGCTGTGGATGGCGTAGAGCCGGCCGTCAATGATGGTGGCAACCGGCAAGGGGCCGCTGGCGGTGGGCAGGTAGACGAAGTCGGTGTGGCTCGCAGGGTTGCTGCCGCTGGTGGCCAGGCGGTCCTGGCTGAGCACGGTGCTGTCGTCGTAGGGGCCGTCTGCATAGACCGTCTGGGTGGTCACAGCGGGGCTGGCCATGCTGTTGTGCTTGAGCAGGCGCTGGCCCAGGGCGTTGTAGAGGTAGGTGACGTTGCTGCTGTTGCCATTGGCACCACTGCCGCTGCGCGAGAACGACTGCATGCGGCCGTTGGCGCCATGGCCGTAGAGGTCTTCCCCCACCTGGGTGATGGCGCCGGTGGCGTCATAGCTGTAGGCCACCTGGCTGGTGGCCGGGCTGCCGCCCAGGGTCAGGGTCTGGTCATAGCCCAGCAGGCGGTTGCTGCCGGGCTGGACCTGGTAGGCACGCTGCAGGCTCAGGGTGCTGCCGGCATCGGTCTGGGTGTAGACCACGCTCTGGCGGTTGCCGTTGGGGTCGTAGGCCAGGGCGATCTGCTGCGGGCCGATGACGGCCGACAGCGGCGCACCGGCCGGCAGGCTGGCAATGCTGCTGGGGCTGTGGGCCACGCTGGTGATGCGGCCCGTGGCGTCATAGCCAAAGGCGGTGGTGAAGGTGCTGGGGGCCACGCCACTGGCGCTGGGCAGCATCAGGTCCTGCGTCAGGCTGGTGATGCGACCGGCGGCGTTCCATTGGTAGCTGGCGATCTCGTTCTGGATGAGCTGGCCAGCGGTGTTGTACTGCCGGCTCGCGGCCAGCGGGCTGCCCGGGGTGGCACCTGCGGCAAAGGGCCACTGCCAACCCGTGGGCTGGCCCAGCGGGTTCCAGGCCAGGTTGCGCACGAGCGGGGTGCCGTTCCAGTCCAGGCCGGTGAGCCGGCCGGTGCTGTCGTAGAGATAGGCCAGTACGCCACCCGAAGGGTAGGTGATGCTGCCGATCTGGCCGGCACCGGCGTTGCCAACGGCGACGTAGCTGTAACCCACGGCGCGCAGGCTGCCGTCGGCCAGGATCTGCTGCTTGCGCAAGACACGGCCAAAGAGGTCGCGCTGGTACTGGGTGGTGACGCCCGGGTCTTGGATCTCGCTCAAGAAGCCAATGCTGGCATTGGGCGTGCCCGGGGCGTTGTAGTCGGCACCGCTAAGGTCATAGCGCAGCACGCTGGCGCTGTTGTCGGCGTACTGGATGCGGGTAGGCCGGCCCAGCAGGTCGCGGGTGATGTCGGTGGCGCGGCCCAGGGCATCCGTGATGCGGCTGGGCAGGCCCAGGGCGTCGTAGCTGGTCTGGAGCAGGCCGGCGTCCAGGCTGGCCTCCTGCGTGGCATTGCCTTGGGCGTCGCGCACGTAGCTGGTGGGGGCGCCCTTGAAGTCAGTGGCGCCGGTGATGTTGTCGCGCTTGTCGTACTCCAGGGTGGCCAGGGCGTTGAGGCTGTCCTTGACCTGGGTAATGCGGCGCAGGCCGTCCAGGCTGTACTGCGTGGTCTGGCCCAGGGCGTTGGTTTCTGACACGCGCTCGCCGTTGGCGTCGTAGCCGTAGCTGAGGGACTGGTTGCCGCCGACGGTTTCTGAGGCGACGCGGTTGAGCTGGTTGATGCTGCGCGCGACCTGCCAGGCGAGGTTGTTCTGCGCGTCGCGCACCTGCTCGGCGGTGCGGTTGCCCATGCCGTCCAGGGTGTAGCTGCCGCTGGCGCCCCGGTTGTCGCTCCAGCCGGTCAGGCGGTGGGCGGCGTCGTAGGTGTAGGTGAGGGCGTAGCCGGTGGGCGCGGTGACGCTGGCGACTAGGCCCGTGGCGGTGTAGGTGTTGGTGGTCTGCAGCCCACCCTGGTTCTGCGTCAGCAGCCGGCCGCGCAGGTCATAGGTGAAGCTGCTGGTGATGCCGTTGGGGTCGGTTTGCTGGGTGATGCGGCCGGCAGCGTCGTGCTGGTACTGGGTGGCACGGCCAAGCGGGTCGGTCTGCTGGGTCGGGTTGCCGAAGCTGTCGTAGGCGTATTGGGTGACAGCGCCATTGGGCTCAGTGGAGGTGGCTACCAGGCCTGCCGCGTTGTAGGTCCACAGCCGCGCCTGTGACTGGCCGGTGGCCGTGTCGGTGACAGTCTCGCTGAGCTTGTTGCCCAGGGCATCGTAGGTGTAGCTGGTGGTGCGACCCGCCTCTGTCACCACGAGGGGGAGGTTGAAGGTCGGGTGCCATTGTGTGCTGGTGGTTTGGGCTTCGTTCAGGCCCGAGGCGCGGGTGATGGAGAGCGGTACGCGGCGGGTGGTGTCCCAGGTGTAGGTGGAGTTGACGCCTTTGAAGTCGGTTTCGGATGTCACAAGACCGGCCTCATCCTGCGCTCGGCTGCGTGCACTGGCCGCGCCGGTATTCGTAGGCAGGGAGCCACTCGTCACAGCTAATTTACCGAGGGTAGTACCGTACTTGTAGTTGCGCAATGCTCCTAAGGGATCAATAACGCTCGCTGCGTTATTCGACGGATAGCTGACTTGATAATGGTTAGCATCGCCTGCAAGTTGAGTGCCTATTGCGCGGCCATTGGAATCATAGGAAAAGGTTTCATAGCGCACGCCTTTTTCGTCCAAGACGCCAGTAAGGGCTTGGGGAAAGGATGGAAGATCATAAAGAAAGGTGCGGGAGCTTCCGTCAGGGTATGTGACTGCTAATAACCTATCAGAAGTGTCGTAGGCGTAGCCAATGACTTTCCCATCTGGAGTGTTAATGGCAGTCAGGTGGCCGTCTGAATTATAAATAAAGCCAAGACTGCGACCGAATGGGTTGGTTGCTGAAATTATTTGCCCGGCCTCATTGTAGGCATATGAAGTAATCCATCCGTTTCGTGCAATGATCTCCTGCAGCCTGCCCGCGGCGTCAAAATGAAATTTTTCATCGTCGTCTGCTCGATAGTAAATCCAATAATCATCGGTAGGCTGCATCAAGGTGTCTGTGCTATCACGGGCTCTCCACTCGCCATCCTCTTGCACGAAGGTTCGCGCATAGCCTTCCGCATCAATAATTGTTACTGTCGGGATCGTCGTGCGAGGTGAGCCATCGTCAATGCTATTGATAGAAGGCGTTTTTGATTTGAAGGCAAGACGCAGAGCCATGCTGTGACTGTGAGCCCACGCACCGCTACCGAGTGTGTTGCTGATTATTGAGGCATCGGCATTCCGGCGGCTGCGATAGATCCGAGTAAAATTCAAGGCCGGATCACTTTGATCAAAATAATCGGTTTCGCTTTGATGCTTTTCTGCCGTGGCTGGCAATATGGGATTGCCAATGTATATGCCGTCATCTCGACTGCACCTTTTGGGAGGGCTGCTTCGGACACATGCATCGGCAACCTCTCCATAGCCCGAATTGCAAGTGCAAGACCACCCTGTCGTGTTGCTGCTATTCTCTGGGCACGAACTCAATCTGAGCCGCAAATAAAGCATTGGGGAAAATGGCATGCCGTCAGAAGCGCGTATGGCGTTGCAGTTAATCTGCCCCGGACTGAGAGATGGGCCGACAGAAGCATAGATCAGCTCTCCCTTCGGATAACGCGATGTAACTT
Organism: Xylophilus sp. GW821-FHT01B05; assembly: GCA_038961845.1. Classification (NCBI taxonomy): domain Bacteria; kingdom Pseudomonadati; phylum Pseudomonadota; class Betaproteobacteria; order Burkholderiales; genus Xylophilus; species Xylophilus sp. GW821-FHT01B05. The sequence continues at coordinate 1,578,784 of CP152408.1, forward strand.
CGTGACGGCAGGCAAGTTCTGGTGAAGGGAGCCAATTATCTCCACCCCAGGCTGCCTCATATGTCGGCCGCAATTCAGCATATGCAGCGGTTGTGCACAGCGTCAGGAAAATTGGTGTAATTAATATGCGGTGCAGCCATGCTCCGATTGGCTGGTCAACGATCGGAGTCCACCTTCTTTTGAAATATTTGAAAAATCCATGCAGGTGTTTTCTCTTGCATACTTCTTGTGCTTCATTCAATGCGGTCATATTCCCTCCATCTCATTGATATCATCCCATCACACGCATCTTTTGCCCGCCCTGAATCGATCCATCTCTTTATTTCTCTGAAATTGAAACTCAACGGAACGTCGTGTGTACTGGAATGCCTTATAGGGCCGTGGGTATGACATTGCTGGGCTGCGATCCGTCGATCTGAACTGAAGTCGGTAGGATGCCGGCCCCGCCTCACCACTCATCCAATGGACTCCACCCCCCCCCCACCCTGCGGCAGCAACTGCGTATAGGCCATGGTGCCGTGCACATCCACATGCCCCAGCAGCGTTTGTACTGCGCGCACGTCATAACCAGCCCGCAATAGATGGGTGTCGTAGCTGAGGTACGCGACGTGAAGCGCCGCAAGTCGGGCCTCAGCCGCGACGGCGGCGATGTCAGCGGCGACGTTCGTGCGGATCGTCAGCGCTGAAAGCGTCGCCGCCAATGTCGCGCGCGCTGTGCAGGATTCTCTCGATGCGCACGCCAGTGCCCGCTTCTCGGTAAAAAATCAGGTAGCGCCCGTAGGGCAGCATGCGTATGCCATCACCGAGCTCAGGCCGCGCTGTACCGATGCCTGGCGTGCGGCCCACCACTTCACACTTCTTTTCCAGCTCATCGACAAATGTCAGCGCGCGCGTCTGGTTGTCTTCTGCGATGTAGATCGCGATGTCCAACAGGTCGGCTTCCGCTGCTGGTGAGAATGTGAGCTTCACCGGCGACCAGACCCGGACGCGCCAGTCTGGGCAATGCGCTCGCGAGCCGCAGCGAAAGCCGTCTTGGCCGGGATGCCTGCGCCACTGTCAACGCCGCGCTGGATTTCCGTGCGCAAGGCCTCCAGTTTGGCGGCGCGAAGCTTCTCTTGGTCTTCAAGCCTGCGCAGTCCGTCACGCACAACTTCGCTCGCGCTGGCGTAGCGGCCCTGCTGAATCTGTTCCTTGATGAACGATTCGAAGTGATCACCGATGACATAGCTTGAAGGCATGGCTTGACTCCGTGCAGTTGATGCGGTCCTGATGCTATCAAAGATTGATAGTTTTCCCGAGGGGCGTCACCTCACCACTCATCCAACGGACTCCGCACCCCCTGCCCACTCTGCGGCAGCAGCTGCGCATAGACCATGGTGCTGTGCACATCCACATGCCCCAGCAGCGTCTGCACGGCGCGCACGTCATAACCGGCCTGCAATAAATGGGTGGCGAAGGAGTGGCGCAGGACTTGGGGGGGGGGATGGTCTTGGGCGTGCCCATGCCGCGCGCGAGGAACGTAGCTTCGAGGCCTTCCGCAGCTGCTACGAGTACCTGCCAAAAGGCACGGCCAAGATGGAATACACCCTGCGCCTGAACAACGTGGGCGACTTCGCTCTACCGGCGAGCCGGGTCGAGGCGGGGCGGTGAGTGGTATCGCGCTGTGTCGGGCGACGCGCCCGCTCAGCACGACGTTGCCAGAAGCGGAGGCGTGAAGTCGACGGCAAAGCAGCGCTCCCGTCGGTAGGCGGCTCAGCCGGCAGGGCTGACCTTGGACGTGCAGTAGCGTGCGATCTGCCACGCGCCTGCAACCGACTTGCGGAGCAGGAACAGCTCGTGATACGCCGCGGACGTGACGACACCGGTCGCCTTGTTGGTTTCGGTGCCCTCGGTGGCGCTGCGCACGAATCCCCAGTCTGGGCTGATTTGCACAACCTCCTTTATTTCATAGGCCATGTTGAAGCCGATGGCTTCGAAGACGCCAGGATAGACCGTGGCAAGCGCGTCCTTGCCCACGGCTGCCGGCCGGCCTGGCCCCATCAGCACGCCGTCATCGGCGTATGTTGCGACCACGGCCGCGACGTCGGCGCGATTGAATGCGGTCAAGTAGTCGACGGCTTTCGCTTCAATTGCGACCAGTTCTTCGTTGGATGCTTTGCCCATTTTCATTCCTCTAAATGTCTTGCTTCGAGGCCACGCGAGGTTTCGCGAGGCCAGTGGATGGCCGGACCGCCGCACAAGCCTATTGAGTTGCCGCGTTGCCCCGTCATGCCGGTTGGCTTTCCTGGATCGGGAACCAGCCCTTGGCCATCTGCATGACGCCCCACAGCTTGTCTGGAATGTGCAGATCCGGCACCGACGCGGGGTCGAGGACGGTCACGATCTCATCTGCGCGCCCGTCCCGGGCCAGTGCCACCCAATCCGGATTCATGATCAGGCCCTGGCCCAGCGCCGCCAAGGAAAGCCCCGATGCCAACGCCGCTTCTGCCTGGGCTGGCGTCTTGATGGCGCCCGCCGCGATCAAGGGAACGCGTCCGGCCACATGTTCGACGAGCAAGCGCGCAGTTGTCTTGCCGCTGCCGTCGGCAATTGGCTTGCCATTGAGGACGTCGTGCAGCGATGCATGGACGTAATCTATACCGGCCTCGATCAGCCGATCGACCAGAATCTTCGTGTCGGCGATCCGCAAGCCACCCTCGGCGGATTCTTCCGGCGAAACACGGTAGCCCAGCAGGAACGGCCGGCCGGCATGCGCTTTGATGACCTGCGCGACCGCATGAACGACGGACAGCGGAAAGCGCAGCCGGTTCTCCAAAGAACCGCCCCACTGGTCGTCGCGCTGGTTGGCGATCGGCGAGAAGAAATCTTGCATGAGGAAGCCGTGTGCGCCGTGCAGTTCGACGCCGTCGAAGCCGGCCTCGATCGCGCGGCGTGTGGCCTCGCCGAATCCCTTGATGATGTTCTCGATCTCGCCTTGCGTGAGGGCGACGGCGGTGTTTCCGCCTGCGTTGAACGGTCCGGCGGGCACTTCCATCGTGCTGGGGCCAACGACCCGCCCGTTTGGAACGAGCTCTGGTATCGCCTTGGTGCCGGCATGGAAGATCTGCAGGATGGCGGACGCACCGCCGCTCTTTGCGGCTTGGGCGAGCTTGCGCAGGCTGGGGATGAAACGGTCGTCATCGGCGACGAATTCGTCCGTGAAGCCGATCCCTTCCGGCATGACATGCGCGCATCCGGTGATGACCAGCCCCACGCCCTTGGCACGCGCCTGGATGTAGGCAATCTCCTGGTCGGAGACGGTCCCGTCGGGGTTGGCGGACCAGGTGGTCATCGGCGCCATGACCGCCCGGTTGCGAAGCGTCATGCCGTTGTCAAAACTGAAACGGTCGAAAAGAAGAGGCGAGTGGGTCACGGAAATTTCCTTTGCAATGGGTGAGGCATGGGGTGGTCCGGCAGGACCACGGCATGTCATGGCATACGAATGTAGTGACCGTTAATTCAGTTGATTAGATGGATAAAAATGCTTGGCCTTATCATTTAATTGATAAATCAATGGCCGCAAGAAAGGAAAGCCCATGCGTCGCGACGAGATTGCTGATCTGACGGCCTTCGTGGTCGTTGCCGAGGAGCGCAGCTTCACCAAGGCCGCGGTACGCCTGGGCATGGCGCAGTCGGCCCTCAGCCAGATCGTGCGCCGTGTCGAAGAGCGTTTGGGACTCCGACTGCTTTCGCGCACGACGCGCAGCGTCGCGCCCACTGAGGCGGGAGACCGCCTGCTTGCGAAGCTCGGCCCGATGCTGCATGACCTCGACGCCGTGATCGGCTCGCTCGGTGAACTGCGCGACCGGCCGAGTGGAACGATCCGGATCACGACGGTGGAGCATGCGGCAAAGACCATCCTCATGCCGGCGCTGAAGCGGCTGCTGGTGGACAACCCTGACATCCATGTGGAGGTCAACGTCGATCACGCGTTGGTGGACGTGGTCGCCCATCAGTTCGATGCGGGCATTCGCCTGGGCGGAGATATCGCCAAGGACATGATCGCCGTACGGATAGGCCCTGACATTCCGATGGCGATCGTGGCAGCTCCGGCCTATCTGGCCAGACGCCCGGCGCCGACGACGCCAGCGCAACTGCTTGACCACCAGGTCATCAACTTCCGCCTGCCGACGTCTGGCACGTTCATCGGGTGGCGCCTTATTCGCGGCGGGCGGGAAATCCGAGTGCGAGGTCAAGGGCAACTGGTCGTGAATACGATCGACCTTCTCATCGATGCAGTACTGGACGGCCATGGTCTGGCCTGTATCCACCGGGATCAGGTGCAGCCATTCATCGACAGCGGAAGACTGGTACCCATTCTGGGCAAGTACACGCCGGATCTGCCGGCCTACCACTTGTACTACCCCAATCGCAGGCACCCCTCTTCCGCATTCTCCTTGCTGGTCGACACCCTTCGCTATTCGCCGTAGGGGGATGGGCAAAGCGCATGCCCTTGCAGTTGAGGCACTTCTGCCCCGCACCCCCTCACCACTCATCCAACGGACTCCGCACCCCCTGCTCACCCTGCGGCAGCAGCTGCGTATAGACCATGGTGCTGTGCACATCCACATGCCCCAGCAGCGCCTGCACGGCGCGCACGTCATAACCGGCCTGCAATAAATGGGTGGCGAAGGAGTGGCGCAGGACCTGGGGCGTGATGGTCTTGTGCGTGCCGGTGCGGCGTGCTGCCTGGCGCACGGCGCGCTGTACGGATTCCGGGAAGACGTGGGGGCGGCGTTGTGTGCCGTCGCGGGTGTCTGTGGCGCGGCGGGCGGCGGGGAAGAGGTATTGCCAATCCCAGTTGCGGGCCGCGCCTGGCGGCTGGGTGGCCTGCAGGGCTGGGGGCAGGGCGGCTTCGCCAAAGCCGGCGGCCAGGTCGCGTGTGTGCAGGGCCTGGGCGCGCTGCAGTTGCGCCTGCAGCGGCGCCAGCAGTTCTTCGGGCAGCACGGTGCTGCGGCGGGTGTCGCCCTGGTCGTCGCGGACCAGCACCTGGCGCTGTTCCAGGCGCAGGTCCCGCACGCGCAGCCGCAGGCATTCCAGCAACTGCAGGCCGCTGCCGTAGAGCAGGCCGGCGACCAGCGCCATGGGGCCGTCGAGCTGGGCCAGCAGCCCGCGGATTTCGCGCGGCGCCAGCACCACCGGCAACTGGCGCGCCTGCGTGGCGGGGGCGATGTCGGCCAGGCCTGGCAGGTCTGTGCCCAGCACCTGCCGGTACCAGTAGAGCAGTGCGGCCTTGGCCTGGTTGTGGGTGGATGCGGCCACCTGCCGCTGCTCCAGCAGATCGTGCAGAAAAGCCTGGACCTGCGCCGTGCCCAGTTGGCGCGGGTCCTGGCTTGGGTACTGCTGCGCGTAGCGCCGCACCCAGTCGACGTAGGCCTGCTCGGTGCGGGCGCTGTAGCCCCGCGCGCGCAGATGGCTGCGCAGTTGCTCCAGCAGGGGTTCCAGCGCTGTGGCCATGGTGGTATTAGGTTTGCCTAAATGGATGGGTAAGATGATTGCCCAGGCTCCGCCTGGGCTGTGAAAAATGAGAATTCATTAGGCGGCATGGTGCGCCGCCTGAATGCAAGTTACGCATGAGGAGGAAGAGATGCAAGACCAGTCGTCGGAATTGGAATACGTGGGCTTCTGGGCGCGCGTGGGCGCGTCTGTCATCGATTCGATCTTGCTGATGGCGTTGGACTTCGTGCTGCGGCTCGCGGTCTACGGCTGGGACTACTTCAAGGCGACGGACGGCCGTCTGTACGAGGGCTTGGCGGACTTCCTGGTTTCGCTGGCGCTGCCGGCCGTGATCGTGGTGCTTTTCTGGCGGCACAAGCAGGCCACGCCGGGCAAGATGGCCGTGCGTGCGCGGGTGGTGGATGCGGCCACCGGCAACCCCTTGTCGGTGGGCCAGGCCATTGGGCGCTACCTGGCCTACTTCCTGTCCGCCCTGCCGCTGGGCCTGGGCTTTCTGTGGGTGGCTTTCGACCCGAAGCGCCAGGGCTGGCACGACAAGCTCGCCGGTACCGTCGTGGTGCGCTCCAGGTCTCTGCGCGGTCCCGGGGCGGGCCGCGTGCCAGGCAGGTAAGCTGCTGCATTCGCCAAATCGCTTGGGATGCGCCATGGTCACCGTCAAGTTCGCTGATGTCCTCGCTGCTTTTCAATTTGTCAGCGGTGGTGCGCTGAGCGGGCACCAGGCCTTCATCGATCTCGACACCGGCGCGCTGTACTGCATATCCGAAGACATCGAGCCGGATGAACCAGTGCCGGAAGACTTGGAGGCCTAAGAACGTGTTTACGATCTGTATGGGGATCGCGTTGGAGTGCAATCGGGATGAGTGAGTGGCCCGGATCCCGCCGCATGGGCTCATGCCCATGCAAGGGGCCGGGGCGCTCAATCGCCCGATTTCACTCCAACCCTTCGGGCAAGTGCCTTTGCGGGCGGTCTGCGGCGTTGCGGCGCTTGCCAATAGCGGTGCTATTGGCTGCGCACCGCGCCTTGCATCCCATCCCGCAAAGACACTTGCGCGACCCCATAGAGATCGTAAACACGTTCTCACCGCTACCTGTCCCTGCCGCACAAGAACGATCTGGACCTGGGGCGGGCACTGGCGCTTTCCTTCGTCGAGCAGCACTTGCCCGCCGAGTACGACCGGGTGGCCGGCTACTTCCACAAGAGCGGGGCGTACCGCCGCTTCAAAGACTTTCTGCATGCGCAAGGCGTGCTGGAGGCCTGGTATGCGTTCGAGGCGCGCGCCACGGAAGAGGCCTTGCGGCGCTGGTGCGAGGAGCAGGGGATACAGCTCGGCTGAGCGAGCCCCGCCAGCCGGCGTTGGCCTTTTGCAGCTAGCCCTTTAGCATGGCGCTTACCTTCACTCACAAGGAGCACGACCTTGCAGCCAACCTATCAAACCTCCTTGCTGGCATCGCTTCTTCCGCTCTTCTTCATGTCCATCTTCATGGGCGTGACGGCCTATCTGCTGGCCAAGGACAAGGGCCGCAACGTCATTCTGTGGACGGTGCTGGGCGTCATACCGTTTGTGAACTTCCTCTGCATAAGCTTCTTCATCGGCGCGGCCAATCTGCGCGCCGAGCGCAAGCTTGATGAACTGCTGGCGCGGCATGACGGCCCCGGCAGGCCTGATCGGGTGTAGATGCCAGCCGAAGCAACCCAGCCCACGCTGCGCTCGCCCCGCCTGCTGCTGCGGCCCTACGTGCTGGCTGATGCACCTGAGGTGCAGCGGCTGGCGGGGGATTTCCGCGTGGCAGACACCACGGCGAATATTCCGCACCCCTACCCGGATGGCGCGGCGCAGAGCTGGATCGCGTCCCACGCGGCTGACTACCAGAGCCGCACGCGCGTGAGCTTTGCCGTAGTGCTGGCGGCCGACGCGCAACTGCTGGGCACGGTCGGCCTGCACGACATATCGGCCGAGCACGCGCGGGCCGAGCTGGGCTACTGGATTGCGGTAGACCACTGGGCCCAGGGCTACGGCACGGAGGCCACGCAGTGCCTGATGCGCTACGCGCAGCAAGAACTGGCCATCACCCGCATCGTCGCGCGCTGCCTGGCGCGCAACCCGGCCTCTGCACGCGTCATGGAGAAGGCCGGGCTGCAGCGCGAAGGCCTGCTGCGCCGGCACCTGCTGAAGCGCGGGCAGTATGAAGACATGTTGCTCTATGGCTGCAATCTGGCCGGCCGCTAGCGCCGCCGTGGTGCGGCGCGCCGTACCGGGCGATGCGCAGGCCATTGCCGGCCTGTACCGCGAGCTGGTCGACAACCCGGCGGTATCTGTTTTGCCGCAGCGCATCGCCGAGGTGTCGCTTGACCCGCGCACTGCGCTATGGGTGTGCGAATGGCAGGCGCAGGTGTGCGGCACGGCGCTGGTGTCGCTGTGCGCCGATGTCATGTTCCAGTCCCAGCCCTTTGCCGTGGTGGAAAACGTCGTGGTCGCTGCCGCCGCACGCGGGCAGGGCGTGGGCGCGGCGCTGCTGCGCTGCGTTGAGGCCTTCTGCCTGGCCAGCGACTGCTCCAAGATCATGCTGCTGAGTTCCAGCCAGCGGCAGGATGCGCACCGCTTCTTCGAGCGCGCGGGCTTTGCGGGCTCGGCCAAGCGCGGCTTTGTCAAATACCGCAGCGCCTTTGCGGTGGCGGCCTGAACGCACACCGTGCGTCGTGACCCATGCCCCACCGCAGCTTCCTGCTCCAACTGACGGCCGAGGGTTTTCGGCCCAAGGCTTTCCCGCGTGAGGGCATTGGCCTGGCGCGGGCCGGCCCGGCCGACGTGGAGCGCTGCCGCGCGCTGTGGGTCGAGGTGGGGCGCGGCTACTGGACCGAGCGCAGCCGCTGGCGGCCCGCCCGCTGGAGCGCGCACCTGGCCTACAGCAGCGTGTCTTTCTGGATCGCATCGTGGCAGGCGCGGGACATAGGCTTCTTCGAGCTGATAAAGAAGCGCCAGGGCACCAAGATCGAGGGCATGGGCCTGCTGCCCGCCTGGTGCGGCCAGGGCCTGGGCGGCGGCCTGCTGTCGGCCGCAACCCGGCAGGCGCTGGACGACGGCGCCCGGCGCGTCTGGCTGCACACCGCCACCGACGACCATCCCAACGCCCTGCCCAACTACGAGGCCAGGGGCTACCGCGTCTACCGCGACAAGCCGCTGCAAAATCCCATGCCGCCTGCCGGTTGAAGTTTTTGCAACCCATGCATGACACGGCACCGTTCGGGCTGAGCCTGCCGAAGCCCTTCGATCCTTCGACAGGCTCAGGACAGGCCAAGCTCAGGGCGAGCGGACTCCACTGAACAACACTGCCCATGCCTTCCCACCTGCCCCCAGAAACCGTACTGCGCACCTACATCCAGTCCAAGGACGAGAACCGCCCGCACCTGATGGCGCAGGTCTTCAGCGAGGCCGCCACGCTGCAGATGCAGGTGCGCACCGACAACATCGCCTTCCCCGCCGCCACGCAGGGCGCCGCGGCCATTGCCGACGTGCTGTCGCGCAAGTTTGGCCAGGCGTACGAGAACGTCTACACCTTCTACCTGGGGGCCGTGCCTGCTGCCGCCACTGAGCAGTTCTCTTGCGACTGGCTGGTAGGCATGTCGGACAAGGCCAGCGGCCAGGTGCGCGTGGGCTGCGGCCGCTATGACTGGGTGTTTGACCCGGCCGCAGGCGGGCGCGCCGGGCACCTGAGCATCGCCATCGAGGCCATGCAACTGCTGCCGCCAGATGAGCTTCAGGCGGTGATGGCATGGCTCGGCGGGCTGGACTATCCCTGGTCTTCCGCCAGCGCGGTGCTGGCATCGGCACCCGCCATTGCGGCGCTGGCGCCGGTGCTGCAGTACCTGCGGCAAGCCTGATACGGAGGACCCATGCCATGCCCCAGCACATCGGTATCGTGGGCTGCTCCGCCGAAGGCGCAGCGCTTTGCTATCGCACTATCTGCGCCGAAGGCGCGCCCCTGCTGGGCGCCCATGCCCATCCCGAGGTGTCCCTGCACACGCCTTCGCTGGCCGCCTATGTGCAGTGCCTGGACCGTGGCGACTGGCAGGGCGTGGGCGAGCTGATGCTGGCCTCGGCCCGCAAGCTCGCGGGCGCGGGGGCCAACTTTCTCATCTGCCCCGACAACACCATCCACCAGGCGCTGCCCCATGTGCTGCCGCGCTCACCCTTGCCCTGGCTGCACATTGCCGACGTGGTGGCCGCAGAGGCGGCGGGGCGCGGCTTCAAGCGCATCGGCCTGACCGGCACGCGCTGGCTGGTCGAGAGCGATGTCTACCCCGACAAGCTCGCCGCGCGCGGCCTGGACTGGCTGCGGCCCAGCGCGCAAGAGCGCGACGAGATCAACCGCATCATCATGGACGAGCTGGTCTGCGGCATCTTCAAGCCCGAGGCCGTCGCCTACTTCCAGCGCGTGATGGCACGCATGCAGGCCGAGGGCTGCGACGCCGTGGTGCTGGGCTGCACCGAGATCCCGCTGATCATGAGCGACGCCAACGCGCCGTTGCCTACGCTGGATTCCACGCGACTCTTGGCACGCGCGGCCTTGCAGCGCGCGGTGAGGGCATGACACATCCCCTGCGCAAACTCTTGCCGACTGCACTGTGGTTGCTGGTAGCTGTCGCCCAGCCCGCGCTGGCCCAGCCCAGCTTTGACCAGGTGCAGCACGGCTTTCGCTCGTCAGACACCCGCGTGCTCGACCGCGACGGCGTGCTGCTGCAGCGCGTGCGCACCGATGCCAGCGTGCGCCGGGGCGACTGGGTGGCGCTGGCGGATGTGTCGCCTGCGCTGCGTACGGCGCTGGTGCTGAGCGAGGACAAGCGCTTTTACGAGCACAGCGGCGTGGACTGGCGCGCGGTCTCGGCTGCGGCCTGGGGCAACTTGTGGAACACGCGCACGCGTGGCGCCTCTACGCTGACCATGCAGCTCGCCGGCCTGCTGGACGATGAGGTGGGCCGTGGCGGCGGGCGCGGCATGGGGCAGAAGCTGGGCCAGGTGCTGATGGCGCAGCGGCTGGAGCGTGGCTGGCGCAAGGACCAGATCCTGGAGGCCTACCTGAACCTGGTGCCTTTCCGTGGTGAGTTGGTGGGCATAGACGCGCTGTCGCGCACGCTGTTTGGCAAGGCCGCGCATGGCCTGGATGCGCGCGAGGCGGCAGTAGCCGCAGCGCTGGTGCGCGCGCCCAATGCCAAGCCGGCCCTGGTGGCGCGGCGGGCCTGCGCCGTGCTGGGCGACTTGCAGGCCGCCAAGCCCGACTGCGAAGGCCTGGACATGTTTGCCCAGGCCGCGCTGCAACGCCGCGCGTTTGATGCCAGCGAGGGCATTGCCCCGCATGCGGCGCGCCAGGCGCTGCGCGAAGCACCCGCTGGCGCCGCCGAGGTCCGCACCACGCTGTCAGCCCCGCTGCAGCGCTTTGCCGTGCAGGCACTGCGCCAGCAACTGCGCGAGCTGGCCGGCCGGCATGTGGAAGACGGCGCCGTGCTGGTGCTGGACAACGCCAGTGGCGAGGTGCTGGCCTGGGTCGGCTCATCGGGCGAACTGAGCCGCGCGGCCGAGGTCGATGGCGTGCTGGCGCTGCGCCAGCCGGGCTCCACGCTCAAGCCCTTTCTGTATGGCCAGGCGCTGGCCGAGCGGCGGCTGACGGCAGCCTCGCTGGTAGACGATTCGCCCGAGCAGATCGCCACCGCCAGCGGCCTGTATGTGCCGCAGAACTACGACCGGCGCTTCAAGGGCTGGGTGTCGGCGCGCACCGCGCTGGCGGCATCGCTCAATGTGCCGGCGGTGCGCACCTTGGTGATGGTGTCGCCCGATGCCTTCTTTGAGCAGTTGCGCGCGCTGGGGCTGCCGCTGCGCGAATCCGGCGGCTACTACGGCTACAGCCTGGCGCTGGGCAGCGCCGAGGTGCCGCTGCTGGCGCTCACCAATGCCTACCGCGCGCTGGCCAACGGCGGCATGGCCGGCGGCACGCGCTTGTTGCCGGGGCCGGCCACTGCGCCGCAGCGCGCGCTGGATGCTCGCGCCGCCTTCATCGTCGGCGACATCCTGGCCGACGCCAATGCGCGTGCCCGCACCTTTGGCACCGACAGCCTGCTGGCCACGCGCTTCTGGACGGCGGTAAAAACCGGCACCAGCAAGGACATGCGCGACAACTGGGCGCTGGGCTGGTCGCAGCGCTACACCGTGGGCGTGTGGGTGGGCAATGCCAGCGGCGCGCCCATGCGCGATGTGTCGGGCGTCTCTGGCGCGGCGCCGGTCTGGGCGGCGGTCATGGGCTACCTGCACCGGCAACTGCCCAGCCAGCCGCCCGCGCCGCCGCCCGGCGTGCTGCAGGCGGCCGTGCGCTTTGGCGATGGGCTGGAGGCGGCGCGCAGCGAGTGGTTCCTGGCGGGCACGCAGCAAGCGCTATTTGCTATTGATAAGGTAGCTGGTAGCCCAGGTGGGGAAAGGGCTGAAGGCACTTTTTATGCAGAAAACGCTGGCGCCGCGCCGCGCATCATCGCGCCCGTGGCCGGCACCATCGTCGCGCTGGACCCAGACATCCCGCCGCGCCACCAGCGCGTGCGGCTGCAAGCCGTGGGCCAGAACCTGCGCTGGCAGATCGACGGCCGTCCGCTGGCGCGCGGCGCCCGGGCCGACTGGCTGCCCTGGCCCGGGCGCCACCGCATTCAGCTGGTCGATGCGCGCGGCGCGGTACTGGACGAGGTGCGCATCGAGGTGCGCGGCGCGGGTGTGCGCTGAACACGCTCCAAGGGACGCCTTCTAGAATGTCCCTTCCCGCCGCAGTCCGTCCCGCATGCCCACCTCCCGCTCCCGCACTCGTCGCCTGCTGCCCTGGCTGGCCGTCACGCTGACGCTGGTCATTGCCGGGCTGTTCGTGGCAGAGGCGCTCTACAGCCGGCATGAGACCACGGAGCGCGCCCGGCGCAGCGGCGAGACGCTGACCAACACCATCGAAGAGAACATCCACCGCACGCTGGAGTTCTACGAGCGCTCGCTGGTCGGCGTGGTGCGCGGCGCCGCCGATCCGGCCGCCATGGCCTTGCCGCCGGCGCTGCGCAACCGCGTGCTGTTCGACAGCGCAACCGCCGTGCCGGGCGTGTCGCTGGTCTATGTGCTGGATGCGCGCGGCACGCTGGTGCTCAGCTCTGGCTCGCTCAACCCCAAGCCGCACGACCTGTCCCAGCGCAGCTACTTCCAGGTGCACCAGCGCCGCAGCGACGTGGGGCTCTACATCAGCGAGCCCATCGTGCCCCTCACTGAGGATGGGCGCGTGGTGGTGCTGTCGATGCGCCTGCAGGACAAGGACGGCGTCTTCCAGGGCGTGGCCGCCGTCACCATCCGCGCGCGCTACTTCGCGGCGCTGTTCGACCTGGCCAATATCGGCCCGCAGGGGCGCATCACCCTGCTGCGTAAGGACGGCACCGCGCTCTCGCGCTTCCCCTATGACCCGGCCATCGTCGGCAGCAACATGGCGCCGCTGCCGGCGGTGAAGCGTTTCCTGGAAACGGGCGATTCGTTCTTCCGCCTGCCCTCGGTCTTTGACAGCGAGACGCGGCTCTACCAGTTCAAGAGTTTCGATGTCTACCCGCTGATCGTGGCGGTGGCGCAATCCAGCGACGTGGTCTATGCCGAATGGCGCCGCCGCGTGCTGGTGCTGGGCGGCATCACCCTGGTGCTGATGCTGGCCTGCCTGGGCCTGGGCGCGCTGTTCGTGCGTGAGCTGGACGCGCGCCAGCGCACCGCGCTGCGCCTGCGCGACGCCGAGCGCGACCTGCGCGCCATCCTCAACGGCCTGCCGTCCATGGTCGCCTACTGGGACCGCCACCTGCAGATCCGCTTTGCCAACGACAGCTACCTGTCGGGCTTTGCCGGCGGCGCGCCGAGCGATGCCAATGGCGACGGCAGCCAGCAGTTGTCTGGCGCCAATCTTCCCTACCTGGAGCGTGCCCTGCAGGGCGAGCGGCAGGCCTTCGAGACCCCGGTCATCGACAGCGCCGGCGTGCGCCGCCACCTGCTGGTGAGCTTTGTGCCCGACCCCGACCCGGACCACGAAGGCGGCGGCGTGCGCGGCGTCTTTGTGCAGGCCACCGACCTTACCGAGCGCAAGGCCGCCGAAGACCAGCAGGCCGAGGAAAAAGAACGCATGCGCGTCACGCTGGCCTCCATCGGCGACGCCGTCATCTCCACCGACCGCGACGGCCGCATCACTTACCTGAACCCGGTGGCCGAGCGCATGACCGGCTGGCACACGCACGAGGCGCTGCAGCACGACATCGACGAGGTCGTGCCCTTGCATGAAGGCGCGGCCGACGGCCCGGCGCGCAGCCCGATCCGCGACGCACTGCGGCAGCGGCGCATCGTCGTTGCCGCCACCAGCGGCGTGCTCGTCAACCGCTGGCGGCAGTGCTTTGATGTGGAAGACTGCGCCGCGCCGATCGAAGACGGCAACGGCGAGCCGGTCGGTGCCGTGATGGTGCTGCGCGACGTTACCGCCACCCGCGCCATGGCGCGCCGCATGGCGCACCTGGCGCACTACGACGCCCTGACCGAGCTGCCCAACCGCGTGCTGCTGCAAGACCGCGCGCAGCAGGCCATCGCCCATGCGCGCCGGCACGGCGGCCACCTGGCGCTGATGTACCTGGACCTGGATGGCTTCAAGCACATCAACGACTCGCTGGGCCACGACGTGGGCGACGCGCTGCTGGTGCAGTTCGCCCAGCGCCTGAAGGCCGCGCTGCGCCAGTCCGACACCCTGAGCCGCCAGGGCGGCGACGAGTTCGTGGTGCTGGCGCCGCAGGCCGGCACGCCCGAGGCCGCACAAAAACTGGCGGGCGAACTGGTGCGCCTGGCGGCCATTCCGTTCCTGATCGGCGAGCGCTCGCTGCAGGTCACCACCAGCCTGGGCATTGCGCTGTTCCCGGACGACGGCGACAGCCTGGAGGAACTGGCCCGCCACGCCGACGCCGCCATGTACGCCGCCAAGCGCGGCGGCCGCAACCGTGTGCACTTCTACACCGGCGAGATCGGCGCGCAGGCGGACCAGCAGTTTCGTTCGGCGCACCTGCCGGATGGACCTGTCCCGCTGGCGTGAACTTGGCTCACCCCCAGGCTACGCACTTTCGTGTCTTCGCCAACCCCCTTCCGGGGGCAACACCAGCGGCCCGGCAGAGCCGGTTCCGCGGTGTTCCTGGGTTGGTATGGCTGAAATTTTTTCCAGCAGCGCCCAAGTTTCTTGGCCGCAACAGGCCGCAGCCGCGCCGTAACATACGGCCCCTCTAGAAGGAAACAGCGTGACCGACCTTTCCCGCATCACCTGCATTGAAGACCTGCGCCGCGTGGCGCAGCGCCGCGTCCCCAAGATGTTCTACGACTACGCCGACTCCGGCTCGTGGACCGAGGACACCTACCGCGCCAACGAGGCGGATTTCCAGAAGATCAAGTTCCGCCAGCGCGTGGCCGTGAACATGGAAGGGCGCAGCACCCGCAGCACCATGATTGGCCAGGAAGTGGCCATGCCCGTGGCCATCGCGCCCACCGGCCTCACCGGCATGCAGCATGCCGATGGCGAGATCCACGGCGCACGTGCGGCCAAGGCCTTTGGCATCCCGTTCACGCTGTCGACCATGAGCATCTGCTCGATCGAGGACATCGCCGAGGCCACTGGCCGGCACCCGTTCTGGTTCCAGCTCTACGTCATGAAGGACCGCGATTTCATCGAGCGCCTGATCGACCGCGCCAAGGCCGCCAACGTCACGGCGCTGCAGCTCACGCTGGACTTGCAAATCCTCGGCCAGCGCCACAAGGACATCAAGAACGGCCTGAGCGCGCCGCCCAAGCCCACGCTGGCCAACCTGCTGGACCTGGCCACCAAGCCGCGCTGGTGCTGGAACATGCTGCAGACGCCGCGCCGCACCTTCCGCAACATCGCCGGCCATGCCAAGGGCGTGGACGACCTGTCTTCGCTGTCGGCCTGGACCGCGCAGCAGTTTGATCCGCAGCTCAACTGGGGCGACGTGGAATGGATCAAGAAGCGCTGGGGCGGCAAGCTGATCCTGAAAGGCATCATGGATGCGGAAGACGCCCGCCTGGCGGTGGACAGCGGCGCTGATGCGCTCATCGTCAGCAACCACGGCGGCCGGCAACTGGACGGCGCGCCGTCTTCCATTGCCGCACTGCCGGCCATCGTCGAAGCCGTGGGACAACAAATCGAGGTCTGGATGGACGGCGGCATCCGCGGCGGCCAGGACGTGCTGCGCGCCCGCGCGCTGGGCGCGCGCGGCACGCTGATCGGCCGCGCCTTCCTCTATGGCCTGGGCGCCTACGGCGAAGCCGGCGTGACCCGCGCGCTGCAGATCCTGCACCGCGAGCTGGACATCACCATGGCCTTCTGCGGCCACACGCAGATCGATACGGTGGGCCGCGGCATTCTGCTGCCGGGCACTTTTTAATACGGTGTCGCATAAAAAATAGACCCGTTCGCCCTGAGCTTGTCGAAGGGCTTCGACAGGCTCAGAAGGTGTGAACGAATATCCGCCCCCGTGCGTTGATAGCGAATGGCCAACGCAAGCAACGCCCCCAAGACATCCGAACAAGCGGCCCTGTTCCACGAAGCGCCCGCAGATGGCGCCGTAGTTGCAACGCCACGGCCAGCAAAGCCGGCGCACACAGCAGGCACGCCACGCCTGCTGCACGCCGATCGCCAGCAGATCGAGCTACGCCCCTGCGACCTCGATGCCCTTGTCGCCGCAGACCATCCCGCGCGCAGCGTCTGGGCTTTTGTGCAGGCGCTGGACCTCGCGCCGCTCTACGCCCAGGTCAAGTCGGTGCAAGGCTCGGCCGGCGCACCCGCCATCGATCCGGCCATCCTCATGGCGCTGTGGCTGTGGGCCACCGTCGAGGGCGTGGGCTCGGCCCGCGAGATCGACCGGCTGTGCGAGCGCGACGACATCTACCGCTGGCTCTGCGGTGGCGTCGGGGTCAACTACCACACGCTGGCGAGCTTTCGCACAGCCAACACCGAATGGCTCGATGCGCAACTCACCCGCAGCATCGCCGCGCTCATGGAGCGCAAGCTGGTCACGCTCGACGTAGTCGCCCAGGACGGCCTGCGCGTTCGCGCCCACGCCAAGGCCTCGAGCTTCCGGCGCAAGGAGCGCCTGGGCGAGCTGCATGCCTTGGCGCTCGCCCAGGTCAACGCCCTCAAGAGCGAACTCGAGGCCGATGCGGGCGCCAGCACGCGGCGCAAGGCCGCCGCGCGCGAACGCGCCGCACGGGAGCGCGAGGAGCGCCTGGCCCGGGCACTGCAGACCTTCGGCGAGATCGAGCGGGGCGCACTCGACAAGATCAAGAACAAGGCCAGTGCGCGTGCCAGGCGAGGCAAGTCTGGCCAGGCCCCAGTAGGTGATAGCCCCGCCGGGGATGCTCCCAGCGCCCTGCCCGAACCCGACGCCCCACCTGCCGAGCCACGCCCCGCCAGCGGCGAGGCGCAGCCGAAGTCCAGCGCAGGCGCGCCCAAGCGGGTCAGCACCACGGATGCAGACGCCCGGGTGATGAAGATGGCCGACGGAGGATTCCGTCCGGCCTACAACGCGCAGGTGCTGGTGGACGAGGCCACGCAGTTGATCGCCGGTATCGCGGTGGTCTGCGCGGGCAGCGATATGCATGAGATGGCGCCCATGCATCGCCAGATCGAGCAGCGCTACGGCCGCACGCCCACGCACTGGCTGGCCGATGGTGGCTACCCCCAGTACGACGCACTCGAGGAACTCAGCCGTCGCGGCACGCAGCCGGTGGTGCCGCCCTCGCGCAGCCGCAAACCTGGCTTCGATCCGCTCAGCCCCAAGGCCAGTGACTCACCGTTGATTGCGCAGTGGCGCGCGTTCATGGCCAGTGACGAGGGCCAGAAGCTCTACAGGCGCCGCGCCGCAAGTATCGAATGCGCCAATGCGCAGCTCAGGCGACGGGGCTTGTACCGCCTGAATGTGTGCGGCAAGTTGAAGGCACGCGCGGTGCTGCTGTGGCACGCGCTGGCGCATAACTTGATGCGCATGCGCTCGCTGGGGTTTGCGCTCGGGGGGTGAACTGAGCGCGCTTGCAGGCTCGCCCTGGAGCCTCCACAAGGCCCCAAGACTGCAGTTGGGCGCTCTGGGACCTCCGAGAGGCCAGGAGCTCGCCCCGCCCCGTTCAATTGGCCACCGCGGCCTTCAAGCCGCCTGTTGGCGCATGGGAGTTGATTTTTTCACGCCTTCTCAGCCCGAACGGTGTTGAGCATCAACAGGACGGGTTACGCCACGTAACCCAGGCCGACAGGGCGGGGCAGATGATGCTGGGACTACTCCCACAACAGTCGTCGAAGGGCCCCGCATGTCCAGCACCGCCGCACCGGGTGATCGCCCGCACTACAGCTTTGAAGAAAAGCGCAAGCGCATCTTTGCCATCGTGGCTGCGTCCTCGGGCAACCTGGTCGAGTGGTTTGACTTCTACGTCTATGCATTCGCGGCCATCTACTTCGCGGGCTCGTTCTTTCCCAAGTCTGATCCCACGGTGCAACTGCTCAACACCGCGGGCGTGTTTGCGGCAGGCTTTTTGATGCGGCCGGTGGGCGGCTGGCTGTTTGGCCGCATTGCAGACCGCTATGGCCGCAAAAGCTCGCTGCTGATCTCGGTTGCCATGATGTGCGGCGGCTCGCTGCTGATCGCCTGCCTGCCCACCTACGCCAGCATCGGTGCCTGGGCGCCGGCGCTGCTGCTGGTGGCGCGGCTGATCCAGGGCTTGTCGGTGGGCGGCGAATACGGCACCACCGCCACTTATATGAGCGAGGTCGCACTGCGCGGCCAGCGCGGCTTTTTCTCGTCCTTCCAGTACGTCACGCTGATTGGCGGGCAATTGCTGGCGGTGCTGGTGATCGTCGCCATGGAGCAGTTGCTGACCGAGGCCGAGATCCGCGCCTGGGGCTGGCGCGTGCCCTTCGTGATCGGCGCGGTGGCGGCGGTGGTGGCGCTGTTCCTGCGCCGCACGCTGGCAGAAACCCAGACTCAGGCCGCGCGCGACAACAAGGACGCCGGCAGCCTGGCCAGCCTGTTCCGCGACCACAAGCGCGCCTTCTTCACCGTGCTGGGCTACACGGCGGGCGGCTCGCTGATCTTCTACACCTTCACCACCTACATGCAGAAGTACCTGGTCAACACCGTGGGCCTGCCGATCAAGACCGCCAGCTACGTGATGACCGGCGCGCTGTTTGTCTACATGTGCATGCAGCCGGCCTTTGGCGCGCTGTCTGACCGCATTGGCCGGCGCACCAGCATGCTGCTGTTTGGCGGCTTGGGCGCGCTGTGCACCGTGCCGCTGCTGACCGCGCTGCAGTCGGTGCGCAGCCCGGTCGTGGCTTTTGTGCTGATCATCCTGGCGCTGGCCATCGTCAGCTTCTACACCTCGATCAGCGGCATCGTGAAGGCCGAGATGTTCCCGCCCGAGGTGCGCGCCCTGGGCGTGGGCCTGGCCTATGCCGTGGCCAACGCCATCTTCGGCGGCTCGGCCGAGTACGTGGCACTGGGCCTGAAGACGCTGGGCCACGAGAGCGCCTTCTACTGGTACGTGACGGCGATGATGGTGGTCGCCTTCCTCGTTGCCTTGCGCTTGCCGCGGCAGGCAAGCTACTTGCACCATGACCATTAAGGCATTGGGCAAAAATATTGGTCAAAAGTGCCTATAGCCCATGCACCACCTGGGCTATTAGCTATATATTTGATAGTTAAGCTTGGCCTCCCCACGCGGGCCGAAGGCAGCGGTTAGGCTTCAGGGTTATCCCTGGGCCATCCATCCGCCATGTCTTCTTTTCTTGCCGCTTCCTGGGCCTGGATTCCCATCGTCATCTGGGCCGCGCTGACGCAGACGGTGCGCAATGCCGCCCAGCGCACGCTGACGGCCGAGCTTGGCACCCTGGCCGCCACGCTGGTGCGCTTTCTTTACGGCCTGCCGGTGGCGGGCCTGGCGGTGGCCGCGCTGTGCCTGTGGGGCGACGGGCTGCAGCCGGTGTTCAGTGCGCGCTATGCCGGCTGGCTGGTGCTGGGCGCGCTGGCCCAGGTGGGCGCCACGGCCTTGCTGCTGCTGGCCATGCGCGAGCGCAACTTCATCCTGGCCGTGGCCTATTCCAAGACCGAGGTGCTGCAGGTGGCGCTGTTCTCCAGCCTGCTGCTGCACGAGCTGCCCGGCCTGGTCGCAATGCTGGCCATGCTGGCGGCGACCGTTGGCGTACTGCTGCTGTCCCTGCCGCGCGGCGGCTGGGCGCGGGGCGCTGCGGGCGGCGGCATGCGCAGCCGCTCGCTCTGGTACGGCCTGGGCTCGGGCGCGTGCTTTGCGCTGGCCAGCGTGGGTTTTCGCGGGGCCTCGCTGGCGCTGGGCGACGGCATCGCGCCCTGGACGGCCGGCGCCTGGGGCGTGTTCTGGGCGCAACTGCTGCAGACCGTACTGCTGGGCGGCTGGCTGGCCGCACGCCAGCCCGCCACCCTGGTGCGCGTGGCGACATCCTGGCGCCTGTCCAGCGTGGCCGGCTCCATGGGCGCGCTAGCCTCGCTCGCCTGGTTCACCGCCTACGCCATGCGCCCGGCATCCAACGTGCGCACCCTGGGCCTGGTCGAGGTGGTGTTCAGCTACCTAGTCTCGCGCCGCGTGTTCCGCGAAAGCCTGACGCGGGCCGAGACGGTCGGGCTGGCGTTGGTGGGTGTGGGCTTGGTGCTGGTTTGCGCGCAGTTGTAGTCGTCACGACACGCGCACCGTTGTCGGGCCAGGGCCTTCGGCAATGGCAAAGCGTACCGGCAGAAAGCGCTCTATCACCGCGCAGTTGGTGCGCAGGTGCTGCGTCACCTCGCTGCAGGTAAAGGCGCAGGCCTTTCCGCCCTGCCACACGGCCAGCGCCAGTAGCAGCGCCAGTTGGTCGGCCAGGTGTGGGCCGACGGCTGCCTCGCTTTTCTGGAACGCGCGCAGCTCTTTCGCCAGTCCGCGCGCCACCTGCTCGGCGCTCAGCGACTTCTCGCCGAAGGCGGTGAAGACCTCGGTGACGTGTTCGTACGCCAGCGTGGCCAGCAGCGCATTGCCGGGGCCTTCGTTTTGCCGCGCCGTACCGACGCGCAACTGCTCGCCGGACCAGCCCATCGCGCCGCCCAGCGTGTCTAGCTCACGCGCCGCCACGTGGCGCGGCAGGCCGGGCGCCAGGCATTCCGCATGGCTCGACTGCAGCGCGCCGCGCGCCATCAGGTCGAAGGGCCGCAGCGCACCGGCCGCCGGCACGATGGCCGCTTCGACCTCGCCGCCGCCGGCGGGGTAGAACCCGCAGCGGCGCAGCGTCAGTTGCAGGTCGGCGCCCAGGCGGCGCAGCAGCGGCGCGAAGGCGTGCTCCAGGAAGTGGAAGGGCGGCGCCATCGGGTTGTGCGTGCCACCGCTCAGGTGCACGCGGCTGGGCGCGGCGGCCAGCAGCAGCGGCGGCAGCACCGTCTGCAGCACCAGCATGCAACTGCCCGCGCTGGCGATTGCAAAGTGGTAGTTGCCTGCGCGCACCGGGCCGGGCGTGAAGCGCAGCGACTGCGAGCCCAGCTCCGCGCCCTCGGCCTGCGCGCCGCTGATGTCAACAGCCGCGAGCACGCACGCCAGGTGCTGGCGCATCAGGCCCGGCTTGGGACGCCGGGCACGGATGTTGTCGATGGCCAGCGGCTGGCCCGTGGCCACCGACAGCGCCAGGGCCGTGCGCAGGATCTGGCCGCCGCCTTCGCCTTGCGAGCCGTCGAGTTCAAGCATGCGCGGCCCCCGTCTTTTCTTTCTCGAAGCGCAGCACCGTGTCGTAAAGAAACGCATCGAGGTCCGGGCCCTGGGCCTGCGGCAGCGGCGTCACCGGCTCGGCCGCATTGGCTGCCAGCTCGGCTTCGATGAAGGCGTGGATGCCGCTCCAGCGCGGGCTGGTCGCGGCTTCGCCGGCGCGCATCTTCACCTCCAGCAGGGCATTGATTTCGGCGATCAGCGCGGCGTCGCGCACCGCATCGAGCGTGCGCTGCGCCAGTTCGGCGAAGCGCATGGGCGGCACACCCGGCTGCGTGCGTATCCAGCGTGCGGCCAGCAGCGGGCGCAGCACGTAGAGGTACTTCTTGTAGCGCACCCGATCGGCCTGAAGATGCTCGCGAAAGTTCTTCTTCGCCATCGACGCGTAGTGATGCCAACCGCGCGCGTTGGAGAACACCGCCTCCGACAGCGCGCGAAAGCGCGGCATGGCCAGCGCATCGTCGCGGTACACCACGGGCGAGCGCAGCCATTCGAGCAGCGTCGGGTTCGACTCACGCATCAGGCCCAGCGCCTTGCGCAGGTCCCAGCCGTTGATGTCGAGGTCGCCGCTGATCGGCAGCTCGATCACATCGCGCTGCGGCGTCACCGTGAGGTGCCACGGCAGGCGGTTGACGTAGATGAAACGCACGTCGTAGTCGCTGTCGGGCGAAGCAAAGCCCCAGCCGCGGCTGCCGGATTCGCAGGCGAAGAGCACGGTGACGTCGTGCTGCGCTTCGATGGCGCGCAGGTTGTCCATGATCTCCGCGCGCATGGCGGGGGCGATGGGGTGAGCGGAGTGGAGGAATTCCTTCTGTTCTTCGTTTTGCATGATTCGAAATCTCGTTGTCGTTGCACGGCGTTGCTCGTTGCTTTTCATAGCTCGCTGCTCCACAGTCTCTTGTCCTGTTCGATGACATCCAGCATTCGTTGCGCACGATCCCGCGTCCATCCATCTTTGCGGGCCTCGCGCCGACCTCGATGGACGGCTGCTAGCCCTTCACACACACTACCTGCTTGAGCGTGTAAACCACCTCCACCAGGTCCTGCTGCGCCGCCATCACCGCATCGATGTCCTTGTAGGCCATCGGAATCTCGTCGATCACGTCGGCGTCCTTGCGGCATTCGACGCCTTCGGTCGCGGCGATCTGGTCGGCTACGGTGTAGAGCTTCTTCGCCTTGGTGCGGCTCATCTTGCGGCCGGCGCCGTGGCTGCAGCTCATGAAGCTCTCGGGGTTGCCCTTGCCGCGCACGATGTAGCTCTTGGCGCCCATGCTGCCGGGGATGATCCCGAGTTCGCCGGCCTTGGCGCTCACCGCGCCCTTGCGGGTCACGAGTACGTCTTCGCCAAAGTGCGTCTCGCGGCTCACGTAGTTGTGGTGGCAGTTCACCGCTTCTACGTGCGCCTCGAAGGGCTTGGTGATGACCTTGCGCGCGGCCGCGACCACGCGCTGCATCATCACTTCGCGGTTGGCGCGCGCGAACTTCTGGGCCCAGCCCACCGCACGCACGTAATCGCCGAAGTACTGGGCGCCTTCCTCGAAGTACGCCAGGTCCTGGTCGGGCAGGTTGCTCTGGTGCAGCTCTGCATCTTTCTTCGCGAGTTCGATGAAGTGCGTGCCGATGGCGTTGCCCACGCCGCGCGAACCCGAGTGCAGCATGAACCACACGGCGCCCGCTTCGTCCAGGCACACCTCGATGAAGTGGTTGCCCGTACCCAGCGTTCCCAGGTGCTTGTGGTTGTTGGTGTTCTTGATGCGCGGGTAGTCCTCGCAGATCAGGTCGAACTCTTCCACCAACTTGGCCCAGGCCGCGTCGGTTTCATCGGGCGGCGTTTCCCACGAGCCCTTGTCGCGGCCCATGCGCTTGGGGTTGCTTCCGTGCGGCACGGCCTTCTCGATCGCGGAACGCAGCGGGCCCAGGTTGTCGGGCAGGTCGCGGGCGTTGAGCGTGGTCTTGCAGGCCATCATTCCGCAGCCGATGTCCACGCCGACGGCGGCGGGAATGATGGCCTTGAAGGTCGGGATCACCGAGCCCACGGTCGCGCCGATGCCGTAGTGCACGTCGGGCATGGCCGCGATGTGCTTGAACACGATGGGCAGGCGCGCTGCGTTCTCGAGCTGCTTTTGCGCCTCGTCTTCCACGGGCACGCCGTTGGTCCACATCTTCACGGGGACGCCGTTGGCTACTGCGTGTACTTTGTAGTTCGTCATTTTTCTCTTTCTGTCTATCTTTCGCCCAATCCCTACTGCCAGGAAGCCCACGGCCACTTCTTGAATGCCGCGATGAGTCCTTCGTACGCGCGGAGCGGGAAATCGTGCTCCACCCAAAGCTCGCGGTACTTCGCAAGCCCCAATTCCACATAGATGCGCTCCAGAATCGCATGGATGTTGCGCACCAGGTCCACGCGCTGGAGGGTCCCGCGGTCGAGCACTTCGTAGTCGTCCATGGCGGTGATTCCCCAGCTGGCCCAATCGCGATAGCGGCGCAATTCGAAAGCCAGTTCGTCCTTCTCGCCCGTCACCACCAGGTGAACCTCGCCGGGTTCGTCCATGAAGACCGCAGAGGCGTGCTGTGCGCCCTTCACCAGGTCGAGCCCCATGCGGGCGAGGTCGCCCAGTGAATCGTGCAGGTAAGACACCGCGAAGGCCATGGGGCCGGCATCGGCACGAAAGCTCAATGTGGCCCAACCGGTGCCGCTCAGCACGTAGCCGATCCGTTTCTGGGGACGATCTTCTTCCAACATATCTTCTTTCTTCTGTTCAACGACAACGAAAAAAAGGTGACGAGGAGCGACGGGTTGTGAACTGAGCTATCTGCCGAAACAGACCGGGGATTGAATCCGGGACCTTCATGGCGCAGCCATGACGCTCTGACCTGTAAACCCGCCTGCATTCACCTCAAAACAAAAAAGCAGCGACAAAAATCGACGAAACAGTCGTGCTCTAGCCACTGAGCTACGGTCTTGCGACCGGCGGGATTCGAACCCGCGACCCCGAGCGTTGGAGGCTGTAGTTCCGCCAGCATTCGCTGCAAGAAAAGTGCGACAAGGATGACAAGACGTAGACCACGCCGGAGGTCCGGCGCCGGGATTCGAACCCTGGTCAATCCAAGATGTAGTCCTGCCTGCATTCGCACAAAAACCTTCATCCCCGTTCAGCGACAAACAGTCGGTGTGACTTCGGATTGGTGATGTAGTCACACCTGCATTCGCCGAACGACGACGTTCAATTTCTTCGGATCGGGCACCGCGGGCCAAGGCCCACGGCACCCTCTCTTCTTTCTCTCAGATCGAAGTCTCCTCGATCACACCCACCCAGTGGTCGGCGCCCAGGCCGCCCGCGGCATACACCGCCAGCAGCTTGAACACTTCGTCGCTGAAGCCGCCGATGTTCAGCACATCGTCACGCTCCTGCGCCTGGGTGGTCGCGTATGGCTGGATGTCAATGCAGACCATCCGGGCCTTCGGGTTGCGCTTCTTGAACGCCTCCCACTCCTGCATGGTCGCAGTACCGCGGCCACGTGCAGGGTCGGCCCACGATTCGTTGTCCGACACCAGCACCACCAGATCGGCTTGCGCCTTCTCGCGGTTCAGCAACGCCAGCGGCGCGCTGCACGAAGTACCGCCACCGCCCACCGCCGCCAGCTTGGCTGCGTTGGTCATCACCGAATCGCGCGGATTCAGCTGCAACGACACCACCTTCGTCTCGAAGGGCAGCACACGCGCATCCGCATTGCGGCGCAGCACAGCGGCAGCCACCAGCGCAGCCACGTCGATACAGCGCACCGCAGTGGTCGCCGAGCCGCGGTGGCCCGTCACGGGCGAGCTCATCGAGCCCGACACGTCGGGGCACACCACCACACGGCCCTCGAACTGCGGCACGTTGGCCAGCGCGAGTTCCATCGCGTCCTGCAGCGCTTCCTTCACCACGTGCGGCACCTCGGCGCCGGTTGCGGTGAAGGCCGCCATCAGCTGATACGGCAGCACACGCGCCTTGGCCACGGCCTGCGGGTCACGCAGCTTGGCGGCCACCGCCTCCGCGAGGCCCGGCAGTGCGAACACGCCATGGCGCGCAAAGGTGTTCAGGTTCTGACGCACCATCTGCCACGAACCGCGCTGCGCGATCTGTGCCCATGCCTGCGTATCCAGTTCCAGTGCGGTCAGCATCTGGAACGGCACATCAGGCACTTCGAGCGAACGGTCTTGCTTGAAGCGTTCGAACGCCTGCGTCAACGGAGGCAGCGCCTCCAGCGCATACGGGCGACCGATCAACCATGCAAACCACGCGGCGCGCCAGGCTTCGGCGGGCTTCGGGTGAACCATCTTCACCACGTCGGCCAGCGAAGGCGTGTTGCCCACCGAGGCGTTCAGCAGTTGCGCTTCGGTCGCTTCGAGCAGCCATTGCTGCACCAGCTTCTTCGGACGCGTACCGAGCGACTTGCGGCCCACGGCACCTGAACGCAGCATCTGCACGAAGTTGCGCAGCATCTTGCCGTTGTCCACCACGCGAGGGAAAACCTTGGCGAGCAGCGCCACGTCGCGCACAGCCAGAGTTGCGGCCAGCAGCGCGGGCATGTCCTTCATCTGGCCGGCGCGGCGGGCGTACACGGCCGTCTTGGCCACGAACACCGGATCGACCTCGCGGGCCAGAGCCAGCACGGCGTCGAGCTGGTCCTTCGCTTGTGCGTAGAAGGTGTTGTTCAGGCAACCGGTGGCTGCGAGCTGCGCCAGCTGGTGCTTGGGCGACAGCGCGTAGGCGGCACCGCCGGCTTCGTTGCGGGCTGCGGCTTGCGGCTGCAGTGCGCCGCGCAGGGTCTGGAAGAGTTGCAGGTTGGCCATTTGATTGCTCCTTGCGAGGTTCTTTTTGTTCAGTTGTTTTCTTGTGTGTGATCCTTATTGCAATGGGTGTGCCAGTGCTGGCCTGTTCGGCTTTGAATATTTCAAGTCCTTGATTTGGTTGAGATTTTTTTCACCTTAGACCTGATTGATCTCAAAAATCCCAGAAGACTTATCCAGTTTTCTTATAATTTTTGCTAGCTATCTAGCGAATAAATGAAAAAACCCATCGTCGTCATAGGCTTCCTCGGCACCCAGCTCGACGCCGGCCAGGGCGCTGGCCGCTGGAACAAGTGGCGCCCCACCGTCTCGCTCGCCCAGCACGAGGACATGGTCGTCTCGCGCATGGAGCTGCTCTACACGCTGCGCCACAAGGCGCTGGCGGAGCTGGTGAAGGCCGACATCGCCACCGTGTCGCCTGAGACCACCGTCAACCTCGTGCAATTCGACCTGGCCGACCCGTGGGACTTCGGCGAGGTCTACACGCGCCTGTATGACTGGGCGCGCGCCTACACCTTCGACACCGAGCGCGAGCAGTACTGGACGCACATCACCACCGGCACGCACGTGGCGCAGATCTGCATGTTTTTGCTGTCGGAGTCGCGCGTGGTGCCGGGCGTGCTCGCGCAGACCTCGCCCCCGAAGCGCCAGCGCGAGGGCGAGGCCGGCAAGTGCACGCTGATCGACCTTGATCTGTCGCGCTACGACGTGATCGCGCAGCGCTTCGGCGCGGAGCAGCGCGATGCGGTCGCCTTCCTCAAGAGCGGCATCGCCACGCGCAACGCGCGCTTCAATGCGCTGATCGACGAGATCGAGCGCGTGGCCGTGCGCTCGCGCGCGCCCATCCTGCTGGTGGGGCCGACGGGCGCGGGCAAGTCCTTCCTGGCGCGGCGCATGTTCGAGCTGAAGCAGGCGCGCCACCAGATGACGGGGCCCTTCGTCGAAGTGAACTGCGCGACCTTGCGTGGCGACGGCGCGGCCTCCACGCTGTTCGGGCACAAGAAGGGTTCTTTCACCGGCGCTGCGAGCGACCGCGCCGGGCTGCTGCGCACCGCGAACCAGGGCGCGCTGTTCCTCGACGAGATCGGTGAACTCGGGCCCGACGAACAGGCGATGCTGCTCAAGGCCATCGAGGAGAAGCGCTTCTTCCCGGTGGGTGCCGACAAGGAGGTGGAGAGCGACTTCCAGCTGATCGCCGGCACCAATCGCGACCTGCGCAGCGAGGTGGCGGAGGGGCGCTTCCGCGAAGACCTGTTCGCGCGCATCAACCTCTGGACCTATGACCTGCCCGGGCTTGCGCAGCGGCCCGAAGACATCGAGCCGAACGTCGACCATCTGCTGGCCCTTCACGCGGCCGAGAACCACCGCGTGGTGCGCTTCAACGCCGAGGCGCGTGCCGTCTACCTGCGCTTTGCGCAGAGCGCGGATGCCTTGTGGAGCGGCAATTTCCGCGATCTGGCGGCCAGCGTGACGCGGCTGGCAACGCTGGCCGACGGCGGTCGCATCGCCGTGGCGCTGGTGGATGCCGAAGTCGCGCGCCTGCGCTGGCTATGGCGGCGCCCGGCGCAGGCGGCGGGCAAGGGCGCCCCGGACCTGGCCAGGCTGCTGGGGCCCGAGCGTGACACCGCGCTGGACCTGTTCGATCGCCTGCAGTTGGAGGCCGTGCTGCGCGTCTGCCGCCGCTCGCGCAGCCTGTCCGATGCGGGGCGCCAGCTGTTCCAGGCCTCGCGCCTGGAGCGCAGCGTGGTGAATGATGCCGATCGCCTGCGCAAGTACCTCGCGAAGTTCGGTCTGTGCTGGGACGATCTACTGGGGTTCAGCGAGGAAAGTGCCTAAAGCCCAATGAAATTAAGGGGTTGTAGCTATCTTATTGATAGCTTTATGGCGATCTTCTCGGTAGCCAGACCCAGACGCGACATACAAAAAATACAATCACGCGCTTCCAGGCAGCAGCGCCACCGCTGGCGCCAGATCCGTACGCCGTGCCTGCCAGCACCGACCTCACCCCCGAAAGAGAGAATCCCGTGCGCATCGCGATACTCGAAGACGATCCCGACCACGCCGCCGCGCTGGTGAAGCCGCTGGAGCGGCTGGGGCATGTGTGCTTTGTGTGCGCGGACGGCCGGGACTTCGTGCGCGGCCTGCCGCGCGAGAGCTACGACATGTTCGTGCTGGACTGGCAGGTGCCGGGCCTGAGCGGGCCGGACGTGCTGGCCTGGATCCGCCGCCATCTGCCGCGCTCGATCCCGGTGCTGTTCGTCACCAGCCGCGACCAGGAAGAGGACATCGTCCAGGGCCTGGAGGCCGGTGCCGACGACTACATGGCCAAGCCGGTGCGCATGCATGAACTCATCGCCCGCGTTGGCGCGCTGCTGCGGCGCGCCTACCCGCCGCCTGAGCGCGATGCCGCGCCGGCCGTGGGCGCCTACACGTTCGACCTGCACCGCCGCGAGGTCCGCGTGGCCGGCGTGCCGGCGGTGCTCAAGCCCAAGGAGTACGCATTGGCCCTGTTCCTGTTCCGCAACATGGGGCGGCTGCTGTCGCACCAGCATCTGCTGGCCGAGGTCTGGGGTGCCGAAGGCATCGATTCCCGCACCGTCGCCACCCACATGTCCCAGCTGCGCCGCAAGCTGGCGCTGGGCCCGCAGCATGGCGTGCGCCTGGTGCCGGTCTACGGCTTGGGCTACCGCTTCGAGCAGGTGGCGGCCATGGAGGTGCAGCCATGAAGCGCCCGCCACTTCATCTGTTGCGCGGCGTTGCGGCCGCTGCGCTGGCGCTGGCTTTGCATGCGGGCGCGCAGACCGCGCCGGACGACGTGCAGCACACCGTGCAGCAGGGCGACACGCTGTCTTCGCTGGCGCAGCGCTACCTGGACGATGCGCGGCAGTGGCCGGCACTGGCCCAGGCCAACGGCAGCCCACGGCCGCGCCGGCTGCCGGTGGGCTCGGTGCTGCGCATTCCGGGCGAGTTGCTGCGCGCTACCGGCGGCAGCGCCCGGGTGCTGCACCTGTCCGGCACGGTGACCCAGGTCGATCCCGATGGCCGCGAGCGGCCGCTGGCGCTGGACGATGCGCTGGCGCAGGGCCAGCGCGTGCGCACCGCGCACAACGGCTTTGTCACGCTGGCGCTGGCCGATGGCTCGCAACTGCGGGTTGCGGGCGATTCCGACCTGCTGCTTGACCGGCTGCGGCCCGAGGTAGTGCGCCGCCGCGCGCAGACCCAGCTCGAGCTTCGCAGCGGCCGGGTGGAGTCGCGCGTGATGCCGCAGACGCCTGCGGGCAGCCGCTTCGAGGTGCGCACGCCGCTGATGGCCGCAGGCGTGCGCGGCACGCGCTTTGGCGTGTCGGTGACTGCTGCCGGCGGCGCCTCCGGCGATGTGGAAGAGGGCCTGGTCGAGGTGCAGGCGCGCGACGACGCGCAGGCCGGCAGCGCGGTGGCGGTGCGCCCTGGCGAAGGCACGGCCATGGCGGCGGGCGAGCGCGCGCCGTCCGCGCCCACGCCGCTGCTGGCCGGCCCCGATCTGGCCGGGTTGCCGGCGCTGCACCAGCGGCCGCTGCTGGATCTGCCGTTTCCCGCCGTGCCCGGCGCCGTGGCCTACCGTGGCTATGTCGCGCGCGACGCGGCGTTGGAGCAGGTCGAGGCCAACATGCTGGTGGCCACGCCACGGCTGCGCTTCGAAGGCCTGGACGACGGCGACTACCAGGTGGCCGTGCGCGCCATCGATGCGCGCGGCATAGAAGGCCCGGCCACGCAGCGCGCGGTGCGCCTGAAGGCGCGCCCGCTGCCGCCGGCCACCTTGCAGCCGCTGCAGGACGAAGAGCTGACCAGCGGCACCGTGCTGCTGCAGTGGGCTGAAAGCCCGGGCGCCAGCGGCTATGCATTGCAGGTGGCGCAAGACGCGCAGTTCCAGCAACTGGTGGCCGACCAGCCGGCACTGGCCAAGAGCGAGTTCGTTCTGCCAGACCTGGCCTCGGGCATCTACCACTGGCGCGTGCGCACCCGCGCGGCCGGCCGCGACGGCCAGCCCGATGCCGGGCCCTATGGCGATGTGCGCAGCTTCTCGGTGCGGCGGCCCGCCGCGTTGGCGCAACTGGTTTCCGTGCCGGGCGAAGGCCTGGTGCTGCGCTGGGACGGCGAGCCGGGCCAGCGCTTCCTGCTGCAGGTGGCGCGCGACGAGGCCTTTGCGGACATCGTGCTGTCGCGGCAGATCGAGGACCGGCAGGCGCGGCTGCCACTGGCATCCGGGCGCTACTGGGTGCGCTTCCAGGCAACGGATGCAGACGGCTTTGTGCGCCGCTTCAGCAGCCCGCAGCAGCTGCGCATAGAGCCCGCGCTGCGCAGCGAGGACGGCAATCTGCCACGCGCCTCGGACGGCAGTCGGATCTTGCTGGAGTGAGATGGAGCACCCCCAGGCTACGCGCTTCGCGTCTTCGCCAACCCCCTTGCAGGAGCCTGTCCTGAGCCCGTCGAAGGGGGCACATCCTGCGGCCCGGCGGAGCCGGTTCCGCGGATGTCTTGGCATGGCCTGCTCCGCGGCCTTTGGCGTGTTGCATGCGCCGCGGGTAGCGCGCAGCGCCTGAGAACGTATGGCAGCCTTCCAACGTAGCCGCCGCGTGCGCGCCGCCATCGTGCTGGCGGGCCTGGCCATGGCGGCTGTGCTGGGCTGGCAGGTGGGCCTGGGGCGGGCCGACCGCGCGCTGTATGACTTGTTCTCTGCCATCGCGCCGCCGGCGCCCAGCGACGAGGTGGTGATCGTCGCCATCGATGAGCGCAGCCTGGCCGAGGTCGGCCGCTGGCCCTGGCCGCGCGACGTGCATGCCGACCTGGTCGAGCGCATCTCCGCGCAGTCGCCGGCGGCCATCGGGCTGGACCTGCTGCTGTCCGAGCCCGACCCCGATCCCGCCGTGGACCGGCGCCTGGCCGCAGCCCTGCAGCGCAGCGGGCGCGTGGTGCTGCCGGTGTTCACCGTGCGCCTGCCCGGCGGCGTGGTGCAGCCCATGCTGCCGGTGGCGCCGCTGGCAGCCGCCGCGCGCGCGCTGGGCCATGTGTCGGTCGAGGCGGACGCCGATGGCGTGGTGCGCAGCGTGTTCCTGCGCGAGGGGCAGGGCGGCCGCTGGTGGGAGCACTTCTCGGTAGCCCTGCTGCAGGTGGCGGGGCGGCCACTGCCCACGCTGCTGCCGGGCCGGCGGGCGCCCCCGGCTGCGGCCAGCGATGGCGGGGATGCAGCCACCTGGCGGCGCGACCACTGGATGCACATCGCCTTTGCCGGCCCGGGCGGCAGCTACCGCACCGTGTCGGCCGCCGATGTGCTGCACGGCGATGTGCCCGATGGGCTGTTTCGCAACCGCGTGGTGCTGGTTGGCGCGGCCTCGTCCGGCCTGGGCGATGTCTATCCCACGCCGCTCACCGGCCATGCGCTGTACACGCCGGGTGTCGAGGTGTCGGCCAACATTGCCGGCGACCTGCTGGCCGGCAGCGGGCGCCTGGCGGCCCTGCCGTGGCAGAGCGCGCTGTTCAGCCTGGCGGCGCTGGTGTTGTTCGTGCCGGTGCTGTGGCGCTTCTCGCCGCGCCGCTCGTTGCTGCAGACCGCAGCGGTGGTGCCGCTGGTGCTGGCGGCCAGCGCCCTGGCGCTGTACCTGGGGCGGCTGTGGCTGCCGCCGGTGGCGGCGCTGGTGGTGATGGCGGGCATGTACCTGGTGTGGAACTGGCATCGGCTGGAGACGGCCACCAACTTCCTGGACGCCGAGGTGTCCCGGCTGCGCCAGGGCGACTTGCTGCTGCCCACCGCCGACGCTGATGCGCAGCAGGGCGTGCAGTACGGCGCGGCCCAGGGCGACCTGGTGGACCGGCGCGTGCGGGCGCTGGCGCGCGCCGCCCATGACCTGCGCGCGCTGCACCGCTTCGTGGCCGCTGTGCTCGACAGCCTGCCCGACATCGCGCTGGTGGCCGCAGAAGACGGGCAGATCCTGCTGGCCAACCAGGCGGCGGCCGGCTACTTCGGGCAGGACGCGGCGGCCTTGCGCGGGCAGGACCTGTCGGCGCTGCTGCGGCAGTTGCTGCCGCAGCCCGGCGCAGAGCTGCGCGATGCACAGGGCCGTATCCACTTGGCGCGTGCCGCGCAAGGCACCGAATGCCGCGATCAGCGCGGCGCCGAGTTTCTGCTCAAGGCCGGACCGGCGGCTGACTTTGGCGGCGCCGTGCGCACCTGGATCGTCAGCCTGGTGGACATCACGCAGCTGCGGCAGGCCGAGCGCAAGCGCGACGAGGCGCTGCAGTTCCTCTGGCACGACCTGCGCTCGCCGCAGGCGGCGGTGCTGGCATTGCTGGAGCTGCACGCCGCCGACCCGGCCGACCTGCCCGCCCCCGAGCTGCTGAGCCGCATCCGCCGCCAGGTGGAGCGTACCCACGCGCTGGCGGAAGGCTTTGTGCAACTGGCCCGCGCCGAGTCGGTGGCGCTGCAGCGCGAGCCGGTCGATCTGGCCGACGTGCTGCTCGATGCGGTGGACGACTGCTGGAGCCTGGCGCGCGCAGGCCAGATCGAGCTGCACAACGCGCTGCCCGAGGGCGCGGCGCTGGTGCAGGGCGACCGTGGCCTGCTGACGCGCGCGGCGGTCAACCTGGTGCACAACGCGGTGAAGTTCAGCCGCCCCGGCACGCGTGTGGACTGCAGCCTGCAGCGCAGCGCAGACCGCTGGTGCCTGGCGGTGCGCGACCAGGGGCCGGGCATGGCGCCGGCAGAGCGCGAGCGGCTGTTCGAGCGCTTTGCGCGCGGCAAAGAGCCGCGTGCCGAAGGCGTGGGCCTGGGCCTGGCCTTCACCCGCACCGTGGCAGAGCGCCATGGCGGCCAGTTGGTGCTCGACAGCACGCCCGGCGTGGGCAGTGAGTTCCGCATCCTGCTGCCGGCAGATTGCAAACAAAGCTGAACCGCTACCCGGGCCGGGCACGGCTTCTTTCTAGACTGGATTTCCAATCGAAAGAAGCCTCTTATGTCCGCCTCCCAGCCCTCGTCCGCGTCCGAAGAAAAAGCAGCAGCCCGGGGCCAGGACCGGGGCTTGCGAGAACTGCCGGGCCTGCTGCAGCTCTTGCTCATGCTGATGGCGGCGGCCTTCGCGCTGGGCCTGGGCGGTTGCGCCCACACTGAGGCACCGCTGGCGCAGGCCGATCACCTGGAGGAAGGGGTCGCCCGGCCGCTTCGCCTCTGATGCACCGCCTGAGCCTGCGCACCTCTTTGTGGAGCATCTTGCTGGCGGCCCTGCTGCCGGTGATGGCCATGGCCGTGCTGCTGGTCTGGCGCGCCGGCACCGACGCGCAGCAAGCCGCGCAGCAACGGCTGCAGGAAGCCAATCGCAGCGCCGCGCAACTGGTGGATGCCGAATGGGCGCTGCGCATCGGCGGCCTGCGCGCGCTGCTGCAACAGTGGCCGCCGCAGCAACAGGCGCCAGCCGCGCTGGCGGCCCGCCTGCGCGATGCGTCGGCTTATGTGGGCGCTCCCTTGCACATCGAATGGGTGGCGCCCGGCGCGGGTTCTCCACAGCCTGGCAGCGTTGCTGATTTGGCGGCGAGCGCAGCGCTGCGCGGCCATGCGGTCGTGTCCCGGCTGGTGGCGCCGGGCGCGGGCCAGTCGCTGTCGGTGGCCGTGCCCGGCATGGCAGCGCCTGATGGCCGCGTGCCGGTGCTGGTCGCCGTGTTCGAGCCGCACCGCCTGCTCAGCTCGCTGCAGCCGTTGCCGGCAGGGGCCAACTCCATGTTGTTCACCGCCGTGGTCGACGGCGCCGGCCATGTGGTGGCCCACACGCGCGGCGCAGAGGATGTGCCCGGTGCGCTTGCGCCGCATTGGGCGCTACTGCGCGAACAGGCGCAGCGGCAGGGAGCGGGGCAGGTGCAGACTTCGGAGCGCGGCGATGAAGTCCTGGCCTTCCAGCGCCTGGACGCGGCGCCCGGCTGGCTCGTGGTGTCTGGCAACACCGCCGCCAGTATCCACGGGCCGTGGCGGCAACTGCTGGCCGGCCTGGCCGTGGCCTGCGGCCTGACCCTGTGGCTGGGTGTGCGCCTCAGCCGTGCGTTGCTGGCGCCGATCCAGGCCCTGGCCGCGCAGGCCCGCAGCCTGGTCGAGGCCGATCGCGGGCAGCCGCTGCGGGGCCTGCCGCCGGTGTCTTCAGGCATCCGAGAGCTGCAGGTGCTGTGCGACAACCTGCACCATGCCGCCGCCGCGCTGGTGCACCGCATGCGCGCCGAGCGCGCCATCACCGAGGCCCTGCGCCTGAGCGAGCGCCGCCACCGCCTGCTGGCCAGTGCCGGCGCACTGGTGCTGTGGCGGCTGGACCCGAAGGGCGTCTTGGTCGAGGTCATGGGCTACCGCAAGCTCACCGGCCGCTCGCACCGCGACGCGCTGGGCACGGCGTGGCTGCGCCAGATCCACCGCGAGGACCGGCCGCAGGTGCTGCAGGCCTGCCGGCAGGCGCTGCGCCAGGGCGCGCTGGTGGACCTGGAGTTTCGCGTGCTGGCGGCGCAGGGCCTGGTGCGCTGGGTACGCGCGCGCGGCACCTGCATCCGCGACGAGCAGGAGCGCGTGCTGGAGTGGAACGGCGTGCTGGAAGACATCCACGAGCGCCGCATGGCGCAGGCCCAGGCCCTGCACATGGCGCACCACGACATGCTCACCGGCCTGCCCAACCGCGTGCTGTTCCACCAGCGGCTTGACCAACTGCTTGCCAGGGCCGCTCGCGGCCGGCCCGGCGCCCTGTTGCTGCTGGACCTTGACCGTTTCAAGCAGGTCAACGACAGCTGGGGCCACGCCGCCGGCGACGCCCTGCTGCGCCAGGCGGCGCAGCGCCTGCAGGCCCTGGTGCGCAGCGGCGATACGGTGGCCCGGCTCGGCGGCGACGAGTTCGCCATCCTGCTCGACGGCCTGGTCCAGCCGGCAGACGCCGAGCGCCTGGCCGAGCGCGTGGTGCGGCGCCTGGGCGAGCCCTATGCCCTGGGCGCGCACACGCTGCTCATCGGCGCCAGCGTAGGCATCACCAGCGTTCAGGCCGGCACCACCGCCCCGGAGCAACTGCTGCACGACGCCGACATCGCGCTCTACCGCGCCAAGGCGCTGGGGCGCGGCCGGTATTGCGTGCATGGGCAGGAACTGGTGACGCGCGCTGCCTAGCGGCGCTGCATGCAGCGCATCGTCAGCGCTTGCCCTGGCCTCTGGATCTGCCGTTTCATTGAGGAATGGTGATGTCGCGGTGACGAGCGGCACAAAAGGGGCGCCTCTCGTTGCTAAGCTGCAATGCTCATTGGGGAATTCAAGACAATAGAGGAGAAGAGTGTTGTTCAGAATGTCTTTTGCGGCACTGGCGGCCGCTGTGCTGGTGGCGGGATGTGGTGGCGGTGGCGGTGGCGACAGTGCTCTGCCGCAGCCTCCGGTCGTCGTGGCGCCGAGTGGGTCGCTGTCCTTGTTGGCCGGAGCGGTGGCGCGGACAGAATTCCCCGAGTGCGTGGTCGACGGCCAGGGTGCATCCGCGCGCTTCCAGAGCATCAGCGGGATCAGCACGGACAAAGCGGGCCATGTCTATGTAGCTGAACTGGCCAGATGCCACGCCCCCTTGGTGCCATTCGACACTGCGCCCAGCAGCGGTATCAATCTGGTGCGCAAGATTGATCCCACCGGCTTGGTCGCTACCAAAGCCACGGTGATCCGGTTTTCCAGCTTCGAGTCCATGACCGCGAGCGGAGCTTGGACGGGGCTGGGCGCGGCACAGGATGGGCGGGTCTTTGTGGCGCAGTATTCCGACGGGGCTGCCATCCTGGGACCAAGGCTGATCGGTGGTGTGTTTCGCGTTGATCCGGACGGCGCCGTCACATTCAAGGACCTTGGGGAGGTAGCACTCTCCGACGTCGCCATTGCTTCTGATGGCCGCGTGCAGACGACTAGCGGAACCGTGGACCCCGTCAGCCTTGAGCTGACAAGGCCGCCGAGGGCCGTTGACAGCCTTTCAGGCGCGCCGGTCGGGTTCAGCTCCATTGCCTTTGGCGCGGACGATGTGCTGTATGGCGCCAGCCGGACTGGGGTCTATCGCCAAAGTGCGCCGGGCGTGTTTACGCTGCTGGCCGGCCATTCGATACAGCGAGGCATGGTCGATGCGCAGGGGGGCGAGGCGCGCTTTGCCGACATCAAAGCGGGTAGCCTGGGCGTGGACAGCAAGGGCAATGTCTTCGTCGCCGACAACGGCCACCTGGTGCGCAAGATTACGCCCGACGGCAAGGTAAGCACCGTCGCGGGCCAGCCGGGTGAGGATTCCACGGTGGAACTGGGTGAGCTGCCCGGCAAGCTCACCGGGGTCTCGGGGCTGGCCGTGGGGCCGGACGACAGCATCTACCTGAACGCGCAAAGCGCCGTGCTGAAGCTGGCGCTGGAATAGCCCGCCCTCAACGCCCCCGCACCGGCACCCGGCTTGCCAGCGGCGGGCTTTGGTAGCCGGGCACGATGTGGCAGCCGCCTTCCGTGAACGTGGCGGTGTAGCGCTGGCACAGCGCGGCCACCTTCTCTGGCGTGGGTTTGTCGCCGTGGTCTATCCAGTCGAGCAGGGCGGTGAACAGGGCGGGGTACTCCGGGTCGCTGAGGTAGCTGTGCTCGGATTCGTCGGCGAAGGTTTGCACCAGCCGGTCGGCTGTGCCGGCCTGTTCGCGGATCGTGCGGTAGGCGCTTTCCAGTTCGACGAAGGCGGTGGGGTCGTGGATGGCGTGCAGGGTCAGCGTGGGCTGCGCCACGCGGCCGCTGGGCAGGCTGTCGGCGGCCAGCGCGGCAACGGCCTGCGGGTCGGCCGTGTAGCGCAGCACGCCGGCGTTCAGTGCCGTGTCGTCGGTCGAGCCCTGGTAGACCACGCCGGTGTTGCCAAAGGGGTTGCGGCCGTCCAGGCGCTGCTGCACCAGGTCGCGGAACAAGAAGGTGGCCCAGGCCAGGTGCGGCACCAGCGAGCGCTCGGGGATCTTCACCACGTCCAGGATGGTCTTCAGGTGCGCGGCCTGCGCCGGGCTGCGCTGCGCGGCGGGCAGGCCAACGCCGGTGCATTCGCGCACCCGCGCGGCCAGATCGTCGCGGCTCATCTTTTCGCCTGCGGGCAGGCCCATCCAGAGCGGGTACTGGGGCTCGTTCGGGCGTGGGTGGTTGCCGCAGACGTATTGGTAGACCACGCGCAGGTCGAGCCGGAATTCATAGGCATTGTTGCCACCGCCCAGCACACCGCTGGTGAGCAGCACACCGTCATAGGGGCTGGGCTTGCCGCCCGCCGGGCCGTACAGCTCGGCCGCCTTGGAGGCCACGCCGCCGCCATAGCTCTGGCCGTGCAGGATGGTGCGGCGCGGCGTGCCAAAGCGCGCCACAAAGAGCTGGCGCAGCCGCTCGGTGTCTTCGGCCGCCATGGTCACGCCGTAGCCGCCGCGCCGGTAGCTGGAGCCGGCCCAGGCATAGCCGGCGCGCACGGTGATGGCCCAGCGCTTCAGGTCGGCCTCGGCGCGGGCAGAGGTGGGCGCGCCCAGCTCGGGGCCGCCGTGGGCGTGCATCACCAGCACCTTGGGGCCTTGCTCGGCCCACTGGGCGGGCAGGGCAATCCAGTACCAGGCGCCGGCCTCGTCCTGGCCGTTGTAGCAACTGGCGTTGGCGGGGATCTCGGCAGGGCAGGCCGCGGGCTGGGGCGCGGCGTGGGCGGCGCCGCACAGGGCGAGGGCAGCAAGGAAGAAGAGGCGCATCGGGTGTCTCCGTTGTAGAGGGGCACGATAGGCCCCGTTGCCGAGGTACGTCAAATACAATGAAACGGCAGACTCGATACGAAAAAAATATGGAGATACGACACCTGCGTTACTTCCTGGCCGTCGCCGAGACCGGCCACATGACCCGTGCCGCCGAGCGGCTGGGCATGCAACAACCACCGCTGAGCCAGCAGATCAAGGCACTGGAGCAGTCGCTGGGCATGGCCTTGTTCCGGCGCCATCCGCGCGGCGTGGCGCTGACCGATGGCGGCCGGCGCCTGCAGGCCGAGGCGACGGCCCTGCTGCAGAGCTTCGAGGCGATGCAGCAGCGCATGGCGCGTTTTGCCCAGGGGCTGGACGGCCTGCTGATGGTGGGCTTCACCAGCTCTTCTGCCGCCCATGCCTTCATGCCCGATGCGCTGCGTGCCTACCGGCGCGACTACGCCAGCGTGGAGCTGAGCCTGCACGAGCACAACGCCGCCGAGCTGACCGAGGCCGTCGCCGCGGGCCGCCTGCATGCGGCCTTGCTGCGTGTGCCGGTGGCCCGGCCCGAGGGCGTGTTGTTCGAGACCCTGCTGCGCGAGCCCGTGGTGGCAGCGCTGCCGCGCGAGCACCCGCTGGCCGTGGCGCGCGCCCATGCGCCGGGCAAGCCGATCACGCTGGCCGAACTGTGCAGCGCCGGCCTGATCCTGGTGCGGCGCCCCGGGGCGCCGGGCCTCTACGGCAACCTGCTGGCGCTGTGCCAGGCGCGCGGCCTGCAGCCGCGCGTGGTGGCCGAGGTGGAACGCATGATGACCAACCTGAACCTGGTAGCCGCCGGTGTGGGCGTGTCCATCGTGCCGGCCTCGATGGCGGGGGCGCAGCGGCATGCGGTGGTCTACTGCCCGCTGGCCGATGGCGGGCGGCTCGATGCGCCGCTCACGCTGCTGTGGCGCCAAGACCAGGACAGTCTGCCCGCCGCCCACTTCGTAGCCCTGCTGCGCAGGATGGCAGCGCCGCCGCCGGTGGGCCAGGACATCGCCATCGCCAATCCGTGAGCCTGTGACCCAGCCGCTGCGCCGCATCGCCCACCTCGACATGGACGCCTTCTTTGCGTCTGTCGAGCTGCTGCGCTACCCGCAACTCAAAGGGCTGCCGGTGGTGATCGGCGGCGCGCGCCGCCGTAGCGAAACCCCCTGGGAAGTCGACGCCGGCCGCGCACCCGAAGACGTGCCGGTGGACGACTTCCCGCGCCTGCGCCAGTACGTTGGGCGCGGCGTGGCCACTACCGCCACCTATGCGGCGCGGCAGTTTGGCGTGGGCTCGGCCATGGGCTTGATGAAGGCCGCCAAGCTGTGCCCGCAGGCGATCCTGCTGCCGGTGGATTTCGAGCGGGTGCGCTACTTCTCGCGCAGCTTCAAGCAGCTCATCACCGAGATCGCACCGCAGATGGAGGACCGCGGCGTGGACGAGGTCTACATCGACTTCACCGACGTGCCCGGCGGCCAGCGCGAGGGTGGCCGCGTGCTGGCGCGGCTCATTCAAAAAAGCATCTTCACGGCCACCGGCCTGACCTGCTCGATAGGCGTGGCGCCCAACAAGCTGCTGGCCAAGATGGCGAGCGAATTCAACAAGCCCAATGGCATCTCCATCGTCCACGCCGAGGATTTGCAGACGCGCATCTGGCCGCTGCCGGCGCGCAAGGTCAACGGCATCGGCCCCAAGGCCGACGCCAAGCTGGAGCGCCACGGCATCCGCACCATCGGCGAGCTGGCCGCGCAAGAGCGCGACTGGCTGATCGCCACCTTCGGCAAGGCCAGCGGCGCCTGGATGCACGAGGTGGCCTGGGGCCGCGACGATCGCCCCGTGGTGACCGAGAGCGAGCCGGTCTCCATGAGCCGCGAGACCACCTTCGACCGCGACCTGCACGCGGTACGCGACCGCGCCGAGCTGGGCGCGATCTTCACCCGGCTGTGCGAGGCGGTGGCGGCCGATCTGCAGAAGAAGGGCTATGTCGGCAAGACCATAGGCATCAAGCTGCGCTACGACGACTTCAAGATCGCCACGCGCGACCAGACCATCGCCGTGCCCACGGCAGATGCCCGCACCATCCGCCAGATCGCCGGCCAGTGCCTCAAGCGCGTGCCGCTGGACAAGCGCCTGCGCCTGCTGGGCGTGCGGGTGGGCACGCTGCTGCGTACCGATGCCGCGCAGAAATTTGAAGAAAAAGTGGCTGTAGCCCAGGTGCAGACTGGGCTATTAGCTATCAATTCAGGAGTTGGTGGGGAGCGCAACGGCTCGCTTTTTTAAGGCGCTTACTCCGGCGGGCGCCGCAGCAGCACCGAGGCCGGCCCGATCTGCATCGGCCACTCCAGGTCGGCTGCCAGGCAGGCCAGGGCGTCGTGGTCTATCTGCAGCGGGCGGCGGTCTGGCTGGTGCTCTGCGCTGGCGGGCGGGTCTGCCGGCACGCTCTGCAGCAGAAGGCCATCGCCCTCGGCCTGCACGCTGACCTGGGCGGGCGCGGCGGCACTGTCCTGCAGGTAGGCGAGGGCGCCGATCAGCGCGTACAGCAGGCGCGCGGGCGCCAGCTCGGGCCAACCGGTGGGCGCAGCCGCGCCTTCGGACTGCAGCCGCAGGCCGTGCAGCTCCAGCGTGGGGCGCGCCAGCTCCAGCGCTGCGGGCCACAGCACGGCCGGGTCTGCGCGGCCGTGGCTTTCTACGTCCCAGTGGCTGAGCGCGCGTATGCCGGCGGCCAGTTGGCCCAGTTGCTCGTCGTTCTGGCCGATGCGCCTCTGGCACAGCTCGGCATCCAGTGGCTGGGCCGTGAGGTAGCGCTTGAGCACGGTGTTGCCCATGCGCGCCACTGACAGTGGCCCGGCCATGTCGTGGCGCAGCGCGGGCAGCACGCGCATCAGCAGCTCGTGCCGCACGCCGGCCGCGCGCCAGGCCTGCTCGGCCGTCATGCGGCCGCCGCCGCATCACCCAGGATGCGCTCCAGCCGCCCGAAATCGACCGGCTTCTGCAGGAAATGGTCGAACACTGACATCTCCTCGCGGCTGCCGCCGTCCAGCGTCAGTCCGGTGACGGCAATCATCAGCGGCGGCGCGCCGCGCGACAGCGGCCTCAGTTGGCGCGCCAGTGCGGTGCCGTGCATGTCGGGCAGGGTCAGGTCCAGCAGATAGACCTGGGCCGGCGCCTGGGCGGCATCGGCCAGCGCCTGCTGCGCGGTGTAGGCGCAGCGCACGTCATGGCCTTGCTGGGCCAGCAGCTCTTGAAACAGCTCGGCGGCTTCGCGGTTGTCGTCGACGATGAGGATGTTGAGTTGCACGGGAGCCTTCCTGAATCTCGGCAGAGGATGCGCCCCGGTGTTGCTGCTGCTGTCAGCCATCGCCGCAAACCTGGGTCGGCTACTGTCGCGCAGTGCGGGTATTGGCCGGCAGCGCTTGCGGGTGGCTGGTGCGCAGCGGGTTGATGTCCAGCCCGCCGCGCCGGGTGTAGCGGGCGTAGACGGCCAGCTTCAGCGGCCGGCAGCGCGTCCACAGGTCCATGAAGATGCGCTCCACGCACTGTTCGTGGAACTCGTTGTGGTTGCGAAAGCTCACCAGGTACTTCAGCAGCCCTTCCTGGTCGATCTGCGGGCCGCTGTAGCGGATCTGCACGCTGCCCCAGTCTGGCTGGCCGGTGACCAGGCAGTTGCTCTTGAGCAGGTTGCTGACCAGCACCTCGCTCACCGGCGCCTCGCCTTCGGTGGCGCGGAGCAGCTCGGGCGCGGGCGTGTACTGGGTGCATTCCACGTCGAGCCGATCCAGCAGCAGGCCATCCAGCTCATGCACCGGCTCGCGGTCGAACATCTCGGGCAGCAGCAGCTTCACGCCCACGCTGCCCGGCGTGTTTGAGCCGCGCCAGGCGGCTTCGCTGATGTCGGCGCGGATGCGTGCACGCACGGCGTCGGCATCGTCAAAGCGGGTGTTGTTGAAGCTGTTGAGGTAGAGCTTGAAGGACTTGCTCTCGACGATATTGGGCGTCTCGCAAGGCACGGTGATGTGGGCCAGCGCCACCTGCGGCTTGCCGCGCTGGTTGAGCCAGCTCAGCTCGAAGGCCGTCCACAAATCAGCGCCAAAGAAGGGCGGCGTGCCGTCCACGCCGATCTCTGCGCGCTTGCCGGCGCGTGGGATGGGGAACAGCAGGCTTGGGTCGTATTGATCCGCATAGGCCGAGGCCTTGCCGAGCTGGGATTGTTCGGGAGTGGTCATGCTATTAATAAAGTAGCTGTAAGCCTAGGTGTGGTAAGGGCTTAGGCCAATTTTTGTCAAAATTCTCAAGTGAATTCTCGTTCGCGCAGCCATTTGGTGGCGATCCACTTTTCGCCTGCGGTTACCGGCGCGCCGCCGTGCAGCGTGCGGGTCGACGGGTGCGGCCGCTCGTAGCTGAAGAACACCGCGTTGCCGCGCTTGGGTGCGACCTCCAGGTGCACGTCGGGGAAGGTGGTGCCGCCGCCGCGCTCGGGCTCGTTCAGGTAAACCAGCAGCGTGGCCACGCGCTGGCCGCCGCGCCGCAGGATGCTGGGCGTGCCGGGCTCGCCCGGGTCGAAGTAGTCGTAGTGCGGCTTGTACTCGGCTCCCGGGCGGTAGTGCAGCACCTGCAGGCCTTCGCCGTTTTCCACGGGCCAGTCCAGCAGCCGGGCGATGCGCGCCTCCAGCCGGGCCACCACGGGCGTTTCGCCGCGGCTGAAGAACATGCCGTCGCTGGTGCGGTCGGCGTTCAGCTCTTCGCCGCCGGTCTTGGTGGCGACGGTCAGCGAGCGCTTCATGCGCGGCTCGGCGTCGGCGATCAGGGCCGCACATTCCTCGTCCGACAGCAGGTTGCCAAAGACGACGATGCGTGGGTCGGCCATGGACTGCAGCACATGCACCTGGCGGTCGCCCACGTCGAGGTAGAGCGGCGAGTCGTGCAGCTCCGGCTGGGGCACGCGCGATGCGGGCGGCTGGCCCTGCGCCACGGCCTGCTGCTCGAGGTGGCCGCGCAGCGTGGTTTCCAGCGCCTGCACCGCCACGGCCTCTTGCCAGCCAGAGTCGATCATCGATTGCACGATCACCGGCGCGGCATAGCCGGCCTCGGCCTGCGCAATGATCCAGGCGCGCAGTTCGGGCGTGACGGGCTGCGTGGTGTGCGTGGTGGTGCGCTGGGCGGTGACAGTGGCGGTTGTCTGGCGCTGCATGGCAAATCCTCGGGCCAAAAAGGGTTGCGGGTCTTAATTCAGCTTGCGGCGGAACACCAGCCGGTCTGGCTCGGAGGCCGCAGCATCGAAGCGGTAGCCGCCCAGGTCGAAGGCTTGCAACTGGTGTGGCGTCACGGCACGGTGCTGGATGGCAAAGCGCGCCATCAGGCCGCGCGCGCGCTTGGCGTGGAAGCTGATGATGGCGTAGCGCCCATTCTTCCAGTCTTCAAAGACGCAGTCGATCACCCGGGCTTTGAGCAGCTTGCGGTCGACCGACTTGAAGTACTCCTGCGAGGCCAGGTTGATCACCACCGGCGTCTGGTCGGCCTGCAGCCGGGTATTGAGCAGCTCGGCAATCCGCGGGCGCCAGAAGTGGTACAGGTCGGCGCCGGCCTCGTTCGGCAGCCGCGTGCCCATCTCCAGCCGGTAGGGCTGCAGCCGGTCCAGCGGCCGCAGCACGCCATACAGGCCGCTCAGGATGTTGATATGGCTCTGCGCCCAGGCCAGGTCCTCGGCGGTGAGCGTCTTGGCGTCCAGGCCGTCATAGACATCGCCATTGAAGGCCAGCGCCGCCTGCCTGGAGTTGGCGGCTGTGGCCTTGGGCGACCAGGCGGCATAGCGCGCTACGTTGAGCGCGGCCAGCGCATCCGAGATCGACATCAGTTGCGCGACCTGCTGCGGCGATTGCTGGCGCAACAGCGCGATCAGCGCCTTGGTCTGGGCCGGAAACGGCGCCTCGGTGGCCGGCAGGCCGGCCGGCACGGGCGTGTCGTAGTCAAGCGATTTGGCGGGGGACAGCAGGAACAGCATTGGAGTTTTGCAACAGAAAGGGCAAGGGGCACGTCATTGTGCCGGCCAGAAAAAAGGCCCTGCCCGGCGTCTTGGCGACGCCTGCAGGGCCTTGCGCGGCAGGAGCGCGGGGCGCTCTTATGCCTTTACGCGTTCGGCTGCTCGAACGGCAGCTTGACGTCGTTCAGGTCGCGGCGCGTCTCCACCAGCACCAGTGGGCCGTTGTCCGGCGCTGCCACTGGCGGGCGCTCGCGCGGCACGCGGACCGGTGCCGGCTCGGCCGTCAGCGCGGCCTGGGCTGCTGCGACCTTGCTGCTGTC
This sequence comes from Xylophilus sp. GW821-FHT01B05, assembly GCA_038961845.1. Taxonomy (NCBI): domain Bacteria; kingdom Pseudomonadati; phylum Pseudomonadota; class Betaproteobacteria; order Burkholderiales; genus Xylophilus; species Xylophilus sp. GW821-FHT01B05. The sequence continues at coordinate 1,622,983 of CP152408.1, forward strand.
GGAATGCACCCATTGCAGACCACTGCCTTCGGCCACGCCAATCAGCTCCGTCACCGGCAGCACAAAGGCTGCTGGGGCCGGGGCGGCCACTGCCACAGGTGCGGCTACAGGCGCTGCCACGGGGGCTGCGACCGGTGCTGGTGCGGGGGCCGGCGCTGGCGCTGCTGCGATGGTTTCCACCACCGGTGCTGCCACCGGGGCTGCTACAGGCGCGGCGACCGCGACTGCAACCGGCTGGGGCTGGACCGGTGCCGCGGCGCTTTCGACCGGGGCGGCTTCTGCCACGATGGCCGGGGCCTGGGCTTCTTCGTCCTGCTGGCGGTTGCGCGGTGCGCGGGGAGCGCGCGGGGCGCGTTCCTCGGCACGGTCTGCACGCGCCTGTGGCGCGTCGTCGCGGCGGGCTTCAGCGTAGGCGCGTGGTGCGGCTTCGTCGTCGCTGACCTCGGCGTTCACCGGGGCCGGGCTGCGGAAGGCATCAAAGATGCCGCCCTGGGCCGGCGCTTCGCGCTCGACGGACTCTTGCGGTGCGCGCTCGGCGCTGTTGCCATTGCCGTTGCGCTCGCCACCTTCGCGGCGGTCGCGGCCGTAGCGGTCACGCGAGCGGCGCTCACGACGTTCGCGGCGCTCTTCACCACCGGCTTCGCCGTTGGTTTGGGGCGCGCCAGTGTCGTTGCCGTTTGCTTCCTCGCCAGCCACCTGCGGTTGCTGCTGGGCGTTGCCGCGTGCGTCGGCCACGGCATCGCTGCCCACGCCTTCGCCGGCTTCCGTCGCACCTTCGGCAGCACGCGGAGCGCGCTCACCACGGCCGCGACGGCCACCTTCGCCACGCTCACCGCGCTCGCCACGTTCACGGCGCGGTGGGCGCTCGCTGCGCTGTTCGTCGCCGGAGGTCGGCACTTCCAACGCCACGCCGGCCAGGGCCTGCGCCTCGGTCACCGTGTCGGTGCCCAGGGGGCGGTCGCTGGTGCGCGGTTCGCGCGGCTCGCGGCCTTCACGGCCGGCCGGACGGGCATCGCCACGCTCGCGGCGCTCACGGCGTTCGCCGCCGCGGCCTTCGCGTTCACCACGGTCTGCACGCTCGCCGCGTTCACCGTTACCGTTGCGTGCTTGCTCGGGGCGGTCGCCGCCACGTTCCTGGCGTTCCGGGCGCTCGCCGGCTGCGGCCGTTGCGCCGGCCGGGCGCTCGGTACGTTCACCGCGGCGTCCGCCACGGCCACCATCACGGCCACCTTCGCGGCGACCCTCGCCACGTTCACCGCGGTCACCGCGCTCGCCACGGTCACGGCGTTCACCGCCACGGCCAGGGCGTTGTTCGCCAGCCGCCGGTGCGGGCGCCGCAACCGGCGCAGCCACCGGTGCGGGCACCGGGCCAAAGCCGAAGAAGTTGCGCAGCCAGGCCAGGAAGCCCGATTCGGCCACAGGCGCCGGCTGTGCGGGCGGCGGCAGCGTTGCACGGGCCGGCGCTGCGGCAGCGGCCGGTGCCGCAGCAGGGCGCGGCGCGGCCTGCGGTGCGGGTGCGTCGGGCAGCACGCCCTTGATCACCGGCGTCTGCTTGTTGGTCGGCTCTTGCGAGCGGCGGGTGACCGTGGTCGGGTCTTCCACCACTTCGGCGAGCTTGTAGCTGGCCTCGATGCCGTCCAGGCGCGGGTCGTCGTGCTTCAGGCGTTCGAGCTTGTAGTGCGGGGTTTCCAGCGACTTGTTGGGCACCATCAGCACGTTGACGCGCTGCTTGAGCTCGATCTTGGCGATTTCGGTGCGCTTTTCGTTCAGCAGGAAAGAGGCCACTTCCACCGGCACTTGCACGTGCACGGCGGCGGTGTTGTCCTTCATGGACTCTTCCTGGATGATCCGCAGGATCTGCAGCGCCGAGCTTTCCGTGTCGCGGATGTGGCCAGAGCCACCGCAGCGCGGGCAGTTGATGTGCGCGCCTTCAGACAGCGCCGGCTTCAGGCGCTGGCGGCTCATTTCCATCAGGCCGAACTTGCTGATCGAGCCAAACTGCACGCGGGCGCGGTCTTGCCGCAGCGCGTCGCGCAGGCGGTTTTCCACTTCGCGGCGGTTCTTCGACTCTTCCATGTCGATGAAGTCGATCACGATCAGGCCGCCCAGGTCACGCAGGCGCATCTGGCGCGCCACTTCGTCGGCGGCTTCCAGGTTGGTGCGGGTAGCGGTTTCCTCGATGTCGCCGCCCTTGATGGCGCGCGCCGAGTTGACGTCCACGCTGACCAGCGCCTCGGTGTGGTCGATCACCACGGCACCACCGGACGGCAGCGTCACGGTGCGGGCGTAGGCGGATTCGATCTGGTGTTCGATCTGGAAGCGGCTGAACAGCGGCGCATCGTCGCGGTAGCGCTTCACGCGGGCGGCATGCTCGGGCATGACGTGCGCCATGAACTGGTGCGCCTGCTCGTAGATGTCGTCGGTGTCGATCAGGATGTCGCCGATGTCGTGGTTGAAGTAGTCACGAATCGCGCGAATGACCAGGCTGGATTCCTGATAGATCAGGAAAGCGCCCTTGCCGCCCTTGGCCGCGCCGTCGATGGCGGTCCAGAGCTTGAGCAGGTAGTTCAGGTCCCACTGCAGTTCGGGCGCGGTGCGGCCGATGCCAGCGGTGCGCGCGATGATGCTCATACCGTTCGGGTATTCGAGCTGGTCCATCGCTTCTTTGAGCTCGGCGCGGTCCTCGCCCTCGATGCGCCGGCTGACGCCGCCGCCGCGCGGGTTGTTGGGCATCAGCACCACGTAGCGGCCGGCCAGGCTCACAAAGGTGGTCAGGGCCGCGCCCTTGTTGCCGCGCTCTTCCTTCTCGACCTGGACCAGCAGCTCCTGGCCTTCCTTGATCACGTCGTTGATGCGCGCTTGGCTCACCGAGACGCCGGCGGCAAAGTATTGGCGGGAGATTTCCTTGAAGGGCAGGAAGCCGTGGCGGTCTTCGCCGTAGTCGACGAAGCAGGCCTCCAGCGAGGGCTCGACGCGCGTGACGACGGCCTTGTAGATGTTGCCCTTGCGCTGTTCGCGCCCTTCGATTTCGATTTCGTAGTCGAGCAGTTTTTGCCCGTCGACGATGGCCAGGCGGCGTTCTTCGGCCTGCGTGGCGTTGATCAGCATCCGTTTCATGATGCGTTCCTTCGTGTATTCAAAACTTCGTACAGGCCCGGATGGGGGCCAACGATGCCTGAACTGACGCTTCGAAACGAAGGGAATTGCCGGGAAAGCCGCGACTGCTGGCGCTTAGCGCTGCAGACGGGGCGGGGGCGCGTGGAGAGAAGCGAGGAGCGGCCGCAAAAAAGGGTGGGCGGCCGGGCGGGCAACATGTGCCCGCGGGAGAGGTGCAGACCACCGGGGCACGCCGGCGGGCGGGGGCATGAGCCACCGCCAGAGGGCAGGTACCAGGGTCATCAGCACGGCAAGATCTCGCTTCCATCCGCTGGTGGCCCTTGCCGCATGAGGCGCGGGGCGTACCAGCTGGGGTATTCCGGTTCGGTGTTTCAAAGTGCCGGCTCGTCCGGAGGAGCAGCGGGCCGTTGCGGACAATGGGTGCGCAACTTGCCCGGAAAAGCCTCCGGTGGCATCGACCTGCTGGCGGCATGCGGCGTGGTGGGTGGACTAAACTCCATCAAAATCAACCACTTACACAATGTCGCGCCAGTGAAACACATTATAGGGGCCAAAGTCCCGTCCGCAGCGCCCGCCGTGCGGCAGGTGACGGTGGATGCAGAGTCCGAAGGCCAGCGGCTAGACAACTTCCTGATCCGCGAATTGAAGGGCGTGCCCAAGACCCACGTCTACCGCATCATCCGCTCGGGCGAGGTGCGCGTGAACAAGGGCCGCGCCTCCGCCGATACCCGCGTGGCGGCCGGCGACGTGGTGCGCCTGCCGCCAGTGCGCGTGTCGGAGGCGGCCGAGGCGAAAGCGGCGCGCCCGGCGCCGGCGCGCGAATTCCCGGTGCTGTTCGAAGATGAGCACTTGCTTGCCATCGACAAACCCGCTGGCGTCGCCGTGCACGGCGGCAGCGGCGTGAGCTTTGGCGTCATCGAACAACTGCGCCAGGCCCGGCCGCAGGCGAAGTTCCTTGAACTGGTACACCGGCTCGACCGCGAAACCTCCGGCATCCTGCTGGTGGCCAAGAAGCGCTCGGCGCTGGTCCGCTTGCAGGACCAGTTCCGCGAGCGCGAAACCGGCAAGACCTATCTGGCGCTGGCCATAGGCGCCTGGCCGGCCAATCGCAAGGTGATCGACCAGCCGTTGCACAAATACCTGCAGGCCGATGGCGAGCGCCGCGTGCGTGTCACCACGGCCGACGACCCGGACGGCATGCGCTCGGTCACCCTGGTCAAGGTGCGCCACGGCATCCCGGCCCGGTCGGAGGCGGGGCTACCGGCTTTCTCATTGCTGGAAGTGACGATCAAGACTGGCCGCACCCACCAGATCCGCGTGCACCTGGCATCCGGCGGCCACGCCATTGCGGGCGACGACAAGTACGGTGACTTTCCCCTCAACAAGCGGCTGGCCGGCCTGGGCCTGTCGCGCATGTTCCTGCACGCCTGGCGGCTGCAGTTCACCCATCCGGCGAGCGAGGAGCGGATCACGCTCACCGCGGAGTTACCGCCAGAGCTGGTCCCTTGGGCCTAAAGTACCTGTCTTAAATATTTCCCCGCGCTGCTGATGTCCGACCTTGCCTCCCGTCCCCCCCGCTTCGACCTGATCGCCTTCGACTGGGACGGAACCCTCTACGACTCGACCGGCATCATCGTGCGCTGCATCCAGGCCGCAGTGCATGACGTGGGCGGCACCGTGCCGACCGACCGTGCCGCCGCCTATGTGATCGGCATGAGCCTGAACCAGGCGTTGGCCCATGCCGCGCCGGACGTGCCGCCTGAGCGCTATCCGCAACTGGGCGAACGCTACCGCCACCACTACCGGCTGCACCATGACGACCTGAGCCTGTTCGATGGCGTGCTGCCCATGCTCGATGCGCTCAAGGCGCGCGGCCACCTGCTGACGGTGGCCACCGGCAAGAGCCGGCGCGGCCTGAACGAGGTGCTGGCGACCGAGCAACTGCGCGGTACGTTTGATGCCTCGCGCACCGCCGACGAGACCGCCGGCAAGCCCGATCCGCTGATGCTGCATGAGCTGATGCAGGAGTTCGACCTGCCGCCCGAGCGCGTGCTGATGATTGGCGACACCACGCACGACTTGCTGATGGCCCGCAACGCCGGCTGCGCCAGTGTCGGCGTGAGCTACGGCGCGCACACACCTGAGGCGTTCGGCGAACTGGGCCCACTAGCGGTAGTGAATTCCATCGCCGAGCTGGACGGCTGGCTGCGCGACAACGCATGACTTGAGAGGAGGGGCCCGCGATGCAGGACCGCACCATCGCCCTGTGCCACAGCCGTGAACTGCAGGACGGCGGCCCTGCTGTTCCCTTCGACCTGGTCTACGCCGGCCAGACCTGCCGTGCGTTTGCTATCCGGTTCCGGGGCGTGCCGCATGCCTACCTCAACCGCTGCACCCACGTCGGCATGGAGATGGACTGGCAGCCAAACCACTTCTTCGACGACAGCGGGCAGTGGCTGCTGTGCCATGCCCACGGCGCCGCCTACCTGCCGGGCAGCGGTGCCTGCGCCGGCGGCCCCTGTCGCGGCGGACTGGTGAAAATACAACTGTCGGAGGCTGGCGGCGTGGTCCACTGGCATACTGCCTACAACCTCCAACCCCTCGAGTTCTAGATGACTGATCCGATCTTTCGCGATCCCTTGGATCATGAAGAAAAAAGCCCGCAAGCCGGCGCACAGCCTGGGCTTTATGCTTCTAAAAATGTAGCAAAGGAGGAGGGGGGGCAATGGGAGCGGGCGACGCTGGAGAAGCTCGCCTTTGCCGCGCTCAAGGAGCAGCGCTCGGCACGCCGCTGGAAGATATTCGTGCGCCTGGCCTGGCTGCTGTTCTTCGTCACCGTTGCCTGGCTGCTGTTTCACCGCGCGGCTCCTGCCACCGCCAAGACGACCGCGCACACCGCGGTGATCGATATCAAGGGCGAGATCGCCCAGGGCAACCAGGCCAGCGCGGAATTCGTCGTGGCCGCCATGCGCACCGCCTTCGAAGACGACGGCGCGCAGGCCGTGGTGCTGCTCATCAATTCGCCAGGTGGCAGCCCGGTGCAGGCCGGCATCATCAATGACGAGATCCTGCGGCTCAAGGCCAAGTACAAGAAGCCGATCTACGCCGTGGTGGAAGAAACCTGCGCCTCGGCGGCCTATTACATTGCCGCCGCCACCGACAAGATCTATGTCGACAAGGCCAGCATCGTCGGCAGCATTGGCGTGCTGATGGACGGCTTTGGCTTCACCGGCCTGATGGACAAGCTGGGCGTGGAGCGCCGCCTGATCACCGCCGGTGAGAACAAGGGCTTCATGGACCCGTTCAGCCCGCAGAGCGGCAAGCAGCGCGAACTCGCCCAGGCCATGCTCGATCAGATCCACCAGCAGTTCATCGGCGTGGTCAAGGCCGGCCGTGGCGACCGGCTCAAGGAAACGCCGGAGACCTTCAGCGGCCTGTTCTGGACCGGCCAGCAGGCAGTAGAGATGGGCCTGGCCGACCAGTTGGGCAATGTCGACTACGTGGCGCGCGAAGTGGTCAAGGCCGAGGAAATCGTCGACTACACCCGCCGTGACAACGTCGCCGAGCGGCTGGCCAAGAAGTTTGGCGCCGCCATGGGCGAGGGCGCCGTGCAGTCCATGCTGCGCCTGACGCCGTCCCTGCGCTGACGCGTTCCCCGCCCGTCCCCGCCAAAAGCCCGCGCCAACCCCGCGGGCTTTTTTCTGTCTGGGGCTGGTTGATGCGTCATTTGATTTCATTGGATATAATTTCATTTGAAATCAATTGGAGATGGGCATGGCCTTCGAAGACGATCTGGACCGCTACTTCCGCCTGCGCCCCACGGCGCCGGCCGGGCCGATCCGTGCCACGCGGCTGCTGATGCGCACCGCCGTCTTGCTGGAGGCGCGCATGGACCGTGCGCTGGCGCAGCACGGCCTGCTGATGCGCGAGTACCTGGCACTGGCCTTTATCTCGCTGCACAAGGGCGAGCGGCTGCGGCCGTCTGAGCTCAGCACCTCGCTCGACGCCAGCCGCACCCAGGTCACGCGCCTGCTCGACGCGCTGGAGTCGCAAGGCCTGGTCGAGCGCCAGGCCGCCGTCGAGGACCGGCGCGCGCTGCAACTGGCGCTGACGCCGGCCGGCAGCCGCAAGCTCAGTGCCGCCGCGCCCGACGTGCACGAGGCCTACCGCCAGAGCTGGGCCACGGTGGGCGATGACTTCGACGCCACCTTGCGCGGCCTGCGCGCCGTCAACACGCAATTGGAGGCAGACGGCGAAGGAGCCGCGCCGTGAGCAGCCTGCCGGGCGCCGCCCTGCTGCGCCTGTTCCCCCGTACCGAGAAGAAAAGCCTGCTGATGCAACTGCTGGGGCTGGTCACGGCGGTGGAGTTTTTTGAGAACCTGATGTTCGTCTTTGGCTCGGCCCACATCATGGGCGGGCTGGACGCGGCGCCGCGCGAATTCGTGCGGGTGCAGGCCGCCTACGCCGTCGGCAGCATGCTGATGATGCTGGCCCAGCAGCGGCTGGCACGCCGCTTTGGCTACCGCAGCTACCTGGCGGGCGGCTTGCTGCTGTTCATGGCCGGCCTGCTGGCCTGCGCCAACAGCAGCAGCCTGGCCGGCATGACGGCCGCGCGCTTTGTGCAGGGCCTGGGCGGCGGCACCTTCTTTACCAGCAGCCGCATCCTGGTGAACCTGCTGTTCCCGCTGAAGGAGCGGCCGGCCGCCACCAAGCGCTTCATGCTGTGGATCTTCGGCGCCTCTGCGCTGGCGCCGGCCATGTCGGGCTGGCTGATCCAGGAGCAGGGCTGGCAATGGGTGTTTTACGCCGCGCTGCCGCCGGCTGCGCTGGCGCTGGCGGGCGTGTGGCTGCTGATGCCCGAAGGCGCCGGGCGCGTGCCTGGCGCCCGGCTGGCCGAGCAGCCGGCACACCATGTGGCCTGGCCGCTGCTGGTATTCATTGCGGCCATCGTCTGCCTGCAGCTGGCGTTGTCGCAGGCACGCTTTGATGCGCTGGAGCACCCGGCACGGCTGGCGGCCATGGTGGGCGTGGGCGCCGTGCTGCTTGGCGCCTTTCTCTGGCACCAGTGGCAGCACCCACAGCCCTGGCTGCACCTGCGCTTGCTGCACAGCCCGGTCTATCTGGTGGGCCTGGGGCTGTACTTTTTGCACTACTTCCTGTCCAACTTCAGCGCCTACCTGTTCCCGGTGTTTGCAGAGCGCGGGTTGGGCATCACGCTGGGCATGACTGGCTGGCTCAATTCCTTCTCCGCACTGGTGAGCCTGGCCACCGCCTATGCCTATATCCGCGTGGCGCGCCGCATGCCCAGCAAAAAGCCGGTGATGCTGGCCGGCGTGGGCTGCGCCATCGCCGCGGCCTGGCTGTTCTCCAGCGTGCCGGCCGGCATCGCCGCCACGCAACTCTGGCCCGCGTTGCTGGCCAAGGGCATGTTCGGCGCGCTGCTGGTGCTGCCGGTGGCGGGGCTCACCTTCAGCGAATTGGGTGACGAGCGCTTTGGCCACGGCTACCAGGGCAAGAACCTGATGCGGCAACTGGCCGGGTCTGTGTCCACCGCGGTGGCGGCAGTGCTGCTGCAGAACCGGACCACGGCGGTGCACGACACGCTGGCGGCCGAGCTGTCACCCGGCCGCCCGGCGGTGCAGGACTGGCTGGCCAGTGTCGGCCATGTGCTGGCGCAGCGCGGCTATTCGCCGGAGCAGGCGCATGCTGGTGCGCTGGCGAGCCTGAGTAGCCTGCTCGATGGCCAGAGCCTGCTGCTGGCCTGCGAGGACCTCTACCGCCTGCTGGCGCTGCTGGCCGTGCTGGCAGGCGCCGTCATTCTGGTGCAGCGCCGTCTGCGCTGAGCCCGCCCAGGGCACGCCGCGCGCTCCAGGCCAGCACCACCGCAAAGCCCACCACCAGATAGAGCGCGGCGGTGAGTGAGCTGCCCTGCGCCAGCAGGCCGATTACCGGCGGCCCGGCCATGAAGCCCAGGTAGCCCAGCGACGAGACCGCCGCAATCGCATGTGCCGGACTGGTGCCGGGCAGGCGCGCGGCAGCCGAGAACAGGATGGGCACCACATTGGCAAAGCCCACGCCGACCAAGGCAAAGCCGGCCAGCGCCACCCACGGGTTGGAGGTGAGCAGCACCAGCAGCATGGCGGCGGCGGCCAACAGCGCGCTGCCGCGCAGCAGCACAGCGGGTGCAACGCGGGCGCGCACCCAGTCGCCACCGAAGCGGGTCAGTGCCATGGCGGCAGAGAAGCTGGCATACGCAAACGCTGCCTGGTGCTGTGGGCTGCCCAGTTCCTGTTGCAGGTAGAGCACGCTCCAGTCGTACATCGCGCCTTCGGCGATCAGTCCGATGCCTGCCAGCAGCCCAAGCACCAGCAGCATGCCGCGCGGCAGCTTGAAGCCGCCGCTGCCTTCACCGGCTTGGCCGGGCGGCGGCGCGGGCAGCATGCGGCGCGCCGCGAGCAGAGCGGCGGCGGCCATCAGCACGGCGACCAGCGCCAGGTGCCGCTGCGGCCAGGCCAGCAGCAGTCCACCGACCGTTGCGCCCGCCATGCCGCCGGCGCTGAACATGCCGTGCATGCCGCTCATCAGCGGCCGTCCGCCCAGGCGCTCCAGCTCAGAGGCTTCGGCATTGATGGCCACGTCGAACACGCTGTTGAAGAAGCCAAACACCACCAGCAAGGCCAGCAATGCGGCATAGCTGGGCAGCGCCAGCAGCAGCGCGATGCCCAGGGCCATGATGGGGCCGCCGATCTGCGTCACCCGCGCCGGCCCGTAGCGGCCGGTGAGCCGGCCGGCCTGGGTCAGGCCGATCAGTGCACCGACACCGGCTGCCAGCATGGCCAGGCCCAACTCAGCCTCGTTCGCGCCGTACTGGGCGCGCACGCTGGGGATGTGCACGCCCCAGGTGGCAAATAAAAAGCCCGAGCAGAAGAACTGCACGCGCGTCGCATGCCGCGCTGCGCGCAGGTAGGCGCCGCCGCTCACCGACCGATCGCAAACACCGCGGGCGTTGCGTTGTCGGGCGTGTGCAGCGCCGGTTGCTGGCGCCAGCCCTTGATGCTGTCGCTGCGCGTGCGGCCGGCGGCCAGGGTCAGCCCGTGGCTCACCGACAAGCGTGTGTTGTGCTGCAGCGTGCCCAGCAGGGCCTGCAGCAGCGCCGCGTTGCGGTAGGGCGTCTCTATAAAGAGCTGGCTTTGCCCGGTCTTGAGCGCCAGTGACTCCAGTGTGCGTATGCGTGTGGCGCGCTCCGCCGCATCCTGCGGCAGGTAGCCGACGAAGGCGAAGTTCTGGCCATTGAGCCCGCTGGCGGCCAGCGCCAGCAGCAGCGATACCGGTCCCACCAGCGGCAGCACGGGCAGGCCCAAGGTGTGCGCCGCGCGCACCACCGAGCTGCCGGGGTCGGCCACGGCCGGCATGCCGGCCTCGCTCAGCAGGCCGATGTCATGCCCTTCCAGCGCTGCGGCCAGCAGCGGCCGGGCATCGAAGGCGGTCGTGTGGTCGCCCTTCTTGTGCACCTCGCGCGGCAGTTCCTGGATCTGCTGTGCCTGCAGTGGCGCGGCCAGCGGGTGCAGGGCATCGACCCGCTTCAGGTAGGCGCGCGCGCTCTTGGCGTTCTCGCAGATCCAGTGGGTCAGGCCGGCCGCGGTGCGCAGCGTGGCATCGGGCAGCACATCGGTCAGCGGGGCTTCTGTAGCGCAGCCAAAGTCCAGCGGCGCCGGCACCAGGTAGAGGGAGCCGGTTGCCATTAGATATGTACTCCCGCCGCACGCAGCAGCCGGCAGGTGCGGATCAGCGGCAGGCCGACCAGGGCGGTTGGGTCGTCGTTGTCTATGGATTCGAGCAGGGCGATGCCCAGGCCTTCGCTCTTGGCGCTGCCGGCGCAGTCGTAGGGTTGCTCGGCGCGCAGGTAGGCCTCGATCTCGGCGTCGCTCAGCGCGCGAAAGCGCACTTTCACAGCGGCCAGGTCGGAGGCTTCGAAGCCGCTGGCGGCGCAGGCCACGGTCACGGCGGTCTGGAACACCACGGTGCGGCCGCGCATGCGCTGCAGCTGGACGGTGGCGCGGGCGTGGTCGCCGGGCTTGCCCAGCGGCTCGCCGTCGAGGTCGGCAACCTGGTCGGAGCCGATCACCACGGCGTCTGGGTATTGCCGGGCGACAGCCAGCGCCTTGGCGCGTGCCAGACGCACGGCCAGCGCCTGTGGCGCTTCGCCGGGCTCTGGGGTTTCATCCACATGTGGAGCGGCGACTTCGAAGGGCAGCCGCAGCCGCTCCAGCAGTTCACGGCGATAGGGCGAGGTCGAGCCAAGCACCAGCGGCCGCCCGCCGGAGGGCCTGGAGAAGATGGTGGCGGTGGGAAGAGTCATCCATCGATTCTCTTACACTGGCCCGATGAAGAATGACTTTGCCGCCGACCACCTGGACGTGCAGGCCTTTGCCCAAGCTGCGGCTACCGTGCAGGGCGAGGCGCCGCTGCGCAAGTTCCCGCGCCTATTGGAAGAAACCACCGGCGAGGACGCTGATCGCCCGGTGCACTGGACTGCCGTGGGCGAACAGCGCACGGTTGGCGGCGCACCGCAGGACTGGCTGCATCTGGAGGGCAGCACCGTGCTGTCCATGACCTGCCAGCGCTGCCTGGAGCCGGTTGATATGCCGCTGTCCTTTGAGCGCTCCTTCCGCTTCGTGGCCGACGAGGCCGCCGCCGAGGCCGAGGACGATCTGGTGGAAGAAGACCTGCTGGTGACCAGCCGTGATTTCCCCCTGCAGGAGCTGGTCGAGGACGAGTGCCTGATGGCCCTGCCCGTAGTGCCCCAGCACGAGGTCTGCCCTATCGATGTGCCCCTGTCGGTGTCCGATCCGGACTTCGAGGCGGCCAATGCAGAAAAGCCCCATCCTTTCGCCGCGCTGGCCCATCTGCGGCCCGGCGAAAAGAAGTAGTTATAATCGAGGGCTTCGCGCGAATCCCTGGGCGTCTTGTGTGACTGACCGAATGGGCTGGCCCGGCCCATGTTTTGTACCGTGGACCAGGCCTTTAAGCCGGGCATAAGCGCATTTCACTCACCTCTGTACCGATTCCAGGAGCCTCATCATGGCAGTTCAACAGAACAAGAAGTCCCCCTCCAAGCGCGGCATGCACCGTTCGCACAACGCACTGAACGTGCCGGGCATCGCAGTGGAGCCGACCACCGGCGAAACCCACCTGCGCCACCACATCAGCCCAACCGGCTTCTACCGCGGCCGCCAGGTGCTGAAGAACAAGTCCGAAGCCTGACGCTGCCTGCACCACTAAGGCCCGGTGCTACTATTTTTGTAGCACGGGCCTTTGTCTTGATGCCTGTCACTGTTTCAGGCCGCATTCGCGGCGCTGCGTACCGTCCATGATCACACTGGCTGTGGATTGCATGGGCGGGGACCATGGTCCCCGCGTTACGCTGGTCGCGTGCCGGCATTTCCTCGATCGGCACGCCGATGCGGAGCTGTTGCTGGTCGGCCTGCCCGATCAGCTCGCCGGTTTTACCCACGCCCGTGCCCGTATCGTGCCCGCCACCGAGGTGGTGGCCATGGACGACCCGGTCGAGGTGGCGCTGCGCCGCAAAAAGGATTCGTCCATGCGCGTGGCGATCCAGCAGGTCAAGGACGGTGCTGCGGCTGCTGCAGTGTCGGCCGGCAATACCGGCGCCTTGATGGCGATTGCACGCTACCTGCTCAAGACCCTGGATGGCATCGAGCGCCCGGCCATCGCCACCCAATTGCCCAACGCCAAGGGCGGCGCCACCACGGTGCTGGACCTGGGGGCCAATGTGGATTGCACGGCGGAGCACCTGTTGCAGTTCGCCGTCATGGGCGCAGCCCTGGGCTCCGTGCTCAAGAACGACGACCAGCCCACGGTGGGTTTGCTCAATATTGGTGAAGAAGTCATCAAGGGCAACGACATCATCAAGCGCGCTGGCGAGTTGCTGCGCGCGGCTGGCCGAGCCGGTGACCTGAACTTTGCCGGCAACGTCGAGGGCAACGACATCTTCAAGGGCACGGTCGACATCGTGGTCTGCGACGGCTTTGTCGGCAACGTCGCACTCAAGGCCAGCGAAGGCCTGGCCTCGGTCATCGTGGGTTTCCTGAAGGAAGAGTTCTCTCGCAACATCTTCACCAAGCTTGCTGGTATTTGTGCCTATCCGGTGCTTGCTGCGCTTAAAAAACGCATGGACTACCGGCGCTACAACGGCGCGGCCCTGTTGGGGCTGCGCGGGCTGGTGTTCAAAAGCCATGGTTCGGCAGACGAAGTGGCGTTCGAGCAGGCTTTGGTCCGCGCGTATGATGCCGCCCGCAACCACCTGCTTGAGCGTGTGCAGGCCCGCATCGCGCATGCCGCGCCGCTCCTGCAAGCGCAGGAAGCTGCAGTGCCCGCCGAGGCCGCGGCCGCCGTGCTCCACAAATAAATATGAGACGTTATTCCCGGATCCGGGGCACCGGCAGCTACTTGCCGCCCCGTCGCCTGACCAATGCCGAACTGGCCGCCGAACTGGCACAGCGCGGCGTCGAGACCTCTGACGAATGGATCGTCGAGCGCACCGGCATCCGCGCGCGTCACTTCGCCGCGCCCGACGTGGGCAGCAGCGACCTCGCGTTCGAGGCCTGCCAGCGCGCGCTGGAGGCGGCCGGTGTGGGCGCGGCCGATATCGACCTGATCATCGTCGCCACGTCCACGCCGGACATGGTGTTCCCGTCCACTGCCTGCATCCTGCAGAACAAGCTGGCCCAGTCTTCTGAAGCCGCACGCGGCATCCTGGGCTGCCCGGCCTTTGATGTGCAGGCGGTCTGCAGCGGTTTTGTCTACGCGCTGACCGTGGCCGACGCCATGATCCAGACCGGCGCGGCAAACCGTGCCCTGGTGGTCGGCGCCGAAGTGTTCTCGCGCATTCTTGATTTCAATGACCGCACCACCTGCGTGCTGTTTGGCGATGGCGCCGGCGCCGTGGTGCTGGAAGCCAGCGACACGCCCGGCATCCTGGCCAGCGACTTGCACGCCGATGGCCGCCATGTCGGCATCCTCTGCGTGCCCGGCAATGTGGCGGGCGGCCAGATCCTGGGCGATCCGCTGCTGAAGATGGACGGCCAGGCCGTGTTCAAGCTGGCCGTGGGCGTGCTGGAGAAGGCGGCCCATGCCGCGCTGGCCAAGGCCGGCAAGACCGAGGCCGACATCGACTGGCTGATCCCGCACCAGGCCAACATCCGCATCATGCAGAGCACGGCCAAGAAGCTGAAGCTGCCGCTCGACAAGCTGGTGGTCACGGTAGACCAGCATGGCAATACCTCGGCCGCCTCGATCCCGCTGGCGCTGGATGTGGCGGTGCGCTCCGGCAAGGTGCGCGAAGGCGATACGCTGATGCTCGAAGGCGTCGGTGGCGGCTTCACCTGGGGTGCGGTGCTCCTTAATTTGTAGCTAGAAGCCGGCGCCCAGTATGGGCTAGAGCCGTATTTCTTCAATATTCTGCAATCCATAGAAACACGCATGACCTCGTTCGCTTTCGTATTTCCTGGCCAGGGCTCGCAGTCGGTCGGCATGCTCGACGCCTGGGGCGATCACCCGGCCGTCGCCGAGACACTGCGTGAAGCCTCTGATGCGCTGGGCGAGGACATCGCCCGCCTGGTCCGTGAAGGCCCCAAAGAGGCGCTGGCGCTCACCACCAATACCCAGCCCGTGATGCTGGTGGCCGGCGTGGCCGCCTGGCGTGCCTGGAAGGCCGAGGGCGGTGCCGATCCTGCGGCCGTGGCCGGCCATTCGCTGGGCGAGTACTCGGCCCTGGTGGCCTCTGGCGTGCTGACGCTGGCCCAGGCCGCGCCGCTGGTGCGCTTCCGTGCCGCAGCCATGCAAGAGGCGGTGCCGGTGGGCGTTGGTGCCATGGCCGCCATCCTGGGCATGGATGCTTCCAAAGTGATAGCGGGATGCCAAGAGGTGACGGCGGCTTTGGCCGGTTCTGGCCATGAAGTGGTCGAGGCCGTGAACTTCAACGACCCGGCGCAGACTGTGATCGCCGGCAGCAAGGCCGCGGTCGAGAAGGCCTGCGAAGTCCTGAAGGCCGCTGGCGCGAAACGTGCGTTGCCCCTGCCTGTGTCCGCCCCTTTCCATTCCAGCCTGATGCAGCCCGCCGCCGAGAAGCTCAAGGCCAAGCTGGCCGACACGGCATTTGCCGCGCCGCGCATTCCGGTGCTCAACAACATCGACGTTGCGGTGCAGACCGATGCGGCCGCGATCCGCGAGGCGCTCTACCGCCAGGCCTTCGGCCCGGTGCGCTGGGTCGAGTGCGTGCAGGCGCTGCAACAGCGCGGTATCACGCATGTGGTCGAATGTGGTCCCGGCAAGGTGCTGGCCGGCATGGCCAAGCGCATCGACCCGGCCCTGAGCGCCGCAGCGCTCTACGATCCGGCCACGCTGGCCGAAGTGCGGGCCCTGCTGGCCTGAGCCGGCAGCCCCGCCGCCAAACTTATTCAAGAGGCTTTGATGTCTGAAATTCTCTATGCCGGCCAGGTGGCCCTGGTGACCGGCGCCACGCGCGGCATCGGCGCCGCCATCGCGGCCGAGCTGGCTGCACGCGGCGCCAAGGTGATTGGCACTGCCACCACCGACGAAGGCGCAGCCCGCATCGGTGCGGCGCTGGCTGCCCATGGCGGGCTCGGTGTGCGGCTCGACGTCACCGACGCACCTGCGGTCGACGCCTTGGTCGATGCGGTCATCGCCGAACACGGCAGCCTGCAGATCCTGGTCAACAACGCCGGCATCACCCGCGACACGCTGGCCATGCGCATGAAGGACGATGACTGGGACGCGGTGATGGACACCAATCTCAGGGCCGTCTTCCGCCTGTCGCGCGCCGTGGTCAAGCCCATGATGAAGCAGCGCTATGGCCGCATCGTCAGCATCACCAGCGTGGTGGGCGCCGCTGGCAATCCGGGGCAGGTCAACTACGCCGCCGCCAAGGCCGGCCTGGCCGGCATGACCCGTGCGCTGGCCAAGGAGCTTGGCTCGCGCAACATCACGGTCAACTGCGTGGCACCGGGTTTCATCGATACTGATATGACTGCAGGCCTGCCTGAGGCGCAGCAAAAGGCTTTGCTCGGGCAGATCCCGCTGGGCCACCTGGGCAAGCCGGCCGACGTGGCGCATGCCGTGGCCTACCTTGCGAGCCCGCAGGCCGCCTATGTGACGGGGCAAGAGCTGCACGTCAACGGCGGCATGTACATGGCCTGAGGCCGCAGCGTTTTTTCTCCACTCACCTTGCCGTTTCCGTCCGGACGGCTGCTGGGACAGGCTGCAAAGCCCGGCCAGCTAAAATCCGGACTCATTCTTTACAACCCTCAGAGGGAACCATGAGCGATATCGAAGCACGTGTCAAAAAAATCATTGCCGAACAACTTGGCGTTGAAGAGTCGCAAGTCACCAACGAAAAGGCTTTTGTCGCCGACCTGGGTGCCGACTCGCTTGATACGGTCGAACTGGTGATGGCCCTTGAAGATGAATTCGGCATCGAGATCCCGGACGAAGACGCCGAGAAGATCACCACGGTGCAAAACGCCATCGACTACGCCAACACCCATCAAAAGGCCTGATCGGCCAGCTGACACTGCGACTGCGGGCGGCGGCTTTATTCCAAACCGCACGCGCCGACCAGCCACTGTTCAGCGCTTCCAGAAAGGTTTGCCGGCATGACCAAACGCCGCGTTGTCGTGACCGGACTCGGTTGCATCGCTCCTGTCGGAAATACCGCAACCGAATCCTGGGCCAGCCTGTTGGCCGGGAAGTCGGGCATTGCGAACATCACCGCGTTCGATGCAAGTGCCTTTGCCTGCAAGTTTGCCGGCGAGGTGAAGGGTTTCGACATCACCCAATACATCTCGGAGAAGGAAGCGCGTCACATGGACCGCTTCATTCATCTGGGGCTTGCCGCCGCCATCCAGGCGGTGCAGGACAGCGGCTTGCCGACCGGTGAGGCGCTGCCCTATGAAAAAGCGGTGCGCATCGGCTGCAACATCGGCTCTGGCATCGGCGGCTTGCCGCTGATCGAGCAGATGCATGGCGAACTGGTCGCTCGCGGCCCGCGCCGCGTGTCGCCGTTCTTCGTGCCGGCATCGATCATCAACATGATCTCGGGCCATGTCTCGATCAAGTACGGCTTCAAGGGCCCGAACATCGCCGTCGTGACCGCCTGCACCACCGGCCTTCATGCCATTGGCACGTCGGCACGCATGATCGAGTACGGCGATGCCGACGTGATGATCGCGGGCGGTGCCGAGTCGACCATTTCCCCGCTCGGCATTGGCGGCTTCACGGCGCCACGCGCGCTGAGCACCCGCAATGACGATCCCGCCGCGGCTTCGCGCCCGTGGGACAAAGACCGCGACGGCTTTGTGCTGGGCGAGGGCGCTGGCGTGCTGGTGCTCGAAGAGTACGAACACGCCAAGGCGCGCGGTGCCAAGATCTACGCGGAAGTTTCGGGCTTCGGCCTGACCGGCGACGCGTATCACATGACGGCGCCCGACGTCGACGGCCCCCGCCGTTCAATGGCCATGGCACTGGCCAATGCCGGCGTCAACGCCGACGAGGTCCAGTACCTCAACGCGCATGGCACCTCGACACAGATCGGTGACCTCAACGAGACCAACGCGGTCAAGCTCGCCTTTGGCGATCACGCGAAGAAGCTCGTCGTCAATTCGACCAAGTCCATGACCGGCCACTTGTTGGGCGGCGCGGGCGGCATCGAATCGGTGTTCACCGTGCTCGCGATTCACCACCAAAAGAGCCCGCCGACGATCAACATCGTCAACCAGGACCCGGAGTGTGATCTCGACTACTGCGCCAATGAGGCACGCGATCTGAAGATCGATGTTGCGGTCAAGAACAACTTCGGCTTCGGTGGCACCAACGGCACGCTGGTGTTCAAGCGGCTGGCCTGAACGCGGACCATTACCCCTCCATGCATACGGCGCCCGCGGTCCGCTACCCGGTAATGCGGTCCAGGCGCGCCGGCGCATTGCAGGCTGTACTATGGCTGCTTGGCGCCGTCTCGGCTCTGGGCTGGATGCTGGCCGCGCCGGTCTTCGGGCCTGCACAAGCCCTGGCAGCCTGTCTGTTATTGGCCACGGCCGTGGCCGGACTGCGCGGCTGGAGGGCCACGCCCTCCGGTCAGCTTGGCTGGGATGGCCAGCATTGGCGCTGGGACAGCGCGCAATCGGTGCCGGCCTTGCCTGAAGGCGTATTGGCCGTGCACCTGGACCTGCAGACGCTGGTGCTGGCCCGCTTTGTGCCCGCGCGCGGCAAAGCCGTCTGGCTATGGCTGGAGCACAGCGCCTTGCCGGGCCGGTGGCACGCTTTGCGTTGCGCGCTGCACGCCCGCACTGCCAATGCAGGCACGCCAGCGGGGCAGCCCGCACCATGACCACGCCGCAGCCAATGACCCCCAACGACGCCGACCTGATGCTGGTCGAGCGCACGGTGGCGGGTGACCAGAAGGCCTACGGGCTGCTGGTCACCAAGTACCAGCGGCGTATCGAGCGGCTGATCGGCCGCATGGTGCGCGATGTCGACCTGGTCGAGGACATCGCCCAGGAAACCTTCATCCGCGCCTATCGTGCGCTGCACCAATTCCGTGGCGAAGCCCAGTTCTATACCTGGCTCTACCGAATTGCCGTCAATACGGCCAAGAAGGCGCTGGTTGAACTCAAACGCAATCCGGTCATTTCCGAGAACGCGATGCGCGGCGGCAGCGAAGATGATGAAACTTCCTTCGTCGGCAATGAACTAACCAGCGACGAAACCCCCGAAACGGTGCTGGCAGCCAAGGAAATCGCCGCGACGGTAAATGCCGCGATGGAGGCCCTGCCAGAAGATCTGCGGCAGGCCGTGACACTGCGCGAAATCGAAGGCCTGAGCTACGAAGAGATCGCGGAAGCCATGAATTGCCCGATAGGTACGGTGCGTTCGCGGATTTTCCGTGCGCGCGAAGCCATCTCCGCCAAGATCAAGCCGCTTCTGGAAAACCAGAGCGGCAAGCGGTGGTGATCTGACGATTGCATGAATGCTGCGGCTGACAGGTGACAACCATGAACGACATGCTGAACGAATCTGAAGAGCTTTCTGCACTGGCTGACGGCGCCTTGCAGGGCGATGCCTTCGCGCGCGCCGTGGAGCGGCTTGGGCGCGATGCGGCGGCGCGCGATCAGTGGCATGCCTACCACCTGATTGGCGACGTGCTGCGCTCACCCGATTTGGCCCAGGGCGCGGCCGACCGCAGTTTTGTCGACCGGCTGCAGGCGCGGCTTGCCGCCGAGCCGCCGCCGGTGCGCGCCGAGGCTGTCGAACTGGCGCCTGTGGCGCAGGCCATGCCCGTGCGTGAGGCGGCCAACCATGACAGCTTCCGCTGGAAGATGGTGGCGGGCTTCGCCTCGCTGGCGGCGGTGGCGGCCATTGGCTGGAATTCCTTTGCAACGCTGGACGGCGCTGCGCCGGCCGGTGCCACGCTGGCGCAGGTGCCAGCGGCGGCCGTCGTGGCCCAGCAGGCCGACAGTGGCACGCCGCCGCAACAGGCGGTCGCCACCCTGGCTGGCCCGGGCAACACGCCGGTGCCGTCTTTCGTGCTGGCTGGCAATGACACGGCGCCGCAGGTCATGCTGCGCAACCCGCGCCTGGACGAGTTCCTGGCCGCGCACAACCAGGCCGTGGGCGGCGCGACGCTGCAGACCGCGCCGGGCTTTGTGCGCAATGCCAGCTTCGAAGGCCGGGCGCGCTGAGGTTGCCAGGGTGCGGGATCTGCTGTCGCTTTCCTTCGTATGGCCGACACGGCTGCCGCAGCTTGCATGTGCCGTGCTGGCTGGGGGGCTGCTGCTCGGCAGCGAGCCCGCGATGGCGGCTGCGCCCGATCCCGGGCCGGTCGCCCAGGCTGCGCCCGCAGCACGGGCCGGTGACGAAGGCGACGTGGTCAAGTGGCTGATCCGTGGCCATGAAGCCTCCAGAAAACGCTCCTACGTGGGCACGCTTGTCGTGCTGTCGGCCAATGGCGGCATGTCCAGCTCCCGCATCTGGCATGTGTGCGAGGGCAACCAGCAGGCCGAGCGCGTCGAATCCCTGACCGGGACGCCGCGTTCGACCTTCCGGCGCAACGATGAGGTCATCACCTTCCTGCCCGAGCTGCGCCTGGCGCGCTCCGAGCGCCGCGACTCCTTTGGCCTGTTCCCCAACCTGCTGCGCGTGGGCGAGGCCTCGGTAGCGGGCCTCTACAGCGCGCGCGTGCTGGGCGGCCAGCGGGTGGCGGGCCTCGACACCGATGTGGTCCAGGTCGTGCCAAAGGATGGCATGCGCTATGGCTACCGCCTCTGGACCGAGAAGAAGTCGGGCCTGGTGGTGCAACTGCAGACCTTGGCGGCGGATGGCCGGGTGCTGGAGCAGGCGGCCTTCTCTGAATTGGACATGGGCGCGCCGCTGCGCATGGACCAACTGGTCCGCATGATGAACAACACCGCCGGCTACAAGGTCGAGCGGCTGGAAGTGACCAAGACCACCGGCGCCGACGAGGGCTGGAGCTTGAAGGACCCGATTCCCGGCTTCCAGCCGGTCAGCTGCTACCGGCGCACGGCGCCTTCGGTGTCGCGCACGGTGCACTGGATCTTCTCCGATGGCCTGGCCACGGTGTCGCTGTTCATCGAGCCCTATGGGCCGCAGCCGCGCCAGGAGTCGCAGGTGGCCGTCGGCGTCACGCAGATGCTGTCGCAGCGCATCGCCGGTGACTGGTGGCTGACGGCGGTGGGCGAAGTGCCCGTGGCGACGCTGCAGGCCTTTGCCCAGTCGCTTGAACGCCGGCCTTGACCGGTAGCGGGCTGTAGCGCCTGCACCGGGCTCGCGGCGTTGAACCTTTCGCCGCAATCCGTTTCACATATCTGTTGTTTTTGTCGTTGCCCGGCTGCGGTCGGGCTTCCTGTCTGAAAGGTAGAAGATGTTGTTGCACGATGGCTTGAAGAGCAAACTGCAAGGCTGCGTGGGTGCGGCCGGTGCGCTGGCGCTGGGATCGGTTCTGGCCTTGCTGCCGCCGTCCCCTGCGGCGGCCCAGCAGGCTCCTGCGGCTCCTGCCGCGCCGGTGGTCCGGGCCTTGCCGGACTTCACCGACCTGGTCGAGCAGGTCGGCCCCTCGGTCGTCAATATCCGCACGCTGGAAAAGGTCGCGGCACGCTCGGGCTCCGACGATACGGCGGCGGATGATCAGATGCGCGAATTCTTCAAGCGCTTCGGCATCCCCATGCCCAATACGCCGCGCCAGCAGCGGCCCCAGCGCCCGCAGCCTGAAGAAGAGCAGCCGCGCGGCGTGGGTTCGGGCTTCATCCTGTCGGCCGACGGCTACGTGATGACCAACGCGCACGTGGTCGATGGCGCCGACGAGGTCATGGTCACGCTCACCGACAAGCGCGAGTTCAAGGCCAAGATCATCGGCGCCGACAAGCGCACCGATGTCGCCGTGGTCAAGATCGACGCCACCGGGCTGCCGGCGGTGAAGATTGGTGACCTGGGCCGGCTCAAGGTGGGCGAATGGGTGATGGCCATCGGCTCGCCCTTCGGCCTGGAGAACACCGTCACCGCGGGCATCGTCAGCGCCAAGCAGCGCGATACCGGCGACTACCTGCCCTTCATCCAGACCGACGTGGCGATCAACCCGGGCAATTCCGGCGGGCCTCTGCTCAACATGCGCGGCGAGGTGGTCGGCATCAACAGCCAGATCTACTCGCGCTCGGGCGGCTTCATGGGCATCTCTTTCTCGATCCCGATCGACGAGGCGATCAACGTCAGCGAGCAACTGCGCCAGACCGGGCGCGTCTCGCGCGGCCGCATCGGTGTGCAGATCGGGCAGGTGACCAAGGACGTGGCCGAATCCATCGGGCTGGGCAAGGCCCAGGGCGCCTTGGTGAGCGGCGTCGAGAGCGCCTCCCCGGCCGAGAAGGCAGGCGTGGAGGCGGGCGACATCATCCTCAAGTTCGACGGCAAGACCATCGAGCGCACCAGCGATCTGCCGCGTCTGGTCGGCAGCACCAAGCCTGGCACCAAGAGCACGCTGACGGTGTTCCGGCGTGGCGCCACGCGCGACCTGGCCATCACCATCGCCGAGGTCGAGTCAGACCAGCCGGCGGCGCGCAAGCCCGCAGAGAAGGAGGAGGCGGCACCGCAGTCCTCCAGCGCCGGCAAGGTGCTGGGCCTGGCCGTGAGCGACCTGAGCGCGGCACAGAAGAAGGAGCTCAAGCTCAAGGGCGGCGTACGGGTCGATGCCGCCGTGGAGGGCGCTGCACGCGCCGGCCTGCGCGAGGGCGATGTCATCCTGGCGGTGGCCAACACCGAGGTCACCGGCGTCAAGTCCTTCGAGGCCATCGTGGCCAAGCTGGACCGCAGCAAGCCGGTCAATGTGCTGGTGCGCCGTGGTGAATGGGCGCAGTACGCCCTGATCCGGCCGGTGCGTTGAGCGGGGCGGGGGCGATAAGCGGGCATAAAACCCGGGTCAAATCTGGCGGATAAGGTCTTTTCAACCCTGCCCGCTGGTCGTGAATTGAAGTTTGCAGGTGCTAACTTCAATCTCTGGCCGGCGTTTCACAAGGTTAGAATCACGCCGCTTTTGCACTTGTCTGGGCGCCGCCGGCGACCCCGAGATTGCCCTCTGTACAGACCCCAAACCGTGCACAGGCGATCCACAGATCACCCACAACTTGTCCAGAAAGGCTTTTGCACAAACTGTGGATAAATTGTGGATAGATTTTCCGTTGCCAGCGTGCAACCGCCCTTTTTTGGCCCGCTTTCCGCTGTACGTTTTGGCCTTTTTGCCTACAATGAAGCTCCAACTATCGCAGTTGCCATAGATTGTTGGTTCAGGGCGCGTCACCACTCGACGCGCCCTTTTTTCTTTGTGCGCTCCGAATAAATTCAATCACTTAAGTGTTCCCGTTGATGAACCACATCAGAAATTTCTCGATCATTGCGCACATCGACCATGGCAAATCGACCCTTGCAGACCGCTTGATCCAGCGCTGCGGTGGTCTCGAAGAACGTGACATGCAAGCGCAGGTTCTTGACTCGATGGACATCGAAAAAGAGCGTGGGATAACCATCAAGGCGCAGACCGCTGCGCTGCAGTACAAGGCACTCGATGGGCAGGTCTACAACCTCAACCTGATCGACACACCGGGCCACGTCGACTTCTCGTATGAAGTGTCGCGCTCGCTGTCTGCATGTGAAGGCGCGTTGCTCGTTGTCGATGCTTCGCAAGGTGTTGAAGCGCAGACCGTGGCCAACTGCTACACCGCGTTGGACCTTGGCGTTGAAGTGCTGCCGGTGCTCAACAAGATGGACCTGCCGCAGGCCGATCCAGAGAACGCGAAGGCCGAGGTGGAAGACGTGATCGGCATTGACGCGAGCGATGCGATCCCGTGCTCGGCCAAGACCGGCATGGGCATCGACGAGATCCTGGAGGCCATCGTCGCCAAGATCCCGGCGCCCAAGGGCAAGCCCGACGCGCCGCTGCGCGCCATGATCGTCGACAGCTGGTTCGATACCTATGTTGGCGTGGTGATGCTGGTGCGTGTGGTCGACGGCCGCCTGGGGCGCGGTGAGCGCTTCAAGATGATGGCGACCGAGACGGTCTACAACGCCGACAACCTGGGTGTGTTCACGCCCGCCAACGAGCCGCGGCAATCGCTGGAGGCGGGCGAGGTGGGTTACATCATTGCCGGCATCAAGGAGCTGCAGGCGGCGAAGGTGGGCGACACCATCACGCTGGAGAAGAAGCTGCCGAACAACCTCGGCCCCGCCACCGAGGCACTGCCGGGCTTCAAGGAAATCCAGCCGCAGGTGTTTGCCGGGCTCTACCCGACCGAGGCCAACCAGTACGACGCGCTGCGCGACGCGCTGGAGAAACTCAAGCTCAACGACTCTTCATTGCACTACGAGCCCGAGGTGTCGCAGGCGCTGGGCTTTGGCTTTCGCTGCGGCTTCCTGGGCTTGCTGCACATGGAGATCGTGCAGGAGCGGCTGGAGCGCGAGTTCGACCAGGACCTGATCACCACCGCGCCCAGCGTGGTGTATGAGGTGGTCAAGGGCGACGGCGAGGTCATGATGGTCGAGAACCCGTCCAAGATGCCCGACCAGGGCCGGCTGCAGGAAGTCCGCGAGCCGATCGTGACGGTGCACCTGTATATGCCGCAAGAGCACGTGGGCGCGGTGATGACGCTGGCCAACCAGAAGCGCGGCGTGCAGATGAACATGGCCTACCACGGCCGCCAGGTGATGCTCACGTATGAGATGCCGCTGGGTGAGATCGTGCTGGACTTCTTCGACAAGCTCAAATCGGTCAGCCGCGGCTATGCCTCGATGGACTACGAGTTCAAGGAGTACCGGGCGTCGGACGTGGTCAAGGTCGACATCCTGCTGAACGGTGAGAAGGTCGATGCGCTGTCCATCATCGTGCACCGCAGCCAGAGTCTGTACCGCGGCCGCGCCGTGGTGGGCAAGATGCGCGAGATCATCAGCCGCCAGATGTACGACGTGGCGATCCAGGCCGCCATTGGCGCCAACATCATTGCGCGCGAAACCATCAAGGCGCTGCGCAAGAACGTGCTGGCAAAATGTTACGGCGGCGACATCAGCCGCAAGCGCAAACTTCTTGAGAAGCAAAAGGCCGGCAAGAAGCGCATGAAGCAGATCGGTTCGGTCGAAGTGCCGCAAGAGGCCTTCCTCGCCATCCTGCAGGTCGAAGACTGATCCACAAGAAAAATCCCATGCAGTTCCTTACTTCCGTGATTCTGGCCGCGTTTGTCGGCTACGTCGGTGCCTGGTACTTTGGCGCTATCGAGGGCAATTTCGCTCTGCTGCTGTTGCTGGCCACGCTGGTGACCGGCGCGTACTGGCTGGGTGAGCGCTTTGCGTTTCTGCCGCGCCGCCGCCGCGCCGCCGCTGCGCTGGAGGCCTCGATGGTGGCGCGCCGCGAAGAGCTGACGCGCCAGGGCATCAAGAAGGTCGATGGCGCCGAGGCCGCCGACCTGGAGCAGGCGCGTGGCCGCATCCTGATGCAGCCCTGGTGGCTGGACTGGACGGCCGGGCTGTTCCCGGTGATCGCCATCGTGTTCCTGCTGCGCTCCTTCTTGTTCGAGCCGTTCAAGATTCCGTCGGGCTCGATGATCCCGACGCTGCTGGTGGGCGACCTGATCCTGGTCAACAAATTCCACTACGGCATCCGCCTGCCGGTGATCAACACCAAGATCACCGAAGGCACGCCGCCGCAGCGTGGCGACGTGATGGTGTTTCGCTATCCGCCGCAGCCCAGCATGGACTACATCAAGCGCGTGGTCGGGGTGCCGGGCGACGAGGTGGCCTACCTGAACAAGCGGCTCACGATCAATGGTCAGCCGGTGGCGACCAGCGCGGCGGGCGAGTTCTTCGAGGAAGACGCGATGCGCTACTTCAAGCAGTTCGAGGAGCAGCTGGGCGAGCACAAGCACCGCATCATCACCGACGCCGACCGCCCGGCCTATGTGCCCGGCGCATCCAACTTTGCCTTCCGCGACAACTGCAGCTATACCGTCGAGGGTGTGACCTGCAAGGTGCCGGCGGGCCAGTATTTCATGATGGGCGACAACCGCGATAACTCGCTGGACTCGCGCTACTGGGGCTTTGTGCCAGACGCCAACATCGTCGGCAAGGCCTTCTTTGTCTGGATGAATTTCAGTAACCTGAAGCGCATCGGCGGCTTCAATTGATGCGCGACCTTTCCTCTTCACTTTTGCGGAGAACCGGCATGCGAACCCTCAGCCTTCAGCGCCAGCGCGGCATCGGCTTTCTTGGTCTGGTCATCGTTGTGGTTGTCGGCCTCTGTGCCGTGCTCATCGGCATGCAGGTCGTGCCCAGCGCGATCGAGTTCCAGGCCATCAGCAAGGCGGCGCAGCGCGCCAGCCGGCAGGGCTCGGTGGCTGAGATCCGCGCCGACTTCGAGCGCGCCGGCGCCATCGACGACATCAGCTCGGTGTCCGGCAAGGACCTGGAGATCACGCGCGTGGGCGATGGCTACCGCGTCTCTTTCGACTACAGCAAGCAATTCCATCTGGTCGGCCCGGCCTACTTGCTGATGCATTACACCGGCAGTTCCAAGTAGCAGACAGAGTGGCAGTTTCCATTTCCGCGGCCCTGGCCGCCTTGCAGGACCGCCTGCAGCACCATTTCTCCGATCCCCAATTGCTGCTGCGTGCCGTCACGCACCGCAGCTATGCCAGCGACCACTACGAGCGGCTGGAATTCCTGGGCGACTCGGTTCTCAACCTGGCGATCTCCGACCTGCTCTACAGCCGGCTGTCCACGCTGGCCGAGGGCGATCTGTCGCGCGTGCGCGCCAACCTGGTCCGGCAAGAGACGCTGCACCGCATCGCGCTGGACCTGCAGTTGCCCGATGTGCTGCGCCTGGGCGAGGGCGAGGCCCGCTCGGGCGGCCCGCGCCGCCCCTCCATCCTGGCCGACGCGCTGGAGGCCATCATCGGCGCGGTCTACCGCGATGCCGGCTTTACCGCCGCTGAAAACCTGGTGCACCGGCTGTTTGCCGACGTCGACATCACACCCCAGATGCAGGCCGCCGACAAGGACCCGAAGACCGAGTTGCAGGAGTGGTTGCAGGGTCGCAAAATGAAGTTGCCTGCCTACCGCGTGGTTGCCACCCTGGGCGCTGCGCACCGCCAGACCTTCGATGTGGAATGCGAGGTCGTCGAACTCGGCCACGCCGAGCGCGGCATCGGCGGATCGCGCCGAGCGGGCGAGCAAGCCGCCGCCGCCGCCATGTTGGCCTACCTGAAAGCGAAAAACTCATGAATGACGCTGCGAAAAAAGTAGCTGAAGGCCCAGGCGATACGCCGGCTTCAACCGAAATTGACCAAAAAATGGCAGCCCCAGGAAATGCGGAAAACGCATCTCTGGACGCCATGCTGGCGGCGGCCAAGCCCGGCGCAGCAAGCGTCGCCAGCGTGGCGCCCGAGGCCCAGCGCTGCGGCGTGATCGCCATCGTCGGCAAGCCCAACGTGGGCAAGTCCACGCTGCTGAACGCGCTGGTGGGGCAGAAGATCAGCATCACCTCGCGCAAGGCGCAGACCACGCGCCACCGCATCACCGGCATCAAGACCCAGGGCGACACGCAGTTCATCTTTGTTGACACGCCCGGCTTCCAGACGCGGCACAACACGGCGCTGAACAAGTCGCTCAACAAGACGGTGATGGGCGCCATCGGCGACGTGGACCTGGTGCTGTTTGTGGTCGAGGCCGGCAGCTTCACGCTGGGCGACGCCAAGGTGCTGTCCCTGCTCAAGCCCGGCATCCCGGTGCTGCTGGTGGCCAACAAGCTCGACATGGTGCATCGCCGCGCAGAGATCGCGCCCTGGCTCAAGAGCATGCAAGAGCGCCATCCGTTCACCGAATTTGTGCCCATGTCGGCCAAGAGCAAGGGCGACATCGAGCGCCTGTTCGGCATCTGCTCCAAGTACCTGCCGCAGCAGGCCTGGTGGTATGCCGAGGACGAGCTGACCGACCGCAGCGAGAAGTTCCTGGCCAGCGAAACCGTGCGCGAGAAGCTGTTCCGCTTCACCGGCGACGAGCTGCCCTACACCTCGACCGTCGTCATCGACAAGTTCGAGGAAGAGGCCAGCAAGAGCCACAAACGCATGCTGCGCATCGCCGCCACCATCGTGGTCGAGCGCGACAACCACAAGGCCATGGTGATCGGCGACAAGGGCGAACGCCTCAAGCGCATCGGCACCGAAACCCGCCAGGAGCTGGAGAAGCTCATGGACTGCAAGGTGTTTCTGGAGCTGTGGGTCAAGGTGCGTTCTGGCTGGGCCGATGACGAAGCCCGCGTACGCAGTTTTGGCTACGAGTGATCTCGTCTTTCGCCTGACATGGCCGCTGCCCGTCGTATCTCGGACGAGCCCGCGTTCATCCTCCACCACTACAACTGGAGCGAGTCGAGCCTGATCCTCGACACCTTCAGCCGCACGCATGGCCGGGTGACGCTGGTGGCCAAGGGGGCGAAGAAGCCCAGCTCCAACTTTCGCCCGGTGCTGCTGCCGCTGCAGCCGCTGCGCCTGACCTGGACGCCCGCGGCCGGGGAGGGCGCCGAGATCCACACCCTGAAGGGCGCCGAATGGGCCGGCGGCCACGTCATGCCGAGCGGCGATGCGCTGCTGTCGGGCTACTACCTCAACGAGCTGCTGATCCGCCTGCTGGCGCGCGACGATGCGCACCCGGCGCTGTTCGACGCCTACGGCATGGTGGTGCGGGTGCTGGCCTCCGAGCACGGCGAGGCGCTGCAGCCGGTGCTACGCGCCTTCGAGCTGCTGCTGCTGCGCGAGATCGGCCTGCTGCCGGCGCTGAGCCTGCAGACCGCCACCCAGGCACCGCTGACCGCCGCCGCGCGCTACGCGCTCACGCCCGAAGGCGGCCTGGGCGAGGCCGGCCCGGACGAGCGCGCCGCGCTCACTGGCGCGCAGTGGCAGGCGCTGCAGCGCGGGCTGGACGATGCACAAACCTTCACTGCCACGCTGCGTGCCGCTGCGCCCGCAGCGGCAGAGCTCAAGCCCCAACTGCGCCAACTGCTGCACTACCATTGCGGCGTCGCCACGCTGCGCACGCGGCAGATGATGGTGGACCTGCAAGGCATGGTATGACCCCCAGGCTGCGCGCTTCGCGTCTCCGCCAACCCCCCTCAAGGGGGCACATCCAGCGGCCCGGCGGAGCCGGTTCCGCGGATGTCTGCGCTTGGCCTGCTCCGCGGCCTTCTGATTTTGGATTTCGTGCGCAGCACAATGGACAACTGCTATGAACACCCGCACCCCGCGCACCCAGCTCTCTGCCAACATCAACCTGGTGGCCTATGTGCGCAACCGGCGTGACGTGGGCCTGCCTGGCGTCACCCGCGCTGCCGAGCTGTGCCTGCAGGCCGGCGCCCAGGGCATCACCATCCATCCGCGGCCGGACGAGCGCCATATCCGCGCGCACGACGTGGGCGATCTGGCTGCGCTGCTCAAGGACTGGCCGCAGGCCGAGTTCAACATCGAAGGCAACCCGTTCCACAACCTGATGGATTTCATCCGCACGGTGCGCCCGCACCAGGCCACCTTCGTGCCCGACAGCATGGACCAGCCCACCAGCGACCACGGCTGGAGCTTTCCCGACGACGCCGTGCGCCTGCGCCCGCTGGTCGATGAATGCCATGCGCTGGGCGTGCGCGTCAGCCTGTTCATGGACCCGGTGCCGGCCGCCATGGCTGCCGCCAAAGCCATCGGCGCCGACCGGGTCGAGCTGTACACCGAAAGCTACGCCCGCGCCTGGGGCACGCCGCAGCAGGCCGCCGTGCTGGCGCAGTTTGCCGATGCCGCCCGCGCCGCGCAGGACGCCGGCCTGGGCCTGAACGCAGGTCATGACCTGAACCGCAATAACCTGGCCGACTTTTTGCGCGCCGTGCCGGGTGTGCAAGAGGTCTCGATCGGCCATGCGCTGATATCCGATGCGATGGAGTTGGGCTATGCGGCGGCGGTGCGTGATTACCAGCGGTGCATCGATGAAGCGTTTGCGTGATATGCGGCCGCCGCCGGGCCGCCCCAAGGCGAGCCGCGCCTCCCCCTTGGGGGGGGGCGAATTACACGTAGTGAAAAGCCAGGGGGCCAACGCCAAGCCGCCGCCGGGCCGCCCCAAGGCGAGCCGCGCCTCCCCCTTGGGGGGTGGCGAAGCACACGTAGTGGCAAGCCGGGGGGCCAAATGATTTATGGCATCGGCACGGATATCTGCGATATCCGCCGTATTCGCCGTAGCTTCGAGCGCCACGGCGAGCGCTTTGCCGAGCGCATCCTGGGCCCGCAGGAAATGGCCACCTGGCGCGCCCGCAGCGCGCGCTGGCCGGACCGTGGCCTGCGCTACCTGGCTACGCGCTTCTCGGCCAAGGAATCTTTCAGCAAGGCGATTGGCTTGGGCATGGTGTCGCCCATGTCCTGGAGCCTATGCGAGATCGTCAACCAGCCCAGCGGCAAGCCGGCCATCGTGCTGCACGGCGCGCTGAAGGAATGGTTCGAGGCGCGCCACCTCCACGCCCACGTCACCGTCACCGACGAAACCGATTACGCCGCCACCTTTGTGGTGGTTGAACAAACGCCCCCTGCACCATGACCGAACACGCTCCCCTCATCATCGACATCGCCGGCACCGCGCTCACCGCCGCCGACCGCCGCCGCCTGGCCCACCCGCTGGTCGGTGGCGTGATCCTGTTTGCGCGCAACTGGGAAGACCGCGCGCAGTTGCTGGCGCTCACCGCCAGCATCAAGGCCGTGCGTGACGACCTGCTGATCGCCGTCGACCACGAAGGCGGCCGCGTGCAGCGCTTTCGCACCGACGGCTTCACGCATCTGCCGCCGATGCGCGCGCTGGGCGAGCTGTGGATGCGCGACGCCATGGCCGCTACCAATGCCGCCACGGCCACGGGCTATGTGCTGGCGGCCGAGCTGCGCGCCTGCGGCGTGGACTTCAGCTTCACCCCGGTGCTCGATTTGGACTATGGCGAAAGCGGTGTGATCGGCGACCGCGCCTTCCACCGCGACCCGCGCGTAGCCGCGCTGCTGGCCAAGAGCCTGGTGCACGGCCTGCTGCGCGCCGGCATGTCCAGCTGCGGCAAGCACTTTCCGGGGCATGGCTTTGTCAAGGCAGATTCGCATACCGAGGTGCCGGTAGACCGCCGCAGCCTGAAGGCCATCCTGGCCGACGACGCCGCGCCCTACGACTGGCTGTCCACCAGCCTGGCCAGCGTGATGCCGGCGCATGTCATCTACCCCAAGGTCGACGCCCGGCCGGCCGGCTTCTCTGAAAAATGGCTGCAAGACATCCTGCGCGGCCGCCTGGGCTTTTTGGGCGCCATCTTCAGCGACGACCTGAGCATGGAAGGCGCACGCCGCATCGACGGTGCGCTGGTGAGCTACGCCGACGCCGCGCTGGCGGCACTGCAGGCCGGCTGCGATCTGGTTTTGCTGTGCAACCAGAGCCTGGGCGATGGCCAGGCAGTGGACGAGCTGATCGACGGCCTGGCGCAAGCCCAGCGGGCCGGCCGCTGGCAGCCCGATGCCCGCTCAGAATCGCGCCGCCTGGCCCTGCTGCCTGAGACCGTGCCGCAAGGCTGGGACGAGCTGATGTACGACCCGGCCTACCAGCAGGCGCTGGCGCTGCTGCCTTGATGCAATATTGATAGCATAAAGCCCAGGTGTAGTAAGGGCTAAAGCCATATTTAGCCAAAATTCTTCTGGGCGAGCCCCCCAACCAAGAACACGGCGGAACCGGCTTTTCCGGGCCGCCGGTGTTGCCCCCGGAGGGGATGGCGAAGGCACGAAGTGCGTCGCCTGGGGGGAGCCTAATGTTGTCGCTGCTCCAGCGTGTCCATCTGCATCTCAAAGCTGAAGAAGCGATTGCGTCCCTGCGCCTTGGCAGCGTAGAGCGCTTCGTCGGCCCGCATCACCATGGCCTCGGCGCTGGTGCCGGCACCGGGCACGCAGGTGGTGATGCCGCCTGACAGGGTTACCAGCCCGCCAAGGGAGGAGTCCGGGTGCGGCAGCGCGCCACGGCGCAGCACCTCGGCCAGGGCGCGGGCAAAGGTCATGGCGCCCGAGCGTGGCGTGTTGGGCAGGATCAGCGCAAATTCTTCGCCGCCATAGCGTGCCGCCACGTCGCGCGGCCGGGCACAGACCTCGTTCAGCAGTCGGCTGATCTGCTGCAGGCAGACATCGCCCTGCACATGGCCCAGGCGGTCGTTGTAGGCCTTGAAGTAGTCCAGGTCGCACAGCATCAAGGTCAGCGGCGTGCCTTCGCGGCAGCCGGCGGCGATCTCCTGGTGCAGCACGCGGTCGAAACCGCGGCGGTTGAGCAGGCCGGTGAGGGCGTCGTGCTCGGCCATCTGGTTGAGTTGGCGGTTGGCCGTGTGCAGTTCTTCCGACAGCGTGGTGAGGCGCCGGCGCATGTCCACCAGCCGCCGCATCGCATGCAGCTTGGCGCGCAGCACGATGGGCTTGACCGGCTTGGTGAGGTAGTCGTCGCCACCGGCTTCTATGCCGCGCCAGAGGTCGAGGTCGCTGTCGCGCGCTGACAGAAAGATGATGGGCGTCCAGCCGCCGCCGTTCTCGGTGCCGCGCATTTGCTGCGCAACCCAGTAGCCGTCCTGCTCGGGCAGCACCACGTCCAGCAGCACCAGATCGGGCCGGTGCGCTCGGAACAGCGCCAGCGCCTCGTCGCCGCGGCCGGCCTCCAGCACCTGGCCGACGCCTGCCTGCTGCAGTTCCTTGACCAGCAGCCTGCGCGTGGTTTCGTGGTCTTCCACCACCAGCACGGAAAAGGTGCTGGCCTGCGCGGGGGCGGACGCGGCGGGATCAAGCGCGATGACGGGCGAAGAGCACATGGCGTATCCGCCGCATGGACGGCGAGCAGGGTGGGGTGGAGCGGGCCCGGCGATTGTCTGTGCGCCTTTCCCGCCGCGCAACGCCATTCTGCCGAGCGGGGTCAGCGCTGCTCGGGCCTGCCCTCGTGCTCGCCGTGCCCGCGGTTGTCCTCATGCCGCGGCGCTGCCGCGCGGGGCGGCTGCGCCGCGTGCGGCGGAGGCGGGGCAGCGTGGTGCTGCGGAGGTGGTGGCGCGGGCCGCGGGTGCGGCGCCGCCACGGGTATTGGTGCCGGATGGGGGCGGGGTGGGGCGGCAGCCTCGGGGCGCTGCTGCATGTGCGGCGGTGCGGCAGGCGGCACATGCTGAGGCGTGGCCGCCTGCGGTGGGCGCCCCGGGGGCTGCGGCCGTTCGGGCGGGCGGGCCGCGGGCGCCGCCTGCGGCGATGTGGTGGGGCCATGCTCGGCGGCCAGTACCGGGGGGCGGGGCCGTTCTGGCGGTCGCGTGGCTTGCGGGGCAAAGGGGGCCACGGCTGCATGTGGCGGCCGCTCGGGCTGAGCACCAGCGAAGGGCGGCGAGCCACGCCCCGGTGCCTCGGCGAGCCTGGGGGGCGGCGCACCTTGCGGTGCCGGCGCGGGGTTGTGCGCTGGCATCTGCACCGGCATTTGCGCCTGCGCTGCGGGCGCGGCCTCGCCGGGGCGCGCCATGGCGGCGGCCAGGTGGGCCGACGCCGGCACATCGGCCCGGAAGGCGCGGCCAGCGCTGGTGGCACCCGCCGGGGCAATGATGGTCACGTGGTTGTTGACGATGTTCTGCGTGATGTTGCGGTTGTTGATCGTCGTCGTGGTCTGGTTGATCTGCGTCATGCGGTTGTGCACATTGCCCTCGATGCGCATGCCGGTGGCGATGACCGGCGGCGCGCCCAGCACCACGGCGGGCGGCGTGCCCAGCGGCGCAGACACGATGTAGCCCGGCCGCGAGCCCGGTGGCGGCGGCACGAAGATGCCCTGCGGGCCCAGCGGCAGCAGGCCTTGCATGCCGATTCCGCCGACATTGACCTGCAGGTTCAGTGTGGGTGGCGGCGGCCGGAAGGCATAGCGCGGCGGTGCCCAGAAGCCGTTGACGAAGATCACCCGGTTGTCCCGGTGTTCGTAATAGGGCTGGACCCAGGCGTACTCTGGCCGCGGCGGCCGGGACCAGCGTGCCGGCACCCAGACCCAGTCGTTCTGCCAGGCCCAATAGCCGCCGATCCAGTAGGCATCAGGCGAGGGCTGGGGCGGTGGCACCTCGACCCGCATCGGCGGCGGCGCCCAGGCCACGACCACGGGGGGCGGCTGCTCCAGCGCCGGCTCGGCATAGCTGGCGGCGGGGGGCGCGACATAGGCCGGTGCCGGGGTTGGCGCTGCGCTATAGGCAGGTGCTGGCGCGGCGTAGGCCGGCCGGGGGGCGGGGGGCGCCGCTGCGGGCGCCTGGACTACGGCGGGGGCCGGCGCCGGTGCCATGGCTGCGGGCGGGGCCTGTACGGGCTCGGCAGGGGGCGCGGGAGCGTTGCAGGCGGTGATCGCCAGGGCGACCAGTGCCAGTCCGGCTGCACCCGTATAGGGGGCAAGGGCAGCGGCGGGGGTGGTTTTTTGCATGGAGAGCCTCCGGGTTGCGGGCGCTCCTTCGGGTGTCGTCGGGCGCTTCCATGGTCAACGCCCGGCCCGGGTGGCTCGCTGACGGATGATGCCGCCAGGGCCGGTGACAACTGCAACGGCTGGTATCGCGGGCGCTGCGCCCCATACGGGTTTGCAATCGAAGTGAGAACAAGGCGCGAAGCCGCAGACAGTGCTGCAGCACGGCAAGGCGAAGCAACGCCGTTATCGCTTTGATTGCGAAGCCGTACTAGCCCTCGCGGCGCAGGGCCGGGAACAGGATCACATCGCGGATGCTGGGCGAATCGGTCAGCAGCATCATCAGCCGGTCGATGCCGATGCCGCAGCCGCCAGTGGGCGGCATGCCGTATTCCAGCGCACGCACAAAGTCGTGGTCGTAGAACATGGCTTCGTCGTCGCCGCTGTCCTTGGCCGCGACCTGGGCGTTGAAGCGCGCGGCCTGGTCCTCGGCGTCATTCAACTCGCTGAAGCCGTTGCCGAACTCGCGGCCGGTGATGTAGAGCTCGAAGCGCTCGGTGACTTCGGGGCGCTCGTCGTTGGCGCGTGCCAGTGGGCTGATCTCGGTCGGGTGCTCCATGATGAAGGTCGGCTGCCAGAGCTTTTCTTCCACCGTCTCTTCAAAGTACAGCACCTGCAGGCTGGCCAGGCTGCGGCCGGCCAGGCGGTGCTTTTCTTCGGTCAGGCCAAGCTTCTTCACGGCGTTGGTGAGCCAGGTGGCGTCATCGACATTGGCGCCAGCCTCGGTGTACTTGACGATGGCTTCACGGATGGTCAGGCGCTCGAAGGGCTGCGACAGGTCCACCGGCTTGCCGCCGTAGCTGAGCTGCTGGCTGCCCGTGGCCTTCTCGGCCATGTTGCGGATCAGCGTCTCGGTGAAGTCCATCAGGTCGCGGTAGTTCCAGTAGGCCGCGTAGAACTCCATCATCGTGAATTCCGGGTTGTGCCGCACCGAGATGCCTTCGTTGCGGTAGCTGCGGTTGATCTCGAACACGCGCTCGAAGCCGCCGACGATCAGGCGCTTCAGGTAGAGCTCGGGCGCAATGCGCAGGAACATCTCCTGGTCCAGCGCGTTGTGGTGCGTCTTGAAGGGCTTGGCGTTGGCGCCGCCCGGGATCGGGTGCAGCATGGGCGTTTCGACTTCCAGGAAGTCGTTGGCCACCATGAATTCGCGCAGCGCACTCACGGCCTTGCTGCGCGCCGTGAAGCGCTTGCGTGCGTCTTCGTCGGTGATCAGGTCGACATAGCGCTGGCGGTACTTCTGCTCCTGGTCGGCCATGCCGTGGAACTTGTCGGGCAGCGGGCGCAGGCTCTTGGTGAGCAGGCGCAGCCTGGTGACCTTGATCGACAACTCGCCGGTCTTGGTCTTCATCAGCGTGCCTTCGGCACCGACGATGTCGCCCAGGTCCCAGCGCTTGAAGTCGGCGTAGAGCTCTTCGCCAAGCGCATCGCGCGTGACGTAGAGCTGGATGCGGCTGGTCGCGTCCTGCACG
This sequence comes from Xylophilus sp. GW821-FHT01B05, assembly GCA_038961845.1. Taxonomy (NCBI): domain Bacteria; kingdom Pseudomonadati; phylum Pseudomonadota; class Betaproteobacteria; order Burkholderiales; genus Xylophilus; species Xylophilus sp. GW821-FHT01B05. Next base: position 1,658,688 of record CP152408.1, read on the forward strand.
GTCGCGAAGCTGGCCTTGCCCATCACGCGCTTCAACATCATGCGGCCGGCCACGCTGACCGGGACGGCCTGCGCTTCCAGCGCTTCGGCATCGGTATCGCCATGTGCGGCCTGCAAGGCGGTGGCGCGGTCAGCCGGCTTGAAGTCGTTGGGGAAGGCCACGCCGGCGCCCCCGGCCTGGGCGGCACGCAGCGCCTTGAGTTTCTCGCGGCGCTCGGCGATCAACTGGTTCTCGTCGGTGGCGGGCGCGGCAGGGGCGGTGGCGGGGCGGTTCTGTTCGGACATGGAAGGTGTGAAGGGCAGGCGCCCGGATGCGGGCGTAACCCGCTATTTTAGTTTTGTGGCGAGGGCCACAAAGTTAAGGCGTGATACCGGCGCGCGCGAGCATGTCGCCGACCAGTTCCAGGCGCACCACGGGGTTGTCCAGCGCCATCATGCGCTGGCGCAATTCCAGTGGCATCGGCAGCAGCTCGCACCAGCGGTTGGCGACCCAGCCGCAGTCGTCCAGCCGCCAAGGTGGCGCCAGCGGCAGTGGTGGGGCTTCGGGAGGGTGCGGGCGCTGTTCCAGGGTGCCGATCAACTGGCGCAGCGCGTCGGCCACCGGCAGCAAATCCTCGGGCACCGGTACGGCGAGGTCGCCCGGCATCTGGAGCACGTCGGCCACCCACAGGCCATGGCGCAGTTGCTCTTGCCGTTGTACCTGGAAGCGCTGGGTGCCGGTGCAGCGCACCAGCAGCAGGCCCGGTTGCGGGCTTTCCATGGTGTCGATGGTGGCCAGCGTGCCCACGTGGTGAAAGGCCTCGGCCCCTGCGCCGGCGCGGCGCACCTCGCTGCCTTCGGTGAGCGCCACCACGCCGAACGGAGCGCCGGCATGGTGGCAACGGCGGATCATGTCCAGGTAGCGCACCTCGAAGATGCGCAGCGGCAACAGGCCGCCGGGGAAAAGAACGCTTCCCAAAGGGAACAATGGCAGTGAGGTGAGGCTCAGTTGGTGCGGCATCGGCAGCTATCATCCCACGCCTGATCCACCCCTGTCCGGCGCCTGTCCATGCTCTATCAAATCGTCTCGTTTCTGCTGGAGATCGCGGTGGCCTTTATCGGTGGCGCCTGCCTGCTGCGGCTGCATATGCAGGCCCAGCGCGTGCCCTTCGGCAACCCGGTGGGCCGGCTGGTGTTTGCGGTCACGGACTGGATCGTGATGCCGCTGCGGCGCATAGTGAAGCCGCTGGGGCGCTGGGATGTGTCCAGCCTGCTGGCCGCCTACCTGCTGGCGCTGGCCAAGACCGCGGCGCTGTGGGCACTGCTGGGTGCGGTCACCCCGGCCGTCTACCTGCCGGTGATTGCGCTCTTCGTGCTGGCGCAACTGGCGGTGTCGATGTTCACCGCGCTCTTCATCATCTACGCCGTGATGTCCTGGGTGCAGCCGCACTCGCCACTGCGCCCCATCGTCGACCGCCTGTGCGAACCCCTGCTGGCCCCGCTACGCCGACACCTCCCAGCCATAGCCGGCTTCGACTTCTCGCCCTTGGTGGCGCTGGTGCTGCTGCAGATTCTGGCGATGGTGTTGGGTGGGTTGCAGGGCGAGGTGCTGCGGCTGCTGTAGTGACAGAGGGGCCGGACGGGCCTGCGAAGCGAGCGCGGCCGGGGGGCTCCGAGGCCGGCGCCGGGCCGCTCCCAAGCCGGCCTGCCTCCCCCCTGGGGGGTGGCGAATTACATGGAGCGAAGCGGAATGAAAAGCCGGGGGGCTCCCACTCCAGTCACTCCACCGCGTCAGCCGGCTGCCGTTGCAGCATGGCCAGCGAACTGGCCACGGTCTTGCGCAGTTGGCGGCGGTCGCAGATGAAGTCGACGGCGCCCTTGGTCTGCAGGAATTCGGCGCGCTGGAAGCCCTCGGGCAGGGTTACGCGCACGGTGGATTCGATCACGCGCGGGCCGGCAAAGCCGATCAGCGCCTTGGGCTCGGCGATGACGATGTCGCCCACGAAGGCAAAGCCGGCCGAGACGCCGCCCATGGTCGGGTCGGTCAGCACGCTGATGTAGGGCAGGCCCTTCTTGGCCAGGCGCGTGAGCGCGGCATTGGTCTTGGCCATCTGCATCAGCGACAGCAGGCCTTCCTGCATGCGCGCACCACCGGTGGCGGTAAAGCAGATGAAGGGCACCTTTTGCTCGACGGCGGTCTCGACGCCGCGCACGAAGCGCTCGCCGACCACGCTGCCCATGCTGCCGCCCATGAAGTCGAACTCGAAGCAGGCCGCCACTACGTTGATGCTGTGCACGGCGCCGCCCATGACGATCAGGGCATCGGTCTCGCCGGTGTTTTCCAGGGCCTCTTTCAGGCGCTCTGGGTACTTGCGGCTGTCCTTGAACTTGAGCGCATCGACCGGCAGCACTTCCTGGCCGATCTCGTAGCGGCCTTCAGGGTCCAGGAAGCCGTCCAGGCGCGTGCGCGCACCGATGCGGTGATGGTGGCCACAGCTCGGGCAGACGTTCTGGTTGTGCTCCAGATCGGTCTTGTAGAGCACGGTTTCGCAGCTCGGGCATTTGATCCAGAGCCCTTCGGGCACCTGGCGGCGCTCGGTTGGGTCGGTCTGGGCGATCTTGGCGGGAAGAAGCTTTTCAAGCCAGCTCATGCAGGTTCTCCGGATGTCTGGAAGGTAGAGGGCAGCCGGGGCGCATAGCGCCCCGTAAGCTGTTGATTTTACGCGTCCAGGGCCTGCCGGATGCCGGCCAGGAATTCCCGGGCCGCCGGCACCACGCCATCGCGCGGCTGCTGCTCGATCAACTGGATGATGCGGGTGCCGATCACCACGGCGTCGGCCACGCGGCCCACGGCTTGGGCAGTGGCCGCATCGCGGATGCCAAAACCCACGCCCACGGGGATCTTCACGTGCTGGCGGATCTTCGGCAGCATGGCTTCCACGGCGGCGGTGTCGAGGTGGCCGGCGCCGGTCACGCCCTTGAGCGACACGTAGTAGACATAGCCGCCCGCGACCTCGGCCACCTGGGCCATGCGCTGCTCGGTGCTGGTGGGCGCGAGCAGAAAGATCAGGTCCAGGCCATGGGCCTTGAGCTGGGCGGCAAAGTCGGCGCATTCCTCGGGCGGGTAGTCCACCACCAGCACGCCGTCCACGCCGGCCGCCGCAGCATCACGGACGAAGGCGCCCGCGCCGTGTACGCCGTTGTAGCGCTCCACGGGGTTGGCATAGCCCATCAGCACCACGGGTGTCTGGGTATCTTGGGTACGGAAGGTCTTGACCATTTCCAGCACCTGGCGCGTACCCACGCCCAGCGCCAGCGCGCGTTCGCCGGCTTGCTGGATCACCGGGCCATCGGCCATGGGGTCGGAGAAGGGCACGCCCAGTTCGATCACGTCGGCGCCGGCGGCGACCATGCCGTGCATCAGCTCGGGCGTGATGTCGGCATAGGGGAAGCCGGCGGTGACATAGGGGATCAGGGCCTTGCGGCCCTGGGCCTGCAGTTTCTGGAAGGTAGCAGCGATACGGCTCATGCTCATGCTCCCTTCACCACGTGGCCGCGCATCGAGGGCCGGTCATAGAAGTCCGCGCCCGACAGGTCGGCCACGGTGCCGATGTCCTTGTCGCCCCGGCCCGAGAGGTTGACCAGGATCGACTGGTCCGGCCGCATGGTCTTGGCGAGTTTCATGGCGTGGGCCACGGCGTGGCTGGATTCCAGTGCCGGGATGATGCCCTCGGTGCGGCACAGGTAGTGGAAGGCCGCCAGCGCTTCCTGGTCGGTGATGCCGACGTATTCGGCGCGGCCGATGTCAGCCAGGTAGGCGTGCTCGGGGCCGACGCCGGGGTAGTCCAGGCCGGCGCTGATGCTGTGGGTTTCGGTCACCTGGCCGTCATCGTTCTGCAGCAGGTAGGTGCGGTTGCCATGCAGCACGCCCGGGCTGCCGCGCAGGATGGAGGCCGAGTGCTTGTCGGTATCCAGCCCTTCGCCCGCGGCTTCGACACCGATCAGGCGCGTGTTCTCAAACGGGATGTAGGGATAGAAGATGCCCATGGCATTGCTGCCGCCGCCCACGCAGGCCACCACCGCATCAGGCTGGCCGCCGTTCAGGAACTCGGGCATCTGCACCAGGCATTCGGTGCCGATCACGCTCTGGAAGTCGCGCACCATGGTCGGGTAGGGGTGCGGGCCGGCCACGGTGCCGATGATGTAGAAGGTGTTCTCGACATGGGTGACCCAGTCGCGCATGGCTTCGTTCAGCGCGTCCTTCAGCGTCTTGCTGCCGGACTCCACCGGCACCACTTGGGCACCCAGCAGGTTCATGCGGTAGACGTTGGGGCTCTGGCGCTTGACGTCCTGGCTGCCCATGTAGACCACGCATTCCAGGCCGTAGCGCGCGCAGATGGTGGCCGTGGCCACGCCGTGCTGGCCGGCGCCGGTCTCGGCGATGACGCGCGGCTTGCCCATGCGCCGGGCCAGCATGGCCTGGCCGATCACGTTGTTGATCTTGTGCGCGCCGGTGTGGTTCAGGTCTTCGCGCTTCAGGTAGATCTGCGCGCCGCCCATCTCGCGGCTGGTGCGTGCGGCGTGGTAGACGGGCGAGGGCCGGCCGACGAAGTGGGCCAGCTCATAGCGGAATTCTTCAAGGAACTCCGGGTCGTGCTGGTACCTGGCGTAGGCGTCGCGCAGTTCCTGGATGGCGTGGGTGAGTGTCTCGCTGGCAAAGGTGCCGCCGTAGACGCCGAAGTGGCCGGACGCGTCCGGCTGCTGGTAGGCAAACATGTGTGAATCCCGGTGGAGTGGGCAGCGCCCCACGGGGCGCCGCTACTGGATGGCGGAAAGCCGGGCGTCGGCGGCACGCACGGCCGCGACGAAGGCTTGGATCTTTGCGGGGTCCTTGATGCCCTTGTGGCCATCAAGCTCAACCCCGGAGCTGACGTCAACCGCGAGCGTTCTGGCGCGCGGCCGCAGCGCGGCGATGCCATCGCCCACGTTTGCAGGTGTGAGTCCACCACTCAAGACGAGGTGAGCGTCGACGCTTGGAGGAAGAAGTGACCAATCGAATGTCTTTCCGCCGCCGCCATAGCCCTCGACATGGGCGTCGAGCAGGATGGCCCGGGCGCGGGCGTAATCGGACGCGTATTTTACGAGGTCAAAGCGCGGGGCATTCGCGTTCAGGGGAATGCGGGCGGCGCGCAGGTAGGGGCGCAGGCCGTTTTGCGAGGCGGCCTCGCATTGCTCGGGGCTTTCGTCGCCATGGAACTGCAGCATGGCACCGGCGACCCGGGCCGAGGCCATCACCACCCGCATCGCGTCTTCATTGACAAACAGCAGCACCGGCGTGACCCAGGGCGGCAGGCGCGCGGCCAGCGCGGCGGCGCGTTCGGGCGTCACATGGCGCGGGCTTTTGTCGTAGAGCACAAAGCCAACCGCATCGGCCCCGGCAGCCACGGCTGCGTCCACGTCCTGCTCGCGCGTCAGGCCGCAGATCTTGATGCGTGTGCGCAGGGGGACTTGCGGTGTCGGGGTGTCAGTGCTCATGGCAGCCAATCATAGGGCGCCGTCTGTGTCGGCAGGCCCCAGTGCGGCTCGTAGACCGGGCCCAGGAAGTACAGGCCGTCGGGCGAAAAGGTAGGCGCGGCCGCATCGCGCGAGCGGGCCGCCAGCACCTCGCGCATCCATTCCGGCGGCTGCTGGCCCTGGCCGATCACCAGCAGGCAGCCCATGATGTTGCGGATCATGTGGTGCAGGAAGGCGTTGGCCTCGAACTCGAAGCGCCAGTAGGCGGTAGGGCTGTCTTCTGCCCCACGGCGCGTGATGTCGGCGCGGTGCAGCGTCTTGATGGGCGAGCGCGCCTGGCAGGCGGATGCGCGCAAGGAGGTGAAGTCGTGTTCGCCCAGCAGGTGCAGGGCGGCGGCGCGCATGGCATCGCCGTCGAGCGGGCGATAAGCCCAGCCCACGCGGCCCGCATCCACGCTGGGCCGTACCGGCGATTGCAGTAGCACATAGGCATAGCGCCGGCGGATGGCCGAGCCGCGCGAATGGAAGCTGTCCGGCACCGCCTGCGCCCATTGCACGGCGATGTCGGGCGGCAGGTAGCGGTTGGTGCCGCGCACCCAGGAACTCATGTCGCGGTCCAGCGGCGTGTCGAAATGCACCACCTGCATCAGGCCGTGCACACCCGTGTCGGTGCGGCCGGCGCAGACCGTGGAGACGGGCTGCACCGCGAACTGGCTGAGTGCGTGTTCGAGCCGGTCCTGGATGGTGTTGCCCGACAACTGGCTTTGCCAGCCGTTGTAGCCCTGGCCGCTGTAGCTGACGCCTAGCGCCAGCCGTGGCATCAGCCCATCTCCGCCAGCATGCGCTCGGCGCGGCTGCGCAGGCTGCCGGTGGATTCGGCCAGCACTTCTTCGATCAGGTGGCGTGCGCCATCGGCGTCGCCGATCGCGTTGAACTCTTCGGCCAGCGCAAGCTTGGTGCCCAGTGCGTCTTCGGCGGATGGCGGGGCGCTGTCCTTGGAGGCGGTTTCGGCGGCACTGTCTGTGCTGGGGCCCAGATCAAGGCTGAGCCCGTCCAGGTCGAACTCAAACGCATTGCTGGCCACTGCAGGCGCTGCGGCTGGGGTCTGGAGTGCGGGGGCTGCTGGCGGAGCGGCGATTGCGTCGTCGTCGAGCATGAAGTCGAGCGAAAAGTCGTCGTTCGTGCTCACAGCAGGCGCAGCCGGTGGTGCGGGGGCGGGAATCGGGAAACTGGCGAAATCCAGGTCTAACGAGGGCGGTGTCACTTCTTCGGCTTTGGCGTCAGCGAGCGGCTCTGCGGCCGGTGCGGTTACGGGTGGGGTGTCGGGTAGCGGGGCGGTCACGACGGCGGCAGCCGATGCGGCGGCGGCTGCTGCCACTACCGGCACGACCAGGCGTGCTTCGGAGTCTGCTGCGCGGTACAGCGGATTGGCGGGATCGAGCTCGCGGCCATGCGCCAGGATGCGGCCCCAGTCCTCGCCTTCGCCCTTGGTCACGCGCTGGGCATCGGTGGCCAGGGCATTGAGGGCGGTCACGTCCTTGCGCTTGGCGTAGATGTCGGCGAGCTTGGCATGCAGGGCGGTGCGCTGAGGGTGCAGGCGCAGCGCTTCCTTCAAGATTTCCTCTGCCTGCAGGTCGCGTCCGTAGGCCAGGTAGACGTCGGCTTCGGCCAGCGGGTCCACGTCGCCGCCAGCGTCGAGCTGGCTGGGCGAGTAGGTGGTGGAGATCACCGAGGGCCGTGCATCGTTGGTGTCCACGTGCTGGCCGCCGCTGTTGCCGAAGAAGGAGTCCGGCTGCATGCGGCTTTCCAGGAAGCTGCTGTCCTGCTGTGCGGCACGGCGGCGCTTCAGCACGCGGTAGCCCACCAGGGCCAGCAGCAAGGCCGCCACCAGGCCCAGCAGGCCGAGGGTGCGGGGGTCTTCCAGCAGGCTGTTTTCTTCCGGCGCTGGGGCTGGCGGCGGGGTGACGGCTACCTTGGGGGCTGTGGCGGGCGCCGCTGCTGCGGGCGCGGGAGCGGCTTCCGGGGCTGCGGGCGTTGCCTCGGGGGCGGGTGTCGCGGCCACAGCCGCTGGTGCATTGGCGGGCGCCGGGGCTGGCGTTGCGGCCGGGGGCTCTGCCGGCGCCGCCGCGGTGGCGGCTGCGCCCAGGCGGTTGAGCTCGCTCAGGTTCTTGGACAGCTCTGCTGTGCGGGCAGCGCTGTCGCGTGCCTGGCTGGCCTGCGCCACGCGGTCGGCTTCGGCGGCGGCGCCGACCGAGCCCTTGGAGAGGGTCAGGCGGTCTGGCGTGGTGGCCGCCGGGCGGCGATCCTCGACCTCGGTCTGCACGCTGCCGCTGGCGGCGCGCTGGGGCGTGCCAACGTCGGCGGTTGGTGCGCGGCTGGCCAGGCGACGGCGGAATTCATTGAAGTCGCGGCTCTGTGCCACCACCATGCGGCGCGCCTCGGCGGGCGGCGTGGCGCTGGCCTGGCTGGCGTCGGGCATTTCCAGCACGGCGCCGGCACGCACGCGGTTGATGTTGTTGCCAATGAAGGCATCCGGGTTGGCCTGCAGCAGCGCGACCAGCATCTGGTCGAGCGAGACGCTGGCCGGCTTGTTGGCCGCGGCGATGCGGCCGGCCGTATCGCCTGGGCGCACCGTGACTTCTGCTGCCGGCGCGGCCCCGCGTGGCGCGGCCGACGGGGGCGGGCTTACGGGCCGGGTTGGCGTGCGGGCTGGTGCAGGCGCTGGAGGCGTGGCATTGGCAATGCTGGGGGCTGGCGCTGGCGCCGGTGCCAAGGGGGCAGGCGCGGCAAGAGGTGGCCGTGCCGGTGGTGCCGTTACGGCGACCTGCGGCGCGATCGCGGCCTGCGCGGGCGGGCGGCTGTTGGCCGGGGGGTCCAGCAGCAGGGTGTAGCTGCGCGAGACCTTGCCGCCGTTCCAGCTGGCTTCCAGCAGGATTTCAAGAAAGGGGTCGTTGATGGCGCGGGGGCTGGAGACGCGCACCACGGTGCGGCCATCCGGCCGCTGGCCTACGGTGAACTGCAGGCCGGCCAGCGCGGGGTTGTATTCCACGCCCGAACTGCGGAAGGTGGCAGCAGACGCCGGCTGGATGCTCAGCGATTCGGCTTCGCCGGCAGAGATTTCAGGGACTTCGATCTCGGCGCGCAAGGGCTCGCCCAGCGCCGATTGGATGGTCATGCGCCCCAATGCCAAGGCGCTGGCGTTGCCAGATACGACGCTGCCCAACACCAGCGCAGCGACTGCTGCAAGGCGCTGAGGGCGGGCGGCCCGACGGGGTGCCGGTACGTTCTCTCTTCCGGCTGTCCCGGCACTCATGGCCGTCCGATCTTCAATCGTCATGTCGTTACAAGCCCTCACACTGCTTATGCAGCGAGGCACCATAGCATCAATGATTTTTCGTGACAAGGCGACGGCCCGCCGCCGCGAGGCCCTGTTCACACGGAAGCGCAGCGGGTGCCCACTTTGTGGTTCCGCTGCAACGCAGCATGCGCGCTCAGGCGCCCAGCAGAATGCGCAGCATGCGGCGCAGCGGTTCGGCCGCGCCCCACAGCAGTTGGTCGCCAATCACGAAGGCCGAGATGTATTCCGGTCCCTGGTTGAGCTTGCGCACCCGGCCCACACCGATCTCCAGCCCGCCCGTGACGGCAGCCGGCGTCAGTTCCTTGACGGTGATGGCGCGATCGTTCGGCACCCACTTCACCCAGGGGTTGCCGGACTTGATGATGGCTTCGATCTCGGCCAGCGGCAGGTCGCGCTTGAGCTTGATGGTCAGCGCCAGGCTGTGGCAGCGCATGGCACCGATGCGCACGCACAGGCCATCGACCGGGATCACGGCGGGGGTGTCGAGGATCTTGTTGACCTCGGCCTGGCCCTTCCACTCTTCCTTGGACTGGCCGTTTTCCAGCTGGGCGTCGATCCAGGGGATCAGGCCGCCGGCCAGCGGCGCGCCGAAGTATTCGGTCGGGACGTCCTGGCGGATGGTCTGCGCGACCTTGCGGTCGATGTCGAGGATGGCCGACGACGGCGTGGCGAGTTCTTCTGCCACGGCGCCGTGTACCACGCCCATGCCCTTGAGCAGTTCGCGCATGTGGTTGGCGCCGCCACCCGAGGCCGCCTGGTAGGTCATGGAGCTGACCCACTCGACCAGGCCAGCCTTGAACAGGCCGCCCACGCCCATCAGCAGGATGGAGTTGGTGCAGTTGCCGCCGATGTAGTTCTTGACGCCCTTGGCCAGCGCCGAGCGGATCACGCCGTCATTGACCGGGTCGAGCACGATGACCGCGTCGTCCTTCATGCGCAGGGTAGAGGCGGCGTCGATCCAGTAGCCGCTCCAGCCGGCGGCGCGCAGCTTGGGATAGACCTCGGTGGTGTAGTCGCCGCCCTGGGCCGTGATGATGATGTCGCAGCGCTTCAGGGCGTCGATGTCGTGCGCGTCCTGCAGCACGGTTTCCTTCTTGGCCTGCGCCGGGGCCTTGCCGCCGGCGTTGGAGGTGGAGAAGAAAACCGGCTCGATGACGTCGAAATCGCCTTCGGCCTGCATGCGGTCGATCAGCACCGAGCCGACCATGCCGCGCCAGCCAACCAGTCCTACGAGATTGCCTACCTTGCTCATCACATTGCCCTTTGCATCAAAAACAGAAAGTGGGGGAGAACCTGTTTTCGCCCGGCTCGTGCGGCCGGGGAGGGGGCGCGACGAACCGGGCTGTATCAGCCTTTAATGGTCGTCTTGGTGATTGCTGCGACGACGGCGTCGCCCATCTCGCGGGTGCCGACCTTGGTCGTACCGGCAGAGAAGATGTCCGCAGTGCGCAGCCCCTGGGCAAGCACAGCCTGCACCGCGGACTCGATACGGTCGGCGGCGTCGGCTTGTTGGAGGGAGAAGCGGAGCATCATGGCAGCGGACAGTATTGTAGCCAAAGGATTGGCAATGCCCTTGCCCGCGATGTCCGGCGCGCTGCCGTGGCTGGGCTCGTACAGGCCCTGGTTCTTGCTGTTCAGGCTGGCCGAGGGCAGCATGCCGATGGAGCCGGTGAGCATGGCGGCTTCGTCCGAGAGGATGTCGCCGAACATGTTGCCGGTGACCACCACGTCGAACTTCTTCGGTGCCTTGACCAGCTGCATGGCGGCGTTGTCGACATACATGTGGTCAAGCTCGACGTCCGGGTACTCCTTGCCGACCTCGGTCACCACGTCTTTCCAGAACTGGAAGGTTTCCAGCACGTTGGCCTTGTCCACGCTGGTCACGCGCTTGCTGCGCTTGCGTGCGGCCTGGAAGGCGACGTGGGCGATGCGCTCGATCTCGGGGCGCGAATAGCGCATGGTGTCGAAGGCTTCTTCGGCGCCGGGGAAGTGGCCGTCGGTGGCAATGCGGCGGCCGCGCGGCTGGCCGAAGTAGATGTCGCCGGTCAGCTCACGGATGATGAGGATGTCCAGCCCGGCGATCAGCTCGGGCTTGAGGCTGGAGGCGCCCACCAGTTGCTCGTAGCAGATGGCCGGGCGGAAGTTGGCGAACAGGCCCAGGTGCTTGCGCAGGCCGAGGATGGCCTGCTCGGGGCGCAGCGGGCGGTCCAGCTTGTCGTACTTCCAGTCGCCCACGGCGCCAAACAGGATGGCGTCGGCCGACTTGGCCAGGTTCAGCGTGCTGTCGGGCAGCGGGTGGCCGTGCGCCTCGTAGGCGGCGCCGCCGACCACGGCGGTTTCCAGCTCCAGTGGCAGGTCGAGGACGTTCAGGACCTTGACCGCTTCAGCGACGATTTCGGTGCCGATGCCGTCACCCGGGAGAACTGCGATTTTCATACTCATTGCTGTTTGCTCAGTTTTTTATAGCTATAAGCCTAGTCTGCACCTGGGCTAATGCCACTTTTCGTTAAAAATTCTTAACCCACCATGGTGTGCGCAAGCCAGGGCTTGCTGGCCAGGCGCTCGGCCTCGAAGGCCTTGATCTTGTCCGTGTGCCGCAGCGTCAGGCCGATGTCGTCAAAGCCGTTCAACAGGCAGTAGCGGCGGAAGGCGTTGACCTCGAAGGCGATCTCTTCGCCCTGAGGTTTGACGATGACCTGGCGCTCCAGGTCGATGGTGAGCTGGTAGCCGGGGAAGGCCAGCGCTTCGTCGAACAGTTGGGCCACGGTGGCCTCGGGCAGCACGATGGGCAGCAGGCCGTTCTTGAAGCTGTTGTTGAAGAAGATGTCGGCAAAGCTCGGCGCCAGGATGGTGCGGAAGCCGTACTGGTCCAGCGCCCAGGGCGCGTGCTCGCGGCTGGAGCCGCAGCCGAAGTTCTTGCGCGCCAGCAGGACGGAGGCGCCTTGGTAGCGCGGCTGGTTCAGTACGAAGTCGGGGTTGGGTTTGCGGCTGGCCGGGTCTTGACCGGGCTCGCCGTGGTCCAGGTAGCGCCATTCGTCGAACAGGTTCACGCCAAAGCCGGTCTTCTTGATCGACTTCAGGAACTGCTTGGGGATGATGGCGTCGGTGTCGACGTTCTCGCGGTCCATCGGGGCCACGAGGCCTTGGTGCACGGTGAATTTCTGCATGCTGTGTCTCCGGTTCAGGCGAAGGTGCGGATGTCGACGAAATGGCCGTGCACGGCGGCCGCTGCCGCCATCGCCGGGCTCACCAGGTGGGTGCGCCCGCCCGCGCCTTGCCGGCCTTCGAAGTTGCGGTTGCTGGTGGAGGCGCAGCGCTCGCCGGGTTCCAGCCGGTCGGCGTTCATGGCCAGGCACATCGAGCAGCCGGGCTCGCGCCATTCAAAGCCGGCGGCCTTGAAGATCTCGTGCAGGCCTTCGCGCTCGGCCTGCTCCTTCACCAGGCCGGAGCCGGGCACGACCATGGCCACCTTGATGTTCTTGGCGACTTTCTGGCCCAGTTTCTTGACCACGGCGGCGGCTTCGCGCATGTCCTCGATGCGGCTGTTGGTGCAAGAGCCGATGAAGATCTTGTCGACATAGATGTCGTTCAGCGCCTTGCCTGGCTCCAGGCCCATGTAGGTCAGCGCGCGCTCAATGGCGCCGCGCTTGTTGGCGTCTTTTTCCTTGTCCGGATCGGGCGTGCGCGCGTCTATGCCCAGCACCATTTCGGGCGAGGTGCCCCAGGTGACCTGCGGCACGATCTGGCTGGCGTCGAGCTCGACCACGGTGTCGAACTTGGCGTCGGCATCGGAGTGCAGCGTCTTCCAGTAGGCCGCTGCCTGGTCCCATTCCACGCCGGTGGGCGAGAGCGGGCGGCCACGCACGTAGTCGATGGTTTTTTGGTCCACCGCCACCAGGCCGGCGCGGGCGCCGGCTTCGATCGCCATGTTGCAGACCGTCATGCGGCCTTCCATGCTCAGCGCGCGGATGGCCGCGCCGCCAAATTCGATGGTGTAGCCGGTGCCGCCGGCGGTGCCGATCTTGCCGATGATGGCCAGCACGATGTCCTTGGCGGTCACGCCATTGGCCAGCGTGCCTTCCACCTTCACCAGCAGGTTCTTGGCCTTCTTGGCGAGCAGGGTTTGCGTGGCCATGACGTGCTCGACCTCGCTGGTGCCGATGCCGTGCGCCAGCGCGCCGAAGGCGCCGTGGGTGGAGGTGTGCGAGTCGCCGCAGACCACGGTCATGCCGGGCAGGGTGGCGCCGTTCTCTGGGCCGATCACGTGCACGATGCCCTGGCGCTTGTGCAGGAAGGGGAAGAAGGCCGCCGCGCCGTACTGGGCGATGTTCTTGTCGAGCGTGGTGACCTGCTCTTTGCTGATCGGGTCGGTGATGCCGTCGTAGCCGCGCTCCCAGCCGGTGGTGGGCGTGTTGTGGTCGGCGGTGGCGACGATGGAGCTCACGCGCCAGACCTTGCGGCCGGCCTCGCGCAGGCCTTCGAAGGCCTGCGGGCTGGTGACTTCATGCACCAGGTGCCGGTCGATGTAGAGCACCGCGGTGCCGTCTTCTTCGGTGTGGACGACGTGTTCGTCCCAGATCTTGTCGTAGAGGGTGCGTCCCATGGTGGAGTCTCTTGCTTTCGTGGGGTGGAAATTATGGTGTGCTTGCGCTGGTCAGGTGCTCGACCAGCATGCGTGCGGTGGTGGGTAGCGCGTCGAAATCGCGTGCCACCAGTTGTAGTTCGCGCTGCGCCCAGGCGTCGGTCAGCGGCACGGCGCGGAGCCGGCCCACGCCCTGCATCAGGGTGAAGGCGCGCTCGGGCAGCACGCCTATGCCCAGGCCGTTGTCGATCATGCGGCACATGGCGTCCAGGCCGGTGACGCGGATGCGCAGCTTGAGCGTGCGGCCTGCGGCCGCGGCGGCCTGCTGCATGGCCAGGCTCAGGCTGCTGTGCGCCTGCAGGCTGACGATGTCGTAGTCCAGTGCGTCTTCAAAAGCAATGGCGGAGCGGCCGGCCAGCGCATGGCCCTGCGGCACCACCAGCACCAGTTGGTCGGGGCGGTAGCTGCGGCGCTGCAGCGTCTCGGCGACACCATTGGCGCCGCCGCCAGTGGGTAGGCGGCAGATGCCGATGTCGGCTGCGCCCTGGCGCACGGCGTCGAGCACTTCGCTGCTGAGGTGTTCTTCGAGGTCGATCTTGACCTCGGGGTGCGCACGTGCGAACGAGCCCAGGTCTTCGGGCAAAAACTGCACGATGGCCGAAATGTTGGCGTGGATGCGCACATGGCCGCGCACGCCGCCCGCGTACTCCTGCAGCTCGCCCTGCATCTTCTCCAGCCCGTAGAGCAGGCTGCGCGCGTGGTGCAGCAGGCTGTCGCCGGCGGCGGTCAGGCGCACGCCGCGGCTGTGGCGTTCCAGCAGCGGCGCGCCAACGGTGGCTTCAAGGTCGGACAGGCGCTTGCTGACGGCCGATGCCGCAATGAACTCCTGCTCGGCCGCGCGCCCGATGCTGCCCTGCTCGCACACCGCCACGAAGAGCTGGAGCGAGGTCAGGTCGATGCGGCGCGCAAAGCTGCGGTCGAGGGAGTTCATGGGGTTTATGTGTCGTGGCCATCGTGTCTGGCGACGTGGGCTGTATTTTCCCCCTTAAAAATGCCCTTTGTCGTCGTGGTATGCGATGGCAGCTATGCCGCTCGCCGTCGGCTGCGACAGAAGTTTTTAAGCCTTTTAGGCCTCTAGCCCTTGCTGCACCTGGGCATGTAGCTATCAATTCAGGAGTTGCGAATAAAAAAGCCCGCCGTGGTCACGGCGGGCTTTGGGCTGGGCCTGGGGCGGGCTTTAGCTAAACAAGTTCTTCAGCTTGTCCGTCCAGCTTTCGCCGTTGGGTGAGTGCCGGCCGCCGCCCTTCTTCAGGGACTCGTCCAACTCCTTCAGCAGCTTGCGCTGGTGCTCGGTCAGCTTGACCGGCGTCTCTACCGCGATGTGGCAGTACAGGTCGCCGGGGTAGCTGGCGCGCACGCCCTTGATGCCCTTGCCGCGCAGGCGGAACTGCTTGCCGGCCTGGGTGCCTTCGGGGATGTCGATGGCGGCCTTGCCGCCGATGGTCGGCACCTCGATCTCGCCGCCGAGCGCGGCGGTGATGAAGCTCACCGGCACCTGGCAGTGCAGGTCGTCGCCGTCGCGCTCGAAGATCTCGTGCTTCTTCACGCGGATCTCGATGTACAGATCGCCCGAGGGCCCGCCATTGGTGCCGGGCTCGCCGTTGCCGGTGCTGCGGATGCGCATGCCGTCGTCGATGCCTTCGGGGATGCGTACTTCGAGCGTCTTCTGGCGCTTGATCTTGCCCTGGCCATGGCAGGCGGTGCAGGGCTCGGGAATGATCTTGCCGGTGCCGCGGCATTGTGGGCAGGTCTGCTGCACGCTGAAGAAGCCCTGGCGCACCTGCACCGAGCCGGCACCGTTGCAGGTGGTGCAGGTGATTGGCTTGGTGCCGGGCTTGGCGCCGCTGCCGTGGCAGGTGTCGCAGTTGTCCCAGGTGGGGATGCGGATCTGCGCGTCCTTGCCCTTGGCGGCTTCCTCCAGCGTGATTTCCATCGCGTAGCTGAGGTCGCCGCCACGGTAGACCTGCCGGCCACCGGCCGCGCCGGCCCGGCCGCGCTGCTGCTGGCCAAACATGTCGCCGAAGATGTCGCCAAAGGCCTCGGCGAAGCCGCCAAAGCCTTCCGCGCCAGCGCCGCCCGGGCCGCGCATGTTCGGGTCCACGCCGGCGTGGCCGTACTGGTCGTAGGCGGCCCGCTTTTGCGCGTCGGAGAGCATTTCGTAGGCCTCTTTGGCCTCTTTGAACTTCTCTTCGGCAGCCTTGCTCGCGTCACCCTGGTTGCGGTCCGGGTGATGCTTCATCGCGAGCTTGCGATACGCCTTCTTGATGTCTTCTTCGCTTGCGTTTTTCGCAAGGCCGAGGACCTCGTAGTAATCTCTTTTCGCCATCTTTTCCAAGCCTGCTCACTGGAACGGGAACGCCGCGCCGGCCCTTTTCAGAACCCTGCGCGGCGCATCGAGGGGGCTTGCTCAGCCCTTCTTGACTTCCTTCACCTCGGCATCGACCACGTTGTCGTCATGCGGAGCAGCAGAGGCCTGTGCCTGCGGCTGCTCGCCACCGGCGGCGGCGCCTGCAGCAGCCTGGGCGGCTTGCTCTGCGGCATAGACCTTTTCGCCCAGCTTCTGGCTGGCGGTCATCAGTGCCGTGGTCTTTTCTTCGATTGCGGCCTTGTCTTCACCCTTCAGGGCTTCTTCCAAATCCTTGGCGGCGGCTTCAATCGCTTCCTTGTCGCCAGCGTCGAGCTTGTCGCCGTGCTCGGCCAGGCTCTTCTTCACGCTGTGGACCGAGGCTTCGCCCTGGTTGCGCGCCTGCACCAGTTCGAGCTTCTTCTTGTCGTCGGCGGCGTTGAGCTCGGCGTCCTTCACCATCTGCTGGATTTCTTCTTCCGACAGGCCGGAGTTGGCTTTGATGGTGATCTTGTTTTCCTTGCCCGTGCCCTTGTCCTTGGCGCCCACGTGCAGGATGCCGTTGGCGTCGATGTCGAAGGACACCTCGATCTGCGGCGTGCCGCGCGGTGCCGGCGGGATGCCTTCCAGGTTGAACTCGCCCAGCGCCTTGTTGCCCGAGGCGATCTCGCGCTCGCCCTGGAACACCTTGATGGTCACGGCCGGCTGGTTGTCGTCGGCGGTAGAGAAGGTCTGCGCGAACTTGGTCGGGATCGTGGTGTTCTTGGTGATCATCTTGGTCATCACGCCACCCATGGTCTCGATGCCCAGCGACAGCGGCGTCACGTCCAGCAGCAGCACGTCCTTGCGGTCGCCCGACAGCACCTGGCCCTGGATGGCGGCGCCCACGGCCACGGCTTCATCCGGGTTCACGTCCTTGCGCGGTTCCTTGCCGAAGAATTCCTTGACCTTCTCCTGCACCTTGGGCATGCGGGTCATGCCGCCGACCAGGATTACGTCATGGATGTCGGAGACGGACACGCCAGCATCCTTGATGGCGGTGCGGCAAGGCGCAATGGTGCGCTCGATCAGCTCTTCCACCAGTGCTTCCAGCTTGGCGCGCGTGAGCTTGATGTTCAAGTGCTTCGGGCCGCTGGCGTCTGCCGTGATGTAGGGCAGGTTGATGTCGGTGGCGGCAGACGAAGACAGCTCGATCTTGGCCTTCTCGGCGGCTTCCTTCAGGCGCTGCAGGGCCAGCACGTCCTTGCTCAGGTCGACGCCTTGTTCCTTCTTGAACTCGGAAATGATGTAGTCGATCACGCGCTGGTCGAAGTCTTCACCGCCCAGGAAGGTGTCGCCGTTGGTGGACAGCACTTCGAACTGCTTCTCGCCGTCGACGTCGGCGATCTCGATGATGGACACGTCGAAGGTGCCGCCGCCCAAGTCATACACGGCGATCTTGCGGTCGCCCTTTTCGTTCTTGTCCAGGCCAAAGGCCAGTGCAGCGGCGGTCGGCTCGTTGATGATGCGCTTGACATCCAGGCCGGCGATGCGGCCAGCGTCCTTGGTGGCTTGGCGCTGGGCGTCGTTGAAGTAGGCGGGCACCGTGATCACGGCCTCGGTCACCGCTTCGCCCAGGTAGTCCTCGGCGGTCTTCTTCATCTTGCGCAGGATGTCGGCGCTGACCTGTTGGGCAGAGATCTTCTCGCCGCGCACTTCCACCCAGGCGTCACCGTTGTCGGCGGCAGCGATCTTGTAGGGCATCAGGTCGATGTCCTTCTGCACTTCCTTCTCGGTGAACTTGCGGCCGATCAGGCGCTTGATCGCGTAGAGCGTGTTGCGCGGGTTGGTCACGGCCTGGCGCTTGGCAGAGGCGCCGACGAGGATTTCGCCACCTTCCTGGTAGGCGACGATGGAAGGCGTGGTGCGCGCACCTTCCGCGTTCTCGATGACCTTGGTGGTGTTGCCTTCCATGATGGCGACGCACGAATTCGTGGTGCCCAGGTCGATGCCGATGATCTTGCCCATGAGATTTCTCCTGATCTGAAATGTGAGTTGGCGTTGCCGCCGTGTTTATTTGGCTTAGAGCCGAGTTGTGGATAACTTCGCGCGATTCAAGGGCCGTCCCAGGCCCATCGCGCAGTGCCGCCCTCGCGGCATCCACGAAAAAACCGGTTTCTTACTTGGGTGCGGCCACCGTGACCAGCGCTGGCCGTAGCGTGCGGTCGGCAATGGAGTAGCCTTTTTGCAACACTGCCACCACCGTGTTGGCCTCTTGTTCGGCCGGAACCATGCTGATCGCCTGGTGCTGGTGCGGGTCGAACTTGGTGCCGGCGGCCGGCGCAATCGCCAGCACCTTGTTGCGCTCCAGCGCCGCGGTGAGCTGGCGCAGCGTGGCTTCGGCCCCTTCACGCAGTTGCTCGGGGGTGGCGTCCTTCACCGCCAGGGCGGCGTCCAGGCTGTCGGCCACCGGCAGCAGGCTTTCCGCAAAGTTCTCGATACCAAACTTGCGCGCCTTGGCGATCTCATCCTCTGCGCGGCGGCGGGCGTTTTCGGCCTCGGCCTTGGCGCGCAGGAACTGGTCGGCCAGCTCGGCGCTCTTGGCCTGCAGGGCGGCCAGCTCGGCCTGGGCGGTAGCCAGGGCGTCAGCAGCGTTGGCGTGCAGGGCCGCCTCGATCTCTTCGGGGCTGGCGTTGGCGGGCAGGTCGGAATGGGGTTGGGTGTTCTCGGTCATCAGTTCAACAGACGTTTCAGGTTGACACGCGCGCAACTTGACGGCGGCTATCCACCTTTTCAAGAGCATGGTTTTGCGATTTGTGACATGGGCGGGCTTTTTGCAGATGGCTACGGTTGCCGCGAATGCAAGAAATGTAGCCGCATAAATAGCGCGCTATAATCGCCGGCTTTGCCTTGTCGTACCGCTACTTGACGCAGCGGGCGACTGTTATCCCAAGCCGTCGATCTTTCGGCAACGACGGCCCAGCCACAAGGAGAGTCTATGCGTCATTATGAAATCATCCTGCTGATCCACCCGGATCAAAGCGAGCAGGTTCCCGCCATGCTTGAGCGCTACAAGGGCATGATCACCGCTGGCGGTGGCAAGGTCCATCGCGTGGAAGACTGGGGTCGCCGTCAACTGGCCTACCTCATCAACAAGCTGGCCAAGGCCCACTACCTGTGCATCAACATCGAGGCTGATCAGGCCGTGATGGCTGAACTGGAGCATGCCTTCAAGTTCAACGACGCCGTGCTGCGTCACCTGACCGTGCTGCGCAAGAAGGCCGACACCGGCCCGTCTTCGATGATGAAGACCGTCGAGCGCGAAGAAGCGCGCAAGGCCCAGCAAGCTGAATTCGCCGCTTCCGGCGAACGCGGCGAGCGTCCGGACCGCGGCGAGCGCAACGACCGGGGCGACCGGGACCGTTAAGGCCCGGCGACGGAGTGGAAAACCAGGTCATCCTGGGTGCCAGCATCGCCGAAGTGAACGCCATGCGCTACACACCCGCCGGGCTGCCCGCACTGGATCTGCGACTCGAACACGAGTCAAAGATCACAGAAGCCGGCCAGCCGCGGGATGTGAAAGCAGCCATCAAGGCGGTCGCTTTCGGCTCTACCGCTGAGCGGCTTGCCAAGCAGGCGGTCGGCAGCATCTGGCGCTTCAGCGGCTTTTTGGCCACTCCCCGCAACGGCAGGCATGCCGTCCTGCATATCCAGGAATTCCAGCAAGATTAATTTTCGAGAGGTCCAGCCATGGCCACGTTCAAGAAATTCAACAAAGACAAGCGCCCGAAGCGCAACACCCAGTCGCTGCTGTTCAAGCGCAAGCGCTTCTGCCGCTTCACCGTCGCCGGCGTCGAAGAAATCGACTACAAGGATGTCGACACCCTGCGTGACTTCATCGGCGAAAACGGCAAGATCACCCCGGCGCGCCTGACCGGCACCCGTGCGATCTACCAACGTCAGCTCAACACCGCCATCAAGCGCGCACGCTTCCTGGCCATGGTCCCGTACAGCGACCAGCACAAGTCCAACTAAGGAGCCCCTGTCATGCAAATCATCCTGCTCGACAAGGTCGTGAACCTCGGCACCCTGGGCGAAATCGTCAAGGTGAAGGACGGCTACGCCCGTAACTTCCTGATCCCGCAAGGCCGCGCCCGCCGCGCCACCGCTGCCGCCAAGGCTGAGTTCGAAGCCAAGCGCGCCGAACTCGAAAAGGCTGCTGCCGCCAAGCTGGCGGAAGCCGAAGGCCAAGGCGAGAAGCTCGCCGGCACGACCGTCAAGCTGACCCAGAAGGCCGGCGTTGATGGCCGTCTGTTCGGTTCGGTCACCAATGCTGACGTCGCTGAAGAACTGGCCAAGAACGGCTACAAGCTTGCCAAGTCGCAAGTGCGCCTGCCTAACGGTCCGATCAAGACCGTTGGCGACAGCACCGTCAGCGTGCAACTGCACACCGACGTAACGGTTGAAATCACCGTGACCGTCTACGGCGAGACCGCGTAAGCGCTGTCCACCGCCTTTGCAAAAGCCGCCTTCGGGCGGCTTTTGTTTTGGGTCCACAGCTTGTCCCGTGCAATCAACCGCCGGTGCACGCTTTGTGCCCAGCTTTATCCACAGCCGCTTGCGCGTTTGCGCCGTAGGATGCGATGCCCCCAAAGAAATCCATGCCCGCCGTCTCCAGCTTCAGCTCTCGCGACTCCTCCACCGACCACGAGGTGGCGCAGCTGCGCGTGCCGCCGCACTCCATCGAGGCGGAATCCAGCGTGCTGGGCGGCTTGCTGCTGGACAACGGCGCCTGGGACCGCGTGGGCGACCTGCTTAAAGAAGACAACTTCTATCGCTTTGAGCACCAGCTGATCTTCACGGCCATCAGCGTGCTGATCAACGGCTCTAAACCGGCCGACGTGATCACGGTTTTTGAGCACCTGCAGAGCCAGGGCAAGGCCGAGGAAGTGGGCGGGCTGGTGTACCTGAACCAGCTGGCCCAGTACGTGCCCAGCGCCAGCAACATCCGCCGCTACGCGGAAATCGTGCGCGAGCGCGGCATCCTGCGCAAGCTGGTGACGGCCAGCGACGAGATCGCCACCAACGCTTTCAACCCGCAGGGCCGGCCGGTCGCCAAGATCCTGGACGAGGCCGAGCAGAAGATCTTCAACATCGGCGAAGAAGGCTCGCGGATGAAGCAGGGCTTCCAGAGCATGGACACCCTGGTGGTGGAGCTGCTCGACCGTGTGCAGGAGATGGCGGACAACCCGAACGACATCACCGGCGTGCCGACCGGCTTCATCGACCTGGACCGCATGACCTCGGGCCTGCAGGCCGGCGACATGGTGGTGCTGGCGGCGCGGCCGTCCATGGGCAAGACCGCGTTTGCGGTGAACATCGCCGAGCACGTGGCGCTCAACGAGGGCCTGCCGGTGGCGGTGTTCTCGATGGAAATGGGCGCCTCGCAGCTGGCGGTGCGTATCGTGGGCTCTATCGGCCGCATCGACCAGGGCCATCTGCGTACCGGCAAGCTCAGCGACGACGAATGGCCGCGCCTGACCGAGGCCATCGAGCGGCTGCGCACCGTGTCGCTGCACATCGATGAGACGCCGGGCCTTACGCCCAGCGAGCTGCGCGCCAACGCCCGGCGCCTGGCGCGCCAGTGCGGCAAGCTCGGCCTGATCGTGGTCGACTATTTGCAGCTGATGAGCGGCTCCAGCTCCAGCGGCAGCGACAACCGCGCCACCGAGCTGGGCGAAATCTCGCGGGGCCTGAAGATGCTGGCCAAGGAGCTGCAGTGCCCGGTGATCGCGCTGTCGCAGCTCAACCGCTCGGTCGAGCAGCGCACCGACAAGCGCCCGATGATGTCTGACCTGCGTGAATCCGGCGCCATCGAGCAGGACGCGGACATCATCATGTTCATCTACCGCGACGACTACTACAACAAGGACAGCAAGGAGCCGGGCGTGGCCGAGGTCATCATCGGCAAGCAGCGTAACGGCCCGACCGGCACCGTCAAGCTGGCCTTCCTGAAGCCGCTGACCCGGTTTGAGAGCCTGGCCTCTGGCGGTGGCGGGGATTTCTGAAAATTTAAAGAAAAAAGGCCGGAAGCCAAGGATTGGCGCCGGCCTTTAGCTATCTATTTGATAGTGCTACGGCGTGTGCATCAGCGCTGCGCCGCCCAGACCACCAGCATCGTGACGCTGGCCAGCAGCACGATGCAGACGGCGCTCAGCAGGCGCACGCGCTTTCGCAGCGCGTCGACCGCCTTCACGATGAGTGCGTTTTGCTCCGCAAGCGAGGCAATCAGCTCGGCCGAGTCACGCTGCTCTTTTTCCAGTGCCGCTACTTGCGCCTGCAGTGCATGCGCCAATTGGGCGATGGCCGCCGGGTCGTTGCTGTCGGGTGGCACCGTCGCCACGCCGCCCGCGGCGGGCCTGGCGGCCTCGCGCGTGGAGGTGAAGAGCTTCTTCGCGCCCTTCACGATCTTGGGCGTGGCCTCGATCACATCGCCCCAGGGGACGAGTTTCAGCGCGGTCATCCATCCGATTCCCATGGCGTGTTCTCCGGTGTGCCTTACAGCACCTCGCTGGCGAAGTCGGCCAGCCGCGAGCGCTCACCGCGCGCCAGCGTGATGTGCCCGCCGTGCGGCCAGCCCTTGAACTTGTCCACCGCAAAGGTCAGGCCCGAGGAGCCTTCCGTGAGGTAGGGCGTGTCGATCTGCGCCAGGTTGCCCATGCAGATGATCTTGGTGCCGGGGCCGGCACGGGTGATCAGCGTCTTCATCTGCTTGGGCGTGAGGTTTTGCGCCTCGTCGATGATCACGTACTTGTTCAGGAAGGTGCGGCCGCGCATGAAGTTCAGGCTCTTGATCTTGATGCGCGAGCGGATCAGCTCGTTGGTGGCGGCGCGGCCCCATTCGCCGGCGTTGCCGCCGTCGCCCTTGGCGAGGAATTCGAGGTTGTCGTCCAGCGCGCCCATCCAGGGGCCCATCTTTTCTTCTTCCGTGCCGGGCAGGAAGCCGATGTCCTCGCCCACGCTCACGGTGGCGCGGGTCATGATGATCTCGGTGTAGCGGCGGTCGTCCAGCACCTGCGTGAGGCCGGCGGCCAGGGCCATCAGCGTCTTGCCGGTGCCGGCCGTGCCGGTAAGGGTGACGAAGTCAACCTCCGGGTCCATCAGCAGGTTCATCGCGAAGTTCTGCTCGCGGTTGCGGGTGTTCACGCCCCAGATCGCGTTCTTGGCCGAGCCGTAGTCTTTCAGCGTCTGCAGCACCGCCGTCTTGTCGCGGATCTCGGTAACGCGGGCGTACAGGCTTTGCTCGCCCGGTGCCTCAAAGTAGGCGAACTGGTTGACCATCAGGCTGGGCACCACGGGGCCGGCGATGCGGTAGTAGGTACTGCCGCCGCTTTGCCAGCTCTCGACGCTCTTGCCGTTCTTGATCCAGAAGTCGGGCGGCAGCGCCAGCGCGCCGGAGTACAGCAGGTCGCCGTCTTCCAGCACCTTGTCGTTCTGGTAGTCCTCGGCGTCCAGGCCGAGCGCGCGTGCCTTGACGCGCATGTTGATGTCCTTGGACACCAGCACCACCTCGCGCGGCGCGAACTTGTCGCGCAGCGCCTCGACCACGCCCAGGATCTGGTTGTCTGCCTTGCCCTGGGGCAGGCTGGTGGGCAGTGCGTAGTTGAGCGGCTCGGTCTGGAAGAACAGGCTGCCGCCGACTTCGCGGTGGCCGGTGGCGTCGAGCTTCAGGCCCTTGGCGATGTCGGCGCCCTGGGCGCCAGCCAGTGCATCGAGCGTGCGGCTGGCCTGGCGGCCGTTGCGCGCCACTTCGGTCATGCCGCGCTTGTGGCCGTCCAGCTCTTCCAGCACGATCATCGGCAGGAAGATGTCGTGTTCCTCGAAGCGGAACAGGCACATCGGATCGTGCAGCAACACATTGGTGTCGAGCACAAAGAGCTTGCTCGGCGCGCCAGCGGTGCGCGTCTTGCGCGCGCGGCCGCTGGACGTGGCCTGTGGCGGCGCAGCGGGGGCTGGTGCTGGCGTCGCAACTGGCGCCACCGCGACAACGGCGGGGGCAGGGGCCGGTCGCGTGCGGCCACGGGCTGAGGGGCGTGGCGCCGCCTCGGTCTGCGCTGGTGCCGAGGCTTGCGCTGATGGCGCATGCGGGCGTTTGCCGCTGGGGTGTGCCGTCAGCAGGGACGCCGTGGGCGGCGTGGCGGCCGCAGGTGCGTCGGCTGGCGCGCTATTGGCAGCGGGTACGGCATGCAATTCCACCGGGGTGTCGTTGCGTGGCGCAGCGGGGCGTCGTCCGACCGCGCGGCTGGAGGCTGCGGGGTCCGGCGTGTCATAGGCTTCAACAGGAAGAATGGCAGCGCGTTTCGTGGGAGCGGGAGGCAGGGGCATGGGCGTTCAGCTCGCGAAAAGGACAAGGGAGGGCGGGACGAAAAACAAAAAAGCCGCCTGGAAACCCAGACGGCTTTTGGTGGTGAGCGCGGTAGTAATGGCCTGCGTCATGAATTCATTATGCATGAGCGCCATGTCCCGGCTGGCCGGGAATGCGCCGCGTTGCAAATTCAGAAATTCCGTAGCGCAGGCCCGCAGATCAAGCAGCCTTGCGGTTGATTTCCTTGACCGCGGCGAGCACTTCATCCACGTGGCCAAGCACCTTCAGGCCACGCCATTCGGCGGCCAGCAGGCCATCGGCACCGATCAGGAAGGTGCTGCGCTCGATGCCCTTGACCTTCTTGCCGTACATGATCTTGTTCTTGACCACGCCGAACATGTGACACATTTTTTCTTCGGTGTCGGCGATGAGTTCGAAGGGCAGCTCGAGCTTGGCCTTGAATTCATCGTGCGAGCGCATGTTGTCGCGCGAGACGCCAAACACGGTGGCGCCGGCCTTCACGAAGTCCTTGTAGCGGTCACGGAATTGCATCGCTTCCGTGGTGCAACCCGGTGTATTGTCCTTGGGGTAGAAGTACAGTACGACCGTGTGGCCCAGGTGGGAAGTGTTGGATACTTTGATTCCGTTCGTGGCGTTCGCTTCGAATTCGGGAATGGGCTTGTTGACAACGATCGCCATATGAGTTCTATTTCCTGTGCCAGGATGTGGTCGTTGAAAGCCGGGGGACGAGCGCCAGGTTTTCACCTGGCCCTTCCTTCTGGCCCCCAACCGCAGTCTGCGATTTTACCATCTACCGCTTTGGCCGCAGTTTTGCGGCCATATGGGCCTGTAGGCGTCAGGGGTTGATGGTGGTTTCCAGCAGCAGCGCGGCAACCACATGGCGGCCTTCGCCGGCCAGGATGTTGTAGGTGCGGCAGGCCGCTGCGGTGTCCATGGCCTCCAGGCCGACCTGACGCGCAATCAGGGGCTGCAGCCAGGCTGGCGGCGCAAAGCGGTTGCGCTGGCCGCTGCCAAAAATAACCAGTTCTGCATCCAGCGTTGCCAGTAGCGCAAAGTGCTCGGCCGTGAGGTCTTCGAAGCGGCTGCAGTTCCAGGCCAGCCGCTCCCCGCGCGAGCTGATCACCACGCTGGCTTCGATCCGCTCGCCGTCCACCGCGATCCAGCCCGGGCCATAGCCGCTGATGGCTGGCACGTCGAATTTATCGGGCTGCAGTTTCATGGGATGTGGGGGCGAGAGGGAGGGGCGCGGGGCCGGGAAGGCGGGTGGGACTTGTGGTTCAATTATAGGTTTCCCCGCTCTTGCACACCCCCGGAGGGACTTTGAAGGCCATCCAGAAATCCGCCAAGCTTGCCAACGTTCTCTATGACATCCGCGGTCCCATCATGGACCGCGCGAAACAGATGGAGGAAGAAGGCCAGAAGATCATCAAGCTCAACATCGGCAACCTTGCGGTGTTCGGTTTTGATGCGCCCGAGGAAGTCCAGCAGGACATGATTCGCAACCTGCCGAATTCGGCGGGTTACTCGGACAGCAAGGGCATTTTTGCGGCGCGCAAGGCGGTGATGCACTACACCCAGGAGCAGGGCATCAAGGGCGTGACGCTGGATGACATCTACCTGGGCAATGGCGCCTCGGAGTTGATCGCGATGTCGACCAACGCGCTGCTCAACGATGGCGACGAGCTGCTGCTGCCGGCGCCCGATTACCCGCTGTGGACCGCGGCGACAAGCCTGTCGGGCGGGGCGCCGGTGCACTACCGCTGCGACGAAGCCAACGGCTGGATGCCTGACCTGGACGACATCCGCGCCAAGATCACGCCGCGCACCAAGGGCATCGTGGTGATCAACCCGAACAACCCGACCGGCGCGCTGTACTCCGATGCCTTGCTGAAGAGCATCGTCGAGATCGCGCGCCAGCACGGCCTGGTGATTTTTGCGGACGAGGTCTACGACAAGGTGCTGTTCGACGACGTCAAGCACACGGCGATTGCCAGCTTGTCGGAAGACGTGCTGACGCTGACCTTCAATTCGCTGTCCAAGAGCTATCGCTCTTGTGGTTACCGCGCCGGCTGGCTGGTGCTGTCGGGCGACAAGCGTGCTGCGCAGGATTACATCGAGGGCTTGAACATGCTCTCGAACATGCGCTTGTGCGCCAACGTGCCGGGGCAGTGGGCGATCCAGACTGCGCTGGGCGGCTACCAGAGCATCAACGACCTGGTGGGCCCGGGCGGGCGCCTGCGCCGCCAGCGCGACCTGGCCTATGAGCTGATCACCGCCATCCCCGGCGTGACATGCGTCAAGCCGCAGGCCGCGCTCTATATGTTCCCGCGGCTTGATCCGGCGGTGTATCCCATCGCTGACGACCGGCAGTTCTTCCTGGAACTGCTGCAAGAGACGCGGGTGATGCTGGTGCAGGGCACGGGCTTCAACTGGCCGACGACGGATCACTTCCGCATCGTCTTCCTGCCGCACGAGGATGATCTGCGCGAGGCCATTGGCCGTATTGCGCGCTTCCTTGAGAGCTATCGCAAGCGAGCCTCCAAGGCGAGCTCTAGTGCAGACTGACTTGTACCCAAGTCATGTCGTAACTAAAACGTAGCGCCTAGTCCAGGCGCCGCCTGGGCTAGAGCCCATTTTGTTCCAAAAGTTGATATGAAACCGATTCAAGTAGGCCTGCTGGGCATTGGCACCGTGGGTAGCGGTGTGTTCGAAGTCCTTCGTCGCAACCAGGAAGAAATCACGCGACGCGCAGGCCGGGGCATCGAGATCGTGGCGGTGTCGCGCCGCGACCAGGCCAAGGCGCTGGCCATCGTGGGCGATGCGGCTGCCGTGGTGGCCGACCCGCGCGACATCATCCGCAACCCCGATATCGACATCGTGATCGAGCTCATCGGTGGCTACGACTTGGCGCGTGAACTGGTGCTGGAGGCGATTGCCGCCGGCAAGCACGTGGTCACGGCCAACAAGGCGCTGCTGGCGGTGCATGGCACGGAGATCTTCGAGGCCGCGCACAAGAAGGGCGTGATGGTGGCCTTCGAGGCGGCCGTGGCCGGTGGCATCCCGATCATCAAGGCGCTGCGCGAAGGCCTGACCGCCAACAGCATCCAGTGGATCGCCGGGATCATCAACGGCACCACCAATTTCATCCTGTCGGAGATGCGCGACAAGGGCCTGGACTTCGACACCGTGCTGAAAGAGGCCCAGCGCCTGGGCTATGCCGAGGCCGATCCGACCTTCGACATCGAAGGCGTGGACGCCGCGCACAAGCTCACGCTGATGTCGGCGATTGCCTTTGGCATCCCGGTGCAGTTCGACAAGGCCTATGTCGAGGGCATCACCAAGCTCGGCGCGCAGGACATCAAGTACGCCGAGCAACTGGGCTACCGCATCAAGCTGCTGGGCATCACCAAGCGCGGCGCGCAGGGCATCGAGCTGCGCGTGCACCCGAGCCTGGTGCCGGCCAAGCGCTTGATCGCCAATGTGGAAGGCGCGATGAACGCGGTGGTGGTGCAGGGCGATGCCGTGGGCACCACGCTGTACTACGGCAAGGGCGCCGGCAGCGAGCCGACCGCCAGCGCGGTGATTGCCGACCTGGTCGACATCACCCGCCTGCACACCGCTGACCCGGGCCATCGCGTGCCGCATCTGGCCTTCCAGCCCGACGCCATGAGCGACCTGCGCGTGCTGCCCATGGCCGACGTGGTCACCAGCTACTACCTGCGCCTGCGCGTGGCCGATCAGGCTGGCGTGCTGGCCAAGGTCACCGGCCTGCTGGCCGAGGCCGGCATCAGCATCGACGCGGTGCTGCAGCGCGAATCCGACGAAGTGGGCGGCGAGGGCGCAGCCCAGACCGACCTGATCATCCTCACGCACGACACGCGCGAAGGCACGATGGATGCGGTGATCGCCCAGGTGCAGGCGCTGCCGACGGTGCTGGCGCCCATCGTGCGGATTCGCAAGGAAGAATTGGCGTAATACTTCTCGGGGTAATACAATGGAAGGTATTACTTTTGGAGTGCTTCCATGAGCTATGCCCTGACGGTGAAGAGCCAGGTCACGGTGCCCAAAGCCATTCGCCAGCATCTGCGTGTGCAGCCGGGGCAGTCGGTGGACTATGAGCCGCTGCCGGATGGCAGCGTGCGCATGTTTGCGGTACGCCAGCCCGATGGCGAGGACCCTTTTCTCAAGTGGCGCGGCACCGGTGTGTCGGGCATGACGGCCGACGAAATCATGCGCGAGACGCGCGGCGACGACTGGAATCGATGATCCTGATCGACTCCAACGTGCTGATCGACCTGATCGAAGACAAAGGCGAATGGGCGGACTGGAGCGCTCAGGCGCTGGGGCTTGCGCGCCAGCGCGATGGGCTGGCCATCAACGCCATCGTGTATGCCGAAATCGCCCGTACCTTTGCCGGCCAGTCTGAGCTGGATGCGTTCCTGGCGGATGTGTCCATCGACGTACGGCCGGTGCCCTTGGGCGCGGCATTTGCCGCGTCGCGCGCCCACCAGGCCTACCGGGCGGCGGGCGGCGCGCGCAGTGCTACCTTGCCCGACTTTTTCATTGGTGCCCATGCCCTGGCCGAAGGCTGGACACTGCTTACGCGCGACGCGACACGTGTCCGCACCTACTTCCCCGGGGTGGCCCTGATCTGCCCCGACGCTTCCTGACCGCCATGCAATACCTCTCCACCCGCGGCCACCCCGACCGCAAGCGTTTTTGTGAAATCCTGCTGGAGGGCCTGGCGCCTGATGGCGGGCTGTACCTGCCGGAGGCCTATCCGCAGGTGGATGCGGCCACGCTGGCCAAGTGGCGCGGCATTTATGACGGCCAGGGCTATGCGGCGTTGGCCTTCGAGATTCTGTCGCTCTACATCGACGACATTCCGGCCGCTGACCTGACGGCGATCTGCGACAAGACCTATACGGCGGCGGTGTTCGGCTCGAAAGAGATCGTGCCGCTGCGCGAGCTGGAAGACGGCTTCTATCTGGAGGCCCTGTCCAACGGCCCGACGCTGGCCTTCAAGGACATGGCCATGCAGCTGCTGGGCAACCTGTTCGAGTACGAACTGGGCCGCCGCGGCGAGGAGCTGAACATCCTCGGCGCCACCAGCGGCGACACCGGCAGCGCGGCCGAGCACGCCATGAAGGGCAAGCAGGGCGTGCGCGTGTTCATGACCAGCCCGAACGGCCGCATGAGCCCGTTCCAGCAGGCGCAGATGTTTGGCCTGCAGGACGCCAACATCCACAACATCGCCATCGAAGGCGTGTTTGATGACTGCCAGGACATCGTCAAGGCGGTGTCGCATGACGCGGAGTTCAAGCGCAAGTACAAGATCGGCACGGTCAACTCGATCAACTGGGCGCGGTTGCTGGCGCAGGTTGTTTACTACTTCGCAGGCTATTTCCAGGCTACGCGTAGCGACGAGCAGAAGGTGAGCTTCGCCGTGCCCAGCGGCAACTTCGGCAACGTCTGCGCCGGCCATGTGGCGCGCATGATGGGCCTGCCGATCGAGCGCCTGGTGGTGGCCACCAACGAGAACGATGTGCTCGACGAGTTCTTCCGCACCGGTGTCTACCGCGTGCGCAGCAGCGCCGATACGCACGAGACCTCGAGCCCGTCGATGGACATCAGCAAGGCCAGCAACTTCGAGCGCTTTGTGTTCGACCTGCTGGGCCGCGATGGTGCAGCGCTCAAGCGCTTGTTTGCCGACGACCTGGGCAGCAGCGGCAAGTTCGAGCTGCATGCGCATGCCGCCTTTGCGGATGCTGCCGGCAAGTACGGTTTTGTCAGCGGCCGCAGCACGCATGCCGACCGCCTGGACACCATCCGCGATACCTGGAAGCGCTTTGGCACCATGATCGACACCCACACCGCCGACGGCGTGAAGGTGGCGCGTGAGTACCTGCAGCCCGGCGTGCCCATGGTGGTGCTGGAGACGGCGCTGCCGATCAAGTTTGCCGCCACCATCGTCGAAGCCCTGGGCTGCGAGCCGGACCGGCCCAAGCAGTTCGAAGGCATCGAATCCCTGCCCAAGCGGGTGACGGTGCTGCCGGCGGATGCGGCCATCGTCAAACAATACATCGTGCAGCACTGCGATTGATGGCATGAATGTCGTCGGCTTTGCCGGCTATTCCGGCTCGGGCAAGACCACATTGTTGGAGCCCTTGATCGGCTTGCTGGTGGCCGGCGGCGCGCGGGTGGCGGTGCTCAAGCATGCGCACCACCGCTTCGACATTGACCACGAGGGCAAGGACAGCTGGCGCCACCGCAAGGCCGGCGCCTGCGAGGTGCTGGTGGCCTCTGATGTGCGGCTGGCACTGATGCGCGAATACCCGGCGCCGCAAGAGCCCGAGGTGCACGCGCTGATCACCGAGATCGACCCGACGGTGGACTGGCTGCTGGTGGAAGGCTTTCGCGGCAGCGACCTGCCCAAGATAGAGATCTGGCGCGCGCCCACGGCCGACTACGCTGGCCACCCGGCGCGCTACCCGCAGGACCCCGCCGTGCTGGCGCTTGCCACCGACGCACCCGCCGCGCTGCCCGTGCCCACGGCGCTGCCGCTGCTGGATCTGAACGATGTGCCGGCGATTGCGCGCTGGCTGGTCGAGAACGGCGCGCGCTTCAGCTACCAGGCGCCTTAAAGGGTTGGGCGCTTGGCGTGACAATCGCCAGATGTCCGAACCCATTGCCCCCAACGCCGCGCCGCCGCTGCTCGACGGCAGCCCGCGCAAGACCCTGACCACGCTCGACGACGCGCTGGCCGAGCTGCTGTCGCATGCCACGCCGCTGGCGGATACCGAGACCGTCTCCACCTTCGATGCCGACCAGCGCGTGCTGGCCGAAAACCTTGTGTCTGAGCTGCAGGTGCCGCCGCAGGACAACAGCGCCATGGACGGCTACGCCGTGCGCAGCGCCGACTGCGCAGCGCCTGGTGCCGAGCTGCCGGTATCGCAGCGCATTGCCGCCGGCCAGGCACCGCAGCCGCTGCAGCCGGGCACGGCCGCGCGCATCTTCACCGGCGCGCCGATTCCGCCGGGCGCCGATGCCGTGGTGATGCAGGAGCAGTGCACCGCGCTGCCGGCCACCAATGCCGTGCGCATCGGCATCGCGCCGCAGCCGGGCCTGGCGATCCGCCGTGCGGGCGAAGACGTGACGCGTGGCGCCGTGGTGCTGGCGCGCGGCACGCGCATGGCGCCTGCTGCACTGGGCCTGGCCGCGAGCATCGGCCGCGCGCAGTTGCAGGTGGCGCGGCGGCCGCGCGTGGCGCTGTTCTCTACCGGCGACGAGCTGGTCATGCCGGGCGATGTGGCGCCGGCGCAAATGCCGCCGGGCGCCATCTACAACTCGAACCGCTTCTTGCTGCGCGCGCTGCTGCAGCGCGCCGGCTGCGAGGTGAGCGACTTGGGCATCGTGCCCGACCAGCTCGACGCCACGGTGCAGACACTGCGCGGCGCGGCCGAGTCGCATGACCTGATCCTGACCAGCGGCGGTGTGTCGGTGGGTGAGGAAGACCATGTGAAGCCGGCCGTGCAATCGCTGGGCACGCTCACGCTGTGGCAGATGGCGATCAAGCCGGGCAAGCCCTTTGCCTATGGCCGAGTGGGCGCCGCGCACTTCATCGGCTTGCCGGGCAACCCGGTGTCGAGCTTTGTCACCTTCCTGATGCTGGTGCGGCCCTTTCTGCTCAAGCTGCAGGGCGCCACGCAAGTCGCGCCCGCGCCGCTGCAACTGCCCGCGCACTTCAGCTGGGGCAAGGCCGAGCGCCGGCGTGAATTCTTGCGCGTGGCGCGCAATGCCCAGGGCGGCCTGGAGCTGTTCGGGCACCAGGGCTCGGGCGTGCTGACCTCCATGGTCTGGGGCGATGGCCTGGTCGACAACCCGGCGGGCACGGCCATCGCGCATGGCGATCTGGTGCAGTTCCTGCCCTTCGCGGAGTTGATGGCATGAAGACGCTCAGCGTGCGCTATTTCGCCTCGGTGCGCGAGGCCGTGGGCACGGGCCAGGAGACGCTGCGCACCGACGCCGCCACGGCCGGCGCCCTGCGCGACGAGCTGATCGCCCGCGGCGGCGCCTGGGCCGAGAGCCTGGCGCGCAGCCGCGCGGTGCGCGTGGCCGTGGCCCAGGTGCTGTGCAGCGAAGCCACCGCGCTGGAAGACGGCGCGGAAGTGGCTTTCTTCCCGCCCGTGACGGGCGGGTGAGGGCGCTTCTTTATTGATAGCTGGTAGCCGGCGTGTATCGTACACTTTAGGTATAAAAGTACCTGAAATGCAGGAGATACCTGGGCTACCTGCTATCTATTTATTCCCAAGGGGCTGCCGCCAGCCGCTGCGCCAGCCCGGCCGAGGCTTGCTGCATCGGCGCCCGCAGCTCGTTGCGCAGCAGGCCGTGCCGGGCCAGCAAGGCCTTGATCGGCGCCGGGTTGGGTTCGGCGAACAGCAGCTCCATCCACGGCAGCAGCTCGTGCCACAGCCGCCGCGCTGCCTCCAGGCGCTGCGCTGCCAGCAGTTGCAGCAGTTCGACGAAACGCCCGGTCTGCCAGTGCGCGCTGGCCGCGATCGCGCCCGCGCCGCCCAGCGCCACCGTGCCGAAGATCTGCGCGTCCTCGCCGGCCAGCACCTGCAGCCGGCCATCGGCGATCAGGGCCGCCGTCTTCAGCGGGTCGCCACCGCAGTCCTTCACGGCGCGGATGTTGGCGTGTGCGGCCAGCGCCAGCAGGGTCTCGCGCGTCAGCGTGGCGCCGGTGCGGTAGGGAATGTCGTAGACGATCACGGGCACCGGGCTGGCGTCGGCCAGGCTGCGAAACCAGTGCAGCAGGCCCTCTTGCGCCGGCCGTATGTAGCTGGGCGCGGGCAGCAGCAGGCCGGCCAGCGGCCGGTTGGTGATGGTGCTGATCCAGTCCCGCATCTGGCCCAGGTGGTAGCCGCTGGCGCCCATCACCACCGGCAGGCCGGCGGCGGCGTCAAGCACCGTGTCCAGCACCGCGAGCTGCTCATGCTCGTCGAGCGCCGCGGCTTCTGCCGTCGAGCCGCAGGCCACAAACCCGGCAATGCCGGTGGGCTTCAGGCGCTGCACCAGCGCGCGCAGCGCGGCATGGTCCACCGCGCCATTGGCGAAGGGCGTGACAAGGGGAATCCACAGGCCGGCAAAGCCGGTGGCGGGGGAGGCAAGAGAAGTAGGCACGCTGTCATCCTTTGCAAGGAAACGACCGAGGGACAACCGCCATCGGATGCGCGCGTACGAAAAGCCCAGAGGGAAAGAAGAAGGGGAGAAAGGGCGGTTCCATCGCTCATCCGAGGACGGAACCGCAGCTCCGGTCAGATGAGCTTTGGTTTTTTCGCTTTGCCCGCGCCACGCACGCCAGCAGCCGCGCGCGGGGCGGCGGTGCGAAGGGGGTGTGGGTGGCGAGGCATCGGCGGGATTCTAGGGCCTGTGCGTGTTTTTCATGAGCCCATGCACATCGTCCGGATTCATTCGCCATGAAGAAAAAAGCCGCTATGGTCGTGTTCCATTCTTGAGAAAGAGGTGTGGCCATGCTTGCTGGAGCGCTTGAACGGGGCAGTTCTCATGGGAAGGCGAGGGCGATGCGCATGGCCCTTGTGGCAGGCATCGCGGGCCTGCTTTCCTGCGCGCATGCACATGCCATGGAGCCAAGCATTTCGGAGGTGGCGAAATCCATCGTTGATTCGGCACCGCCAAAGAGCAGGTACTTCCACGTCTCCGTGGGCTTGAAGGTGAAGAACTCCATCGCTGATCTGATGGAGGCCAACCGCGCAGGACGCACGCTGGACTTCTCTGCAGGAGAGAACGCCGTGCTGGACTCCATAAAAGGCGAATACCTGGAGGCGGCCGTATGGCGCAGTCGTTTGGGGGGAATGGATATCTACGTCACCCAGGCCGGGCTCGATGGGCTTCAGCGTAGCCCGGGCGTGCGATCGATCATGCCTGCCCATGACAAGGGGCGTATCTACGATCCCTATGGCGACCTCAGAAGGATCGAGCAGGAGATCCTGCATGAGGGCGTGGCAAGGGTGAACCTGATTCCCGCGAGCCCGGCCTGGCGGTGGGAACTGGGGCGGGATGGGAACTCCATCTTCTCGGTGCCGGCGGGCGCCATCCAGGATGCGATCGACGTGAAGCGGCGATTCGTGGACTCCTTGTCGCCTGCTGCTTTGCGGGGCCATGACCTTGCGGGGAATCCGTCGATCGGCGTTGGCGGGGAGCATGTTTCGCTGGATGCGAGCATCACCATCGAAGGCCTGTACGAGCTGAAGAACAGGGAGGACATCGTGTCCATCCGGCCCATAGACAAGGCCAACAACAGAGTGGTGTTTTCCAACCCGGTGCTGGTAGTGGATGACGAGGCGCTGGCCACTGCCAGGCGCGAAGGGCCCATTGCGGTGTCCATCAGCCTTAAGCGGCAGCCGGGCTATACCCCTCGGCATGGAATCCTGAGCGCCGCCGCGCGGCAGTCGCAGGAGGATTCATTGAGAAGAAACTTTGAGGACATCGCCAGCGCGTTTGGTGAGGACGCAAGGAAATCCGTGGCCTATTACTCTGTTGGAGCAGTGGTCACCGCACAGCTTTCCTATTCCGATCTCTTGCGACTCTATGAGCATCCGGACCCGCGCATAGAACAGATCAATATGAATCGAGCGATGGCCACCGTGGGGGGAATGGCGGCGCCCGAGGAGCCAGCGCCCACCGGCGGTGTTCCGTGAGCTTTCGCTGAGAGCCCAGGCGAGCCCACGGGAGTCCCCACCGAACCCGCACCGCCAGCAGCGCGCACAACCCAAAAGGCACAAAAGGCCGCGGAGCAGGCCATGCGCAAACATCCGCGGAACTGGCTTTGCCAGGCCGCAGGATGTGCCCCCTTGAGGGGGAAGGCGAAGACGCGCAGCGCGCAGCCTGGGGGGCTCAATACACAACAACACGCACCGCCAGCAGCGCACACACCCAAAAGGCACATAAGGCCGCGGAGCAGGCCAAGCGCAAACATCCGCAGATCCGGCTCCGCCGGTCTGCAGGATGTGCCCCCTTGAGGGGGAAGGCGAAGACGCGAAGCGCGCAGCCTGGGGGTGGGCCTAATCTTACTGTGTCACAAGAGTAGCTTTGCGCTTGCCCTTCCGCAGCAGGGGCACTGGCCGAGACGAGCGATCAGCTGATAGCTCAGTCGATGGCGCAGTGTAGTGATCGACGTCGGCACGTGGCGCTGCGCGCGCAGGACTGCCGCGGGGGACGTAATCCTCGGGAAGGGCAGGCACTTGGCGTTCGATGAAGTTTTTTTTACCGCCGACAGACTTGTCGGCGACGAGGCGTTCAGCCATGAGGAACCCGTAGGCCGCGATGCTCAAGGCGGCATGGTGGTGAAACCCCCGCCACCCTCGGCCCTCATAGTGGCCGAGACCGAAGTCCTGCTTCAGATCCTGGTAGTCGCGCTCGATGCGCCAACGCTGATGGGCAACGTCGACCAAGTCGTTGATCGGCGTGTCTTCTGGCATTGTGGACAGGAAGTACTTGCTCGGCTCAACGTCGCTTGCTGGCCACTCGATGAGCAGCCACTGCTCGGGACGCAGGCGTGCCTTGCCCGTATTGCCGCCGGCGTGGCGCACTCGCACGGCCGCAAAGCGGCCGTTCAATGTGTCGTTGGTTCCCTCGCGCCAACTGATGTCCTGGAACGCTCGGCTTGGCAGGGACTGCGCCAATGCCTTGACGCTCATGGGCTGTAGCGCTGCCGTTCGCCTGGGCATCACTGGCGGCCGGCCCATGCCGCTGTAAGGCTTGGGTGGCAGCGGCTGAACGCCAGGCGGCCAGACCACGACGGCAGATGTGATACCTACCGCATAGAGCAAGCCCATATCGCTGAGTGCCTGACGAAAAGCGTTGTCCACGCCGTAGCCAGCATCGGCCAGCACGCAGTGGCGGGGTGCACCTTCGTCCAGCAACGTGCGCAATTGCTGCAGCGCGATCTGCGTCTTCGTGGCGAAACGAACCTCCTCGGGAACGCCAGCCTTGGCGCGGCGTTCAACATCTGCCGCCCAGTCCTCGGGCAGGTACAGCTGCCAAGCCACGGGCAGGCTGCCCTGTTTGCTTGCAAGCGAGATGCTCACGGCCACTTGGCAGTTGTCCTGTTTGCCCAGCATCCCGCAGTACTGACGAGTGACCCCGACCGAGTGGCGACCCTTCTTCGGGAACCCGGTGTCGTCGATGATCCACCAGCCACCCTGACTGAAGTCCATCCTGGGCATCACCCACTGGCACACCCGCCGCAGCATCTGCGTGTCAGACCAGTCGGCCTTGGCCACGAAGTGGTGCAGTGCTTGGTGCCGCGCGCTGGCATGCGTCGGATCCACCCGCGCGGCCATGGGCTCTACGCTCTTGCGCGACAAGGGAAGCATCAGGCCCGTGCAGTACCCACGAAGGCCTGCATGCCGATCCGTGTGACCCAAGCCTGCGCTCAGGTGCTCCAGGTAGCTATCGAAGCGCTCGACTGCATTCATCAATCCTCCGGTGCGAAGACTAGAGGATCGCATTATTTCATTTATGACACAGTAAGACTAATACACCACGATCTTGCCCGTAGCCCGGGGGCTGTAGCAGTCGTTGTAGAAGTACTCGCCGCGCTTGTCGAAGGTGTACTGCGCTGACTCGCCGGGTGCCAGCCGCACATTGAACAGGCCCTCGAAGAACTGCGTGGCGCAGTGCACGCCGGTGTTGCCGGTTGGGTTGCGGAAGGTCACGGTGGTGTTGACGGGCACGCGCATCCAGGTGGGCGTCATCGCGTTCACGGCGGTGGATTCCGTGGTGCCGGGGGCGTTGGCCGTGGTCTGTACGCGGCCCAGGAACACCGTGTTGGGCGTGGGCAGGGCTGCGCCTTCGACGGCACTGCCTGACACCGGCCGGCGGACCTGCGGCGGGGTGGGGGTGGCTGCGGGTGGCACCGTGCCGCCGACCTTGAAGGCCCACAGGAAGTCGCCGCGCGGTGCGTCGCTGTAGGGGATGGAGCTGCCGCCCGCGTAGACGGCGATGTACTGCTCGCCGCCGACCTCGTAGGTGATGGGGCTTGCGCTGATGGAGGCGCCGGTCTGGAAGCGCCAGAGTTCTGCGCCGCTGTCTGCCGCCATGGCCAGCAGGTTGCCGTCGGGCTGGCCGATGAAGAGCAGGTTGCCCGCGGTGGTGAGAATGCCGTTGCCATGCGCCAGCGAATAGGGCATTTGCTTCTTCCATCGCACCAGGTTGGTGGCGGGATCGACCGCCACCACCGCGCCGGTCATGTAGGAGCCCGGCGGGCGCAGGCCGTTGCTGGCCTCGCTCAGCGAGTGCGCCGCGCCGGCGTAGCCCAGGCCGGTGTAGACCAGGCCCGAGCGCGGGCTGAAGGACTGGTGGTTCCAGTTGGCGCCGCCGCCATGGCCTGGTATCGACAGCAGGGGCGTGTCCCAGTGCGGGTCATACAGGCAGCCGGTCTGGTAGTTGGGCACGGCGCGGTTGGGGTCGCCGGGCACCTGCGTGCCCAGCGGCTGCTGCACGATGCAGCTTTCGGTGAAGCCGCCCTGGCGCGGGAAGGGCTGTGTCGGCCAGGTGGCTTGGCGCGGGTCCTGTTTGACCGGGCGCTCGTCGATGCCGAGCGGCGCACTGCCGTCCTTGCGGTCGAGGATGTAGTACATGCCGCTCTTGCTGCCGTAGATCACGACCTTGCGGTCGCGGCCGTCGATGCGCACGTCGGCCAGCACCGGCGCCATCACGTTGTCCATGTCCCAGATGTCGTGGTGCACCGACTGGAAGTGCCATTTGTAGGCGCCGGTGGTGAGGTCCAGCGCCACGATGGAGTTGGCGAACAGGTTCAGGCCGGGACGCTTGGAGCCGTCTTGTGACGAGCCGCCGCGCACGTTGCCGAAGGTCCAGTAGACGAGGTTGAGGTCCGGGTCCACCGCCGGATGAATCCAGGGCGTGGCGCCGGTGCGGTTGGCTTCCTCGGCGCCGCCCCAGGTGTCGTAGCCCATCTCGCCCGGGCGCGGCACGCCCCAGAACATGTTCAGCACATTGCCGTTGGTGGCGTCCGCCGAGAAGGCCGCGCCGCGGTTGCCGTCGTTGGTGCCTATGTAGAGGCGGCGCTTGTGGTAGACGAGCGCCACCTTCTGCACGGCGCCAAGGTAGTTGGCGTCGCCGGCATCGGTGGGGTACTGCTTGATCCACGCGACCTCGCCGCTGTCCAGCTTGAGTGCCACCAGCCGGTTGCCGTTGGCCACGGTATAGACCAGGCCCAGGTCCTTGGCCACGGCCACGCCCCGGCGCGTGATGACGCCGTAGGGCGTTGTCCATTTCCACTTGGTTGCGCCGGTCTTGCCATCGACGGCGATCACGTTGCCCGGCGCCGACTCGATGTAGATCACGCCGTCGACCACCACCGTGGTGCTCTGGTTGGTGCCGCTGGACAGGCCGCCTTCGATGCGGTTGACCCAGGCCCCGCCGAGCTGGCCCACGCGCTGCTGGTCGAGCTGCGTGAGCGCCGAGTAGTTCTGGTTGCCGAGGTTGCCGCCCACTTTGGGGAAGTCCTTGTCGCCGGCGGTGCAGCAGTGCAGCAGGTCGGCGGCGGCGCCCTGGGTGTTGCCGGGCGCGCCATCGCTGCCGCCGCAGCCGTGCAGCAGCAGGGCGGCCGCAAGCGCGGTGGTGGAAAGCGCAAGTATGGGTACGGATATGGATCGCATGGTGTCTCCAGGCCTGGTGTGTTCTTGTTCTTGCTGCGTTTACTGCGCCGCCGTGACGGTGCCGCTGCCGCCGCCGGTGCAGAAGGGCGTGAGCCCCATGGCCGACCGTATGCCCTGCACCACGAGCTTCTGGAATGCGTCCGCACCGGGCCCGCTGGAATTGGCCTGGAAGGAATGGGTGTTGTGGCCGAGCGTGGTCAGCCAGGCCCGGCCGCCGTCGTAGTACTGGCACCAGGCGACCGGGTGGAAGTCCTTGTGGCCCGGATGCGGGGCGGCCGTGAGCGGGTTGAGCGTGGACGTGTCCACCTTGGCCAGGAACTTCACCTTGGTCGGGAAGGGCGTGAGGTTGTACCACTCGTCCTGGAACGCGAAGCGCGCCGGCACGCCCTGCGTGGAGGGGTCGTCGGCCATGATTTCAACGTCGCCGTTGCGGTTGGGCGCGTGGTTGTAGAAGTTGGCGTTGCCCAGCAGCCCTTCGTAGTAGGGCCAGTTGTATTCCGCCCCGAACGCGTTGTGCAGGCCGACGAAGCCGCCGCCCCGGCGCATGTAGTTGCGCAGTGCGGTGCGGGCGGCGTCGTTGCTGGAGGTGGCGGCCTCGTTCCACAGCGTGTCGCGGTTGGAGCTGGCGAAGATCACTGCCTTGTAGTTGTTGATGCGGTTGGCGATGACGGTGACGTCTTCGGTCCAGTCGACGCTGATGTCGGCCGCCTCCAGCATGCGCTTGAGGCCTGCCTGCATGACGTTGTCGGCGTTCATGGCGGGGTTCAGCCCTTGCGCCATGGGCGTGCCCAGGTTGGCATGCCGCGGCCCGGCCGTGCGCGAATAGACCAGTACCCGGTTGGGCGTGCTGGCAAATGCGCCCCACTCGTTGTAGCAGGCCGGATCAACACCGCGGCAGACGTTGTAGTAGGCGTCGAAGCTGTCTGCGCTGGCGCTGTCGGCCGGGGCGTCCGAGCCGCCTCCGCAGGCCGTGATGCCCAGCAGCATGGCTGAGGTCGTGGCGGCGAACCTGATCGGTGGTACCGAGTATTTCAAGATGGTCTCCTTGTTTGTGATGGCTGACGGGCGACAACAGGGAGTGCCCGGCACGGCGCAGGCGCCACTTCCCATGCGGCTGTCGCGGCCCGCATGGTACTAATATTGGAAAGATTTTCCAATAATGAAATTGTTTCTCATTTTTTTGGATTGGCAACTCTGGGCGAGCGCTGGCGCCGTGCGCCCGGGCCGGGCAGGCTGATGCGGGATGGCTTGCCGCTGCGGCGCAGGGCTGCTTGTGGGGGAGGGAATCAGGGCGCGACTGGGGCGGCCACGGGCCCGCAGTCGCGCGCCGGGCCGAAGCCCGGCTTTTTCAGCACCTGCGGCAGCGCCGAGGTGTGGCCATGCGTGAAGAAGCGCGCAGGCCTTTCAAGGCGCCGAGGCCACGCACTGGTAGCTGGACGCTTGCAGCGGATCACCGCCCGCCACATAGCGCGGGTAGGCCGGGTAGCGGCACATGGGGCGCGTGGCGATGGTGGCGAATGGTGCGGTCTTGGCGTTGCGCACCTGGGTCAGCGCATCAGCCGGCGCGGTGCCGCCGCTGGCCCACGCATCCAGCGTGCTCAGCAGGTCGTGGTTGGTCGGCACTTCGGTCCCGGTCGTGAGGCTGGCCGCCGAGCCGCCGTGCGAGGAGGCGGGTGACACGTAGAGCCGCATGAACTTGTCGACCTCGGATGCGCCCATGCGCGCCACCACGCTCTGGTAGTACTGGATGCCGGCCAGCGGGCTCTGTGCCCAGTCGCCGCTGTTCTCCCGAATGATCAGCTTGCCGCCGCGCGCGTAGAAGGCCGACAGGTCGGGGTTGGTCGAGTCCATCAAGGCCGACACCTCCTGGATGCGTTGCTGGAACTTCTGTGGCGTGTAGCCGCGTATGTCAAAGCCGGCATCGCGTGCGATCACATAGCGCGCGTAGCTGCTGCCGTAGATCACGCCACGGCCATCGTTGGCCGTGGGCGGCAGTGACGGCGTGGCGCCATTGCTGACCCAGCGCGCAATGCCTTCGCCACCGGCCTGGATCTCCCCGCCGTACAGGCGGCCCGGGTAGGTGGTGAGGCCGTTGGCCAGCGCAAAGGGCATCACGGTCGGGCCGTAGGCAGCGTTGAGCGTGGCCAGTTGGGCGTCCGACAGGCAGCTGTTGCCTGTGTCGGCGCCGGCGGCGCAGCGCAGGGCCTGCAGGTCGATTTTGGCGGGGCAGGCCAGGTAGTTGCTGACGACGCCATCCGCGATGCCGTCCAGGCCGTCGCAGGCGGCGTTGACGGTATTGGCCACCAGGCTGATCTTGGCTGCGCCTAGCGCGCCGCCGTTGAACTGGGGCAGGGTGTAGTTGATGAAGCCATTGAAGAGCCCGGTCCAGTGGATCACCGGCACCACCGACACGATGCCGTCGAAGTCGGCGGGGTAGCGCTGCGCCATGGTCAGGCCTTCGCGGCCGCCTTCCGAGCCGCCGTAGAAGTACTGGCGCGCGGGCTTGCGCAGGTAGTAGGCCTGCATCACTTCCTGGGCCACGTCGCGCACCTTCTTGTAGGCCTGGTGGGCGAAGTTCAGGAACATCTCGTCATTGAGCGCGAACTTGGCCGGGTCGGTGTTGACGTAGCTGCTGGCGTCGTGGCCGGAGTCGGTGCCAAAGGTGGCAAAGCCCTGCGTGATGGGCTGGGGCTGGCCGGGCGCGGCGTCGCGCAGGGCGGCTGTTGCGTCGGTCAGCGAGCCGTTGAAGCCGCCGCCGCCGACCATCACCGCCTTCTCGTTCCAGGTGGTTGGCAGGTTGATCTGGAACTTGATCGGATCCGCCGCCGCCGTCAGCGGCGCGATCGCCCCCAGCACCTGGCAGTACTCCGCAAAGGCGGGCGCCGTGCTGACGGCCGGCACCAGCCTGGCCGAGGTGATGGTGCCCGCGCCGCTGGCAATGCCGATGGTGCTGGCGCTGACCACCTTGCCCTGCAGGCCGGCGCAGGCCTGGGCCAGCGCGGACTTGTCCGGAATGGGTGGTGTGGAGGCACTGCTGCCGCCGCAGCCAGTCGCGCTGGCGGCCAGCGCGACAGCGCTAACAAATGACATCAGGCCGCGGCGGCGCCAGTGATTGGTTTTCATGGGGAGTCTCCGTTGTGTGTGTGGGGTGAGAGGTCGCGTTTCCACAGGCGGGCCGGATAGGCCTTGCTGGGCGGCGTTGCCCTGTTCGGGCGCTGGCGATGGGTTGCCGCCAAAACCGCGTGACCAGGATGTGGTGCGGATTTATGCAATATATTGCATAAATCAACTTGCCGGCAAGGCGCAAAACCTAGGGTTTTCAGCATTATTTTGCATTTCTGGCCGAAGGCTTACGCCGGATACCAGGGCAAGGCAAAAGGCGGAAAGGGCCGCGCCAGAGGGGCCAGTGCCACAATCCGCCGCATGACGTCCCCGCGCAACGCTGCTACCCGTGTCTCCATCCAGACTGCCGACTTCGACCTGTCCGCCGAGGTGGCGGCCTTGCGCGCGGGCGATGGCGGTGTGGGCGCGGTGTGCAGCTTTGTCGGCACGGTGCGCGACCGCGGTGGGGCCGAGGCGGTATCTGCGATGGAGCTGGAGCACTACCCGGGCATGACCGAGAAGGCGATCGAGGCCATGGTGGATGCGGCGCATGCGCGCTTTGACATCCGCGCGGCGCGGGTCATCCACCGCGTGGGCCTGCTGCAGCCTTGCGACCAGATCGTGCTGGTGGCGGTGGCCTCTGCGCACCGGGGCGAGGCCTTCCAGGCCTGCGAATTCCTGATGGACTACCTGAAGACCCAGGCGCCGTTCTGGAAGAAGGAAAGCACCCCGTCCGGCGCACGCTGGGTCGATGCCCGCACCAGCGACGACGCGGCGCTGGCGCGTTGGGGCGTGGTCGGGCCGGCAGCATGAATACGCGCTTTGTCGAGGCCTTCATGTGGGTGGCGCGGCTGGGCAGCTTTCGCGCGGCGGCAGACCGGCTGCACATCACGCAGGCGGCGGTGTCCAACCGCATTGCATCGCTGGAACAGGACATTGGCGCGCGCCTGTTCGAGCGCGATCCGCGCGACCTGCGACTGACGCCGGTGGGCCTGCGCCTGCTCGACTATGGCGAGCGCCTGCTGGAGCTGCGACGCGAGATCGTGTCGCTGGGCCGCCCGCGCGAAGAGATGCTGGGCCTGGTGCGTATCGGCGCGATCGAGACGGTAGTGCACACCTGGCTGGTGAGCTTTCTGCAGAACCTGCGCTCGACCTACCCGGGTATCGAGGTGCAGTTGACTTCCGAGACCACGCTGGCGCTGCATCGCAGCCTGCGCGAGGGCTCGCTCGACATCGCCTTCCAGACCGACCACATCGGCGGCGCCGGCATCGTCAGCACGCCCTGCCTGCCCATGCCCATGGGCTGGGTAGGGGCGGGCCACCGGCCGGCAGTGGAAGGCGAGGGCCGCATCGCCCACTTGCTGCAGGAGCCGGTGCTGACCATGAGCCCGGGCTCGCAGCCGCACCAGGCGCTCAAGTACCTGCACCGCGAGGCCGGCATGCCGCTGGGCAAGGTGCACTGCGTGAGCTCCATCGCCGCCATCGTGCGGCTGGTGCGCTCGGGCTTTGGCAATGCACTGGTGCCACTGCCGCCGGTGCTGGACGACATCACCGCTGGCCACCTGCGCGTGATCGACTGCGACACGCCGCTGCCGCCGCAGCGCATCGTGGTGAGCCATCTGGACGCGGCGGATTCGGATGCGATCCGTTTGGTGGCTGAGCTGGCTTGTCGTGCCTCGGATCAATTTACCTTGTCGTTGGATGCATCGGTATGGGGCGCGGGACCATCGGGCCAACCCCTAGTTGGTGCAAAAACTCCTTAAAACCCGACAAGTAATTTTGTTGCCAGCGGGCTAGAAAAACCCGTTTGTGGCCGACCCGGCCTGCGACTGATGATCGCGCCTTCTTTTCGAAGGCTGTCATTCAGGAGTCGCTATGGTTTCCCTTTCCCCCACTGGTCTGGCCGTGCACGGCATGCTCTTCGTCGCTGCCGACGTCGATGCGGCCGACGATGCCGACTACAACCAGTGGTACGACCGCGAGCATGTGGAAGAGCGCGTGCGCGTGCCCGGCTTCTTGTCTGGTGCGCGCTACCAGTCGCTGCAGGGCGGCCGCAAATACCTGGGGCTGTACCGCACGGCCGCGCTCGATGTCTTCACCTCGCCCGCCTACCGCGCCGCCTTTGGCCAGCAAACGCCGTGGTCCGTCACCAACCTGGACCGCATGCGCCAGCCGGTGCGCCGCGTGTGCGCGGTAGAGGCTGTGGTGGGCTTTGGCAGCGGCAGCCGCGTTGTCGTGCTGCCCTTGCCGTTGGCCGATGACCGCGCCGCGCTGGTCGCCCAGGCCCACGACGCGGGCCGCCAATTGGCGGCGCTGCCGGGCTTTGTGCAGTCCTATCTGCTGGTGCCCGACGTGGCATTGAGCACGCCGCTGCCCAAGGAGCAGACCGAAGGCCGCGTGCTGCAGCCGATGTTGGTGGTGGAAACCAGCCACGACGCGGGCAGCGATGCCGCACTGGCAAGCGCCGCCGATTTGTTGCAGGCCGATGCCGCAGCCGCCTGGCGCTATGCGCTGGGCTGGAAGCTGGCCGCGGCCGATCTGGCCTGATTTTTGTCTGCTGAAACGGAGTCTTCCATGAGTGCCGTGAATCCTGTGATTGCCCCTTCCTCTTCCTCCCACGCCGCGCCCAAGATGGGCCGGCTCGCCATGGCGAGCTCGGTCGGCACCACGCTGGAGTGGTACGACTTCACCGTCTACAACCTGATGGCCGCGCTGGTCTTCAACGCGGTGTTCT
Source organism: Xylophilus sp. GW821-FHT01B05 (assembly GCA_038961845.1). NCBI lineage: Bacteria > Pseudomonadati > Pseudomonadota > Betaproteobacteria > Burkholderiales > Xylophilus > Xylophilus sp. GW821-FHT01B05. Next base: position 1,703,430 of record CP152408.1, read on the forward strand.
TCCCCTCGTTCGACCCACTCACCGGCACCATCCTGGCCTTCTCGACCTATGCGGTGGGCTATATCTCGCGGCCGCTGGGCGGCATCGTCTTTGGCCACCTGGGCGACCGCCTGGGACGGCGCTTCGTGCTGGTGGCCACGCTGGTCATCATGGGTGTGGCCACCGGCCTGATGGGCCTGCTGCCGACCTATGCCAGCTGGGGCATCTGGGCGCCGGTGGCGCTGGTGGCCCTGCGCTTTGTGCAGGGCGTGGCATTGGGCGGCGAATGGGCCGGCGCGGTGCTGCTGTCGATGGAGCACGGCAAGCCCAATGAGCGCGGCCGCAACGCATCGTTCACGCAGGTCGGGCCGTCTTGCGGCACGCTGATCGGCACCGGCTTCATCGCCCTGGTGTCGGCCTTCCTGAGCCCTGAGGATTTCCTGTCCTGGGGCTGGCGCATTCCCTTTGTCTCCAGCGTGGCGCTGGTGCTGTTTGGCCTGTGGCTGCGCCGCGGTGTGGACGAGACCCCGGTGTTCCGCGAGATGGAAGAGAAAAAGGCCACCGCCAAGACCCCCATCAAAGAGGTGCTGACCCAGCACTGGCGCCGCCTGCTGGTGGCCGGCGGCTCGCGCATCGGCTCTGACGTGCTGTATGCGCTGGTGGTGGTGTTTACGCTGACCTACGTGACCACGGTGTTGCACCTGTCGCGGCCCATGGCGCTGACGGCGACCATGATTGGCGCGGCCTGCAATGCGCTGGCGGTGCCGTACTTTGGCGCCTTGTCTGATCGCCTGGGACGCCGGCCGGTCTACATTGCCGGCGCGCTGCTGGGCATGGTCTGGGCCTTTGTCTTCTTTGTGCTGATGGACAAGGCGCAGCCGCTGGCCATCTGCGCGGCGGTGGTCGGCGGCCTGCTGATCCACGCCATGATGTACGGCCCGCAAGCCGCCTTCGTGACCGAGCAGTTCCCCAGCCGCGTGCGCTACGCCGGATCGTCGCTGGCCTACACGCTGGCCGGCATCGTCGGCGGTGGCTTTGCACCGCTCATCATCGCCACGCTGTACAAGTCCTATGGCAATACGGTGGTGGTGTCTTGCTATGTCGTGGTGGCGCTGGGGCTGACGCTGGCCTCGCTGCTGGTGGCCCGCGAGACTGCCAAGAAGCCGCTTGAAGCTTGAACGGTTTTTAGAACGAAAAGTGGCTGAAACGTAGGCTGGACTAGGGGAGGTAGCTATCTATTAGATAGCTACCTATTCCCGCTCAAGGCGCCAGCCTGGCCGATGACCCGATGGCCGCCGCCTCCGCCGCGCAGTCGCCCGCCGGCTTGGCGCCCTGGGCACGTGCGGTAGCCACCTCTTGCCGCGCCGCACCCAACTGCGTGGCAAACACCGGGTTCGACTGCAGCCTTGCCACCGTCGCCGCGCCGATCAGGCGGCCGGCTTCGATGTCGCTCTGCCAGTGCACGCCGCAGATGCCACGGCTTTGCGAGAAGGCGCGGCCGCGCTGCAGCAGCGCATCGGCGCGTTCTGGTGCCACCTCGGCCAGCACCAATGCCCAGGTCCAGCCAATGGAGGAATGGCCCGAAGGGTAGGAGCCGTTCTTGGCCAGCTCGGCCTCTTCCTTTGGCGTGCAACTGGGCGTGTTCAGCACGGCAAAGGGGCGCGGGCGCTTGTAGTGCTCTTTGGCGCGGTCGGTGCTGAGGGCTGCGTCGCCCAGGGTGCGGCGCAGCAGCATGTTCAGGTGCGGCGTGGCGGTGTCAGACACCGGCACGCCCAGCGCGCAGGAGAAGGTTTGCGCCGCCGCCGGAAAGTGCAGATCCGCATCCCGCACCGCCAGCGCGCCGCGCGGCGTGTTGCGCAAAGCCGCCAGGGTATGGAAGCTGGCCACGTCTGCGGCCCAGGCGGCCGAGCCCGGCGCTGGCGGCGCGGGCAGCAGCGCCAGGCTGTCGGGCAAGGCGCCGGGCGGCAGGTAGCCCTTGACGTAGCCGGGCCAGATGTCGCCCACCTCTTGCGCCGAGGTGGTGGGCAGCGGTGCGCAGGCGCTGGCCAGGCAGGCCGCAGCCAGCGCCGCAGCAAGGGCGCTCAGGCGCATGGAGCCGCCTTTCACTGGGGCTGGAAGCCAGAGGTCTTGATGATGCGCGTCCAGGCCTGGGTGTAGGCCTTCTCCAGTGCGGTGAAGCGCGGCTGCGGCAGGTACTGCACCGACAGGCCCAGGTTGGTGAAGCGCTCGCGCACGTCGGGCTGCGCCAGCACCTTGGCGACGGCGTCAGAGAAACGGTCCAGCACCGCCTGCGGCGTGCCGGCCGGGGCGAACACGCCGTAGTAGGGCATGTCATCGAGCCCGCTCAGGCCCAGCTCGGCAAAGGTGGGCACATCCGGCAGCAGCGGCTGGCGCTTGTCGCCCACCACGGCCAGGATGCGCACCTTGCCGGCCTTCTGGTTCTCGATGAAGTCGGGCACCGAGCCAATGCCTGCGGCGATCTGGCTGCCCAGCATGTCGGCCAGCATGGGCGCGCTGCCACGGTAGGGCACGGATTGCAGGTCGAGCTTGTACTTCTCGGCCACCAGCTTCACCGTGAATTCAGGCGTGCTGGCCGGCGCCGGAATGCCCACGCTGCTCTTGCCGCCCTGGGCCTTGACCCAGGCCACGTAGTCGTTGAAGTTTTGCGCCGGCGTGCTGCCCGACACCGCCAGCGCATTGGCGAAGGTGGCAAAGCCCACCACCGGCACGAAGTCGCGCGCCGGGTCGAAGCCCGGGTTCTTCACCACCTGCGGCAGCACCGAGATGGTGTGGTCATGCGTGACGAAGAAGGTGTGGCCATCGGCCGGGGCCGCCTTCAGCGCCTGGGCGGCGATCTGGCCGCCGGCGCCGGCGCGGTTCTCTACGATCACGGTTGCGCCCAGCAGCGGCTGCAGCTTCTCGGCCAGGGTGCGGGCGATGGCGTCGGTGCCGCCACCGGGCGGGAAGCCGACCAGCAGGCGGATCGGCGTTTGCGCCTGGGCCGCGCCCGAGAAGAGGCCGGTGGCCAGCAGGGCGCCAAGCGCCAGCGACAGGGTGCGTCGTTGTGCAGAGAACATAGGAAAAGACTCCAAAAATGGAAGAGGCCGGGGGCACATGCAAGCCGGATGCCGTGTACCTGTAAGAACGTGTTTACGATCTGTATGGGGACCCCATAGAGATCGTAAACACGTTCTCAGACCCTGAAACATACCGCTACAAGCCTATCAGCGGAAGACCCGGGCACCGAGGGCGTTGGGGCCCGGCTTCTATAATCCGCCGCCCCGTCTCCCCCCGCGCTACAGATCCAGCCGCCGCCACATCTCAGCCACCACACGACGGGCATTGCTCATCCATTGGCTGGAACAACTGTGGTCGCACGCTATTACCAGGACCTGCTGCGTTTTTGCAGCCATGCGGTCAAGGACACCGACGCCGCGCGCGATGTGGTCCAGGAGGCCTATGCGCGCTTTCTGGCGGCGCAGCGCGGCGGCGTCTCCATGTTGCAGCCGCAGGCCGTGCTGCGGCAGATCGCCCGCCACCTGCTGGTGGACCGGCACCGCCGCGCCCAGGTGCGCCAGCACGACGACATCGACGAACTGGCCGAGTCCGACCAACCCGCCGCGCCACGGCACTTGCAGCCCGAAGAGGCGCTGGCCTCGATGCAGGTGGTGCGCGCCTATGTCGCCGCCATCGAGGCGCTGCCGCCTCGCTGCCGCGAAGCATTTCTGCTGCATGTGTTTGAGGACCTGCCGCACGCGCAGATCGCCGCGCGCATGGGCATCTCCTGCAGCATGGTCGAGAAGCACATCGTGCGCGGCATGCTGGCCTGCAAGCTGTGCGAGCGCCAGTTGATGGGCCGCCAATGAATGTCTTGCAAGAGGTGAGGATTCGATGGGGCTCGTGCGTCTATATCCATAAGGCCCCTTTGTCGTACCCATGAACCAGCCAGCTTCCTCCGATCCGCGTCAGGTCCAGGACGACCTGGACGAGCGCGAGTACGCCGAGTTCGCGCAAGGGCAAGACCCGCTCGACATCGAGGCCGCCACCTGGGTCGCGCGCCAGCGCAACGGCCTTGACGCCGCCGCTGAAGACGAGCTGCGCGCCTGGCTGGCCCAGAGCCCGTCGCACCAGGCCGCCTACGAGGACCTGGACGGCACCTTTGGCCGCCTGCGCGACATGCCGGCCGCCGAGCGGCGCTCGCTCAAGGCGCTGGCCGCGCCGCCCACGCAGCCGTGCACACCACGCCCGGTGTCCCCTGGCCGCCGGGCGTGGATGCTCGACATCAGCCGCTTTCTGCCCCAGGCCGCTGCGGCATCTGTGGCCTTCACCGTCGCGGGCAGCGGCTGGTGGGGCTGGGACTACTGGCGCCGCCAGCCGACCTTCGAGAAAAACTACGCCACCGCGCGCGGCCAGCAATTGCAGGCCGAGCTGCCTGACGGCAGCCACCTGCTGCTCGACACCAGCACCCAGGCCGAGGTGCGCCTGTTTCGCGACCGGCGCGAGGTGCGCCTGCCCGAGGGGCAGGCCTTCTTCACGGTGCAGGCCGACCCGTCGCGGCCCTTCCACGTGCTGGCCGGCGCGTTGCGCATCACCGTGGTCGGCACCCGCTTCTCGGTGCGCCACACGCGCAGCGGCATGGGCGAGGGCGAGACGCAGGTGGTGGTGGAGCAGGGCCGCGTGCGGGTGGCACGCGTGCAGGGCGAGGGCAGCGTCGAGCTGACGGCCGGCCAGGCTGTTGCGGCTGACAGCAGCGGCCAACTGCGCCCCGTGGCCAGCGTACCGCCCGGCAGCGCCGCGCCCTGGCGCGATGGGCGGGTCAGCTTCGACAACATCCCGCTGGCCCAGGCCCTGGCCGAGTTCGAACGCTACGGCAGCACCGGCGTGCTGGTGCGCGACCCGGCCGTGGCGGCGCTGCGCGTGGGCGGCAGCTACAGCTTGAAGAACTTCCGCAGCTTTGTGCAGGCGCTGCCGCAGCAACTGCCGGTGCGCTTGGCGCAGCGTGGCAATGTCACGGAAGTGGTCGGCATCCGCTGACCCCGGCTCAAAAAAGTTGGCGGATGGACATGAGGATCGCAAAAGCTGGTGCGTCTAGATAAGTAGGACTGATTTCTATTCACCTGCTTTTCATTGGAGATGGCACCCATGCGGAACCCGCATTTCAAGCTCGCACCCCTGGCCCTGGCGGCACTGTTGGCCGGCGGCATCGGCGCAGCGCACGCCCAGGCTGCGGCCGCACCGGTAGCGCTGGCAATCGCCGCCCAGCCCTTGGGGGCGGCGCTGAACGAACTGGCCCGGCAGGCGCGCCTGGAGCTGAGCTTTCCGCCCGCGCTGGTGGCGGGCAAGCTCGCCCCGGCCGTCGCGGGCCAACTGACGCCGCGCCAGGCGCTGGACCGCCTGCTGGCCGGCAGCGGCCTGGTGGCGACGCTGGAGGGCAGCACGGTGCTGGTTCGGGCAGCGCCCGCGGCCGGTGCGGCGACGCTGTCAGAGGTGCGGGTAACGGCCAATGAAGAACGCGAGACCGCCACCGGCCCGGTGCGCGGCTACATCGCCAAGCGCAGCGCCACGGCCACCAAGACCGACACGCCGATCATCGAGACGCCGCAGTCGATCTCGGTGCTGACCCAGGACCGCATCAGCGCCATGGGCGCCACCAATGTGCGGGAGGCGCTGGCCTATACGCCCGGCGTGGTTGCGCCCACGGGCGCTGATTCGCGCTTTGACAGCTGGATCAATATCCGCGGCATGGACAGCTTTTCGCCGGGCTACTACCTGGACGGCATGCCGCTGCGCAACAACGGCTGGTATGGCGTGTGGCGCACCGAAAACTATGGCACCGAGCGCATCGAGATACTGCGCGGCCCGGCCTCTGTGCTGTATGGCCAGAATCCGCCCGGCGGCCTGGTCAACGTGGTCAGCAAGAAGCCCACGGAAGAGCCCCTGCATGAGATCCAGACGCAGCTCGGCAACCACAACACCCGCCAGGTGGCGGTGGATTTCTCGGGCCCCATCGATGAAGAGGGCCAGTTGCTGTACCGCTTTGTCGGCCTGGCGCGGGATGCGCAACTGCAGTTTGCCGGCATGCCGGACGACCGCCTGTATCTCGCGCCCTCGCTCACCTGGAAGCCCTCGGGTGCCACCACGCTCACGGCCCTGGGCTACTACACCAACATCAACGCGGGCATCACCCGCCGGGTCTGGCCGGCGCAGGGCACGCTGGTGCCCACGCCCAGCGGGCAGTACCTGCCGGTAGGCAACTTCATTGACGACGCCAACTTCAACCGGCAGCGCCAGAAGCAGTGGGGCATTGGCTACCAGCTGGAGCACCGCCCGAATGACGTATGGACGCTGCGCCAGAACGTGCGCTTTGGCCAGCTCGACGGCAATATCCGGCAGGTTTGGCATGCCCCGAGCTTTGTCACGGTCAACCCGGACAACGCCAACGATCCCGCCAACTTCCGGCAACTGGAGCGCGTGGTGTTTGCCTCGCGCGACAAGCTCAAGTCCTTCACCATGGACAACCAGGCGCAGGCCCGCGTCACGCTGGGCGACTGGCAGCACACCGTGCTGGTGGGGCTGGACTACCAGCGCACCACCGTCGATCAGCTGTCTTTCTACGGCGGCGATGGTGGCGTGGTGGATGCCTATGCGCCGTCTTACACGGGGCCTTTCACCTATCCCGATGAGCCCTTCATCAACACCTATACCGGCCTGAAGCAGACGGGGCTCTACTTCCAGGACCAGATCAAGTGGAACGAGCGCTGGGTGGCCACGCTGGGTGGCCGCTATGACATGGCCCGCAGCTCGCTGAACGACCGCTCCGCAGGCGAGATCACACGCATCAATGACAACAAGTTCAGCGGGCGCGCCGGCATCGTCTATCTGGCGCCGGGTGGCTGGGCTCCGTATGTGAGCTATTCGGAATCCTTCACGCCCACCGCGACCATTGACCCGGTATCGGGCAGCCCGTTCAAGGCCGAGACCGGCCGCCAGTACGAGACGGGCGTGCGCTATCAGCCCGCCGGGCGCAAGGACAGCTACAGTGCCGCCATCTTCGACCTGCGCCGCCGCAACTACATCAGCTATGACGGCAATGGTGTGGCCAAGCAAACAGGCGAGGTGACGGTGCGCGGCCTGGAGCTGGAGGCCCTGGTGTCCCCGGTGCGCAGGCTCAACATGTCGGTGGCCTACACCTGGACGCCCAAGGCCGATGTCACCGCCAGCGCCAATGCCAGCGAGGTGGGCAAGCAACTGAAAGCTGTCTCCAGGAACCAGCTGTCCCTCTGGACCGACTACCGTTTCAGCAATGGATTGAAACTGGGCATGGGCGTGCGCTATGTAGGCTCCAACCGGGGCGACGAAGAGGCGGCGCCGGCCAAGGTGCCGGCCTATACGCTGGTCGATGCCCTGCTGGGCTATGACATCAGCCGCTGGGAGCTGGCGCTGAACCTGCGCAACCTCACCAACAAGACCTATATGGCCAACTGCGATGCGACCCGTTGCTGGTTTGGCGACCAACGCAGGGTGACAGCGACGGCTACTTATCGTTGGTAAGGTCAGTTACGGTCCGTAAACGGACCGGTGCTTGAATCGCCCTGGTGCAGCCCCATTTGCAACGGCAGACGGAGATTCCATCCCATGCGACAAGACAAACTCACCACCAAGTTCCAGGAAGCGCTGGCCGACGCCCAGAGCCTGGCGCTGGCCAACGACAACGCCTACATCGAGCCGGCCCACCTGCTGGCGGCCATGCTGCGGCAGGACGAGGGCCCGCGCGCGCTGCTGCAGCGCGCCGGCGCCAACGTGGCCGGGCTGCAGGCGGCGGCCGAGGCAGCGATCCGCAAGCTGCCCGCAGTGCAGGGCCAGGACGTCAGCGTCGGCCGTGACCTGAACAGCCTGCTGCAGGCCACCGAGAAAGAGGCGCTCAAGCGCGGTGACCAGTTCATCGCGGGTGAGTTGTTCCTGCTGGCCGTGGCCGACGCCAAGGGCGACGCCGGCGAGATGGCGCGCGCCAACGGCCTGACCCGCAAGTCGCTCGAATCGGCCATAGACGCCGTGCGCGGCGGCCAGGGCGTGGACAACGCCGACGCCGAAGGCCAGCGCGAAGCCCTGAAAAAATACACGCTGGACCTGACCGAGCGCGCCCGCCTGGGCAAGCTGGACCCGGTGATTGGCCGCGACGACGAGATCCGCCGCGCCATCCAGGTGCTGCAGCGCCGCACCAAGAACAACCCGGTGCTGATCGGCGAGCCCGGCGTGGGCAAGACGGCCATCGTCGAAGGCCTGGCCCAGCGCATCGTTGCCGGCGAGGTGCCGGATTCGCTCAAGGGCAAGCGCGTGCTGTCGCTGGACATGGCCTCGCTGCTGGCTGGCGCCAAGTTTCGTGGCGAGTTCGAAGAGCGCCTGAAGGGCGTGCTGAAAGAGCTGGCCAAGGACGAGGGCCAGACCATCGTCTTTATCGACGAGCTGCACACCATGGTCGGCGCCGGCAAGGCCGAAGGCGCGATGGACGCGGGCAATATGTTGAAGCCCGCGCTGGCCCGTGGCGAGCTGCACTGCGTGGGCGCCACCACGCTCGACGAATACCGCAAGTACATCGAGAAGGACGCCGCACTTGAGCGCCGCTTCCAGAAGATCCTGGTGGGCGAGCCCAGCGTCGAGGCCACGGTCGCGATTCTGCGCGGCCTCAAGGAGAAGTACGAGGTGCACCACGGCGTCGACATCACCGATCCGGCCATCGTGGCCGCGGCTGAGCTGAGCGACCGCTACATCACCGACCGCTTCCTGCCCGACAAGGCCATCGACCTGATCGACGAGGCCGCGGCCAAGATCAAGATCGAGATGGACTCCAAGCCCGAGGTGATGGACCGCCTCGACCGCCGCCTGATCCAGTTGCAGATCGAACTCGAGGCCGTGCGCCGCGAAAAGGACGAAGCCTCGCAGAAGCGCTTTGGCCTGATCGAGGAAGAGATCGCCAAGCTGCAAAAGGAAATTGCCGACTACGACGAGATCTGGCAGGCCGAGAAGGCCCAGGCCCAGGGCAGCGCGCAGGTGCGCGAGGAGATCGACAAGCTCAAGTTCCAGATCGATGAACACACCCGCAAGGGCGACTTCAACAAGGTCGCCGAGCTGCAGTACGGCCAACTGCCGGCGCTGGAAAAGCGCCTGAAGGAAGCACAGGCGGCAGAGACCAGCAAGGGAAAATCCAGCGCCCCCACGCTGCTGCGCACCCAGGTCGGCGCGGAAGAAATCGCCGAAGTCGTGGCGCGCGCCACCGGCATCCCCGTGGCCAAGCTGATGCAGGGCGAGCGCGACAAGCTGCTGGTGATGGAAGACAAGCTGCATGAGCGCGTGGTCGGCCAGGACGAGGCGATTGCCGCCGTGGCCAATGCCATCCGCCGCTCGCGCTCGGGCCTGAGTGACCCGAATCGGCCCACAGGTTCGTTCCTGTTCCTTGGCCCCACGGGCGTGGGCAAGACCGAGTTGTGCAAGGCGCTGGCGGGCTTTTTGTTCGACAGCGAAGACCACCTGATCCGCATCGACATGAGCGAGTTCATGGAGAAGCATTCGGTGGCCCGCCTGATCGGCGCGCCGCCCGGCTACGTGGGCTTTGAGGAGGGCGGCTACCTGACCGAGGCCGTGCGCCGCAAGCCCTACAGCGTGCTGCTGCTGGACGAGGTCGAGAAGGCCCACCCGGACGTCTTCAACGTGCTGCTGCAGGTGCTGGACGACGGCCGCCTGACCGACGGCCAGGGCCGCACCGTGAACTTCAAGAACACGGTGATCGTGATGACCAGCAACATCGGCTCGCATCACATCCAGGCCATGGTCGGGCAGTCGTATGAGGACATCAAGGACGTGGTCTGGGACGAGCTGAAGAACCACTTCCGGCCCGAGTTCTTGAACCGCATCGACGAGACCGTGGTGTTCCACGCGCTGGATGCCAAGAACATCGAATCCATCGCCGCGATCCAGCTCAAGACGCTGCAGCAGCGCCTGGCCAAGCTCGACCTCACGCTGCAGGTATCGCCCGCGGCGCTGGCCGAAATCGCCAAGGTCGGCTTTGATCCCGTGTTCGGCGCGCGGCCTTTGAAGCGCGCCATCCAGCAAAGGATCGAAAATCCCCTGTCGAAGCTGCTGCTGGAAGGCCGCTTCGCTCCCAAGGATGTGATCCCGGTGGATGTCGACCCGGTGCGCGAGCCCGGCGTGTTCCATTTCGGCATGGCTGAACCCGCACATTGAGCGCGGCGGCCTGGCCCCAACAGGAAAGAATTCGAGTGACTGGTTTGGACAACTTCATTGCGGGCATCGTCCGCGTCGTGCTGCGCCTGGCCCTGGTGGCCGCCGCCGTGGTGCTGGCGGTGTGCGTGCTGTTTGTAGTGGCCGTGCTGCTGTGCCTGTGGGGGCTGCGCCGCACCTGGGCGCGTCTCACCGGCCGGCCGGTGGCGCCCTGGCACATGGGCCTGAACCCGGGCGCGCGCTTTCAGCAGGCCAGGCAGGCCTATAGCGCGGCCGGCAAGTGGTCGCCCAGGCGCGCGGCCGAGCCCGCGCGCAAGGCGGCGGATGTGACCGACGTGGAGCCGCGCGAGCTGCCTTCTCAGCGGTGAGGGCCGGGCTTGTGCTCAGTTTGGTAGGTCTTGTGTCTTGCTGACGGTGGGAGCCGGGACTCGCCCCAACTCGCTTCGCTCAGACAAGGGCGATCCCTTGTCCGCCCGTCGCTGCGCTGCTCGGCCCTGCCAACGGCGGTGGGCAGCAAACAGCCGGCCCCCACCCCAACCCTCCCCCAGCGGGGGAGGGAGTAGTGCCGGGGCCGAGCGCAGCGACGGCCCGGCTGGCAGTCCCGGGGTCCCCTCTGTGGCGTCGAGGAGCGGAAGAGTCGGCAGGTTGCCCGCAGCGAAGCGAAGGGACGGCGAGGACTGTTTGAGCGAAGCGAGTTCCGCAGCCGCCTGCTGACTCCGAGCACCGCAGAGCAGTCCGGCAAAGCCGGACCGACACAGCGGGGTCGCCTTCTCTTTGGTGACTTTCTCTTGGCGACACAAGAGAAAGTTACTCGCCCGCCGGGGCGAACTCCCGGCTCCCGCCGCCAGCAAGGCAAAGCAGTCTTGGAAATCTCAAAGGCCTCGCACTCAGAGCCCAAAGCCCTGACATGACGCACAAGGACGCTCCATCTCAGTGCATCAGAATTTCCTATCACCAACACACGAAATTTCCCGTTTGATCCGTCGGGGCGCGCAGGACAACACTGCGTGCCATGCCCCTTCAACTGCAATTCCTCTGGCAAGCCGCCACCGGTGCCCCACGCACCATCGCCGTCGCCCCCACACGCTTCGTCATCGCCGGCTGGACCGGCCGTGACGCCGCCGCCATCAACCACCATATCTCCGAGCTGGAGGCGCTCGGCGTGCCCCGGCCCTCGGCCGTGCCGCTGTACTACCGCGCCGGCGCCGCGCTGCTGACCCAGGCCGCGCAGGTCGAGGCGCTGGGCCCCGACAGCTCGGGCGAGGCCGAGCCGGTGCTGTTCTTTGCCGAGGGCGAATGGTGGCTGACGGTGGGATCGGACCACACCGACCGCCGGGTGGAGACCTATTCGGTCGCCGTCTCCAAGCAGATGTGCGCCAAGCCGGTGGCGACCGAGGCCTGGCGTTGGGCCGATGTCGCCGCCTACCAGGACGAGTTGCAGCTCAGCTCGCACATCCTGGAAGACGGCCAGTGGGTGGACTACCAGCGCGGCACGCTGGCCGCGATGCGGCCGCTGGAGTCGCTGCGCGATGGCATCTTTGGTGCCGGCGGCGCGCAAGCGGCCGAGGGCACTTTTCTGTCTTGCGGCACGCTGGGCGCGCTGCCCGATGCGCAAGGCCGTGGCATTCGCCCGGCGCTGGAAATGGAGTTGACGCTGCGCGATCCGCGCAGTGGCCGGTGTATCGTGCACCGCTATGCGGTCACGGCCTTGCCCGTGGTCGCTTGATACGGTCTCGCGTTCACAGATAGAACCGTTCGCCTTGAGCTTGTCGAAAGCCTGTCCTGAGCTTTGTCGAATGGCTCCCAGGCTTCGACAGGCTCAGCCCGAACGGTTTTTTGTTGAGTGACGCAACTTGAAATGAAGCCCCAACACGCCCTCACCGGAACCCCGACATGACCCCGACGATTGCCTCCCTGCGCGCGCGCATTGCACGCGGCGAACTCACGCACGAAGCCCTGGTGCAGCAAGCCCTGGAAGGCGCTGCCGCGCCGGCCGCGCAGCACGTTTTCACGGCCCTCTATGCCGACGCCGCCCTGGCCGCGGCGCGCCATGCCGATGCGGCCCAGGCCGCGGGCGTGGCCTTGCCGCCACTGGCCGGCCTGCCGGTGTCGGTGAAGGATTTGTATGACGTGGCCGGCGCCACCACGCTGGCGGGTTCCATCGCTTGCCGTGGCGAGCCCGCTGCGACGGCTGATGCGGCGGCAGTGGCGCGCCTGCGCACGCAGGGCGCGGCGCTTGTCGGTCGTACCAACATGACCGAGTTCGCGTTCTCGGGCGTGGGCATCAACCCGCACTACGGCACGCCGCGCAACCCGGCGGATGCGCAGCTGGCGCGCGTGCCGGGCGGCTCGTCTTCTGGCGCGGCGGTGTCGGTGGCCTTGGGGCTGGCGGTGGCCGGCCTGGGCTCGGACACGGGCGGCTCGATCCGCGTGCCGGCGGCGCTGTGCGGGCTGGTCGGCTTCAAGAGTACGCAGTCACGCGTGCCGCGTACCGGGGCGTTTGAGCTGTCGCGCACGCTGGACACGGTCTGCGCCATGGCGCGCAGCGTGGAAGACTGCCTGCTGGCCGACGCCGCCATTGCCGACACACCGCTGGCCGTGCGCCGCCGCCCGCTGGATGGTTTGCGCCTGGCCGTGCCGCAAACACTGATGTTCGACGCCATCGATCCGGCCGTGGCCCAGGCCTTTGAGCAGGCGCTGCAGCGCCTGTCGGCGGCGGGCGCGCGCGTGGTCGAGCTGCCGCTGGCCGAGCTGGCGGAGATCTCGCGCATCAACGCGCCGGGCGGCTTCTCTGCGGTCGAGGCGCATGCCGTGCACCGCACGCGCCTGGCAGAGAAGCGCGCCCAGTTCGACCCGCGCGTGGCGCTGCGCATAGACACCGGCGCCAGCGCCAGTGCGGCCGACTACATCGCCATGCAGGACGCGCGGCAGGACTGGATCGCGCGTGTGGAGCAGCGCCTGGAAGGCTTCGACGCGCTGGTCTGCCCCACGGTGCCCATCGTGGCGCCAGAGATCGCTGCGCTGGTGGCATCGGACGAGGCCTTCTTCCGCACCAACGGCTTGCTGCTGCGCAATACCTTTGCCATCAACTTCCTGGACGGCTGCGCCTTCAGCCTGCCGTGCCAGCGCGCGGGCGAGCTGCCGGTGGGGCTGATGCTGTCCTCGGTGCGCGGCGATGACGCGCGCCTGGCGGCGGTGGCACTGGCGGTGGAGGCCGTGCTGGCGTGAAATAAGCGCTATTGATTAGATAGCTACATGTCGGTGTGTGGCCTGTGTTTCAGCATTGTTCATGTCTCAAACGTAGGCTGTACCAAGGATGTCCTGCAAACACGGTTTGCAATGCTGATCCACAAAGCATCAAGACAGACTTCCGCTATGGTCGTCGAAGATGCTCTTGATGCAGTGATAGCGAGCACTGTGTCTGTGAAGAGTCGAAATATGAGGCAACTCATTCGCGGACGTTGAGTGCGGGAACCTTTGAAAATGCTTCGGCGATGAAATCCATGAACACGATGGCCCGCTTCGGAAGAAGTCTGTTTGCCACATAAACGATCTGTATGGGCACAGGCGGGTTGGCATGTTCCGTCAACAGCAATTGCAAATTGCCGTTCTTCAGCCCTTCCTCGAACAGCCATTCCGGCCCGTATCCGACGCCCAGCCCCGCGTTGACAGATTCGCGCGCGGCCTCGGGGGAGCTGACCCGAAGCCTGCCGGTGACCGGAACTTCGGTATCCCGGAAACGCCAGGTAGCACCGGACGACAGCAGGGTGTAGATCACGCAATCGTGCCCGCGCAGGTCATCGGGCGTGCTGGGCACTCCGCGTTGAGCCAGATATTTCTTGCTGGCAACGCACACGCGATCGAACAAGCCAATGCGGCGCGCGCGCAGTGCGCTGTCTGCCAGGTGTCCGATCCGGATCGCGAGTTCAGCCCCTTCATCGACCAGATTGACATATCGGTCATTGGTCTGGAGATCCAGCGTCAATCCCGGGTAGCGCTCCAGGAAGGTGGGCACATGCGGCAACACGAATGCATAGCTCAGCGCGGTCGGACAGGCAACGCGCAGCAATCCGGACGGATCCACGTTCTCCTTGAACGACGACTCTGACTCGTGCACGGCGTCAAGGATGCGCCGGACTTCCGCGTAGTAGCGCTCTCCCTCCGGCGTGAGGGCGAGCTTGCGCGTTGATCGATGCAGCAGCCGGGTGTGCAAATGGTCTTCCAGTGCCGCCACGTACCGGCTGACGTTCGGTTGTCCCAAGCCCAGGTCGCGACCCGCGGCGGAAAAGCTGCCCGTCTCCACGGCGCGAGCGAAGCAATTCATCAACAGAAATCGGTCCAAAGCGACACTCCAATTCATGCATAAACGGAATGAATTCTATGCAAAAACAGGAACTTATTTAATTGTGAGCATGGGTTCATAGTTCATCCCACGGCAGGTCAGCCATGGTGGTTGGCCACGAACACCCAAGGAGAATTTCATGTCCCGCTTGCAAGGCAAACGTACTCTCATCACCGGCGGCACCAGCGGCATCGGCCTCGAAACGGCCAAGCAATTCCTCGCCGAAGGCGCGCGCGTGATCGTCACCGGCGTCAATCCCGATTCCCTCGCCAAGGCGCAGGCGGAATTGGGCAGCGAAGTGCTGGTGCTGCGCGCCGATTCAGCCAGCGTGGCCGCGCAGAAGGATTTGGCGCAAGCCGTCCAGGCGCGCTACGGCCAGCTCGACATCGCTTTCCTCAACGCGGGGGTGTCCGTCTGGATCCCGATCGAAGCGTGGACGGAAGAAGCGTTCGATCGCTCGTTCGGCATCAACGTCAAGGGGCCGTACTTTCTGATCCAGGCTTTGCTGCCGGTCTTCGCGAACCCCGCATCGGTGGTGCTCAACACCTCGGTCAGCGCGCACGTCGGCTCGCAGAATTCGTCGGTGTATGCCGCAACCAAGGCTGCGTTTCTGAACATGTCGAAGACGCTGTCGGGCGAACTGCTCGGGCGCGGCATTCGTGTCAACGCCGTCAGCCCTGGCCCGGTCGAAACCCCGCTGTACGACAAGCTCGGCATTCCCGACGCCTATCGTGAGCAGCTCAACAAGGACATCGCCGCCACCATTCCGTTGGGCCGCTTCGGCACGCCGGAGGAAGTCGCCAAGGCGGTCCTCTATCTGGCGTCCGACGAGTCCCGCTGGACGGTCGGCTCCGAAATCATCGTCGACGGCGGGCGCACGCTCAACGGCTGATTGCAATCCACACTCAAAAGGAACTTTCTCATGCGCACGCTTTCGACATCCTTCCTCGACGAGTAGACGGAATTCTTCGCAGGCTTCGAGCCCGTTGCCGGTGAGCATGTGATCACCGAGCGCACCGGCGGCAGCAGTGCCTTTGCCGCCACCACGCTGGACAGCTACTTGCGCAACAACAGGATCGAAGCTATCTACCTGATGGGCTTTGCCTTGCGCCAATGCGTGGAATCGACGCTGCGCAATGCGCACGACCTTGGCTACCACACCAACGTCATCTACGACGCGTCTGCGGCCTTCACGCAGGAGCGGCAGGCCTCGTTCCTGACGGACATCTTGCCCTTCTACGGCAATGCGGTTTCGACCCAAGAGTTTTTGAAGTCGTAAGACCAAACGAATCTGCCGCGCGACCGCCCCCATCCGTGGGGGCCTTGTTTTTACTGGGCTTCTTCCAATGTCACAAACACAGTTGACACTTATCAGTCATCCTCTCTGCCCCTTCGTCCAGCGCGTCGCCATCGTGTTGCACGAAAAAGGGATCGCCTTCGAGCGGGTCAATGTTGATCTTCACGACAAGCCAGACTGGTTTCTCGCCATTTCTCCAATGGGCAAGGTTCCTTTGCTCAAGGTTTTGCACGCCGACGGACGCGAGTCCGTTTTGTTCGAAAGCGTCGCTATCTGCGAATACTTCGAGGATCTGCAACCCAGTCCGGCATTGCATCCGCAGGATGCGCTGCTTCGTGCACAACATCGTGCATGGATCGAATTCGCTTCTGCTGCGTTGTCGGATGCATGGGGCTTTCTGAACGCCACCGACCACGAGACAGCCCGTGCCAAAGCTGCTGCCTTCAGGAAGAAGTTGGAACGGTTTGAGGGCGAGATGTTGGACGGCCCTTACTTCGCTGGAAAAAGCTTCAGCATGGTGGATGCCGTCATGGCCCCGATCTTTCGCTACTTCGACATCCTCGACTTCGAGCCCACCCATCATGTGTTTGATGGGCTGAAGCGGGTGGCAAACTGGCGTCTCGCCTTGGCGCGGCGTCCGAGCATCCAGGCCGCCGTCACGCAAGACTATGCCAGCCGGCTTCGCGAGCACTTGAAGGAAAAGGAAGCGCTTCTGGCGACTGTATAGAGGGGTGCGCCGCTTGTTTCAAGGACGACGCACTTGTTTGCGTCGTGCTTTGCAAAGCGGTTGTACACGGAAGATCTCGTAGCCGTCGCTCGGCTTCGTTCAACTGAGGGACACCGCACGCAGAGGAAGTACTCCACTGGCGGCATCAGGCGTGCGATCGAAGGGCTCCGGGGGCATGCAACCTGCGCGATCCCGATTGCTCCGCTACAGGATGGCCTCGATAAGCAGTGGTCCGGGCTCGCGCATTGCGGCGGCAAACGCGTCCTCGAACTCTTGCCGCGACTCCGCCCTGACCGCCTTCACGCCGAGCCCGGCGGCGAGGAGCACCCAGTCGATCGAGGGATTTTCGAGACTGATCAACGACGCGGCGTTGCTGCCGCGGTGGGTCGCACCGACCCGATCCAGCTCGTTATTCAGGATGCTGTAGGCACGGTTGCCATAGATGACGGTCACCACGTTGAGCTTCTCCCGTGCCTGCGTCCACAGGGCCGGAAGGATATACATTGCGCTGCCGTCGCCCTGGAGTGTGATGACCTTTCGGTCCGGGCAGGCGACCGCGGCGCCGATCGAAACGGCCATCATGCTGCCGATCGCTCCGCCGGTCAGATTCAGGAAGTCGTGCGGCGCCGCCGTCGCCGTAAAGGACATCCTGCAAAACTCCCCCGCGCATCTGGATGCGCCCGTTTGTTCAGGCATGCTCGGCGCCCATAAAGCAAGCCGGCCTGGACCTGAACCTGAGCACGAAGAAGACCCGCAAGCAGGTGTTCCTGCAGGAGATGGACCAGGTGGTGCCGTGGGCTTCCTTGGTCGATCTCATCGCCCCGTACTACAGCGAAGGACGCACAGGCCGCCCGCCCTTTGCCTTGGAGACCATGCTGCGGCTGCACTTCATCCAACAATGGTTCAGCCTGTCGGACCAGGCGATGGAAGAAGCCCTCTTCGATATCCCCCTGTACCGAGAGTTCGCGGGCCTGGACGCCCATGGGCGCCTGCCCGATGAAAGCACCATCCTGCGCTTTCGCCACCGGCTGGAGCGCCACAAGCTGGCCGAACAGATCCTGATCACCGTCAACACCCTGCTGGAGAGCAAGGGCCTGTTGCTCAAGGAAGGCACGGCCGTCGACGCCACGCTGATCCCAGCCCCCAGCTCCACCAAGAACAAAGACAAAGCACGCGACCCCGAGATGCACTCGAGCAAGAAGGGAAATCAGTGGCACTTCGGTATGAAGGCCCACATCGGGGTACCGGGGGCTGAAGAAAAACACGCAGCAACTGCACACGCTGTTCGCCCTGTCCAACCTGTGGATGGCGCGCTACCGGCTGATGGGGTGAAGGATTGAGGGGGTCGGTGCGCCTGCGTGGTGCGGGGGAGGGTCAAAAAGGCCCTGGATGCACCGGAAAGCAGGCGGCAGACCCTTCTGAGAGGGGCATGCGCCCCTGGAATCCACGATTGAGATCACGCGTAGGGGATGCCACATTGCAAATCGTGTTTTGCAGGACATCCTTAGGTGAAAAATTGACTGATACCACGACCCATGCGGTCCGCTCCTGGCTGGGCATTCCTTATGCCACTGCGGGGCGTTTCCGCCGACCCGCCCTTCTGCCATTTAACCCGGACCTTCCCTGCGACAAGAAAGGACCCGCCCCGTTGCAAGCCGGTGACACCAGCTGGCTGGAGGCGGACGGCGGATTCAGCGAGGACTGTCTGAACCTCAATGTCTGGGCACCTGAAGACGCGGGGGACGAACCGCTCCCCGTGATCGTCTACATCTTCGGCGGCGGGTTCGAAGTTGGCGCGAACACCCAGACCACCTCGAATGCTTCGGGTCTCGCCGCGACGGGCCGTGCCATCGGGGTATCCCTGAACTACCGGCTCGGTCCGTTCGGGTGGCTCTCGCTCTCCCAGTACGGGGGCGCGTTCGCGGACGCCACCAACCTCGGCCTGCAAGACATCATCACCGCGCTCAGATGGGTGCAGGAGAACATCGCCCGCTTCGGTGGCGATCCTCGGAACGTCACCGTCACCGGACACAGTGCCGGCGCGTATTCCACGATCGGGCTCCTTGCCGCGCCGGCCGCCGATGGGCTCTACCGTCGTCTCGCGGCGTTTTCCGGCGGTGCATCCCGGATCGTTCCGGCCTGGTGGGCCGAAGAACTCGCGGTCACGTTCCTGACTGAACTCGGCATCGCGGACGATCCACAACAACTGCTCTCGCTGGATGCGAAGCTTCTTGCCGAGACACTCATCAAGGTCAGCCCGCGCGACATCGGCGATCGGCACGGCATCGACAACACCACGATCGGCATCGTGAACGACCACTCGCAGACCGGGGCCGTGCTCGCCGGCACCCCGCTGCGTGTACTCGAATCCGGACGTCACCGCGACGTCGACATCCTCCTCAGCACAGCGACGAATGAGGCAGACTGGTGGGTCATC
The DNA here is from genome assembly GCA_038961845.1 of Xylophilus sp. GW821-FHT01B05. Classification (NCBI taxonomy): domain Bacteria; kingdom Pseudomonadati; phylum Pseudomonadota; class Betaproteobacteria; order Burkholderiales; genus Xylophilus; species Xylophilus sp. GW821-FHT01B05. Next base: position 1,722,448 of record CP152408.1, read on the forward strand.
AACGCGACCAAAAAGTTCGACCCGGGTAGCATCGGCAACCTCGTCGACGAGCTTGTAGCGAAGTCACGCATTCCCCGAAGCCGTGCCCGGCGCATCGTTGCCGCATACGACGTCAACGGACGCACGCCGGTCGAGGTCCGTGGGGCCCTCTTCACCGACTACTTCTTCACCCTACCCGCCGCCCGCGCAGCACTCGCTCACGCCGCCGCAGGCGGCAAGGCCTACTTGCTCGCCGTTGGTCCTGTCGAGGGTGCGCCAGCCGTGCACGGCACGGAGATGTACGGCATCGTCGGCCAGCAACGCCCCGGACACACCGACGAGCAAGCCACCCGGGACACATTCGTCCGCGACGCCCTCCTTGACTTCGCCGCAGGAAGACGTGACCGGCTTTGGGGCATGGTGACCGCGGAACCCACCTCCCACGGCATTGGCAACCCACCATACGATCCCACCACGCATGCGGACGAGGTTTTGCGCACCTTCGCTGGCATCGAGCGGACCTGACCTAGCGTATAGGGACATGAGCGGATGTGAGGGGGTAGCGATGTGAGAAATATCGGTCCGGCACCAGTGTCGCGTCAAGCATGATCTGCCGGTGTGCGCTTGCCCTCGCCGCGCATGCTGCGTTGCAGCCCTTGCCCAGGCGTAAAGCCTGGGCTGCGGCCTGCGCCTTGCGCTGCACGCCGATGCCTTCGCACCCATCCTTCACCTCACGCTTGACGCGACACTAGTCATTGCATCCGGGGTCGATAACCGCTGCCTTGTCAACTGGTCTGGCCGCGTGGCCTTGTCCAGCACCCATCGCAGGCTCTGGCCTCGGACTCGAGGATGCGCTCGGTCCAGTGCCAGTTGGCCTCGACACGGGTGCCGATGACTGCCCACTTGCTTCGGAGATCGAGCAGGGGGCGGATCGAGCATGTGTTCGACTCTGCTGCGGCTGATGGCGAAGTCGGTCAGGGCGCGCGGGCGTTCAGCGATGTTGTCTTTGCACCCGTCCGACACATAGGCAAAGACGGCCTGCGCGCGACGCGCTGGATTACGGCACGCGCTACGCTTGCTGAAACTCGAAAGTCCAGATGACCACAAATTTCCCCCTACTGCTCGAGCGCCACGGCGCGGTGGCCGTGATCTGCTTCAACCGGCCGGCGGCCCTCAACGCCATTGACCCGCCCATGGCGCGCGCCTTTCTCTCTGCTGTGCGTGAACTGGCCTCCGACCTGATTGGCCCGCTGCACGAGGCGCTGACCGTGCTCGACGCGATGGACGCACCGCTGGTCGCGCAGGTGCACGGGGTGGCCGCCGGCGCGGGGTTGAGCCTGATGCTGCAGGCCGATTTTGTGCTCGCGGCCGAAGGCACGCGCTTCAACCTGGCCTACGTGAACATCGGCACCAGCTGCGATGTGGGCGCGTCGTGGGCGTTGCCGCGCCTGGTCGGCATGCGCCGCGCGCTGGAGATCGCGATGCTTGGCGACAGCTACGACACCGCCGCCGCCGAACGCATGGGGCTGATCAACCGCGTGGTGCCGGCAGCCGACCTCGAGGCCGAGGCGATGGCGCTGGCGCAGCGGCTGGCCAAGGGGCCGACCGCGGCGCTGGGTAACCTGCGCCGCCTGATGCGCGGCGCGTTCGGGCGCGACCTGGCGAGCCAGCTGGATGCCGAGTCGGCCGCCTTTCGCACCTGCGCGGCCACCGACGACTTCCGCATCGGCATCGATGCTTTTTTCGACAGGAAACCGGCCACCTTCACTGGCCGCTGAACCTCATTTTCTTTTCGATCCAGGAGATCCACACCATGACCCAACGCGACATCTTCGTGGTCGGCACCGCCCGTACCGCCATCGGCACCTTCGGCGGCGCGCTGAAGGATGTGCCCAATACGCAGCTCGCCACCACGGCGGTCAAGGCGGCCATCGAGCGCAGCGGCGTGGCGCCCGACGCCATTGGCCACGTGGTCATGGGCAACGTGATTCCCACCGACGTGAAGGACGCCTACCTCAGCCGCGTCGCCGCCATAGATGCCGGCTGCCCGATAGAGACGCCGGCCTTCAACGTGAATCGCCTGTGCGGCTCGGGCCTGCAGGCCATCGTGTCGGCGGCGCAGGCGATTGCGCTGGGTGATTGCGACATCGCCATCGGCGGTGGCTCGGAATCGATGAGCCGCGGCCCTTACTTCGATACGGCGGCACGCTACGGCGCGCGCATGGGCGACGCGGTGCTGCTCGACTACATGCTCGGCATCCTGCACGACCCGTGGGAGAAGATCCACATGGGCATCACGGCCGAGAACGTGGCCGCGCGCTACGGCATCACGCGCGAGCAGCAAGACGCTCTGGCCGCCACCAGTCAGCAGCGCGCGGCCGCGGCCATTGCGGCGGGGCGCTTCAAGGAGCAGATCGTTGCGGTCGAGGTGAAGACGCGCAAGGGCGTGGTGCTGTTCGACACCGACGAGCATGTGCGTGCCGACACCACGGTCGAATCGCTCGCCAAGATGAAGCCGGCCTTCAAAAAAGACGGCCTGGTCACCGCCGGCAACGCCTCGGGCATCAACGACGGCGCTGCCGCCGTGGTGCTGGCCGAAGGCGGCCGCGTGAAGGCACTGGGGTTGAAGCCGCTGGCACGCCTGGTCGGCTACGCACACGCCGGCGTCGAGCCCGCCTACATGGGCATAGGCCCGGTGCCGGCCACGCGCAAGGTGCTGGAGCGCACGGGTTTGAAGGTCAGCGACTTCGATGTGATCGAGTCGAACGAGGCCTTTGCGGCGCAGGCCTGCGCGGTCATCAAGGAGTTGGGTTTCGATCCGGCCAAGGTCAACCCGAACGGCTCGGGCATCTCGCTCGGCCACCCGGTGGGCGCGACCGGCGCCATCATCACCACCAAGGCGATTGCCGAGCTGCACCGCATCGGTGGGCGCTATGCGCTGGTGACGATGTGCATTGGTGGTGGTCAGGGCATTGCGGCGATCTTCGAGCGCGTATAGCGCGGGCTACGCGGCAAGCCCCGCCTTGTTCTGAAAATGCCGTGGCGAGCGCCCCAGTGCGGCGCGGAACATGGCGGTGAAGGCGCTGTCGCTGGCATAGCCGCTGACCGCCGCCACATGGCCCACCGGCATGCCGCGTGCCAGCAGCGGCAGGGCATGCGCCAGCAAGGCCTGCTGGCGCCACTGCTGCCAGCTGGTGCCCAGCTCATCGCGGAACAGGCGCGCCATGGTGCGCTCGCTGGCGCCGGCCTCGCGCGCCCAGACGGCCAAGGTGGCGCGCCGCGCCGGCGCCTGCAGCACTGCCTCGCACAGCGCGCGCAGGCGCTTGTCGCCGTGCTCGGCATGCGGCAGCGGCACGCCCATGCGCACCTGCGGCGCGCGCTGCAGTTCGTCGCACAGCAGCGGCCAGAGCAGGGCCTCGCGCTGGCGCAGGGCGGTGTCCGGCGATGGCCGCGCGCCGTCGGGCGTGGTGTCCAGCGCCAGCGCCAAAGCGCGCAATAGCTCGCTCATCTCCAGCACCAGGCACTGCTGCCAGCAGGGCGCCCAGGCGTCGTCGGCCAAGCGCAGGTAGACCGTGCGCAGCTCGGCGTCTTCCACCACGGTGATGGAGTGCTCCACGCCCGCCGGCACCCAGACCGCGCGCGAAGGCGGCACGATGTAAGTGCCGCTCTGCGTGCCCATGCGGATCAGGCCAGTGGTGGAGAAGGTCAGCTGCGGCCACGGGTGGTGGTGCGGCTGCACCACGGTCTCTGCCGCCAGCACGCGCCGCTTGGCACGCACCGGGCGCTCGGCCGTGGGCGGGAACAGGTGCGGCGTGAGCGAGCCCACCTTCGGGCCAGCAGGCGCGCGCGCCACCGTGGCGCGGCGGGGTTGGGCGCGGGGAGGCTGGGTTGGCATGTTTTCGCTAAAAGTTGTCGCTTTGTCGCAATTCTGCCGCAGCGGGCACGCCTACCATCGTGGCTCCTGAATGTCCCTCTTGCGCGCGGCCCACCGCGTTGCCCGCATCTTTGTATGGCTACTTCCTCCATGGGCTCTGTGCCCTCCACCCCCGCATTGCGCCAGGACGCGACCCTGATCGGCCTGGTCGGCCTGGCCCACGGCATCAGCCACTTCAGCCAGTTGCTGCTGGCGCCGCTGTTCCCGTGGCTGAAGGACGCGTTCGGCGTTGGCTACGCCGAGCTGGGCTTTGTGCTGACCGTGTTCTTTGTTGTCTCTTGCGCGGTGCAGGCGCTGTCGGGCTTCATCGTGGATCGCTACAGCCCGCGCCCGGTGCTGTTTGCCGGGTTGGCCTTGCTGGCGCTGGCGGCGTTTGGCTATGCGCTGGCACAAAGCTACTGGATGCTGCTGGTCTGCGCGGTAGTGGGCGGCATGGGCAATGGCGTGTTCCACCCGGTCGATTACACCTTGTTCAACCGCAAGGTGGCGCCGACGCGCCTGGGCCATGCCTACAGCGTGCACGGCATCACCGGCAGCCTGGGCTGGGCGCTGGCGCCAGCCTTTGTCGTGCCGCTGGCCGTGGCCTTCTCGTGGCGCGTGGCCATGGGCGCGGCGGGCGTGCTGGCGCTGGCCGTGCTGTTGCTGCTGTGGTTCAACCGCAGCCACCTGTCGCTGGAGAAAAAGGCCGTGCCAAAGGCTACGAGCCACACCGGCCCGGCCGAGCACAGCATGGCCTTCCTGCGCATTCCGGCGGTGTGGATGTGCTTTGGCTTCTTCTTTTTCTATGCCGCATCGCTCAGCGTGGTGCAGGCCTTCGCGCCCGAGGCCGCGCGCCAGTTGCACGCAGTGCCGGTGGCATTGGTGGCGATGTGCCTGACCATCTACATGGTGTGCAGTGCCGGCGGCATGGTGCTGGGCGGCTTCCTGGCTTCTGACCCGGCGCGCTGCGAGCGCATCGTGGGCGCAGGCTTTGGCGTGGCCGCCTGCGTTGCCCTGGCGCTGGGCTTTCTCGACATGCCGCCGCTGGCAGTGCCGGTGCTGTTCGGGCTGATGGGCTTCTTCGCCGGCATCGCCGGGCCCTCGCGCGACCTGCTGGTCAAGCGCTCCACGCCAGAGAACGCCACCGGCCGCGTCTATGGCGTGGTGTATGCGGGCTTGGACATTGGCCAGGCGCTGTCGCCGCTGCTGTTTGGCGCGCTGATGGACAACGGGCAGTACCGCAGCGTGCTGCTGGGGCTGGCGTTGGTGCAGGGGGTGTTGATTGCCAGCGCCTTCAATGTGCGGCGGGCGCGGCGGACTTTGTTGGTGCCGGCTTGAGGTTTTTTGGGGCTGGGCGCTGATTTTTGAATCTGCGAATGAAAAATGGCTGTAGCCGTTGTTTTACGCCGGCATGCTGCTATTGATTTGATGGACGGCGGCGTAGGGCGCCAAGCAGATCCACACGGTGCGATGGCCGATATCGGCCCGTTATTGACTCTAGGGATCATCCCTTTCAAGGTCTTTGAGATATCCCTGCGCTGTGCGCCTTGCAGGCGACGGGTGCCGGGAGTTCGCCCCGGCGGGCGAGTAACTTTCTCTTGGCGAACGCCCAAGAGAAAGTCACCAAAGAGAAGGCGACCCCACGTGCTGCGTCCCCTGCGCTGCGCTTCGGGGCAACCTGTGGTGCTCCCGCCAGGCGGGGTCTCGCCCAAACTCGCCTTCGGCTCAAACAAGGGCGATCCCTGATCCGCCTGCCGCTGCGCTCCTCGGCGCATCCCGAGGGGGCCCGGGGCAGCCACACGGGCCATCGCTGCGCTCGGCCCGGCTCCTGTCGTCAGCAAGACACGAGAACGACCGAACAGGTCGCAAGACCTTGAAAGGGATGACTCTAAGAATCTTGCAGCAACCGATCCATCTGCTTTTGTGAGTGGCGCCCGGATCGTTGCACCACCTCGCGGCGTTCAGCGCGGAGGTTGTTCAACACTTCCAGGGCCGGGATGCCGAAGGCTGACTTGAACTTGCGCTGGAAAGTCCGGCGCGACATGTTGCAGATGTCGGCCATTTCGTCGATGGACCAGGCGTGCGACAGCCGGGCTTCCATTTGCCCGACAAGCTCCGAGAACGGACCTTCCGCGCGGTCCTGCGCGCGCAGCGTCTGGCTGTACTGGCGTTGGTCGCCGCCGCGCCTGAGATAGACCACAAGCCTGCGGGCCACCTTCTGAGCAAGGCGCGCGCCGCAGTCGTTCTCGATGAGGGTGAGCGCCAGGTCGATGCCCGCGCTGACGCCGGCGGTCGTCCAATACTTTGTGCTCTGGCAGAAGATCAACTCGTCGTTGACGATGAGTTTCGGAAAGCGCCCCTGCAACTGCGCTGCTGAGCGCCAGTGCGTCGTGACCCTGCATCCATCGAGCAAGCCCGCCGCCGCCAGCAGGAATGCCCCGGTGCAGACGCTGCAGGTGCGTTGCGACAGAGCGTCCTGTGCGCGGACCCAGTCGAGCATCTGCGGGTCTGAACTCGCTCGGTGAATGCCTTCGCCCCCGGGCACGATGACCGTATGCATAGGTGAGGACAAGGACTGCTCCAGGTCGAGATCCACCTGGAGGCGCAGCCCGGCATCGGTCGAGGCGGCAACGCTTGCCGTGCCGCAGGTCCTCAGCCGATAGCGTGCGTGCCCCAGCTCGTCGTTGGCTGTGGAAAACGCCTGCCACGGCCCCGCCAGGTCGATGGGCTGGAAGCCTTCGAACACCAGGAAAACGATATCGATTGGCGCAGTACGGCCTGTTTTTGGCACACCGGATGCCCCGTTGATTTCTATCGTTGAGGTCTTTCGGAGGTCATTCATGCAAGTCAACTTTCTACTATTCCCTGCGCTTACGCAACTCGATCTGACCGGGCCCTACGAGGTGCTTGCGCGCGTTCCTGGCGCAAACATCGACTTCGTGTCCGCAACGATGGACCCCGTGCGTTCGGATCGTGGCCTGGTGATGCTGCCCACCGCCACGTTCGCTACCGCCAAGCCCTGCGACCTGCTGGTCGTGCCCGGCGGGCCCGGGACCGACGACGTCCTGAACGACGAGCGTTGGGTGGACTTCACCGCCGAGCAGGCCAGAACCGCCCGCTACATCCTCGGCATCTGCACCGGATCACTGCTGCTGGGCGCTGCCGGCCTGCTGCGTGGTAAGCACGCGTCGTGCCACTGGCAGGCCCGCGAGTTCCTGCCGGCCTTCGGCGCCATTCGCAGTGATGCCCGGATGTGCGTGGATGGCAACATCCTCACGTCGGGCGGCGTTACGTCCGGCATCGACATGGCGCTGAAAGCCGTCGGGGTCATGCTCGATGAAGACGCGGCCCGGCAGATTCAGCTGCAGATCGAGTACGACCCCGAGCCACCATTCGAGGGGGGCACGCCATCCACCTCGCCGCCCGAGATCGTCCAGCGCTGCCTGGATGCCACGCGTGCGCGCCATGCCATCCGTGCCGCGGCGGTGGGCCTCGCAGCGCAGAAACTGGGGGTGGCATCATGAGCCAGCTATCGACACGGCTTCGGTTGCTGATGTCCCTGGTGCTGCCCCTGCTGATGCTGGGCAATGCCCAGGCGCGCTACCCGGAGCGGCCAGTCGCCCTGGTGGTCCCCTATGCCGCAGGCGGGCCGATGGACAAGCTCGCGCGCCAGATCGGTGCGCACCTGCAAGCACTGCTAGGCCAAAGCGTGGTGGTGATGAACCAGGGGGGCGCAGGCGGCAATATCGGCGCGGCCGCGGTCAAGCGTGCGGCACCGGACGGCTACACCCTTTTGATCGACCATGTCCACATGGCTACGGCGCCTGCGCTGTACCGGAAGCTCGACTTCAATCCCGCCCTGGACTTCGAGGCCCTTGGGGTGGTGGCGGAGTCTCCCTTGGTACTGATCTCCCGCCCCGAAATCGCAACAGGAGGTGTGGCCGATCTGCAGCGATGGATGGCCAAACAACCCCAAGTGACCTTGGCCAACGCGGGGATGGGTTCTGCATCGCACCTTTGCGGCCTGCTGCTGCAATCTGCGCTCAAGCGCCAGATGACCACCATCCCCTATCGAGGCACCGGTCCAGCCATGCTGGATCTGTTGAGCGGCCAAGTCGACCTGATGTGCGATCTCACGGCCAACGCCATGCCGCAGATCCAGGCGCACAAGGTCAGCGCACTTGCCGTCACGGTTCGCCAGCCACTCAAGGGCACCGCGCTCGAGACGACGCCGTCGATGGAGAAATTCGGCATTGCCCTGGATGAGTTGACGGTCTGGTACGGCCTGTATGCGCCCAAAGGCACGCCAGCCGAGGTCACCGAAAAAATCTCCGCAGCGCTATCGGCCGTGGTCAACGGCACCGCCTACCGGCAGCAGTTGTTTGACGCCGGGATCGAGCCGGTCACGGACGAGCGCTCAAGCGCGGCGGGCCACCAGCGTTTTCTGTTGAAGGAGATCCAGCGGTGGGCACCGGTCATCAAGGCGTCGGGAGACTATGCCGATTGATTCGACCCAAAGCGCTCGTTGAGTTGATCTCGTAGTTTCCATTGTGGTGTCACAGATTCGGGGGGGTCATTGGTCATGTCGCCCCGATGAGGGGCAGTGACACCGCACCTGAAACGATCCTTTGCAATCAAAGGGTCGTTTCCACCTTCCGTGTGACCCGCCGCTTGCAGGGCAAGCAAGCCAGGAGTCTCAAAGACCTTGAGATTCAGTAGGCAGCACCAGCCACCGCAGCCGGCGCCGCGCCACCCAGAAACTCCGCCCGCAGCCGCCGCGCAGCGCCAGCAAACACCAGCACATCCACCCCCACTGCCACAAAAGTGCAGCCCAGTTCCAGGTAGCGACGCGCCAACGCGGCATCCGACGTGAGCGTGCCAGCCGCCTTGCCAGAAGCCACGATGGTCTTGATCGCGGCTTCGATCGCCGCCTGCACCTCGGGGTGCCCAGGGTTGCCCCGGTGGCCCATGGAGGCCGCCAGGTCGGCCGGGCCGATGAAGACGCCGTCCACGCCATCAACCGCGCAGATCGCTTCCAACTGGCCCAGCGCTGCCACGGTCTCCGCCTGCACCAGCAGGCAGATCTCGTCATCGGCCACGGCCAGGTAGTCGCTGCGGGCGCTCCAGCGCGAGGCGCGGCCTACGGCGCTGCCCACGCCGCGTATGCCTTGCGGTGGGTAGCGGGTGGCAGAGACCAGGGCGCGCGCTTGTTCGGCACTGTCGACCATGGGGATCAGCAGGTTCTTGGCGCCTATGTCCAGCAGTTGCTTGATCAGTGCGGTATCGCCGTGCACCGCGCGCACCACGGGCTGGGCGCGGTAGGGCGCCACGGCCTGCAGTTGCGCCAGCGTGCTGTGCAGGTCATTGGGCGCGTGCTCGCCGTCGATCAGCAGCCAGTCGAAGTCGGCGGTGGCGGCCACTTCCGACAAATAGGGCGAGGCCATGGAAAGCCAGAAGCCGACCTGCGGCTGGCGCGCGGCGAGGGCGGCTTTGAAGGGGTTGTGTGCGGGCATGAAGGTTGAGGTGTTTAGCTGACGATGCCCAGGTGCCAGGGCACGAACTCGTGGTCGCCCAGGCCCAGCAGCTCGCTTTTGGTGGGCGTGCCGGAGGCATGGCGCAGGATGTCTTCGAAGATGCGCTGGCCCATCTGCGGCACGTCCAGCTCGCCGTCGAGGATGACGCCGCAGTTGATGTCCATGTCTTCTTCCAGGCGCCGGTACATGGGCGTGTTGCTGGCCAGCTTGATGGTGGGCGCGGGCTTGCTGCCAAACATCGAGCCGCGCCCGGTGGTGAAGCAGATCAGCTGCGCGCCGCTGGCAATCTGGCCGGTGCAGGCGACCGGGTCGTAGCCCGGCGAATCCATGAAGACAAAGCCGTTTTGATCGATCGGCTCGGCGTATTCGTACACCGCTTGCAGCGGCGTGGTGCCGCCCTTCATGGCCGAGCCCAGCGACTTCTCGAAGATGTTGGCCAGGCCGCCGGCCTGGTTGCCGTGGCCGACCACGCCGTTGAACTGTGCGTTCTGGCCGGCGGTGTAGCGCTCCCACCAGGCCAGGCGGTCCAGCAGCTTCTGGCCCACTGCGGGCGTGATGGCGCGGCGCGTGAGCATGTACTCAACGCCGTGGATCTCGGGCGTCTCCGACAGGATGGCGGTGCCGCCGTGGCGCACCAGGATGTCCATGGCCGCGCCCAGCGCCGGGTTGGCGGTAATGCCCGAGAAACCATCCGAGCCACCGCACTCCAGCCCGATCTTGAGGTGGCGGGCGCTGACCGCCTGGCGCCGCGCGGCATTGGCCTCGGGCAGCATCTCTTCGATGGCGCGGATGCCGGCCTCGATGGTGACGCGCGTGCCGCCCACCTCTTGCATCACCAGCGTGCGCATCAGCTTGCCCTGCTGCAGGCCTTGTGAATCGACCAGGGAGTCGACCTGGTTGCGCTCGCAGCCCAGGCCCACGATCAGCACGCCGGCCAGGTTGGGGTGGCGCGCATAGCCGGCCAGGGTGCGGCGCAGCACGTCGAAGTGCTCGCTGGGCGATGACATGCCGCAGCCGCTGGTCTGCGCAAAGGCGGCCACGCCGTCCACATGCGGGAAGGCGGCCAGCCGCTCGGGCGTGAAATGCGCGGCAATGCGCTTGATGACGGTGGACGAGCAATTGACCGACGACAGGATGCCGATGAAGTTGCGCGTGCCCACGCCGCCATCGGCACGCACAAAACCCTGGAAGCTCGCCTGCTGCGCGGCGGGCAGGTAGTCCACCGGCCGCACGTCCTGGCAAAAACCCGGGTCGCGCTCGAAGTCCATCAGGCGCAGGTTGTGGCTGTGCACGTAGTCACCGGCCTCGATGTCGCGCGCGGCCACGCCTATGACGGTGTTGTACTTCTTCACCGGCGTGCCGGCGGCAATGCGTTGCGCGGCGATCTTGTGGCCGGCGGGCACCTGGGCGCGGGCGCGCACGCCGAATGCGGCAATGGTCTCGCCCAGCGCAATCGGGGTCTTGGCCACCAGCACGTTGTCGTGGGGATGCAGGCGGAGCAGGGGGCTGGCGGTCATGGGAAACAGCAGAAGGTGTGACGGCTTTTCAGTTCACCATCAACCCTTCTGCATCAGCTCCTTGAGGTTGAGTTTCTGGATCAGATCGGTTTCCTGGCGGTACACGCTGCGCACGTACTTCTCGTAGTCGGGGCCGTCCAGGTACATCACGGGTGCGTCGATGGCATCGGCCACCTGCTTGAATTCTTCGCTCTTCACGGCGATGCGGAAGGCATCGCGCAGGCGCTTCTCCACCGCGGGCGGCAGGCCCTTGGGCGCGCCTATGCCGTTGGGGGCTTCCACCACCACGTCGTAGCCCAGCTCTTTCAGCGTGGGCGCGTCTTTGAAGCGCGGCGTGCGCTGCTCGCCCCAGGTGGCCAGCAGGCGCAGCTTGCCGGCCTCCACGTGCGGCGCCCAGGAGCTGGAGTCAGCCAGCATGTCGACCTGCCCGCCCAGCACGTCCTGCAACGCGGCCGAGCCGCCCTTGTAGGCAATCGCGTTCAGCTCGATGCCCGCGGCCTGCGCGAACTGCTCCATGCCCACATGCGTGGCGCCGCCCACACCGGCGTGGGCGTAGGTCACGCGGCCGGGGTTGCTCTTGGCGTAGATCACCATGTCGCGCAGCGACTGAAAGCGCGAACTGGCCGGCACCGCAATGCCAAAGGTCTGGCCCGAGGTGCGGGCCAGGTAGCTCAGGTCTTTCAGCGGGTCGAGCTGCACGCTGCCGATCTGCGAGAAGCGCGTGACCGAGATCGGGATCTGGCCAATGGTGTAGCCATCAGGCCGGGCCATGGCCAGCGCCTTGGTGCCGATCATGCCGGAGGCACCGGCGCGGTTCTCCAGCACCACCGGCTGGCCCAGCACCTGTGCGGCGGCCTGGCAGATGGCGCGCATCGAGCGGTCCGCGGTGCCGCCTGCGGGCCAAGGGCAGATGAAGCTGATCGGGCGCTCGGGGTAGCCAGCGGCAAACGCGCGGCCGGTGGTGGCGGCCAGCACGGCCGCACTGGCACCACCCACAAGGAGTTGGCGCCGCTGCAGGGGGTGGTTGAGGGGCATGTTTGTCTCCAGCTGTCGTTATAGAAATACGCGGAGTGGATTCTTCAGCAGACAATCATTGCCATCCAATGAAATAGCGGACTGGCTTCATGTCCATCTGGTTATGAAGACAAAAGCCCGCAATACCCCATGACCCAGATCGACCGCGTACTGCGCTCCAACCTCAAGCTGCGCCACCTGCAATTGCTGGTGGCCCTTGACCAGTTCCGCCACCTGGGCCGCGCGGCGGAGTTTTTGTCGGTCACCCAGCCGGCGGTGTCCAAGACCCTGGCCGAGGTTGAACGCATGTTTGGCCTGCGCTTGTTCGAGCGCTCTACCCGCGGTACCGAGCCCACGCCCTATGGCGACAGCGTGGTGCGCTTTGCGCGCACCGTGCTGGCCGACTACGACCGCACGCGTGACGAGATCGCTGCCGTGGCCAGCGGCGCAGCCGGCCGCACCAGCGTGGGCGCGATGGTGGTGGCGCTGCCGGTGCTGCTGACGCGCGCGGTCGAGCTGCTCAAGGCCCGTTCGGCGCAGACCACCGTGCTGGTGGAAGAGGGCGACCTGACCCGCCTGTTGCCCAAGCTGCGCATGGGCGAGCTGGACCTGTTCGTGGGCCGGCTGGAGCCCGGCTATGCCGCGCCCGATCTGGAGACCGAGCCTTTGTACGAAGAGCCCATGCAGGCCGTGGTGCACCCCGAGCATGCGCTGGCCAGAAAGCGCCGGCCGCAATGGGCCGACCTGGCCGCCATCCCCTGCGTGATGCCGCCGCCCTGGGCATCGCTGCGCGTCAAGCTGGACCAGACCTTCTACCGCTTTGGATTGCAGCCGCCAGCCGACATCGTGGAGACGGCGTCCTTCCTGGCGCAACTGGAATTCTTGCGCAAGCGCGGCGCGGCGGCCTTCATGGCGCGCTCGGTGGCCAAGCACTTCGCGTCGCTGGGCATGGTCAAGGTGCTGGCGCTGCCTATTCCGGTGGAGTCGCCGCCGGTAGGCCTGATCACCCTGCGCGGGCGCCGCCGCACGCCCAGCACCGAGCAGTTGGTGGAGTGCCTGCGCAGCGTGGCGAAGAAGACGACACCAGTGTCGCGTCAAGCATGATCTGCCGGCGTGCACTTGCCCTCGCCGCGCATCGCCGCGTTGCAGTCCTTGCCCAGGCTTTAGCCTGGGCGGCGGCCTACGCCTTGCGCTGCACGCCGATGCCTTCGCGCACACACGTCACATCACACTTGACGCGACACTAGGCCCATGGACCTGCAAGGCAACCGCTATATCGCCGCGACCCAGCAACAAGCCTGGGACGCGCTCAATGACGCCGACGTGCTCAAGGCCTGCATCCCGGGCTGCGACCAGGTCGAAGCCACGGGCCCGGGCGACTTCGCCGTGGGCATGCTGCTCAAGCTCGGCCCGGTGTCGGCCAGGTTCTCGGGCCGCATCCTGCTGACGGATGTTGAACCCCTTCAGCGCTACACACTCAACTTCGAGGGGCAGGGCGGTGTCGCCGGCTTTGGCAAGGGCCGTGCGCAGGTCACCCTGACGCCAGAGGGCGAAGGCTGCACGCTGAGCTACGTGGTCGATGCGCAGGTGGGCGGCAAGGTGGCGCAGATCGGCCGCTGGCTGCTGAGCGGCGCCTCGCGCTCGCTGACCGATAAATTCTTTGCGCGCTTCGATACGGCCTTGCAGGCACGGCTGTACAAGGCGGAGCGGCTGGGTTAGCTAGACCACGCTGCGGTGCCGTTCGATGCAGGTGTCCAGTGTTTCCCTGGCGCTCCGAAGCCACCAGTCGCGCTGCGAAAAGATCTCTACCTCGCTGAAGCCCGCAAAGCCGGCGTCTTCGACCCAGCCGCGGATTTTCTTCAGCTCGACCACGCCGTCGCCCATCATGCCGCGGTCGCTCAGCAGGTCGCGCGTGGGCGTGAGCCAGTCGCACACGTGGTAGGCCAGCAGGCGCTCGCGGCCGGCGCGGGCGATCTGCTGTTGCAGCTTGGGGTCCCACCATACGTGGTAGATGTCCAGCGCCACGCCGAGCATGCCGCTCTTGCCGGGGTCAAGCTCATCGCACAGGTCCAGCGCGTGTTCCAGCGTGTTGATGCAGGCGCGATCGGCTGCCTGCATGGGATGCAGCGGCTCTATGGCCAGCGGCATGCCGACCTCGCGCGCATATTCGAGCGATGCCGCGATGCCGTCGCGCACCTCGCCGCGCGCGCGGGCCATGTCCTTGTAGGCTGCCTTGCCGTCGAGCGCGCCGGGCAGGGCGCCGACCACCAGCACGAGGCAGGGCGCATCGAGCGTCTTGGCCTCGTCGATGGCGCGGCGGTTGTCGTCCAGCGCGGCCTTCAGGCCGGCCGCATCGGGCGCGGGAAAGAAGCCGCCGCGGCAATAGCCCGACAGGCCGATGCCGTGCGCCTTCAGTTGCTTTGCCACCTGCTCCAGGCCGGCGGTGGCGACCTGGTCGCGCCAGGGGCTGATGGCGCGGATGCCGCGCTCCGCGCACTGGTCGATGATGGTGCCCAGCGGCACCTCGGTGCCACGCTGGCGGCGCACGGTGGCGGTGTTGATCGAGAGCCAGTGGTGGTCGTGGGAGAAGTCGCGCATGGTGGGGTGAAGCCGAGGGTTTCAGTCGATATGGATGTTGGCCTTCTTCACGATGCGCTCGTAGGTAGCGCTTTCCTTCGCGATGTAGGCGGCAAAGTCCTGTGGCGAGCCACCATCTGCGGCAAAGCCCTGCACGCCCAGGCGGGACGCGGCCAGCGGCGACTTCATGGCCTTGGCGGCTTCGGCTGCCAGGCGGTTGGCGATCTCGGGCGGCAGCTTGGCCGGGCCCCACAGGCCGTACCAGCTTACGAGCTCGAAGCCCGGCAGGCCGGACTCGGCCACCGTGGGCACATCGGGCAGCAAGGGTACGCGCGCCTTGCTGGTCACGGCCAGCGCGCGCAGCTTGCCGCTGGTGATATGCGGGTAAGACGACGGAATGGCGTCGATGATGGCGCTGACCTGCCCACCCAACACGTCATTGAGCGCCGGCGCCGTGCCACGGTAGGCCACCACCGGGATCTGCAGTTGCGTCTCGGCCTTGATCGCCTCCAGCGCCACGTGCATGGGCGAGCCCAGCGCCGAGGTGCCGAAGGAATAGGCTTTGGGCTGGGCCTTGGCCGCAGCGACAAAGTCCTGCAGCGAGTGCACCGGCAGCCCTGGGTAGGCGAGCAGCACCATGGGCACGGAGCCCAGCAGCGCCACCGGCGTGAAGTCGCGCGTCACGTTGTAGGGCACGTTGCGGCTCATCAGCGCATTGGCGACGAGCGTGGGCGATTGCAGCAGCAGCGTGTAGCCGTCTGCTGCCGCCTTGGATGCGGCCTCGCTGCCGATCATGCCGCTGGCGCCGGCGCGGTTGTCCACGATGAAGGGCTGGCCCATCTGCTCGGACAACTGCTGGGCCAGCACGCGCGCCACCAGGTCGACGGTGCCGCCCGCGGCATAGGGCACGATGATCTTGACCGGCCGCGATGGGTAGGTGTCCGCATGCGCCGCCAGGGGGCTGAGGGCGGTGGCCAGCAGGGCCAGGGCGGCTAGCAGTTTCTTCATGATGCTTGTCTCCGTTTTGTTCTTGTATGGGCGGCTTAGCAGCAGGGCAGCTTCAGCAGCCGCAAGGCGTTGCCGAAGTAGATGCCGTCCTGGTCTTCCTGCGACAGGCCGAGCGAGTCGATGGCCTCGGGGATGGTGCGCAAGAACATGGGGCCGCCCTCGGGGTCGAACGGGCAGTCGGTGGCGAACAGCACCTGCTTTGGGCCGAAGAAGTCGAGCCCGCAGCGCAGGCCCGAGCGGCCACCGGCCAGCGCGGTGTCGGCGTAGAACATGCGGAAGTAATCGACCGGCCGCTTGGCCATGCTCTTGAGCAGGCCTTCGTAGTCCTCGTCCGAGGTGCGGCAGCCGAACTGGTCCAGGCCAGGGCCGACCCGGCCGTCGAAGAACGGGATCATGGCGCCCATGTGGTGGGTGATCACGCGCAGTTCGGGCAGGCGGTCGAAGAAGCCGGAGAACACCATGCGCGTCATGGCCGCACTGGTCTCGTAGGGCCAGCCAAAGGTCCACCAGATCTCGTACTTGGATTTTTTCTCGCTGGCGTAGTCGGCCATGCCGGCGCCACGCGCGGGGTGCATCCACACCGGCACGTCGTACTTGCGCACGGCCTGCTCAAAGATCGGCCAGAACTCGGGCTCGTCCAGCGGGCGGCCATTGACGTTGGTGAACACCTGGATGCCGCGCGCACCCAGTTGCACGATGGCGCGCTCCATCTCTTCAAGCGCTGCGGGCACGTTGTTCATGGGCAGCGATGCGACGAAGGCGGGGAACTGCTCGGGATGGTCGTCGCGGATCTTGGCCATGCCGTCGTTGGCCAGGCGCGCCAGCTCGGGCGATTCATCCGGGCCCGCGATCAGCTCGATCGGCGGGTTGGAGAGGGTGAGGATCTGCTGGTAGCCGGGGAAGCCTTCCATCATGCGCAGCCGCGCGTCCAGGTCGTACAGCACGGGGATGGTCAGCCAGCGCTTGATGGCGCCCTTGTCCTTGGCCATGGCGGCCATGCGGTCGAAATACGCCTTGGGGAAGATGTGGGCGTAGCTGTCGATTTTTCTCATGAGGTGCCTTTTGCGGATGTCAGTCGATGCCGTGCAGGGCCAGCAGCGTCTTCATGCGCTGCAGCGCCAGCGCTGGCTGCTGCAGCAGGTTGGCGGCGTCGGCCAGGCGGAACAGTTCGGCCAAGTGCTGCAGCGAGCGTGTGCTTTGCTGGCCGCCCACCATGGTGAAGTGCTTCTGGTGGCCGTTGAGCCAGGCCATGAACACCACGCCGGTTTTATAGAAGCGCGTGGGCGCCGCAAAGATGTGGCGCGACAGCGGCACGGTGGGGCCGAGGATGTCGTGGAACTTCTTCTCGTCGCCCTGCGCCAATGCCCCGAGGGCCGCGCTGGCCGCGGGCGCGATGGCATCGAAGATGCCCAGCAGCGCATCGCTCTTGCCGTGCATGGGCTCGCTGCCAAAGCCGTCGCCGGCAATCAGCTCGGCGTAGTTGAAGTCGTCGCCGGTGTACATGCGAACACCGCTTGGCAGGCGCCGGCGCATCGCGATCTCTTTGTCCTTGTCAAGCAGCGAGATCTTGATGCCGTCGACCTTGTCCGGGTGCGCCGCGATGATGCCCAGCGCCGTGTCCATCGCCGCATCGACATCCTTCGTGCCCCAATAGCCGGCCAGCGCAGGGTCGAACATGTCGCCCAGCCAGTGCAGCACCACGGGCTGCTTTGCCTGGCTCAGGATGCGGTCGTACACGCGCTCGTAGTCGGCCGGGCTCCTGGCCACGCGGGCCAGCGCGCGGCTGGCCATGACGATGAGCTTGCCGCCGAGCGCCTCGATGGCGGCCATCTGTTCTTCGTAGCCGCGGATCACGTCGTCCACGCTCTTCACGCTGTCGATGTCCAGGTGGTCGGTGCCGCAGCCCGATGCCACCAGCGCGCCCGGCACGTCTTGGGCGGCGTCGAGCGAGCGGCGGATCAGCTCCAGCGAGGTCGGCCAGTCCAGGCCCATGCCGCGCTGCGCCGTGTCCATGGCCTCGGCCACGCCCAGGCCGAGCGAGAACAGATGCCGGCGGTAGGCGATGGTGGCGTCCCAGTCGACCGCGCATTGCAGCCATGGGTCGATGGCCGCGAGCGGGTCGGCGACCACGTGCGCGGCCGAGTAGGCGATGCGGTTGAACTTGACGCCCGCATCGGGCTTCACCGGCGCGCTGCCGCGCAGGGCATAGGGCGCGAGCGTGCCGCCCGCAACGGGAAGGTTCAGCGAAAGAGGCATGGCGCTTCAGACCTTCAGTGCGGGCACGTCGACCCAGCGGCGGTCCTTCCACGATGCCAGGGCGGCCTCGACCAACTGCACGCCCTTGGCGCCTTCGGGCAGCGTCCACTTGTAGGGCTCGTTCTCGACCACGTGGCGAATGAAGTGTTCCCACTGGATCTTGAAGCCGTTGTCGTAGGCCTGCGAGTCTGGGATCTCTTGCCACTGGTCGAAGAAGTTCATGGTCTGCTTCTCGTCCGGGTTCCACACCGGGCGCGGCGTGGCCACGCGCGACTGGGCGCGGCAGCTCGACAGGCCGGCCACCGCAGAACCATCGGTGCCATCGACGTGGAAGGTGACCAGGTCATCGCGGCGCACGCGCGTGACCCAGCTCATGTTGATCTGCGCGATCACCGGCTCGCCGTTGTGGCCGGTCAGTTCGCAGGTGGCGTAGGCCGCGTCGTCGGCGGTGGCTTCATATGGCTTGCCGGCTTCGTCCCAGCGCCTGGGGATGTGCGTTGCGCCTATGCACGAGACCGACTTCACCTCGCCAAACAGGTTGTCCAGCACGTAGCGCCAGTGGCACATCATGTCCAGGATCATGCCGCCGCCGTCTTCCTTGCGATAGTTCCAGCTCGGGCGCTGGATGGGCTGCAGGTCGCCCTCGAACACCCAGTAGCCAAACTCCAGCCGCACGCTGAGCATGCGGCCGAAGAAGCCGGCGCGGCGCAGCATGTCGAGCTTGCGCAGGCCGGGCAGGAAGAGCTTGTCTTGCACCGCGCCGTGCTTCAGGCCTGAGGCTTCTGCCAGGCGCGCGATCTCTACCGCTTCGTTCAGATTGGTGGCGATCGGCTTCTCGCAGTACACGTGCTTGCCGGCGCGGATGGCCTTGGCCAGCAGCGTGGGGCGCATCTGCGTGGTGCCGGCGTCGAAGAAGATGCTGTCCTCCGGGTTGGCCAGCGCCGCATCCAGGTCGGTGCCCCAACGCGCAATGCCGTGCTTCTTGGCCAGCGCCTCCATCTTCTCGGCGTTGCGGCCGATCAGGATCGGGTCGGGCATGACTTTGTCGCCGTTGGACAGCGTGACGCCGCCTTGCGCGCGGATGGCGCAGATGGAGCGGATCAGGTGCTGGTTCATGCCCATGCGTCCGGTGACGCCATGCATGATGAGTCCGAGTCTTTGGGTGGCCATGAGGGAGCTGCCTCTCTGTTGAAACTGGGGTGGATGCGGGTCTTTCGTGAAGGGGGCGATTGCTTCCAGGTCTCGCCTTAATTCACTAAATGGTGAATGTATGGCATCCGGATTTGTAGAGTCAATCCGTCTTCGTCCTCGCAAACCCCATGTTTCGTTGCTGATAAGAACAAATTTGCCTTCTTCAAAGGGTTTTCTATAGGTCTTTGTACCTGCTTGGTGGCTAAGCTCGCGCCGCAATTATCCATTTAGTTAATTGTGTGAATGCAAGGCACTTTTGCCATCAACAGAGGAGACGAGGATGAAGAGGGTGATTTTTCTGGCCGGCATGGCCACTGCCATTGCACTGCCCGCAGCGGCGCAGTCGTCGGTCAGCCTGTTTGGCGTGGTCGATGCCACCGCGCAGCGCGCCAGCCAGGGCGGCGCTTCGGTGAACCGCTTGCTGGGCACGGGCGGCAACCAGATCAGCCGCCTGGGCTTTCGCGGCACCGAAGACCTGGGCGGCGGCTGGTCTGCCGGCTTTGTGCTGGACATGGGGCTGAATGTGGACACCGGCACGGGCGGCGCCATCTCGGCCAACAACCAGACGGTGGCGGCCACGGGCGGTGCGCTGGTGTTTAACCGGCGCTCTACCGTCAGCCTGGCGCACACCTCGCTGGGCGAGTTGCGCCTGGGGCGGGACTTCACGCCGACCTACTGGAACCTGACCTTCTTCGATCCCTTTGGCACCGCCGGCGCGGGCTCGGCGGCCAACATCATCCAGGGCAATCTGTCGCAGGTGTCGACCGTGCAGACGGCGCTGCGCGCCTCCAACTCCATCGGCTACGTTCTGCCCCGGCTGGGCGGCTTCTACGGGCAGGCGATGGTGGCCATGGGGGAAAACGGCTCGGCCGCAGCCAATGGCACCAAGCGCGATGGCAACTACGCGGGCTTTCGCGCCGGCTATGCCGCGGGCGCGTTGGATGTGGCGCTGTCGCATGGCAAGACCTCGCTGTTCTCGGGCGACGTATCCACCACCAACGCAGCTGCGTCCTACAACCTGGGCTTCATCAAACCCATGGCGCAGATCTTTCAGGACCGCAAGGACAAGATCGCCGCGCCCAACCGCTCGTCCGGCTTCCTGCTGGGCGCCACGGTGCCGCTGGGCGCGGGCTACATCCCGCTGGCCTACAGCCGCATCCACAACAACGCGGCGACCGAACGCCAGGCCACGCAACTGGCCGTGGGCTATGTCTACAACTTGTCAAAGCGCACGGCGGTCTACAGCACGCTTTCGCACATCCGCAACCGCAATGGCGCGGCGGTTTCGGGCGGCGGCGTGGCCGGGGTGGCCAACGCCGGCTGGAGCGGGTTGGACCTGGGCATCCGCCACAGCTTCTGATCAAGGTCTTTCCGATGTCCGGGCAAGCATGCCGCCTAATGCAAAACCATTTATCAGAGCCCAGGCGGTACCTGGGCCATTGGCTTGCCCACAAATTTAGGCAAACCTGAAATGCTGGCATGGCCCGCGCACTGGAGCGCCGCGCCGCTTCCCGCGCGCCCAGGCACGCGCCTCTTTCTGCAACCGGCAAACGGCTACTTGCAGGCATAGCTTCCCGTGGCGTTGATCGCACCGCTGCCGCTGTAAGTTGGCTTCTGCGGATACGGGCAAAGCAGCTGGCTCGCGCTCGCGTCGGCCGACTTGATGGTGAGCGATGCGGGCGCCGTGCCTTTCTCCACCCAGTCCGTCATCGCCGCATACAGCTGGCCTGTGGCCGGCAGGGGCACTGAATTGACGGTCGCCGCCGGCCCGGCCGTTCCGCTTTGCGACCCGATCCCGCCGCAATGCCCCATTGCGGGGATCAAGAAGAGCCGGTTGTACTGCTGCGTGCTGGCAAAGCCGCCGTCGAGGTTGGCGACCCGCGTGTAGTAGTTGATCGATCCCTGCGGGAAGATCAGGCCGTCGCTCAGCCCGTGGTAGTGCAGGATCTTTGCCTTCGACTGCTTGACCCCGCTCAGGTCTGCGTTGTCTGTGTTGATGTTGCCGAAGAAGGGCTGCAGCTTGATGCCTTGATCGAACGCGTTCGCCAACGCGCCATACGAGAGATTCATCCATCCGTTGGCACCGTTGCCAGTGGCATTGGTGAAGAACGGCCCCGCCAGGGTCGATTTTTGCAGCTCGAGCGCAACCTGGTCGCTGGCAATGGGGAACGCGGCGGGCCCGGCGAGGGACAAGGTGTTCGTGCCCCGTGTGAGCCCGAACCAGAGTTGGTTGCCAGTGGGAAACGCGTTGAACCCGTTATTGGCCGCTGGCTCTGGCGCAGAGCCGTCGGAGGTCTGGCCGAACCAATACTTGTTGTACGCCCGCGCCAGGGCAGGGCTCACGCATGCAGCGGTCGCATTCGTTCCGGTGACCCCATTGCCCGTCGTTCCTGCGCAAAGGACGGACGCGTCCTTGGTGGGGTCGTACGCGCACGCGGAGGGATCCTGCACGTAGCCCAGATGCTGGCCGCCGACGACGTCGCATGCGCTGACGGCCGATCCGCTGACCAACGCGTCTTGCGCAGCGGTCGGCCCGACCCCATCCAGATCGCGTTGGTTGACGATCTGCGGGTACAACTCTGCGGTGATGAACTTGCTCCAGTTGAAGGCTGGCGCGCCGACCAGGTAGCCGTCGTAGTCCGTGGGATGGTTCTGGATCTCCTTGTAGCCTTGGCGGCCACCGGTCGAGCAGCCATCCCAATACGCATATTTCTGCGGCTGGAGATAGTAGGCTTGGACCAGTGCCTTGGTCTTGACGGCCTGCTCGTGGAGCGCTCGCTCCGAGAAGTCCTGCCAGAGCGTCGAGTTGATGGTTCCGTCGGGGTTCATGGCGAAAGACGCATCGAGAGCGGGGATGCTCCCCGCGTGGCCGTCGTCACTGCTGGAGACGGCCGAGCCTTCTGTCCCCGCCAGTCCGGGTGCGGCTCCTGACCCGCCATCGATGCGGGTGATGTCTCCTTGAACGCCCCCGGCCCAGCCGCCGTTGCCCAAGTTGTGGATGCGTTCATTCCAGTTGGCGGCTGTCGGAAGCCACACCTCGATCCCGATGCCCGGCGACGTGGAAGGCGCACTGGCGGGTCCGGGGTTGCCTGGGCCGACGTTCAGCTTGACGAGGCACAAGTCGTTTGCGGCCGTCGGCGGTGCTGGCGAAGCCGGCGTTCCCGAGAGTGCAAGCGGATCGCCTTTCTTGAACGCCTTGACAAGCAAGACGGTCGTGTTCGCATCGGGTTTGAACGCGGTCTTCATCGAGTCGTCGCACGCCAGCGCAGTCTGCGCCGGCGCCGGAGCGGGCGAGCCATCTCCACCTCCGCAGGCAGAGAGCGCCGAAACGGCGGCGAGCGAGAACAAGAGCGAGAGGCGGACGCGTGCTGCGTCTGCATCACGCACATTTGCGGTTGTCATCGGTGATCTCCGGAGGGGGCGAAGGACGTTTCGTCGTGGGACGCTGGGCTGGAGCGCGGTGGGTGCCAACTCCTGGAAGGCGAATGCACAATAGTGCATCATCAACCCGATTTAACTAGGTGAAACCCTAGTATTAAATGAACTTTAGTTCATGTTTATGCGGGCGCCCACGTGCTTTCGTACGCCCTGGCCCGGGAAGACGGCCCCCTTGGTCCCCCGGGCCGGGTCAGCAAAGCGCTATCGCCCCATATCGGAAAACCGACAACCAGGCTTTACGGCCAAGCGGGGCCGCTACTGCTGCTGGGCAATGCCAGCAGCCTTCACCAACTGCGCATTGCTCTGTATCTCTTGCTGGATGTAGCTGTCGAACTGCTCGGGCGGCAGCGTCCAGGCCTCGGCGCCCAGGCGGGCAAAGCGCTCTTTCACCTCGGGCGTGGCCAGCGCTTTCTCGACCTCGTCGTGCAGGCGCTTGACGATGTCGCGCGGCGTCTTGCCCGGCACCATCATGCCGATCCAGAAGTTGAACTCAGAGCCCGGCACGCCAGCCTCGGTGGTGGTGGGCACGTCGGGCAGCGCGGCCGAGCGCCGGGGCGAGCCCACGGCCAGGGCCAGCAACTGGCCCTCCTTGATCTGGCCGATCACCGGCGCCACCGGCGAGAAGTAGTAGTCGACCCGGCCCGCCAGCACTTCGTTCACGGCCTCGGCCGATCCCTTGAAGGGGATGTTGGTGGCGTCTATCTGTGCGGCCATCTTGAACTTCTCGGCGTTCAGATGGGTGGCGCTGCCCTGGCCGGCCGATGCGAAGTTGAGGCTGCCCGGCTTGGCGCGCGCCGTGGCCAGCAGCTCCTGCAATGTCCTGATGTTCTTCGCGGGCGAGATCACCAGCGCATTGGGCAGTGAAGAGATCGGCGTGACGCCGGCAAAGTCGCGCGTGGTGTCGTAGGGCAGCTTGGCGAAGGTGGACGGGTTCACCGTGTGCGAGGACGACTGGATCATCACCGTGTAGCCATCTGCCGGCGCGGCGGCCACGGCGGCCGCGCCTATGGTGCCGCTGGCGCCGCCGCGGTTGTCTATCACCAGCGTCTGGCCCATGCTCTGCCCCATCTTGTCGGCGATGGCGCGCGCAATGATGTCGGTGGTGCTGCCGCCACTGAAGGGCACGATCACGCGGATCGGCTTGTTCGGGTAACTGCCTTGCGCCAGGGCGGCAAAGGGCAGGGCGGCGCTGCCCGCAAGGGCTGCGGCCAGCAGGGCGCGCGCGCAGTGTGAGTGGATGTTCATCTTGTCTCCTGTGGTTGGACGCGTGTGAAAGCGGCACACGAGCAGACAAGGGAGATCGCCCTGGCGGGCGCATCCATCTGTCCGCTCAATTAACTCTTTGGTTAATTGGGCGGATTCTAGGAACGCGGCGTGGGCCGCGTCAATTGGGCAGGCCCTAGGTTCTTAGTGCGTAGCCCAGCACCACGTCACACATATGGGCCAGGCGCTCGCGGCGCGCCTTGGGGCTCATCAGGTCGCGCGCGAAGATGGCCGACAGCGTGTAGCGGTTGGAGAGGTAGAAGTAGGCCATGCCGGCAATCGAGACATAGAGCTGCATCGGGTCTATGCCGCCGCGGAACGAGCCATCCTGCCGGCCGCGCTCCAGGATGTTGCCCAGGGTTTCGACCAGGGGCGAGTTCACGTCCTGGGCGCGCTGCGACTTGGCCAGGTGCCGGCCCTGGTGCAGGTTTTCGCTGTTGAGGAAGGTCAGGAACTCGGGGTGGGCGATGTAGTAGTCCCAGGTGAATTCCGTCAGCCGCTGCAGCGCCTGCGCGGGCGGCATGTCCTGCAGGTGCAGTTGCTGCTCGGCCGCGCGGATCTGCGCATATGAGGCCTCCAGCACCGCCAGGAACAAATCATCCTTGCTGCCGAAGTAGTAGTAGATCAGCCGCTTGTTCAGGCCCGCCTGCTCGGCGATGCGGTCTACCCGCGCACCGGCCAGGCCGTGCTGCGCGAACTCGGCCGTGGCCGCGTCGAGGATGGCCTGCTGCGATCGCTCGGCGTCGCGCGAGCGCGGGCCGGGGGTGGTGTCATCGGGTATTTCCATGCCCGTAGTTAACCATATGACGAATAGCGCCGGCCCAGCCTCAGGATGCGGCTGTCAGCGCCCGCAGGCCCGCCACGGTGCGCAGGCAGGCATTGGCCACCTCGGCACCCTTCACGCGGAAGTGGGCGCGGAAGAAATCGCGGTGCTCCGAATGCTCGTGGAAGTGGTGCGGCGTGAGCACAGCAGAGAACACCGGCACGCCGGTGTCGAGCTGCACGCGCATCAGGCCGTCGATGACGGCGGTGGCGACGAAGTCGTGGCGGTAGATGCCGCCATCCACCACCAGCGCGCAGGCCACGATGGCGTCGTAGCGGCCGGTGCGGGCCAGGGCCTGGGCGTGCAGCGGGATCTCGAACGCGCCGGGCACGCTGAAGATGTCGATGGCGCTGGCCGGCACGCCTTGGCGCGCGGTCTCGGCCAGGAAGGCGTCGCGCGCGCAGTCGACGATGTCGGTATGCCAGCCGGCCTGCACATAGGCAATGCGCGGCGCAGGCGAGAGGCGGGGGGACGATGCGGAGGATTGGTCAGACTGACTCATGGAATTGCCCGTTGGCTTGCTGTGTATCGGGTGGACCAGAAAGTCAGGGCGTACGCGGGCCGGCACAGCCGGGGCGCGAGCCATTGGCCCGCGCCCTGGCCGGGCGGCGCGCGTTCTCTTTCATCCGGACTATGACCGTCGGCCCCGGGATCACACCGGGTCTGCTGACCCGGCCACCCTGGCGGGCGGCCGGCGCTCGCGGGCTTGTGCGGGTTTGATCCCGCCATCACCGCCGGTAGGGAATTTCACCCTGCCCTGAGAACGCTTGTGCCTCGATGGAATGTCGAGGCGGACGGATTGTAGGCCTTGCTTTGCAATCCTGCAGGGCAACACAATTCACCCATGGCAAAGCAATACTGGCTGATGAAATCCGAGCCCGAAGAGTGCTCTATCGACGACGCGCTGGCCGCGCCCGAGCGCACCGTGCCCTGGATCGGCGTGCGCAATTACCAGGCGCGCAACTTCATGCGCGACGGCATGCGGGTGGGCGACGGCGTGCTGTTCTATCACTCGAGTTGCGCCGAGCCGGGCATTGCCGGCCTGGCGCGCGTGGCCTCGGCCAGCAAGACCGATCCGACCCAGTTCGACGCCGCATCGCCTTACTTCGACGCGGCCGCCAAGCTTGACGCGCCGCGCTGGCAATTGGTCGATGTGCAGGCCCTGCGCAAGACACGCCTGCTGGCCTTGCCCGAGCTGCGCGCCCAACCGGCGCTGGCCGACATGCAGTTGCTGCGCAAGGGCAATCGCCTGTCGATCACGCCGGTGACCGAGGCGCAATGGCAGGCGATCCAGGCGCTGATTGGCTAGACATAATTCCAGGTTGGCCCCCGTTCCACATCCATACCCAAGAGACCCCCATGACCCGTCAGCTTGCCGGACACCTGATCGTTGAATGCCTTGCCGCACAAGGCACCACCCACGTCTTTGGCGTGCCGGGCGAAAGCTACTTGGCGGTGCTCGATGGCTTCCACACCTACCAGGACCGCATCCGCTTTGTCACCTGCCGGCAAGAGGGCGGCGCGGCCTTCATGGCCGAAGCCCACGGCAAGCTCACCAACCGGCCGGGCGTGTGCTTTGTCACGCGCGGGCCGGGGGCGACCAATGCCTCCATCGGCGTGCATTCGGCGTTCCAGGATTCGACGCCGATGGTGCTGTTCATTGGCGACGTGGGCAGCGATTTTCGTGATCGCGAAGCCTTCCAGGAGGTGGATTTCCAGAGCTTCTTCGGCCCCAGCACCAAGGGCATGGCCAAACGCGTGGAGCGCATTGACGACGCCTCGCGCATCCCCGAGTACATCGCCCGCGCCTTCGCCACCGCCATGGCCGGCCGCCCCGGCCCGGTGGTGCTGGTGCTGCCCGAAGACATGCTGCGCGAGACGGTGGATGCCCTGCCGCTGCCACGCGTGGAAGCGGTGCACGCTGGTGCCGATGCCGGCTCTATCGCCCGCCTGCGCGAGCTGCTGCTGCAGGCCCGGCGCCCCTTTGTCATCGCCGGTGGCCCGGGCTGGACGCCGGCCGCCGCGCAAGACCTGGAGCGCTTTGCCGAGGCCTGGCAACTGCCGGTGGGCAATGCCTTTCGCTTCCAGGACACCTTTGACAACCACCACGCGCTGTATGCGGGCGACGTGGGCATTGGCATCAACCCGGCGCTGGCCCAGCGCGTGCGCGATGCTGATCTGATCCTGGCGCTGGGCCCGCGCCTGGGCGAGATGACCACCGGCGGCTACACCTTGCTGGCCGCGCCGCGCCCGGTGCAGACGCTGGTGCATGCGCACGCTGGCGCCGATGAGTTGAACCGCGTCTACCAGGCCGACCTGGCGATCAACGCCAGCCCCGCGCCGCTGGCCGCCGCGCTGGCTGCGCTGGCGCCACCCAAGACCGTGCCCTGGGCCGACTGGACACGCGCCGCTGCTGCCGATTACCTGGGCAACCTGCAGCCGCAGAAGCTGCCGGGCGACATCGACATGCCGGCCATCGTCGCCACGCTGCAAAAGCATTTGCCCACCGATGCGGTGCTGACCAATGGCGCCGGCAACTTCGCCAGCTGGGTGCACCGCTTCTTCCGCCACCACGGCATTGCCAAGGGGCACAAGACGCAACTCGCGCCCACATCAGGCGCCATGGGCTATGGCGTGCCGGCGGGCATTGGCGCCAGCATTGCCACCGGCCGCACCGCCTTCACGATTGCCGGCGATGGCGACTTTCTGATGAACGGGCAAGAGCTGGCCACCGCCGTGCAGCACGGCGGCAAAAGCATCATCGTGCTGCTGGACAACGGCATGTTCGGCACCATCCGCATGCACCAGGAGCGCGAGTACCCGACCCACGTCGGCGGCAACAGCGGCACGCGCCTGCACAACCCCGACTTCTGCCTGCTGGCCCAGGCCTACGGCTACGCGGCCGAGAAGGTGGTGCGCACGGAAGAGTTCGAGCCCGCGCTGCTGCGTGCGCTGGCGCGCGACACCGGCACGCTGATCCTGGTGCCGCTGGACCCAGAGGTGATCACCACGCGCGGCACGCTCAGCGCCATCACGCAGAAGGCGCTGGTGCAGGTCGGTCATCCATAAAAAGATAGCTATATGCCCAGGCCGTTCCTGCATTTCAGATAGTTTTGTATCTGAAATCAAGGTGCTGCCTGGGCTATATGCTATCTATTTAGTAGTGCGCTGCAGAGGCATCAGTCCAGCACCACATACACCCGGCCTTCTTCGATCTTCACCGGGTAGGTCCGCAGGTCTTCGGTGAGCGGCGCGCACAGCGCCTTGCCGCTGCGTATGTCGAAGCGCCCCTGGTGCAGCGGGCATTCGATCTCATGGCCCTCCAGAAAGCCGTCGCACAGACGGGCGCGGCCGTGGGTGCAGGTGTTGGCAGTAGCCCAGACTTCATCGCCCAGGCGGTAGAAGGCGATGTCGTGGCCGCCCTCGAAGTCCAGTGCCATCACTTCGTCGGGAAACAGCTCGTCTAGCGCGGCGGCATCGGTCCAGGTCAGTGTGCTCATGGGCGGCTTTTAGATGGGGTAAATGATGGAGTTGGGCACTAACTCGGTGTCGTAAACGCACAGCCGGCTGGAGAATTTCAGACCCTCCGCCGTGCGCACTACGGTGTCGATATAGCGGCCCACGTTGAACACGGTAGAGGGCTGGTCGAGCTTGGTGCGGAACACCGCGTAGTTGGCCTCGCTGTGGATGGCGCCATCCGCGTCTACCGCGCGCACCACCGGCAGCCCGACCACGTGGCGCTGGTAGTAGGGGTCGTGGAACAGCGTCTCGCGGATGCCGTAGACGCGGTCTTCCAGCATGCCGCGGCTCTCAAAAGACAAGGTCGCCAGCGGCAGGCCGCGCTCGTGGTTCTCGCGCGGCTGCAGCCGGTAGCTGCACTGCTCGGTGAAGAAGGCCGGCCACAGGTCCCAATTGCCGGAATCGACGGCGTGGGCGTAGTCGGCGTAGAGCTGCGCCAGCTCCAGGTAAGCGTTGGCGTCGAGCTTCATGCTTCCATCACCTGGCGCCAGTAGCGGTACATGCCGCGAATCAAGGTCTCGGTCACCATGTGGTCGGTATCGCCCACCTCGCGCCCGCCCAGCTCGGCCAGCGTGCGGTGGTAGGGCTTGCTCTCAAAGCTCTGCTGCGAGAACTCGATCACCTCGCCATCATCAGCCGACACAAAGCCCGCCGGCCCAAACAGATTGGCCTGGCGCAGGCGGCGCTGCTGCATCTCTTCGCTGTCGTCCTCAAAGCCAAAGTGCGTCCACACAAAATCGAAAGCGCCGTGGCCCACCGGCTGGATGTGGCGGGTCGAGACGCTGTTGACTTGCTGCTGCAGCACGACGCTGGGGAACAGCGTCATCATCACCGCCGTCGGGCCGTTCCACCAAGGCTCAGGAACGATGTCCAGAAAGCGCGGGTCCTTCAGCTGCATGCTCTCCTTGAAGCTCGACACCTGCGTGACCTGCGATGCTTTGCCGGCCTGGCCGCGCGTGGAAATCATGGCGGCGTGGCGGCCGTGCGCGTCCATCTTCAGCTCGGATTTGTTGTCCGCGCGCCAAAGCCCGAAGGTGACGAACCAGGTGTGCAGCAGGCCCGGGTGGTACGGGTCCTTGATGTTCTCTTGCATCAGCTTCCAGTTGCCTGGAATGCGCTGGCGGTTGTAGCCCAGGATCTTCAGCTTGCGGCCGTTGAAGAGCCGGTCGAAGTAGCCCAGGATGGCCGGTCCCATGAAGTCTTCCAGCGGCTCCACGTCATGGTCGAAAGACGCAAACACCACGCCGCCGCGCACGGCCACCTTGAGCTTGTTCAGGCCATGCTCGGCGGTATTGAAGTCCGCCGGCATGCCGCCGTTGACCTTGCCGTCTTGCTTCACGCCACGGCGAAAAGGCACGCCTTGCAGGTCGCCCTCCAGCGTGTAGCTCCACTGGTGGTAGGGGCAGACAAACTGCTTGCTGTTGCCCTGCCGCTCGCGGCAAAAGCGCATGCCGCGATGCGCGCAGACGTTCTCCACCACGTGCACCGCGCCATCGGCGGCGCGCGTCATGATCACCGAGCGCTCGCCCACCACGCTGCGCTTGAAGTCGCCCGGCTGCGGTATCTCGGCCTCCAGGCCCACGTAGCACCAGTGCGCGCGGTAGAAGAAGCGCTCCAGCTCGCGCTGGTGCTGCTCTGGGCCGGTATAGGCCATGAAGGGGATGCGGCTGGTGTTCTCGTCTTCCCAGCGCAGGGCCGTGGGGAACACGGCGATTGGGTCGGTCATGGGGCTTGTCTCTTGTTGTTGCTGTCCCATGATGCGCAGCCCCGCCGCATTGGCCAATAGAATTTCGTGAATTGGCTATATCACTGCAGTGAATAATGCAGACCACACCTTGCCTGTCGGCTTTGCCGGCCCATGCCCAGGGCGGCGCTGCAAATCCCCGCCACGTCTGGGCTAGGAGTTGGGCGCCACAGTACCTCGCAGGCGCGAGGCAAGCACGGCGTCGTGCAATAGACCGCTAGACAGCGCGAAGTGGGCGAAGCGCGTCAGGATGCTGCGCCCTGCATCGCGCCTCAAGGGGATGCCGAGCGCGAAATGTTCCAGGCCCCATGCACCGGCAAGCACTTTCGAGCCTGGTACCTTGTCCGCCACCTCAAACAGAATGGCCTTGTTGGTGGCAAACCCATCAAGCTCCTTCCTGTCCAGCATGTCCGCAGCCTGTTGCAAGGTGGGCACGGGAATCAGGCGGGCAGATGGGTAAACCTTGGCCAACTCCGCCCCGGTCGTGCTCCCCACGTTGATCCCGATGCGAGCCGGCACGCCCCTTAGTGATTCCAGACTCGGATAGGCCGATCCTGGCGGCACCAGCACACTTTTCTCCACGTCCAGCAGGCGCGGGGAGAAATCCATGGCCCGGGCCCTGTCGGCCGTTGCATTCGTGAAAACCAGGTCCAGCCGGCCGTGCTCCAGCGCCGCCAATACCTCGGCATTCTTCGGGAACACGACTGGATCGAACGGGACGCCGAGATATTCGGCAAACGCACGTCCCATCAAGAAGCCCACGCCCCGTTCGGCGTCGGTGTCTGGAAGATAGGAAGAAGGACTGCCCCGATATACGCCAACCCGCAACACGCCAGTAGGGGCGAGCGCCAGGCGTACTGCTTCGGTCAGGCCTGGCTGGACGGCAACTTTCTGCAAGATGGTCATTTTATCACTCTGTCCTGATATTCATGCTCTTGACAAATGGAACCCACCGGGCATATTCGCTGCGCGTGTAGTTCACGGTTGATTCCGGCGTTTGCTGCGTGACTGGCAACATCCCCTGTTCTTCAAGCCGATGCAGGACGCCTGGATCTTTCAAGGCTTTGTCGATTGCCTTGAAAATGGCATCGGTGATTTTCTTTGGCGTGTTTTTGGGCGCGAAAAGGCAGTTCCATGAATAGGCATCGAATTTCGGGAATCCCGCTTCAGAAACTGTTGGCACATTCGGCAAGGCTTTCAGGCGCTTGGGGGAAACGGATGCCAGCGCTATAAGCTTGCCCTGCTTGACGTGCTCCAAAACTGTCGTTGGCGACGTGAAGAGAATTGAAATGTTGCCGGCAAGCAGATCGACAACCGCCTGGGATACACCTTTATATGGGACATGGGTTGCCTGCGTTCCTGTCTGCTCCAGGAACAGGGCCAGCGCGATGTGGCTGGAAGTGCCATTGCCCGCAGATCCATAGTTGAACTTGTTCGGATTTGCCTTCATCAAGGCCACCAGACCATTCAAGTCATGCACGCCCAGCGACGGAGAAACCACAATGGCGCCCGGCACGATGGTGGTGATCGCAACCGGAATCAGATCAGTCAGCGGGTCGTAGCCCAGGTTGGAATAAACCGCGGCATTCAGCGCAAACGTAGAGAGTGATCCCGCTAGCAGGGTGTAGCCGTCCGGCGGCGCCTTTGCCACCATATTGCTGCCGATATTTCCTCCGGCGCCGGGCCGGTTATCAACGATGAAGCTCCCACCTAGCTCATGCTGCAGGCTCTGCGAAAATAATCGAGTGATGAAATCCGTCGTGCCACCCGCCGCATAGGGCGCGACGATGCGCACCGGCCGGTCCGGATACCCCGCTGCAATGGCGGATTGCATCGAGAAGGGCATGGTCGATACGACTGCCACTAAAGCTGATATAAAGTTGCGCCTATTCGTTTTCATATTGGTCTCCATTTATTTAAAATTAGCGAAGGTGGTCCGATGGCAATAGGATGGATTTGTTTACTTGGGCGATGCTCGTAATGCCCAGGGATGCCATGTTTCTTCGCACCTCTTCTTTCAGGAGCGAGACGCAATGCCTGACGCCGGCTTCGCCAGCCACGGCAGCTGCATAGATGAACGGTCGGCCCACAAATACAAAATTCGCACCAAGCGCCAATGCCTTAAGCACATCGCCGCCCCGCCGAATGCCGCCGTCGTAGATAACGGCCATTGCCCCCGAGGCTGCCGCGACGGATTCAAGAACCTTCAACGGCGCCACCGCGCCGTCGAGCTGCCGGCCGCCGTGATTCGAGACAACGATGGCGTCGACTCCCCGCGCCGCGGCCTTGCGGGCATCCTCCGGGTGCAATATGCCCTTCAGAATCAGGTTGCCGCGCCAAGCCTTGCGCATGAATTCCACATGCTCCCAATTCAAGTTGTCACGATTGAATTGGCGGGTCGCCTGTGTCGAGATAATGGGAACCCCGCGTCCCATTTCTGTGTTTTCGAAGCTGGGTATTCCAGACTTCAGAAGTGTTCTGAAGAATGTATTTATCAGCCAGCGCGGGTGGGTGGCACCTTCATAGGCAAGCCTGAAGCTCGGGCGCAACGGAGTAGAGAAGCCCGCACGGATATTGTTCTCCCGGTTCGCCCGCGCCGCGGTGTCCACGGTAAGCACCAGATTTTCGTATCCTGCTTTTTCCGCGCGGCTGGCCAAGGCCTCTATCATTCCTTTGTCGCCCGGAAGATAGGCTTGAAACCAGGGGTGGCCTTGGCCCGCCTGCAAGACATCTTCCATTGATGTCAGTGATGCTCCGCTCAATACCATGGGTATTTCTTCCGCCGCCGCAGCCTTGGCAAGCACCCTGTCGCCGTCATAGGCGATCAATGCCGAAATACCCATGGGGCCTATTCCGAAGGGCACGCTATAGCGCTTTCCCAATAGCGTCGTTGTGCTTGTGCGCCGGGAAACGTCGGTAAGAACGCGGGGCTGGAACTCATATCCGAGAAATGAGTCCAGATTTCCCTGGCGCGAGCGGTTGTCTTCTACCCCGCCGCACACATAGGCGTAGAGCGGCGTGGGCAGGAGTTTTCGAGCTGCCTCATCAAAATCAGCAAGAGACAGCATGCTTCTCAGGGCCGGGCTGAAATTCCTCGCTGCATCCAGGGGATTCAATTCACGAGGAGCGTCCGAGAGGTTTTGTTTCTTCATTGCCATGGGGTTCAGATGCGGCATTCCACTCCTGGCCGTTACTCATATGACGGCAGGGTCGAAGAAGGCGGGGGTGGCGTTTGGTCGGATTGAAATGCTTTCAATCCGCTGGGTTCATTGAACTTTCGCGCCCGATTTCGTAACGACATCGGTCCACTTGGCGAGATCGCGTTGAAGAAAGTCAGCCATTTCTGCTGGGTTCTTTCGCGTGACGTTGATGCTTAGATTGCCCAACTGCCGCAGCACCTCCGGCTTGACCAGCGCGGCTGCCAACGCCCGCTCAAGCTTTTGCGCCACCGGGGCGGGAAGATTGGCCGGGCCGGCCAGTCCGTACCACGTCACTGCGTCATATCCCGGCAAGCCGCTTTCCGAGACCGTTGGCAATTCAGGCAAGAGGGCTGAACGCGTGCTTCCGGTCGTGGCGAGGAAGCGCAGACGTGGATCCTGCTTCTGCGGCTGGAAGGTGGTGATGCTGCTGATCATCACTTGCACTGTTCCGCCCAGCAGGTCGGTAATGGCCGGAGGGGTGCCCTTGTAGGGAACCATTTCTATCTTTGTCCCGGCCATGCTGTTGAGCATCTCTGAAGCCAGGCGCGTCGGACTGGAACTTGACGCGAAATTCAATCGACCTGGATTTTTCCTGGCGTAGTCGATCAATTCCGCGACCGACCGGGCGGGCACGCTGCTGCTCACGGCGAGAACATTGGCAGCCTCGCCGATCATGCCGATGAGTGTGAAGTCCTTGTCGGGCTTCAGCTTGAAATTGGAGTACATGGCCGGATTAATGGTCATGCCGCTCTGCGCAAGCATGAGCGTGTAGCCGTCCGGCGCCGACCGGGCAACCGTTTCCATGGCGATATTCGCATCGGCGCCTGGGCGGTTGTCGACAATGACCGCCTGGCCGAGGCTTGTATTGAGTTCGTGCGCAATGATTCGGGCCAGCACGTCCGAGGGGCCTCCTGCCACGAATCCCACAACGAGTTTTATGGGGCGCGCCGGATAGATGGCTTGCGCATGCAGCGCCAGAGGCATGGTTGCCACGGCAATGAAAATTATATTTATGGCTTTATGCAGGGCGGTTGGTATATTCATTGTTTGTCTCCGTTGATTATTTATTTATCTAGAATCCGTATAGTCTGGACGGGTTTTCTACCAGCACCTTGTTGCGTTGGTTCTCATCGGGTATCCAGTCGGCCAGCTCATCTAGAAGATCGCCATCATTTGGCATGGTTCTCCCATTCATATTCACATGAGGCCAGTCGGAGCCCCACACGAGGCGGTCGGGGGCGTGAGCAACCAGTGCACGCGCGATTGGTGTGAGATCTCTGTACGGGGGCTCTTTTTCTGTACAGCGCATTGGCCCGGATAATTTGACCCAGACGCGCCCGGTATCCAGCATTTTCAATAGCATCTTGAATGCTGGCTGGCCAACCCCGCCTGCGGCGGGTATCGATGCAAAATGGTCCAATACAATAATATTTGGCAAATCCATCAACTTCGGAATCATGTCGATGAAGTCGCTGGCATGTGGGTAGTACTGGATATGCCAATTGAAATCGGCAACAAGCCGGGCCACTTTTTTAGAGAAAACCGGCATAACGCCGCCATGGGCGGGGCTGGCAAAGCGGGCGCCACGCACCCCTGTTGAGTCAAGCTGCTTCAGGTCAGCGGTGCTCACGTTCTCAGGAAGCAGTGCTACGCCACGCAGGCGATCGCTGTGAATCCTCAAGGTGTCGGCAAGGTAGCGGAAATCAGGTCCATAGCCGCCGCCGCTGACAAAAACTCCTCTGGATAATCCAAGGGCAGTCTGCAGATGAAAATATTCGTCGATCGATGAGCGCTCGCTCGTATATTTGCTTTGCGGATGAAATGGATATTTCTCTGGTGGGCCAAAAGCATGAAAGTGCGAATCGATTGCGCCTGGAGGTAGCAAAAATGCGGGTTTTCTTGGGCGCCCGTCTGGTGCGGGGGTAAGGGTGGGCATAAACGGCTGTACGAATTTATGAAAGTCTTCAGGTCTGATGGATCCTATGGTTTGCCAATGAAAATAAAAAGCGATATAATTTTGTGAATTCTCATAACTTTTTGTTATGGGTTTCTTATTGAAATTCCAAGGGCCCATTTCGCCATGCTGACCATCAAACAAATGGAGGCCATTTACTGGGTTGAGAAACTGGGTAGCTTCGAGTTGGCGGGCGAAAAGCTGTGCACGTCACAGGCCGCCATCTCCAAGAGGGTGCAGGAGGTGGAGGCCGCATTCAATCTCCAGATTTTCGATAGGACGAGGCGAAGCGCCCGCCTTACCGACAGGGGGCGTGAGGTATTGGCCAGGAGTTCTGAAATTCTTCGTTTGCACATGGCTCTCGAAGAATTCATGCTCGCTGACAGGCCAGTCTCAAGGCGCTTGCTGATAGGCGTGACCGAATTAATTGCCCTTACCTGGTTGCCTGCCTTCATGGCGGCTTCTAAGTTGAAATACCAACACGTCACCTTGGTGCCGCGGGTAGATTCGAGCGTCAATTTGAAGAGGCAGCTTGCCGCCGCGGAGGTTGACCTGATAATCGTCCCCGGCGTTGCAGCTCACAAAAGCACGAACGGTATCGTTCAGAAGGATATTGGTCGATCGGAACAGGTATGGATGGCTAGCTCTGATATCCACTCGGCAAAAGGCCCGCTTCCCCTGGCGGCTTTTCAGGATATGGTCGTGCTGACCTTGAATGAAGATTCATATATCGGGGATCTGGTGCTTCAGTGGATGGCAGGCCACGGCGTAGTGCCAAGAGAGCATCTATCGAGCAATAGCAACTCCGCGCTGAGCGGAATGGCCATGGCCGGCCTGGGGATTGCAAACCTGCCGGTTTATTTCCTGTCCCTGACCGAGCGCAGCAAGTTGGTGGCCGTTAGATCGGATCCGCCGCTTCCCTCGATTTCATATAGCGCCATGTACCGTGTGGATGGACCAGTGGAGCTGTGCAAGAATATCGCTTTCATTGCGTCGGACTGCTGCGATTTTTCCCTGGATCGCAATAAGAGCCAATCCGAAAATTAATGGGAATCCGGGAATAATGCGGCTGATTGAATACACTGGAGCCTGGCTCGCAGGTATTGGCAAGCTACGCCTGCGTTTCGGGCAAAAATAAATATCCATATGGCGTCGCTGATAATTGCTGGTTTTGCCATTTGCCTGCAATTCGTGACGGTATGGTTGGCATCCAAAGGTGCGATATGGAACTCCGGGACATAGACCTCAACCTGCTGCTGGTGTTCGACCGCATGCTGGCCGAGAAGCGCGTGTCGGCGGTGGCCGAGACGCTGGGCCTGTCGCAGCCCGCCATCAGCAATGCGCTGGCGCGGCTGCGCCGGCTGCTGGGCGACGAGCTGTTTTTGCGCACCGCGCGCGGCATGGAGCCCACCGCCTTCGCATTGCAACTGGCCGAGCCGGTGGCCTATGCCATGGGCTCGCTGCACAGCGCGCTCAACCAACAGGCCCAGTTCGATCCGGCGACCAGCACGCGCAGCTTCACCGTGGCCATGACCGACATCGGCGAGATCTACTTCACGCCGCTGCTGATGGAGGCGCTCTCCCGGGCCGCGCCGGGCGTGACCATCAGCACCGTGCGCAACACGGCCGTCAACCTGCGCGACGAGATGGAGGCGGCGCGGGTCGATCTGGCCATAGGCCTGCTACCGCAGCTCAAGGCCGGCATGTTCCAGCGCAGCCTGTTTCGCCAGCGCTATGTGTGTCTGTTTGGCCAGGCGCACCCGCTGGCGGCGCGCAAGAAATTGACGCTGAAAGACTTCAGCGCAGCCGAGCACCTGTTGGTGAAGGCCGCCGGCACCGGCCACGGCCAGGCCGACGAGCTGATGGCCGCGCAAGGCATCGTGCGCCGGGTGCGGCTCACGGTGCCGCACTACGTGGCGATTGGCCACATCCTGCGGTCAACGCAAATGGTGGCAACCGTGCCCGAGCGCCTGGCACAAAGCATTGCCGAGCCCTTTGGCCTGGTGTGGCGAGCGCACCCGGTGCCACTGCCGCAGATAGGCATCAACGTGTTCTGGCACGCGCGCTTTCACCGCGACCCGGGCAACCAGTGGCTGCGCAGCCTGCTGGTAGAGCAGTTCGCTGATGGCTGATGGCACCTGGGCTGGCGTGGTTTTCCAAAATTTAATATGATAAACATCATGCGAAACTCAAAAGCCAACGCCAGAAGCGCCGCCAAGGAGGCCTCGCACGAGCGCATCGTGACGGCCGCCGCGCGCGCCATCCGCCGCAGCGGCTATGACGGCACGGGCGTGGCCGACATCATGAAAGAGGCCGGCCTGACGCATGGCGCTTTCTATGCACATTTCGAGTCACGCGAGGCCATGCTGGCAGAGGCCTCTTCCCGGGCCTGCGCCGAGTCCGCGGCCATAGCCGCAGAGATGGTGGCCAGCGCCCCGACTGATAAAGCCCTGGAATACATGCTCCGTGGCTATCTCTCCAAAGAACACCAGGAGCAGGCGGAAACCGGCTGCCCGCTTGCTGCATTGGGTTCGGAGACGCCGCGCCAGGCGCCTGAAGTGCGCCGCGTGGCCACCCGGCACATCAAGGCCATGGTGGACCTTGCCGCGCGCCAGTCACCCGATTGGGGTCAGCCCGGCGCGCATGAACAGGCACTGGTGACCATCTCCACCATGGTCGGCGCCTTGCTGCTGGCGCGCGCGGTCGATGAGCCCGCACTGGCCGACCGCCTGCGCGAAACCGCGCTGCAGCACCTGCTCCCCGCGCAAAACTAAACGCGCCGATTGACGCTGCCTATTTGCTCGTCATTGAATATGATGATCATAATGCCAGTTGCTGTAAACGGCATGCGGCAAGCCCCCCAACCACACGCCGATAGAGAAACACCATGAACACGAAAAGCAAAGTTGCCCTGGTCACCGGCGCCTCGTCGGGCAT
This sequence comes from Xylophilus sp. GW821-FHT01B05, assembly GCA_038961845.1. Lineage (NCBI taxonomy): Bacteria > Pseudomonadati > Pseudomonadota > Betaproteobacteria > Burkholderiales > Xylophilus > Xylophilus sp. GW821-FHT01B05. Next base: position 1,760,315 of record CP152408.1, read on the forward strand.
AGGCGAAGCCACCGCCAAGCTCTTGGCGCAGGCGGGCTACAAGGTCTACGGCACCAGCCGGCGCGGTGGCCAGGCGGGCCAGCGCAACTTCGAGATGCTGTCGCTTGATGTGACCAGTGACGCATCGGTCGAGGCCGCCGTCCAGCAGGTGATGGAGCGCGAAGGCCGCATCGACCTGCTTGTCAACAACGCCGGCTTTGGCGTGGCGCCGGCTGCGGCCGAAGAAAGCTCGATCGAGCAGGCCCAGGCGATCTTCGATACCAACTTCTTCGGCCTGGTCCGCATGACCCGCGCCGTCGTGCCGCACATGCGCCGGCAAAAGAGCGGGCGCATCATCAACCTGGGCTCGGTGCTGGGCTTTCTGCCCATGCCCTATATGGCGCTGTACTCGGCCACCAAGCATGCGGTGGCGGGCTACTCAGAGGCGCTGGACCATGAGTTGCGCACCCAGGGCATCCACGTCTCGCTGGTCGAGCCGGCCTACATCAACACGCCCTTCGATGCCAACCTGATAAAGCCCGACGCCCCGCTGGACGTGTACCGCGAGATCCGCGCCGGCGTAGAGAAGCGCGTCAAGGAAGTGCTGGTAGGCGCCGACGGCCCCGAGGTGGTCGCAGACATCGTGTTGCAAGCGGCCACAGCGGTTCACCCCAAGATTCGCTACGCCCCGGGCCTGGCCCGCCGCATGCGCCTGCTGCGCCGGTTTGCGCCGGCCAGCGTGCTGGATGCGGGCGTGCGCAAAGACCTGCGGCTCCAAGCCTAGGCGGCTAGCTGTTTCGCACGCTGTCCTTGATAACACTCCACTTGAAAGAAGACGATGACATTCCAAGCACTGCTCGCCAGCAAGACAGGAGCCAAGATCACAACCAGCGTGGTCTCGCTGAGTGAGCCAGACCTCATGCCCGGGGACGTCGTGGTCGACGTCGATTACTCCACCGTGAACTACAAGGACGCAATGGCCATTCTCGGCCGTGCGGACGTCATTCGCCAGTTCCCCTTGATTCCCGGCATCGACTTTGCTGGCACAGTCAAGTCTTCCTCCTACCCCGGCATCGTTGCGGGCGACCGCGTCGTCGCCAATGGCTGGGGCTTGAGCCAAACCCATCACGGTGGCTATGCGCAGCGGGCGCGCGTGAAAGGTGAGTGGCTGATCAAGCTCCCGGACGTCTTGTCCACCAAGGACGCGATGGCCATCGGGACAGCGGGCTACACAGCGATGTTGTCGGTGCTGGCGCTTGAGCATGGCGGGCTCACGCCCGAGCGGGGCGACATTCTCGTGACGGGTGCCAATGGCGGCGTCGGCTCCATCGCCATCGCCCTCCTGTCGGGTCTGGGCTACCGGGTCGTCGCCTCCACAGGGCGGCTGGAGGAAAGCGACTATCTGCGCAGCCTGGGCGCCGCCGACATCATCGATCGCCGGACGCTCTCAGAACCGGGGGCGCCGATAGCCAGCGAAAGGTGGGCCGGCGTTGTCGACTCGGTCGGCAGCCACACGCTGGCCAACGTGCTGGCACAAACAAAGTATCGAGGCGTGGTCACCGCTTGCGGCCTGGCCCAGGGCCTGGATCTGCCGGCTTCGGTGCTGCCTTTCATCTTGCGCAACGTGACGCTTGCCGGCATTGATTCGGTCAATGCGCCCCAGTCGGTGCGCATCGAAGCTTGGTCACGGCTGGCGCGGGATCTTGATCTGGGCAAGCTCGCGCGAACGACACATGTGGTTGGCCTGGCCGAGGTGCCCGCGGTCGTTGAGCGCTTGTTCGGGGGACAAGTCCGAGGCCGTACCGTCGTTGACGTCAACGCATGAGTGCTGTTCCTGCATGTCGCGCGCATCCGGCAAGCCAATCATAAAAAAAGGAACTCATATGCTCCCCACCCCCCTCAAGCCGCTGTTCACGGCCCAAGCGGCTGCAAGCGCTGGAGCCATGGCCAGACTGCGCTTGAAGCAAGCGGGCTCCATCGAATGGCCTGGTGAAGGATGGTGACGCATACGCCGGCGGCCAGATTCTCGACCCGGACAACGGCAAGGTCTATAGCAGCAAAGTGCAGCTGGCCGACAAGGGCAAGAAGCTCAGCGTGCGCGGCTACATCGGCGTGCCCGTTCTGGGCCGATCACAAACCTGGATACGCGAGGAGTAAGGAAACACCATGAAAGCATTCGTTCTCGACCGCTACGGCAAGAAGTCCGTGCTGCGCTCGGCAGACATACCCACGCCGGAACTGCGCGCCGACGAGGTCCTGGTCGAAGTCCACGCCGCAGGTGTGAACCTGCTGGACTCCAAGATCCGCGACGGAGAGTTCAAGCTCATCCTGCCCTACCGCCTGCCCCTGGTGCTGGGGCACGACGTGGCGGGCGTGGTCGTCAAGCTCGGGCCGCGTGCGCGGCAGTTCAAGCTGGGCGATGAGGTCTATGCGCGGGTGGATGATTTCCGCATCGGCAGCTTCGCGGAGTTCGTTCCCGTCAGGGAAGCCTCATTGGCGCTCAAGCCGCGCGGCCTGACGATGGAGGAAGCGGCATCCATCCCCCTGGTGGCCCTGACGGCCTGGCAGGCACTGGTCGAGCAGGCCGGCCTGCAGAAGGGGCAGAAGGTCTTCATCCAGGCCGGCTCTGGCGGCGTGGGCACCATCGCCATCCAGTTGGCCAAGCACCTGGGCGCCACCGTGGCCACGACCACGGGCACCAGCAATGTCGCGCTGGTCAAGAGCCTGGGTGCGGATGTGGTCATCGACTACAAGACGCAGGACTTCGAAGACGTCTTGCACGGCTATGACGTGGTCCTGAACAGCCAGGACGGCAAGACGCTGGACAAATCCCTGCGCGTACTCAGGAGCGGCGGCGAACTCATTTCCATCTCCGGCCCGCCGGACCCGGAATTTGCCAAGGCGCGCAGCGCGCCAGGCTTTGTGCAACTGGTCATCCGCCTACTGAGCGCCGGGGTCAGGCGCAAGGCCCGGGGCTTGGGGCTTGGCTACTCCTTCCTCTTCATGCGGGCGGAGGGCAGCCAATTGCGCGAGATCACCCAACTGATCGATGCCGGCGCCATCCGCCCGGTGATCGACAAGGTCTTCCCGTTCGAAGCCACCAACGAGGCCCTGGCCTACGTCAAAGCCGGCCGCGCCAAGGGCAAGGTCGTCATCAAGATCAAGTGATTTTTGTTTCACACACCGGAGATTCCCATGAAGATTGAAAACGCTGTTGCCCTCGTCACGGGCGCCAATCGCGGCATTGGCCTGGCCTTCGCACAAGCGCTGCTGGCCCGCGGAGCCCGCAAGGTCTACGCGGGTGCGCGCAACCCCGTGGTCGTCACGCAAGCTGGGGTTCAGCCCCTGCAACTCGACGTCAACCAGCCGCAAGACGTGACCGCCGCTGCCGCACTGGCGTCGGATGTGACCCTGGTGATCAACAACGCCGGCATTGCCCAGCCGGGCGGCTTTCTTGCGCCAGACAGCGAAGAGGTGGCACGCCGCATCTTCGAGACCAACTTCTTCGCCGTGCTGCGCCTGAGCCAGGCCTTCGCGCCCATCCTCAAGGCCAATGGTGGCGGCGCGTTTCTCAATGTGCTGTCGGTGGCCTCTTGGGTGAACGGTGGCGAACTGGCCGCCTACTCGGCCAGCAAGTCGGCCGCCTGGTCGCTCACCAATGCCCTGCGCCATGAGCTGGCAGCGCAGAAGACGCAGGTGCTGGGGCTGCACATGGCCTATGTTGATACCGACCTCACGCGTGGCTTCGATGTGCCGAAGTCCAGCCCCGAGCAGATCGTCAAACGCGCGCTCGATGGGCTTGAGTTGGGCCTCGATGAGGTGCTGGCCGATGACCTCACCCTGCAAGTCAAGCTGGGCCTGACGGCGGCCCGGCCCAGCTACCTGCCGCAGGCGGCCTGATGGCCACCGGGCCGGCCCGGCTATCCCCATGAACACCGCGAAGGTAGAGCAACATGCGCACATCACAACAATTGCAGGTCACGTGGGCGAACGTGCCAACGCAGACGGTCACGGGCGGTGGCGTGAAGTTCGCCTACCGGGAGCTGGGGGTGGACAATCCCGGCCCGCCCCTGGTCTGCCTCATCCACCTGGCGGCCGTGCTGGACAATTGGGATCCGCGCGTCATCGACGGTCTCGCGGCCACGCATCGCGTCATCACCTTTGACAACCGGGGTGTCGGCGCAACAAGCGGGGCGCCGGCCGAGTCAATGGAGCAGATGGCCAGGGACGCAATCACCTTCATCAAGACCATGGGCCTGGGCCAGGTCGACCTCTTTGGCTTCTCGCTGGGCGGCATGATCGCGCAAGAGATCGTGCTGATGGAGCCGCAACTGGTGCGCAAGATGATCATCACCGGCACCGGCCCGGCAGGGGGCGAGGGCATCAGCAAGGTGGCGCGCGTAACCTATATCGACATGCTCCGGGGTTTGCTCACTTTCCAGGACCCGAAGCAGTTCCTGTTCTTCACCAGGACCGCTGATGGAATCCGTGCCGGCAAGGCGTTCTTGCAGCGCTTGAAGGAGCGCTCTGAGAACCGTGACAAGGCCATCAGCGTGGCCGCGCTGCAGGCGCAACTGAAGGCGCTGCGCCTGTGGGGCCAGAAGACGCCCGCGGACCTGTCAAAGGTCAATCACCCTGTCCTCGTGGCGAACGGCGACAGCGATCGCATGGTTCCCAGCAAGAACACGCACGACCTGGCGCGGCGCCTGCCCAATAGTGAACTCATCATCTACCCCGACTCCGGGCACGGCGCGGTGTTTCAGTTCCACGCTGATTTCGTGCCCAAGGCGCTTGCGTTTCTGGCGCGCTGATGGGCCGATCCGCGAGCATCAACGGCGTCACCGCCGCTTGCGGATGGACTGTGCGTTGCGAGCGAGCGATGCCGTTTTGAGGTCGGTCAGCTTGCGGACGACCAAGTCGGTAAAGGCCGACACCGCAAGCGGTAGATGCCGCCGGCTCGGGTAGAGCACATGCAGGCCGTAGCCCTTGCGCCAGTACTCAGGCAGCACCGGCACGAGCAGGCCCGCGTGAAGGTCGAGCCGGACAACCGTATTGGGTAGCAGCGCGATGCCGAGCCCGGCCAGGGCGGCCTTGCGCAAGGCCTGGGCCGTGTTGCCGCTGAAGCGGGTAGCGATGCGCAGGCGCGCTTCGTGCGCGACTTCGTCGTGGCATGGACAAAGCCCATGCGCCTCGACCGCTTTGACTTCGCCTGACGAACGAGGAAGCCCTTGTACAGGGCGAGACCGAGATCAGGCGCACCGGTGCTGCCTGGACTCTTCCGGCAAAAGCCCGCGACCTAGAACGACGACGCCTAGACGTTCCCGCCGCTCATTCCATGCGCTCGGCCGGGCCGCTGTGCGCGCACAGCGCCGCGATGATCTGCACCCGCCTCAATGACAGCGCGGTGAAGGCAACTGGTCGATGCTGGCGCTTGGCAGGTCTGACGCGGCATCATGCGGTCCGGCCCAGCTATCTGCCGCAGATGGCCTGAAGCCGAAGTCCGGCTGAACACACCAGCGCCGTGCATCAGCGCCCGCCTGGAAGTTGCGCCTGCAAGTGTCGCAACTGCTGCTCCAGGGCCTCGATGCGGTCCAGGTAGCGCAGGCAGACCGATACCGCGTACAGGTCCAGATCCAGGTCGCTGCGCAGGCGGCTGGCGGTGCGCACCGTGAGTGTGCTGTGGCTGCTGAAGGTCCAGCGCGTGCTGGCGGGCTCGTGCGGCACCAGGGCGCCGTAGCCGACCAGGTCGCGCAGTTCGGCTTCGCTCAGGCCGGATGCCTGGGCCAGTTCGTCGAGTGAGACGCTGGAGGTGTCGGCATTCATCGCGCAGTCTCCTTGGCAAAGTGGGCGCGGGGGCTGAAGGTGGATGCCTTGGCCAGCTCGGCCATCAGCTCCTTCTCGCGCTCATTGGGGTGGGGTGGCACGTCGATCTGCACCACGGCCAGGATGTCGCCGGGCGTGCCGCCCGCGCGCGGCAGGCCGCGCTTGGCCAGGCGCAGCTTGCGGCCGGCGCGGGTGCCGGGCGGCACGGTCAGCAGCAGTGCGCCGCCGGGCGCGGGGATCTCGACCTCGGTGCCCAGCACCGCTTCCCAGGGCGCAAGCGGCAAATCCAGGTACAGGTCGTGGCCGCTGGCGCGGAACAGTGCGTGCGGCTTGAGCGTGACGTGCAGGTAGACATCGCCGTCACGCCCGCCGTTGCGCCCCTTGCCGCCACGGCCGCGCAGGCGCAGCTTCTGGCCTTCGACCGTGCCGGGCGGTACGCGCACTTCCAGCGTGCGGGTGACGTGGCGCAGGCGGCCATGCTCGTCTGGCTCGGGCATGGACAGGTCGAGATGCAGGGTGCTGCCGTGAAACGCGTCCTCCAGGCTGACCGCCACCGGTGTGTCGAAATCCTCGCCCGGCTCTGGCTGCTCGGCACGCGGCTGGAAGCCGCCGCGCGCCGCGCCCATCTGCGCAAACAGGTCGGCCAGGTCCAGGTCTTCGAAGGCCTGTGCATCGGCACTGCCCGCGCCCGGCGCGCCGCGTGCCCCGCCAAAATCCCAGCCCGGCGGTGGCCGAAATTCCTGGCCCGCAGGCTGCTGGCCCAGCGCGTCGTAGGCTGCGCGCTTTTCTGCGTTTTTCAGCGTGGCATAGGCCTCGCCGATCTCCTTGAACTTCTCGCCGCTGGCGGCGTTGCCCGAGACATCCGGATGGTGTTCACGCGCGAGCTTGCGATAGGCCTTCTTGATGTCGTCGGCGCTGGCGTCGCGCGCCACGCCCAGGGTCTGGTAGTAATCCTTGTACTGCATGGCTGCAACGCTCCAGGCAGCGCGCCAATGGCGCTGCTGCGGCCACCATAGCGAGCCCGCTGCGGGGGCGCGTTCCAAGCCGTTACGCGGCCGGCGTCAGAAGCGGTAGGTGGCCGTGGCCGTCATGGTGCGGCGCTGGCCATAGAAGCAGTCGCCGCGTGTCAAGCAGGTGGTGAGCTGCACCTTGTCGGTCAGGTTGATGACGTTGAGCGCCAACCGCCAGTCGCCCTGGTCGTAGGCCAGCATGGCGTCCAGCAGCGTGACTGCGGGCGTGCGCAGCGTGTCGGTGCCATCCCAGGTCTCGCCCAGGTAGCGCAAGCCGGCGCCGGCCGAGAAGCCCGCGCGTCCGGCGCTGGAGAAACGGTGCATCAGCCAGAGCGAGGCGCTGTGCTCGGGCACGCCCGACAGGCGCTTGCCCAGGTCGGCCGCATTGCTGCGCGACACCTTGGCATCGGTCCAGGCGTAGGCGGCAGTCCAGTCCCAGTGCCGGTCCAGGCTGGCCTTGGCCTCCAGCTCCAGCCCGTTGACCTCGACCTCGCCGATCTGCAGGCTGTTGAGCGGGTTGGTCGGGTCGGTGGTCTTGCGGTTGGTGTCGCGCAGCTTGTAGAGCGCGGCGTAGGCCGACACGCTGCCATCGGCCGGCAGCCATTTCACGCCAGCCTCCCATTGCTTGCCGCGCTGGGGCTTGTAGGGCGTGCCGTAGACGTCCAGGCCACCCAACGGGTAGAAGGATTCGGCGTAGCTCAGGTAGGGCGCCCAGCCGCCGTCCAGCAGGTAGGCCACCCCGGCGCGCTTGCTCCAGGCCTTGTCATCCGCAGCGGCGGCGGGGCGCCCTTCGGTGTCGGTCCTGGCGCGGTCATGGCGCAGCCCCAGCGTGACCACCCAGCGGTCCCACTTGAGTTGGTCCTGCGCATACAGGCCCAGTTGCCGCTGCGTCACGCCCGGCTGGCGGGTGAGCGCGGCCGGCGGGCTGTAGTTGCCGTAGACCGGGTTGTAGACATCTATGGGCGCTGCGCTGCCGCGGCCGGACGCCTGGCCGGTTTTGTTGTGCTGCGCATCCAGCCCGAACAGCACGGTGTGCTGCAGGCCGCCGGTGCTGAACCTGGCCTCGGCCTGGTTGTCGATCTGCAGCGTGCGGCCGGTGTTGAAGTACTGGTACAGGTCGCGATTGAGCGTGCGGTTGTCGGCGTTGAACACTGGGCGTGCGGGCCGGCCGGTGGCAGCGTCGGCTGCAAAGCTGGTGTAGAGGGTGCGGTAGTCCACCTTGCTTTCGGTGTTGCGCAGGTTCTGGCGCAGGGTCCAGCTGTCGTTCAGGCGGTGGCTGAACAGGTAGCCAAAAGAGGTCTGGCTGCTGTTGTAGGCGTCCCAGCCCGGCTCGCTGATGAAGGCTGAGGTAGGGATCTGCCCGTAAGCGCTGGGCAGCAGCGTGCCCTGCCAGGGGAAGAATCCGATCAACGAGCCGCTCTTGTCGCGCTGGCGTACCGCCTGCAGCGTCAGGGACGTGTCGGCGCTGGGGCGCCAGGTGAGGGAGGGCGCAATCAGCGCGCGGTCGTCGGGCACGTGGTCGACCTGCGTGCCGCTGTCGCGGCCTACCGCCACCAGGCGGTAGAGCCATTTGCCTTCTGCGTCCAGCGGGCCGGTCAGGTCTACGGCGACCTGCTTGCGCCCGTAGTTGCCGAGCTGTACCTGCACCTCGCGCTGCGCCTCGGCCTGTGGCCGCTTGGACACCAGGTTGAGCACGCCGCCGATCTGGCCCTGGCCGTACAGCACCGAGGACGGCCCGCGCAGCAGCTCCACGCGCTCCAGCGTGTACGGGTCAGGCCGCGCGCTGTTGTAGGTGCCGTAGCTGCGCAGCAAGCCGTCAAGGTACTGCGTCACCGCGCCGCCGCGAGCGGTGAAGCTGTCGACCCGGCTGTCGAAATAGCTCGACACCACGCCAGCGCTATAGCCGGTGACCTGGCGCAGCGTGGTCACGCCCTGGGCCTCGATCTGATCGCGCGTCACCACCGAGATCGCCTGCGGCGTCTCTATCAGCGGGGTATCGGTCTTGGTGGCGCTGGCCGCGCGCCGCGCCACAAAGCCAGTGACCGGGCCGGCGGCGGTCTCGGCGCCATCGGTCACGGTGACCGTCGACAGCGACTGCTCAGATTGCGCGTTGGCGGCGCCGGGCAGCAGGCTACCCAGGGCCAGCAGGGCGCCGGCGGCAAGGGCATGGGCAGGGAAGGGCGCGCAAAAGCGGCCCAGGGTCGAACGCAGCGGCGTCGCAGGCATCGGGATACTCCAGGTGGAAGGTGCGGGTGGGAATACCGCTGGCTACCTGGTCGAACTGATGCGAGTCTGTGGCTTGCGATGTCAGCGCATTGTAAATAAACGAGAATGGTTATCAATAAATGTGCGCGGGAGTTAGGCCATGCGCTCGGCCGGGCAGCCATGTGCGCACAGCGCCGCAATGATCTGCTCCACATGCGCGGCGTCGCGTGTCTGCACCACCACCTCGACCTGCACCCGCCCCAATGACAAGGCGGTGAAGGCGCGCTGGTGCTGCAGTTGGTCGATGTTGGCGCCCAGTTCGCCCAGCAGGTGGGCGATGTCGCCCAGCGCGCCGGGCACGTCGCGCACGTCCAGCCGCAGCCGCGCCAAGCGGCCCGAGCGCACCATGCCGCGCTCGATGATGCCGGCCAGTACCAGCGGCTGGATGTTGCCGCCCGACAGCACCAGGCCCACATGCCGGCCGGCAAACAGCTCGCGGTGGCGCAGCAGGGCGGCAATGCCGATGGCGCCGGCGCCTTCCACCACCGTCTTCTCGATCTCCAGCAGCATCAGGATGGCCTGCTCCACGTCGCCCTCAGAGGCCAGCAGCACGTCGGCCACGCGCTCGCGTATCACCGGCAGCGTCACCGCGCCCGGCGCGTTCACGGCAATGCCGTCGGCGATGGTGGCGCTGCCCATGGGGCGCGGCTCCTTGTTCAGCGCGTTCCAGGTGCTGGGAAAGCGTTCGGTCTGCACGCCGTAGACGCGGCAGCCCGGGCGCTGCGCAGCCGCCGCTGTGGCCATGCCGGCGATCAGCCCGCCGCCGCCGATCGGCACCACCAGCGTGTCGATGCTGGGCTGGGCCGCCAGCATCTCCATTGCTACCGTGCCCTGGCCGGCAGCGATGGCCGCATCGTCGAATGGGTGCACCACGGTCAGCCCGCGCTCGGCGGCCAGCGCCAGGCCGTAGGCGCGCGCGTCATCGAAGGTTTCGCCGTGCAGCAGCACGGTGGCGCCAAAGCGGCGCGTGTTCTCTACCTTGACGGCAGGCGCGAAGCGCGGCATCACGATGGTCGCCGGAATGCCCAGGCGCTGCGCGTGGTAAGCCACGCCCTGCGCATGGTTGCCGGCCGACACCGCCAGCGCACCGGCTGCGCGCTCAGGCGCGCTCAGTTGCGCCAGCTTGTTGAGTGCGCCGCGCTCCTTGAAGGAGGCGGTGAACTGCAGGTTCTCGAACTTCAGGTAGACCTCGCAGCCGAGCAGGGCGGAGAGGGTGCGTGAATGCAGGCAGGGCGTGTCTTGCACCTCGCCGCGCAGGCGGTTGGCGGCAGACTGGATATCGGCAAAGGAAAGCGCAACGGGCATGACAGGGTCCTTGTGGGCTGCGCCGATTGTCTACGGGCGCGGAACGCTTGCCTGCGCCCTCACCACGGCCACCATGCGCGCCACGGCGCCCGATGGCTCCTCTTGCCGGCAGGCCAGGTGCAGCGGCGCCTGCAGGCCGTGGCTGGTCTTCAGGCCGCGATACACCACGTCGTCCAGCACCACGTGCGTCATCGAGGCCGGCACGATCGAGACGCCAAAGCCGGCGGCCACCAGGTTCAGGGTAGAGAGGTTCTTGGTCGCCTCCTGCTCCACCACGGGGCTGAAGCCGGCCGCGCGGCAGGCCGCGATGATGGCGTCGTACAGGCCCGGCCCGCTCGGCCTGCGGTTGAAGATGAAGGTCTCCGCCGCCAGCGCCGACAGCTCGATGTTCTTGCGCCGCCGGTCTGCCGCCAGCGGGTGCGTGGCGGGCAGGGCGACCACCATGTCTTCCACCAGAACGGTCTCTATCACCAGGCCAGAGGCATCGCCCACCGGCGAGCGGATGAAGGCCACATCGATGCGCTTGTGGCGCAGCGCCTCGACCAGGTCGGCGGTGTTGCTCTCTTCCACCGTCAGCGCCACGCCCGGTGCCTGCTGCCGAAAGGCGCGGATCACCGCCGGCACAAAGGGGTGCAGCGATGCGGATTCGGTAAAGCCGATGGCGATGCGGCCGCGCTCGCCCTGCGCGATGCGGCGCACGCTCTCTATGCTTTGCGCCACCTGCGCCAGGATGGCGCGCGCATCCACCAGCAGGGCTTGGCCGCTGTCGGTCAACTCCATGCCGCGCGGCAGGCGCCGGAACAGCGTCACGCCCAGCTCATGCTCCAGCACGCGGATCTGCTGGCTCAGTGGTGGCTGCTGGATGCCGATGCGCTGGGCGGCCCGCGTCAGGTGGCCTTCCTCGGCGACGACGATGAAGTAGCGCAGCAGGCGCAGGTCTATGGATGACATATGTTTTAGATATGTTTTTTGTTGGTTTCATATATTAGACAAGATGGCACTGCGTGGCTAATCTCGCCCTCTGTTGATGCAGACGATGAAACCAAGGGCAAGACATAAGCATGGAAAACACACTTGGCGCCACCCCGGCCCATGAGTCGGAGGTGCCGACCGCAAGGGCCTTGTTCCTGGGCTTTCTGATGCTGGGCCTGACGGCTTTTGGCGGCGCGCTGCCGCTGGCGCACCGCATGGTGGTGGAGCGGCGCCGCTGGCTGACCGATGTCGAGTTCACCGAGCTGCTGGGCCTGTGCCAGTTCCTGCCGGGCGGCAACATCATCAATCTGTCGGTGGCGATAGGCATGCGCTTCAGGGGTGTGAGGGGCGCCGTGGCCGCCATCCTGGGCCTGATCGCCGCGCCCTCGGCCATCGTCGTGATGCTGGGCATCGTCTATGAGCGCTACCAACATGACCCGCAGGTCGAACACCTGTTTGCCGGCCTGGCCGCGGCCGCCGCCGGCTTGCTGGTGTCGATGGCGATCAAGATCGCGCTGCCGCTGCGCAAGAAGCCGCTGTTGGCGGCCATTGCCATGGTGTCCTTCGTGGCCATCGCCGTCCTGCGCCTGCCCCTGCTGTGGACCATGCTGGCGCTGACACCCATCAGCATCTGGCTGACCGCAAAGGTGGCGAAATGAACGACACCCTGCTTGCGCTGGCGCAGATCTTTACCCAGCTGTCGGTGCTGGCCTTTGGCGGCGGCAACACCATCCTGCCCGAGATGCAGCGCCAGGTGGTCGAGGTGCACCACTGGATGAGCGCGGAAGAGTTCAGTGCCCTGTTTGCGCTGGGCCAGGCCGCGCCGGGGCCCAACCTGATGGTGGTCACGCTGGTCGGCTGGCACGTGGCCGGGTTCTACGGCATGTTGGTGACGACGCTGGCCAAGTTTGGCCCATCTTCCCTGCTGACGGTGCTGGCCCTGCATGCCTGGGAGCGCCTGAAAGACAAGCCCTGGCGCCGCCACATCCAGACCGGCCTGCTGCCGGTCACGGCCGGCCTGGTGGCCGCCAGCGCCGCGCTCATCGCCGAGGCCTCTGACCTGAACCTGCTGCTGACCGTCATCACCGCCATTACCGCCACGCTGGCCTGGCAGACGCGCATCCACCCGCTGTGGCTGCTGTTTGGCGGCAGCATGGTGGGATTGCTGGGCATGGGACAGTTTTGACCAAAAAAACGGAGCCCAAGGCTCCGTTTGAATGTCATCGTGGGGCGGGCCCGACGGGTGTCGGACGCGGCCGTTTTTGCTATTGGTTGACTCTTCTTATTCGATCTCGCCCATCTGCGATTGCAGATAGTTCTGGATGCCGACCTTCTCGGATAGCTCGATCTGGGTTTCCAGGAAGTCGATGTGCTCTTCGGTGTCGTCGAGGATCTTTTGCAGCAGGTCGCGCGAGACGTAGTCACGCACGCTTTCGCAGTGGGCCATGCCGGCCTTGATGGTGGCCTGGGCGCCGTATTCCAGGCCCAGGTCGGCACGCAGGATCTCGGGCACGTCTTCACCGATGGTGAGCTTGCCCAGGTCCTGCAGGTTGGGCAGGCCGTCGAGCATGAAGATGCGGTCCATCAGCCAGTCGGCGTGCTTCATCTCGCCGATGGATTCTGAGTACTCTTTCTTGGACAGCTTGTCGAAGCCCCAGTGCTTGAGCATGCGGTAGTGCAGGAAGTACTGGTTGATCGCAGTCAGCTCGTTCTTGAGTTGTGCCTGCAGATGCTGGATGACTTGTGCATCGCCCTTCATGTTTTTTCCCTTGTGTAGTGTCTGGATTGGCCCGGATTGTGCGCGTTGCCCATGACAGCGACAAGGTAATCCCATGCGCGGGCGGTGTGTCTGCGGCTGAGGTTGATAGGCGTTATCACTTGTCCCCCAAAGTCGACGCTTTGATGACGCCTTCATAGAGGATGCCAATCAGATGCATACCTTCAATTAATTGGCTTGATGGGGTGGGGTCTACTATGCTCGACGCTTGTCTGTTTCCCAACCCATTGCAAGGAAAGCTCAATGTCTCTGATCAACGCTGAAGTTCGCGCATTCAAGGCCACCGCCTATCACAACGGCAAGTTCGTGCCGGTGAGCGAGCAGAACTTCAAGGGCAAGTGGTCTGTGGTGGTGTTCTACCCGGCCGACTTCACCTTCGTTTGCCCCACCGAGCTGGGCGATCTGGCTGACCACTACGCTGAATTCCAGAAGCTGGGCGTGGAGATCTACGGCGTGTCCACCGACACCCACTTCACCCACAAGGCTTGGCACGACACCTCCGACACCATCGCCAAGGTGCAGTACCCGCTGGTCGGCGACCCGAGCGGCCAACTGGCCCGTTTCTTCCAGGTCATGATCGAAGAAGGCGAAGACGCTGGCCTGGCTTACCGTGGCACCTTCGTGATCGACCCGGAAGGCAAGATCAAGACCATCGAAGTGCACGACAACGGCATCGGCCGTGACGCCACCGAAACCCTGCGCCGCGTCAAGGCTGCCCAGTACGTTGCCGCCCACCCTGGCGAAGTCTGCCCGGCCAAGTGGACCGAAGGCGCTGAAACCCTGACCCCGTCGCTCGACCTGGTTGGCAAGATCTAAGAGCGTATCTACGGTCTCTATGGGGACCCCATACAGACCGTGGACACGCTCTCAGGCTCGCGCCTCAAAAAGCCCGGGTGCGCCCGGGCTTTTTTTTCCGCCGACAAGCCTTAACTATCGATACTGAATTTAAATAGCGAGTAACTATCATGCTGGACGCCAAGCTCAAAACCCAACTCAAGGCTTACCTGGAACGGGTGACCAAGCCGATCGAGATCGTCGCTTCGCTCGACGAGGGCAAGGCGTCCGCGGACCTGAAGGGCTTGCTGGCCGACATCGTCTCGCTGACCGACAAGATCACCGTGGTCGAGCGCAGCGACGACGGCGAGCGCAAGCCGTCCTTCCTCATCACCAACCCCGGCGTGGACACGGGCGTGCGCTTCGCCGGCCTGCCGTTGGGGCATGAGTTCACCTCGCTGGTGCTGGCGCTGCTGCAAGTGGGCGGCCACCCGTCCAAGGCGGCGCAGGACACCATCGAGCAGGTGAAGAACCTGCAGGGCGACTTCCACTTCGAGACCTACTTCTCGCTGACCTGCCAGAACTGCCCCGACGTGGTGCAGGCACTCAACCTGATGGCGGTGCTCAACCCCAACATCAAGCACACCGCCATCGACGGCGCGCTGTTCCAGGACGAGGTCAATGAGCGCCAGATCATGGCCGTGCCCACCGTGTTTTTGAACGGCACCAGCTTTGGCCAGGGCCGCATGGAGCTGGAAGAAATCCTGGCCAAGGTCGACACCGGCGCCGTGGCCCGCGAGGCGGAAAAGATCGCCGCGCGCGCCCCTTACGACCTGCTGGTGGTGGGCGGTGGCCCGGCCGGCGCGGCAGCGGCCGTGTATGCGGCGCGCAAGGGCATCCGCACCGGCGTGGCGGCCGAGCGCTTTGGCGGCCAGGTGCTGGACACCATGGGCATCGAGAACTTCATCTCGGTCAAGGAAACCGAAGGGCCGAAGTTCGCCGTCGCGTTGGAGCAGCACGTCAAGCACTACGACGTGGACATCATGAACCTGCAGCGCGCCGAGGCCCTGGTGCCGGGCAAGGACCTGATCGAGGTCAAGCTGGCCAACGGCGCCTCGCTCAAGACCCGCTCGCTGGTGATCTCCACCGGCGCGCGCTGGCGCAACATCAACGTGCCCGGCGAGGCCGAGTACAAGAACAAGGGCGTGGCCTACTGCCCGCATTGCGACGGCCCGCTGTTCAAGGGCAAGCGCGTGGCGGTGATCGGCGGCGGCAACTCGGGCGTCGAAGCGGCCATCGACCTGGCCGGCATCGTCGGCCATGTCACGCTGATCGAGTTTGGCGAGCAACTGCGCGCCGACGAGGTGCTGCAACGCAAGCTGCGCAGCCTGCCCAATGTGGTGGTGGCGGTGTCGGCGCAAACGACTGAGATCACCGGCGACGGCCAGAAGGTCAATGGCCTGGTCTACAAGGACCGCGTCTCGGGCGCCGAGCAGCGCGTGGAGCTGGAAGGCGTGTTCGTGCAGATCGGCCTGGTGCCCAACACCGATTGGCTGAAGGGCACGGTCGAGCTGTCCAAGCACGGCGAGATCGTGGTCGATGCCAAGGGCCAGACCTCGGTGCCGGGCGTGTTCGCGGCGGGGGATGCAACCACGGTGCCCTACAAGCAGATCATCATCGCAGCGGGCGATGGTGCGAAGGCGGCCTTGAGTGCATTCGACCACCTGATCAGAACGTCGGCACCAGCCTGATTGCGCTGGATGGTTTATGAGAGAAATATGCCTCTAGCCCAGGTGCAGCCTGGGCTTATAGCTATAAATTTCATAGTTTGATAGCCAAGCAAGCAAAGCCCGCCTCCGTTGCCACGGACGCGGGCTTTTGCTTGTCTCGAACTTATTGTTAATTGAGAATTATTCTCATACAATATTTCACCTCCCAGCCAGCCGGTGCGCCCATTGCCGTCGCATAGCCAGCTCTGTTCAACATCCGTTGCAGAACCGAAAGCGCACCGTGGCCCGTCTTGCTCATCGCCCTCCGGCGTTCCGTCTCCATCCTCTTGCCTGGCTGCTGGCCTGTGCTTTTGCTCCTGGCGCCCAGGCGCAGACGCCGCCTGCCGCGCCTGCGCTGAAAGAGATGGTCATCAGCGGCTCGCGCAACGAGCAGGACCCGGACGAGCTGCCCGTCAGCATCGAGGTGCTGACCGCCGAGCAGATCGAAGCGCAGCAGGTGCGCGACATCCGCGACGCCGCGCGCGACATGCCCAATGTGTCGGTGCAGCGCGCGCCGGCGCGCTTCACCATTGGCGCGCAGACCGGGCGCGACCAGAACGCCGGCTTCAACATTCGCGGGCTCGACGGCAATCGCGTGCTGATGCTGGTCGACGGCATTCGCCAGCCGCGCAGCTATACGTTCCAGAGCGAAAGCGCCATTGGCCGCGACTACCTCGACATCGGGCTGGTCAAGCGCATCGAAGTGGTGAAGGGGCCAACCTCAGCCCTGTACGGCTCGGACGGCATCGCCGGGCTGGTCAACTTCATCACCAAGGAGCCGGACGACTACCTGAAGAACGGCAAGACCTTTGGCGGCAGCGCCGCTGTTGGCTATGACGGCGACGACAAGGGCAAGCACCTGGGCGCAACGCTGGCCGGCCGGCCCAACGAGACCGTGGCCTGGATGCTGGGCGCCAATGTCGGCCGTGCCGACGCGTTGAAGAACAAGGGCAGCAACGACGCTGCCAACACCGACCGCACCACGCCCAACCCCGAGAAGGACAAGAGCACTTCGCTGCTCGGCAAGGTGGTGCTCACGCCCGGCGGCGGGCAAAAGCATGTGCTGACCTACGAGCATGTAGAGAAGAAGGCCGACTACGAGCTGCTATCCAACATCGCCAAGCCGCCGCTGGCGAGCACGTCGGTCATCGGCGCCACCGCCAGCACCCGCATGACGCGGGACCGGCTGACCTGGAATGGCCGCTGGCAGCTCGACGCGCTGGTGGCCGATGAGGTCCAGGCGGTGCTGAGCTACCAGAACGCGCGCTCGGACGAGTTCCAGTTCCAGGACCGCTACACCGCCGACGACCGCAGCCGCAACACGCACTACCAGGAGCACACGGCCCAGGCCGGCCTGCAGTTGGGCAAGCTGCTGCGCTCGGGCAATGGCCTGGTGCAAAAACTCACCTATGGCTTTGACTACGTGCAATCAAAGGTGGCCAACCTGCAGACCGGCGTCACGCCACCGGCAGGCGAAACCTATCCGCTCAAGCGCTTCCCCGACACCAAGGAGAGCAGCAGCGCGCTCTACCTGCAGGACGAGATCATTGCCGGCCCCTGGAGCATCACGCCCGGCCTGCGCTTTGACCACTTCAGCATCGACGCCAGCCAGGCCGGCTATACCGCGCCGTCGCCGGCCCAGTCGCTGTCGGGCTCGGCCACTTCGCCCAAGCTGGGCGTGCTCTACCGCGCCACGCCGATCTGGAGCGTGTACGGCAACTACGCCTCGGGCTTCAAGGCGCCGACGGCGGGACAGGTCAATGGCTTCTTTGCCAACCCGATCGCCAACTACCAGAGCATTGCCAACCCCAATCTCAAGCCCGAGAAGAGCCAGAACATCGAGTTGGGCGCGCGCGGTCGCATGGAGCGCGTGTCGCTCGACGTGGCAGCCTTCACCGGCCGCTTCAAGGATTTCATCGTCGACAACCAGCAGGTCGGCGGAGCCTTCACGCCCACCAACCCGGCCGTGTTCCAGTCGGTCAACCTGAACCGCGTGCGCATCAGCGGCTTCGAGGTCAAGGGCAACGTGGACTGGGGCCGGCTGGCCGGTGGCAGCGTCAGCATGCCCTTTGGCTACGGCCAGACCCGGGGCCGCGACAGCGATACCGGCAAGCCCGTGAACAGCATCAACCCGTCGCGCCTGAACCTGGGCGCCAGGTACGACACGGCGGCCTGGGCGGCGCGCATCGACCTGACCCATATCGCCGCCAAGAAGGCCAGCGACATCGACGGCGCCACGCAGTTCGCCACGCCCTCGGCCACGCTGCTGGACCTGAGCGGCCAGTGGCGCATCCGCAAAGACCTGCGCCTGACGGCCGGCATCTACAACCTCACCGACAAGAAGTACTGGAACTGGACCAACGTGAACGGCCTGGCCGCCACGTCGACGGTGCTGGACGCCTATACCCAGCCGGGCCGCTATGCGCGCGTCTCGCTGGTGGCCGATTTCTGATTTCCCTGCACGGAGCCCTTGCATGACATCTCCCTCGACGCCATCCGACACCGACGCCGACAGCGTGCGCGACGAAGACATCGCCTGCACCGAAGCCCTGCTGGTCGGCACGCTGGCCCTCATGACCGGCCATGCGCAGGCCTGCTGCGACATGCACCGCGAGACCATGGCGCGCAAGGTGGTCGTGCGCCTGCAATGCCTGGCGCGGCATGCGGCCTTTACACCGCACTTTCGCACCGCGGTCGAGAACCTGCAGGCCTGCTGGCTGCGCCAGGCCGGGCTGGACGGCCTGGTGGATGCCGGCGCGGTGGCCGCGCAAGCGCCAGCGCGCGAGCTGTGGCATGTGGCGCCGGAGGCGTTGCAATGAGCGCAACTGTCGCCAGCGCCGCACCCGCGCCCTTCGTACCCAGCGCCGCACCGCCCGCGCCCGACGTGCGCGCGCGCTTCCAGGCCGCGCGCGCCAGCGGCAAGCGCGCCAAGGACGCGGCCGAGAGCCTGGGCCTGCCCGAGGGCACGGCCATTGCCGCGCATGCCGGCCAGCACGACTACCCGCTGCGCGCCGTGCCGCTGGCGGGGCCCTGGGTGGAGCTGCTGCAGGCACTGGAGGCCTGCGGCCCGCTGATGGCGCTGACACGCAATGAATCCACCGTGCACGAGAAAACCGGTGTCTACCGCAAGGTCTCAAGCACCGGCCACGTCGGCCTGGCGCTGGGCGAAGAGATCGATCTGCGCCTTTTCTTCCAACGCTGGCACGCCGGCTTTGCCGTGACCGAGCCCGGCCGCGACCCGGCCGCGCCACCGGCGCAAAGCCTGCAGTTCTTCGACCCGCATGGCCTGGCCGTGCACAAGATCTACCTGCGCGAGGCCAGCGACCGCGCCGCGTTCGATGCGGTGGTGGCGCGCTTCGCACAGCCCAGCGCGGGCTATGTCTTTACCGCCGCGCCCGCACCCGTGCCACCGCAGCCCGACAGCGCCATCGACGCCGCAGGCTTTGCCGAGGCCTGGGCCGGCATGCGCGACACGCACGAGTTCTTCGGCATCACGCGCCGCTTTGGCGTCGAGCGGCAGCAGGGCTTCAGGTTGGTCGAAGGCCGTTTTGCCCGGCGCCTGGACAACAGCGCGATCCGCCGCCTGCTGCTGCTGGCTGCGGCCGACGACACGCCGATCATGGTGTTTGTCGGCAGCGGCGGCTGCATCCAGATCCATACCGGGCCGGTGCAGCGCATCGTGCCCATGTCTGCGCCCGGCGCCGAGTGGATCAATGTGCTGGACGAAGGCTTCAACCTGCACCTGCGCGAAGACCGCATCGCCAGCGTCTGGGTGGTAGAGAAGCCGACCGACGACGGCCATGTCACCTCGGTCGAAGCCTTTGACCACGACGGCGAGCTGATGGCCATGTTCTTTGGCGCGCGCAAGCCCGGCCAGGCCGAGCGCGAAGACTGGCGCCACATCGTCGCGCGCCTGCCGGGCCAGCTATGAGCACGCCCGCACGTCGCGTCGCGCTGCAGCGCATGGCCGGTGGCCTGCTGGCCGTGCCGGCGCTGCTGCAGGCGCAGCCGGCCGCGCGGCCACGCCGTTTGGTCGCCATCAGTGGTGCCATCACCGAGATGGTCTATGCGCTGGGCGCCGAGTCGCTGCTGGTCGGCACCGACACCACCAGCCTTTATCCCGACGCCGCGCAGCGCACGGCCAAGGTCGGCTACATGCGCCAGCTGTCGGCCGAGGGCCTGCTGTCGCTGCGGCCCGATGCGGTAGTTGCCACCACCGAGGCCGGCCCGGCCGTGGTGCTGGACCAGGTGCGCAGCGCCGGCGTGCAGGTGGAACTGGTGCAGGCCGACCACAGCTGGGACGAGGTGCAGCGCAAGCTGCGCGCCGTGGGCCGCGCCGCCGCGCGCGAGGCCGATGCCACGGCCCTGCAAGCCCGGCTCGATACCGAATGGGCCGCAGTGCGCCAGCAGGTGGCGGGCGCCACGCGCCGCCCACGCATGCTGTTCATCCTGGCCCACGCGGCCAGCCCGCAGGTGGCCGGCGGCAATACCGCCGCCGACGCGCTGATCCGCTTTGCCGGCGGCATCAACGTGATGCAGGGCTTTGAGGGCTACCGCGCCATGACCGCGGAAGCCATGGCCAGCGCCGCGCCAGACCTGGTCCTGACCAGCACCCAGGGCATAGACGCGCAGGGCGGCGAGGCCGCCTTCTGGCAGCGCCCCGAACTGGCGCTGACGCCGGCCTTCCGCCGCCGCGCGCTGCTGGCCATGGAGGCCAACCGCATGCTGGGCTTTGGCCCGCGCCTGCCGGGCGTGGTGCGCGAGGTGCATGAGCGGGCACTGGCGCTGACAGCCAAGATATGAGCTGGCGTTTGTCGCCACGGGCCGCCCTGGCCCTGGGCGCGCTGTTGTTGCTTGCCGCCGTGGTGGCGGGCAGCGCCAGCGGCGCTTATCCGATCACGCCGGTCCAGTTGCTGCGCCTATTGGGTGAAGCCATAACAGGCACGCCCGGCGCCTCGGCCGAGTCGCTGGTGTTCTTCAATATCCGCCTGCCGCGCTTGCTGCTGGGCATTGCCACGGGCGCTGGGCTGGGCTTGTCGGGCGCGCTGATGCAGGGCCTGTTTCGCAATCCGCTGGCAGACCCGGGGCTGGTCGGCGTCAGCGGTGGCGCGGCGCTGGCGGCGGCAGCGGTCATCGTCGCCAGCAATTACTGGTGGCCGGGCCTGCCGCACACGCTGGGCAGCTGGAGCCTGGTGTTGATGGCCTTTGCTGGCGGCCTGACGGTGACCACGCTGATCTATGCATTGGCGCAAAGCCGTGGCGCCACGCGCATGGGGCTGATGCTGCTGGCCGGCATCGCGGTGAACGCGCTGGCCAACGCCGGCCTGGGCTGGCTCAGCTTTCTGGCTACCGACGAGCAATTGCGCAACCTGCAGTTCTGGCTGCTGGGCAGCCTGGGTGGTGCGCGTTGGAGCGCGGTGGCCTTGGTGGGCAGCATCGTCGCGGTGGCCGTGGCATGGGGCTTGACGCTGGCGCGGCCGCTGAATGCCATTGCGCTGGGCGAGGCCCAGGCTGCGCTGCTGGGCGTGCCGGTGGAGCGGGTCAAGCGCCGCGCGGTGCTGGCTTGCGCGCTGGCGGTGGGCGCGGTTACCGCCACTACCGGCATCGTCGGTTTTGTCGGCCTGATCGCGCCGCACTGGGTGCGCCTGGTGGTCGGCCCGGACCACCGCGTGGTGCTGCCCGGCGCGGCCTTGCTGGGCGCGGCCCTGGTGCTGGCGGCCGACGCGGTGGCGCGCACGGCGGTGCAGCCGGCCGAGCTGCCGCTGGGTGTGCTCACCGCCTTTATCGGCGCGCCGATGTTCCTGGCCATGCTGCGCCGCTTCCGGGGCAGCGCATGACGCTGGTGTGTGACGCTGCAGCGGTATCGGCCGACGGCCATCGCGTGCTGGCCACCGTCAACGCGCGGCTGCAGGCCGGGCGGGTGACGGCCATCCTTGGCCCCAATGGCGCGGGCAAATCGACCCTGTTGTCATTGCTGGCCGGCCAGCGCGCGCCGCATGCGGGCGCCGTGCTGCTGGACGGCGCGCCCGTGCACCGCCAGCCCGCCGCCGCGCTGGCCCTGCGGCGCGCGGTAATGGCGCAAGAGAGCGCGGTCGCGTTCGAGTTCACGGCCCAGGCCGTGGTCGAGCTGGGCCGCTTCCCGCACCGGCGCCAGCCGGATCAGGGCGAGGCCAGCATCGTCCCGCAGGCCATGGCCGCGACCGAGGTCACGCACCTGGCGCAGCGCGGCATGCATAGCCTGTCGGGCGGCGAGAAGGCCCGGGTGCACCTGGCACGCGCGCTGGCGCAGATCTGGTCGCCGCTGGCCGGTGGGGCAGCGCGCTGGCTGCTGCTGGACGAGCCCACCGCCGCGCTCGACCTGTCGCACCAGCACCAGGCCATGCGCCTGGCGCGCGATTGGGCACGGCAGCAGGGCATAGGCGTGGTGGCGGTGCTGCACGACCTGAACCTGGCGCTGCGCTATGCCGACGACGCGCTGGTGCTGGGCGGCAGCGCGGGCTGCACCCACGGGCCGGTGGCCCAGGTGCTGCAGCCGGCGCTGATCGCCGATGTCTGGGCCACGCCCTGCCAACGGGTGCAGGGCGCGGATGGCGCGGTGCAGTACCTGTTTGGGTAGTGTCAGGCCCAGCGTGCAATTTTTAAGAAAAAGTGCCTTAAGCCAAGGCGAGGATTGGGCTTATAGCTATAAAAAATATAGTAACCAGAAACCTCAGAGATGCACCGTGGCCGCCACCAGCCGGATCACCAGCGGCCGCACCAGCATCACGCAGCAGAACGCGGCCGGCATGGCCAGCGCATAGGCCTGCAGCACCCGGGTGATGAAGCCGCCGCCAAAACCGCCTTCTGCGGCAACGATCACGCAGCACATCAGGAAGGCCATGATGCTGGACATATAAAAAGCAAAGGCGATGGGCGCCAGGCGCCGGTGCAGCTTGCGGCGCTGCGGGCGGGTGGGGGAGGTCGGCAAGGTGGACATGGAAATGGACAGAGAGGGAATGGCAGAGGCGGATGCATCTACCGTGCCCGCACTGTAGGCACGTGGCCGCATGGCCGGTAGCCCTGCGCGGGTTCCTGCACTCCCAAGCTAAAGTATCGAATCAATATTTCGATTC
Organism: Xylophilus sp. GW821-FHT01B05; assembly: GCA_038961845.1. Taxonomy (NCBI): domain Bacteria; kingdom Pseudomonadati; phylum Pseudomonadota; class Betaproteobacteria; order Burkholderiales; genus Xylophilus; species Xylophilus sp. GW821-FHT01B05. The sequence continues at coordinate 1,783,101 of CP152408.1, forward strand.
ATCAGTTTTTATGCCGAACCTGCGCGCCATAGAAACCTTCGTCAAGGCGCTGGAGGGCGGCAGCATCGCCGCCGCAGCGCGGCAACTGGGCATCACGCCCGCAGCCGCCAGCCAGAACATCGCGCGGCTGGAGCGCGACCTGGGCACGCGGCTGTTGACCCGCACTACGCGCTCCATGGCACTTACCGAGGCCGGCGAGCACTACCTGGCGCGCGTGGCGCCGGTGCTGGAGCAGTTGGAGCAGGCGCAGTCCGATCTGTCGCTGCTGCACGGCTCGCTGCAGGGCCGGCTGCGCGTGTCTTGCGCCACGGCCTTTGGCCTGCATGTGCTGGCGCCGCTGCTGCCGGCCTTCATCGCGCGCCACCCGCAGGTGCAATTGGAGCTGCTGATGGTGGACCGCCACGTCGACCCACTGAAGGAAGACGTGGACATCGGCATCCGCTACCGCGACGCGCTGGAGCCCGGCATGGTGGTGCGCAAGATCGCCGCCGTGCCCCGCGTGCTGTGCGCCGCGCCCGCCTACCTGGCCGCGCATGGCCGCCCGGCCGTGGCCGAAGACCTGCTGCAGCACGCCTGCCTGCTCTACCGGCGCGAGGTCGATGGCCGCTTCATGCGCTGGCCCTTCCAGCGCAACGGCGAGCGCACCGACCCGCCGCTGCGCATGGCGGCCGTCGCCAACGATGTCGACACGCTGGCGCAGATGGCCGTGCATGGCGCCGGCATTGCCTGGCTCGGCAGCTTCGTGGCCGGCCCGTTGGTGACGCAGGGGCGGCTGGAGGCGTTGTCGCTGCGCCCCGGCCGGCGCGGGCAACTGCAGTTCGTCGATGGCACGCTGGACTTCTTCGTGTGCTTCCGCGACCGCGCCTATGTGCCGGCCAAGGTAAGGGCCTTTGTCGACTTTCTGACCGAGGCGCTGGAGGGGCACCCGGCACTGACCTGGCCGCCAGCGAGCTGAGCCAGCATATGGAAAGAAGAAATCCTCCTTTCCCTTTTTTACGCGGCCGGGGTGTACTGCGGCTTCTGTAACAAGCTTGCAGAACCGCGCCCGACATGACCCTCGCCTCCGCTTCCGCCCCCATCGCCACGCATGCCCTCTTCGACGTGGAGCGCCTGCTGCGCCACGCGCCGGTCACGCTCTATGTCTGTGCGCCTGATGGCGACTTTGGCATGCGCTTTGTCTCGCACAGCGTGGTGGAGCTGCTCGGCCATGCGCCCGAGGCCTTCGTGCGCCGCACCGACTTCTGGATCGACCACATCCACCCGGACGACCGCGAGGCCATCGTGCAGGAGAAGCGCGGCATCGGCCCGCAAGAGACGCTGCTGCGCAAGTACCGCTTCCGCTGCGCCGACGGCGACTGGAAGTGGATCCGCGACCGCGCCCGCCGCGTGCCCGCGCCCGGCCCCGACGGGCGCGGCGAAATCGTCGGCGCCTGGAACGACATCACCGAGCTGATCGCCGCAGAAGAGCTGCTGCGCCACAGCGAGGCGCGGCACCGCTTCTTGGCGCACTACGACCCGCTGACCGATCTGCCCAACCGCACGCTGGTGCAGTTGCGCATCGACCAGGCCATTGCACAAGCGGGCGAGCAGGGCGGCAACCTGGCGCTGCTGTTTCTGGACCTGAACGACTTCAAGCTGGTCAACGACTCGCTCGGCCACGCTTGCGGCGACCAGTTGCTGCGCCAGGTCGGCCGGCGCCTGGAGCAGGGCGTGCGCCAGGGCGATACCGTGGGCCGCCTGGGCGGCGACGAGTTCGTGGTGCTGCTGCCCTCGGCCGGGCCGACCGGCGCGGCCAAGGTGGCGCAGAAGATCCAGACGCTGCTGGAGGCACCATTCGAGCTGGACGGCCAGCGCCTGTTCGTGCGCACCAGCATTGGCATCAGCGTCTATCCGCGCGACGGCAGCGATCGTGGCGAACTCACCCGCCATGCCGACGTCGCCATGTACCAGGCCAAGGAGAGCGGCGGCGGCTACCGCCTGTTCCACCCGTCGATGCAGGCCGGCCACGAGAACCGCCACACGCTGGAGGTCGAGCTGCGCATTGCGCTGGAGCAGCAGCAGTTCGTGCTGCACTACCAGCCGCAGGTCAGCGTGGCAACGGGCCGCATCGTCGGCGTCGAGGCGCTGGTGCGCTGGCAGCACCCGCAGCGCGGGCTGGTATCACCCATGGAATTCATCCCGCTGGCCGAGCGCACGCTGCTGATCCAGCCGCTGGGCCGCTGGATCATTGCGCAGGTCTGCCGCGACCTGCAGCAGTGGCAGGCACAGGGGCTGCCGCGCATCACCGTGGCCCTCAATTTGTCGCTGCGCCAATTGCAGGAGCCGGGCTTCCTCGCCGACTTCCTGGCCACGATAGACGCCGAGGGCGTGCCGGCCGATTGCCTGGAGTGGGAGATCACCGAGAGCACCATGATGCAGAACCCGGACGTGGTCCGCGACTTCATGCGGCCCTGCCGCGAGCGCGGCATCCGCTTCTCCATAGACGACTTCGGCTCGGGCTATTCCTCGCTGGGCATGCTCAACCGCCTGCCACTGGACCGCATCAAGATCGACCAGGCCTTCATCCGCGACATGGCACAGGACAGCGGCATGCACGCCATCGTGCGCGCCATCCTGGTCATGGCCCGCAGCCTGGGCCTGGGCGTGGTGGCCGAAGGGGTGGAGAACGGCGAGCAGTTAGCCTGCCTGCAGGCGCTGCACTGCGACGTGGTGCAGGGCTACCACTTCAGCCGGCCGGTCCCGGCGCAGGTGTTGGCGGCGCTGCTGGCGGACGAGGCCGCGCAGGCCGCAGCGCGATGGGCCAGGCCCGAAGGCATCTGGGGGCCTGGCGGACGGCTGCTGTTTGCCGTTTGAGCCACCTCGCAGGTGGCCGGCAAACCATGGTGCTATTAGATATATAGCTATTAGCCCAGGCGCAGCCTGGGCTAGAGGCACTTTTTGCCAAAATCAAGCGGTGGCCGCGCCTCAATACTCCAGGCGCTCTGGCCGCACCTCTTGCAGGATGGTGGTGGCGATCTCTTCGATCGACTTGGTGGTGGTCGACAGCCAGCGGATACCGGCGCGGCGCATCATGGCCTCGGCCTCGGCCACCTCCTGGCGGCAGTTGAGCAGGTCGGCGTACTTGGAGTTGGGGCGGCGCTCGCTGCGGATCTGCGACAGGCGCTCGGGCAGGATGGTCAGGCCGAACAGCTTCTTGCGGTGCGGCACCAGCGCCGGCGGCAACTGGCGGCGGTCGAAGTCTTCGGGGATCAGCGGGTAATTGGCTGCCTTCAGCCCGTGCTGCATCGCCAGGTAGAGCGAGGTCGGCGTCTTGCCGCTGCGGCTGACACCCACCAGGATCACGTCGGCCGACTCCAGGTCGCGGTTGCTCTGGCCATCGTCGTGGGCCAGGCTGAAGTTGATCGCCTCGATGCGGTCGTTGTATTCCTTGCTCTTGGAGACATCGCTGAAGCGGCCCACGCGGTGCAGCGACTTGATGCCCAGCTCTTTCTCCAGCGGCTGCACAAAGGTGCCGAACATGTCCAGCAGCATGCCCTTGCAGCCGTCGCGCACCACGTGCAGCACCTCCATGTTCACCAGCGTGGTGAAGACGATGGGCTTGTTGCCCTCGACCTCGGCCACGTGGTTGATCTGCCGCACCACCTGGTGCGCCTTGTCCGCGGTGTCGATGAAGGGCAGGCGCACATGGCGCGGCTTGAACTCGAACTGCGACAGGATGGCGTTGCCAAAGGCCTCGGCCGTGATGCCGGTGCCGTCGGAAATGTAAAAAACGGTGCGAGTGTGCATGGGGCTCCAGAGGGAGGCGGGGCGGTGGTGGGTACGGCAGGAAGCGAAGGCGCAGCCTACAATCCGGCCGATTATCCGAATTCGCGCCATGCTCCGCCCCGACCTCCTAGAAGAACACCAAAGTCGCCGTGTCCGCACGGCCGCTGGTGCACGCGCGCCCGGATGCCAGGATTCAACCTTTGGAGCTCTCCCATGTCTGCACGCTTTGACGCGACCGCCCTGGTCGTACCGTTTGAGAACCTGAGAATGACCGACGTCGAGTCGGTAGGCGGAAAAAACGCCTCCCTCGGCGAAATGATCTCGCAGTTGCCCCAGGGCGTGCGGGTGCCGACTGGCTTTGCCACCACGGCCCACGCCTTCCGCCAGTTCCTGGCGCACGACGGCCTGGCCGACCGCATCAGCAAGCGCCTGGCCGCGCTCGACACCGAAGACGTGCGCGCGCTGGCCGCAGCCGGCGCAGAAATCCGCGCCATGGTCGAGGCCCAGCCCTTCCCAGCCGACCTGCAAAAGGCGATTGCCGAAGCCTTCGCCACCCTGTCTGCCGGCAACACGCAAGCCAGCTTTGCCGTGCGCTCGTCTGCCACGGCTGAAGACCTGCCCGACGCATCCTTTGCCGGCCAGCAGGAAACCTTCCTCAACGTCGTCGGCATCGAAGACGTGCTGCACAAGATGAAGGAAGTGTTTGCCTCCCTCTACAACGACCGCGCCATCAGCTACCGCGTGCACAAGGGCTTTGCCCACGACGTGGTGGCGCTGTCGGCCGGCGTGCAGCGCATGGTGCGCTCCGATCTGGGCGCGGCTGGCGTCATGTTCACCATCGACACCGAATCGGGTTTTGATCAGGTCGTCTTCATCACCTCCAGCTACGGCCTGGGCGAAACCGTGGTGCAGGGCGCCGTCAACCCGGATGAGTTCTACGTGCACAAGCCCATGCTGCGCGCCGGCAATCGCGCCGTGATCCGCCGCAACCTGGGCAGCAAGCTGGTCCAGATGACCTTCGCCACGGCCGAGGAAAAAGCCGCCAGCGGCAAGCTGGTCAAGACCATCGACGTGCCGACCGAGCAGCGCAACCGGTACTCGCTGACCGATGCTGATGTGGAGCAGCTCGCCAAGTACGCCCTGGTGATCGAAGAGCACTACGGCCGCCCGATGGACATCGAGTGGGGCAAGGACGGCACCGACGGCCACCTCTACATCCTGCAGGCCCGCCCCGAGACGGTGAAGAGCCAGCAAGCCGGCAAGGCCGAACAGCGCTACAAGCTGAAGGGCACCGGCACCGTGCTGGCCGAAGGCCGCGCCATTGGCCAGAAGATCGGTACCGGCCCGGTGCGCCTGGTGCACGACATCCGCGAGATGGACAAGGTCCAGCCCGGCGACGTGCTGGTCACCGACATGACCGACCCGAACTGGGAGCCGGTGATGAAGCGCGCCAGCGCCATCGTCACCAACCGCGGCGGCCGTACCTGCCACGCGGCCATCATCGCGCGCGAGCTGGGCATCCCGGCCGTGGTCGGCTGCGGCGACGCCACCGAGTTGCTGAAAGACGGCACCCTGGTGACCGTGAGCTGCGCCGAAGGCGACACCGGCCTGGTCTATGACGGCCTGATCGAGACCGAGGTGACCGAAGTCGTGCGCGGCGAAATGCCGCCGATCAAGACCAAGATCATGATGAACGTGGGCAACCCGCAGCTCGCGTTTGACTTCTGCCAGTTGCCCAATGAAGGCGTGGGCCTGGCCCGGCTGGAATTCATCATCAACAACAACATCGGCGTGCACCCCAAGGCCATCCTCGACTACCCGAACGTTGCGGTCGATTTGAAGAAGGCGGTGGAATCGGTTGCCCGTGGCCATGCCAGCCCCAAGGCCTTCTACGTCGACAAGGTGGCCGAAGGCGTGGCCACCATTGCGGCGGCCTTCTGGCCCAAGCCGGTGATCGTGCGCCTGTCGGACTTCAAGTCCAACGAGTACCGCAAGCTGATTGGCGGCAGCCGCTACGAGCCGGAAGAAGAAAACCCGATGCTGGGCTTCCGCGGTGCCGCGCGCTACGTGAGCGCCGAGTTCCGCGAGGCCTTTGCCATGGAGTGCGAGGCCATGCGCCGCGTGCGCAACGACATGGGCCTGACCAATGTGCAGGTGATGGTGCCCTTCGTGCGCACGCTGGGCCAGGCCGACCGCGTCACGCAACTGCTGGCCGAGCACGGCCTGAAGCGCGGCGAGAACGAGCTCAAGGTCATCATGATGTGCGAGGTGCCAAGCAACGCCATCCTGGCCGAGCAGTTCCTTGAATTCTTCGACGGCTTCTCGATCGGCTCCAACGACCTGACCCAGCTCACCCTGGGCCTGGACCGCGACTCGGGCCTGGAGCTGCTGGCCGCCGACTTCGACGAGCGCGACCCGGCCGTCAAGGCGCTGTTGTCCAAAGCCATCGCGGCCTGCAAGGCACAGGGCAAGTACGTGGGCATCTGCGGCCAGGGCCCTAGCGACCACCCGGACTTCGCCCAGTGGTTGGCCGATGAAGGCATTGCCTCGATCTCGCTCAACCCCGACAGCGTGATCGACACCTGGAAGCAGCTGGCCGGCTGACGCCCCGGGCTCCATGCAATAGAAGGCGGACCGCGCAAGCGGCCCGCCTTTTTTGCTTATGCGCCAAGGCCCACCGCGCCCAGATAGCGCTCCAGCGCCTCGGCATCGCTGGCCGCCACGATCGCGCCGATGTAGCCGTCCGGGCGCACCAGTACCCCATCACCGGGCCTCAGGGCATAGGCTTGGTGGAAGTGGCCGCCTTCGTCGCGCAGATCGCCGTGTGCGCCAACAGTGTGGATGTGCAGGCCTGGCCGCGCTGGCACGGCGGGGCTTTGCGCCTCGTAGCCCAGCAAGGTCCAGTGCGAGCCCTTGAACAGCTCGAACAGGCGCGTCGGCTGGCCGGCGGCGCCCATGATGGGAGCGTCCGGCGCCCGGTCGCCCGCGAGCAGGCCCTGGGTACGGGCGGGTTGCTCCAGTGCCAATGGGGATCCGGGGTAGCCAATGTCGAGCTGGTGGACCTCGCGCCCGCGCCGCATATCGCCGCGCTTGGCGGCATCGAGCAGCTTGGTGGCAAGGCCGAGCATGCCGGCCGCGACGGGGCGGCGCTCCGCCTCGTAGCTGTCGAGCAAGGTGTCGGATGCGCCGCCGGCCACCGCCGCCAGCTTCCAGCCGAGGTTGTAGGCGTCCTGGACGCTGGTATTGAGCCCCTGGCCGCCGGTTGGCGGATGGGTGTGTGCGGCGTCGCCCACCAGCAGCACGCGGCCGACGCGGTAGCGCTCGGCCAGGCGCGCGTTCATGTGGAAGGCCGAGGCCCAGGAGACCGATTGGATGCGGATGTCATTGCGGCCGGTGCGCTCGGCCACCATGGCGCTCAGCCCTGCGGCGGAGAGATCGACATCGCCTTCCAGCGGGATGGCGGCCTGCAGCTGGAACAGCTCGGTGCCGGCGAGCGGGCACAGCGCTACCTGCGTGTCCATCCCCGCTGCGTTGAATCGGTGCCAGGCCTCTCGTCCCAGTCCGCTCAGCACGACATCGGCTACCACCGCGCGCATGCCCAGCGTCTTGCCCGGAAAGCCGACGTCCAGCGCATGCCGCACGAAGCTGCGCCCGCCATCGGCGCCGACCAGATAGCGCGCGCGAATGGTTTCCTCGCCTGCCGGGCCGGTCAGCCGCGCCGTCACGCCGTCCTGGTCCTGCTCGAAGCCGATCAGCTCGCAGCTGAACGCCGGCCGCTGCCCCAATTCGGTCAGGCGCTCGCGCATCACGCCCTCGGTCAGGAACTGCGGCACCATCAGTGGCAGGTGATAGGGCTCGGCGGGCGTCGCGGGCTCATGCTCCATGACTAGCGACTCGGCATAGCTGCCGTCGGCGCGGTATTCCCGCTGGGGTGGATACAGGCCGCCAGCCGCGACGACCCGGTCGAGGATGCCCAGATCCTCGAAGACTTCCTGCGTGCGCGGCTGTATGCCCTTGCCGCGCGAGCCGCGGAAAGGCCCGTCCATTTTCTCGATCAGGCGAAAGGACAGGCCTCGCCGCGCCAGGTCGATTGCAAGCGTGAGGCCGGCCGCGCCAGCGCCGCAGATCAGGACGTCGACTGAAAGATGCTTTGTCATGGTGAACTCCAATGTGTGTAATATGCACATAAAGGAGTGAATGCTATGGCATCCCAAAAAAATGTGCAAGATGCACATATATCCACGCAATTAAGAGTCCTGCACGGCGCCTTGCTCACCATCGTGGGCGAAATGAACCGCCCCCAGCGCGACGAGGCGATGGTGCGGGAGGCGGGCATTTCGCTGGACCGCGCCTTGTTTCCGCTGCTGGTGGGGGTAGAGCGGCTCGGGCCGATCGGAGTGGTGGAGCTGGCCGACCGTGTCGGGCGCGACTACACGACGGTCAGCCGGCAAGTGGCAAAGCTCGAAAGCCTGGGCCTGGTGCTGCGCCAGGAAGGCGCCGAAGACCGCCGAGTGCGAGAAGCCATCGTGACGGCCAAGGGCAAGGCCATGACCGATGCCGTGGACGCCGCGCGGGAGCGCATCGGGCGGGCCATATTCGCAAACTGGGAGCCGCAGGACGTTGCCGAGCTGGTGCGGCTGCTGCAGAAATTTGCGGCAGATATCGAAAGTGGTGCGCCGCGCTGAGCGGGCGCCTGCCTATTCCTGCGCCACCGGCAGCGCCTCGACCATGTCGCGCACCAGGTGGCGGTGCTGGGGCGTCAGACGCAGGTAGCGCGTCAGCATGGCCTGGTCCAGGGGCGTGAGGCGGCGCGTCAACGCTTCGGGCTCGCGCGCGCTCACCATGCCGCCTTCTGTGCCAAAGCGCAGTTCCTGCGGCGGCACGTCGAGCCACTGTGCCAGCACGCGCAGCTTGTCCTGGGTGGGAATGGAGATGCCCATGAGCCAGTTGCGTACGGCATAGAGCGATACGCCCTTGCCCCAATAGCGCAGATTGAATTCATGGGCGACCGTGGTGGGAGAGGGCGCAATACCGGCGGAGGCGAGGGCTTGGCGCAGGCGCCTTGCAAAGATCTCTGCCTCCGGGTGGGGAGTCTTTTCGGGCATCTTCCGACGGTAGGAAGTCCGTGCGTGGGTGTGTGATAGTCTGTGTCACGTTTGCGTGATAGTAGATAACATATTGACCTGAAATCACACCCAGGGAGGGGCCGGACATGGAAACAGTTCCAGCAATGGGCAGATCAAGGGCCGTGGCGCTGAGGAGCCGTCATGGGCGGCGCTGAATCCCGCCACTTCAGGCCGGTCCGGCGTGCCGAGCCGCAAGAGGTCCGCGACCCACTGACCGGCCTCTACCTGCGCGAGCACTGGGAGTGGCTGCTGCAGGCCAACTTCGAGCTCACCCGCAGCACGGGCGGCACGGCCACGCTGGTCGCGGCCGAGCTGGACCACCTGCGCGCCGTTCAGGACCTGCGCGGCCAGGCCGCCACTGACCAGGCTCTGCGGACCTTCGGGCATCTGCTGCGCACACGGCTGCGCTCGACCGACATCCGGGGCTGTCGCGGCTCCGGCCGCTTCGGCATCCTGCTGCCCGATACCGACCTTGAAGGCGGCCGGTGCGCGGTCGAGCGGCTGCACTGGATGCTCGACGCCCGGCCACTACTGGCGGGCGAGCGCCTGACCGTGAGCTTCGGCGTCTGCGCGATAGGGCCGGACATGGAAGGCATTCAGTCCTGGCTGCAGCGGGCCGACGAACTGCTGCAGCAGGCCCGGCGCAGCGGCGGTGACTGTGTGCGGGCTTAGCTGGGGCTTGCTCGCAAATACCGAGGCGCGCACCGGCTGGCGCGGCGATGATGGGACATGGCCTTTCCTGCATTCCCGCCTGCGCCACCGATAGAGGGGGCGCCACCCGTGCCCGCCATGGTCAATCTGCCGCCGCCCGGCCATTGGCGCCTGCGGGCCGTGCTGTTGCTGGTCTGGGGCGCGGTGTCTTTCGGTGTTTGCTACCACGCGCGGGCGCTGCAGTTCAACGTCAATGGCTGGCCCTTCGGCTACTGGATGGCGGCGCAGGGCGCCTTGCTGGTCTTCATCGCGGTGGTCGTGGTCTATGCCACGGTACTGAACCGCGCCGAGCGCCGGGCCGCTGCGGCAAGGGCTTCCTGAGCGCATGGCGTCGGACGGCGGCTATTCCCCGGCCGGCACACGGCGCCTGCACGGCATCTTCATCGCCTACGTTGGCGGCGTGATCGCCTTCCTGCTGTTGCTGGGCTGGGCCGAGCGGCAGGGCCTGTCGCGCCACTGGATCGGGCCGGTGTTCCTGTTCGTGACCGTCATGGTCTATGCGGCCATAGGCATCTGGGGCCGCACCACCGACCCGGAGGAATACTACGTGGCCGGCCGGCGCATCCCGCCCATGTACAACGGCATGGCCGCCGCCGCCGACTGGATGAGCGCAGCCTCGTTCCTGAGCCTGGCCGGCGCGCTGTATCTGCAGGGCTTCTCCGGCAGCCAGGGGCAGGCGGGTGGGCTGGCTTATTTGCTGGGCTGGACCGGCGGCTTTTGCCTGGTGGCGATGCTGATCGCGCCACAGCTGCGCGCTATGGGGCTCTATACCGTGCCCGACTTTTTCCTGGTGCGCTATGGCGGGCGCTGGCCGCGGCGCATTGCGGCGCTGTCGGCGGTGCTGTGTTCCTTCACCTACCTGGTGGCGCAGATCTACGGTGTGGGCCTGATCGCCTCGCGCCTGACCGGCGTGCAGTTCGAGATCGGCATCATGCTGGGCCTGGGCGGCGTGCTGCTGTGCTCGTTCTTGGGCGGCATGCGCGCCATCACCTGGACCCAGGTGGCGCAGTACGTGGTGCTGCTGCTGGCTTTCCTGATCCCGGTGTCGTGGCTGGCCTACAAGCAGTTGGGCAACCCGTTGGCGCCACTGGTCTATGGCACCCAACTGGAGAAGATCGGCAGCCTGGAAGACGCACTGCGCGCCTCGCCCGCCGAGCGCGAGGTGGCGGCGCTCTACCTGCAGCGCGCGCAAGACTACGAGGCCCGGCTGCGCGATGTCGATGGCTCGCTGGCGGCAGAGCGCGAGCGCCGTCAAGAGCGCCTGCGCCTGCTGCGCCAGGGCAATGCCGATGTGGGCGAGGTGATGGCCGCCAGCCGTGAATTGAGCGCGCTGCCAGCCAATGCCGATGTGGCGCGTGCCCGCTGGAGCCGCGCCATGCGCGAGGACTACGAGCGCGCCCGCCCGCTGGGCGGCCTGCCGCCGCACCTGCAGGCCTTTGCCGGTGACCCGGACGGCTCGCCCGCGCAGCGCGAGGCCTTCGACATTTCGCGGCGCAACTTCCTGGCGCTGATGTTCTGCCTGATGGTGGGCACGGCCGGCCTGCCGCATCTGCTGACGCGCTACTACACCGTGCCTTCGGTGGCGGCGGCGCGCAGCTCGGTGGCATGGTCGCTGTTCTTCATCACGCTGCTCTACATCAGTGCGCCGGCGCTGGCAGTGCTGGTGAAGTTTGAGGTCATGCAGAACCTGGTGGGCATACGCTTCGACGCGCTGCCGGGCTGGATCACGCAGTGGACGCGGCTGGATTCATCGCTGTTGGCCATCGAGGACATCAACGGCGACGGCCTGTTGCAGTTTGGCGAGATCCGCCTGGGCGCAGACATGATCATGCTCGTCACGCCCGAGCTGGGCGGCCTGCCTTATGTGGTGTCGGGGCTGGTGGCGGCCGGCGGCCTGGCGGCGGCGCTGTCCACCGCGGATGGCCTGCTGCTCACCATCAGCAATGCGCTGGTGCGCGACATGGCGCTGCAAGAGATACGTCGCGCGCCATCACCCGAGCAGCGCGTGATCCTGACCAAGTTCGTGCTGCTGGGCGTGGCCATGCTCGCGGCTTTTGTGGCGGCGCTGAAGTCGGCGGAGATCCTGTCGCTGGTGACGGCATCGTTCTCGCTGGCCGCATCGGCCTTTGTGCCGGCCATGGTGCTGGGCATCTTCTGGCGCGGCGCCAGCCGTGCCGGTGCGGTGGCCGGCATGCTGGCCGGGCTGGGCACCACGCTCTATTACATGCTGGTGCACGCGCCCATGCTGCGCGGCTGGTTCGGGCTGACCGGCCACGGCAGCTTGTGGTGGGACATTCAGCCCGGGCTGGCCGGCGTGTTCGGCGTGCCGGTGGGCCTGCTGGTAACCTGGCTCGCGAGCCAGGTCGGGCCGCGGGATCACTGATCTCATCACCAACCAAGGGGGCCACATGATTCTGACCAAAACCGCCGTTGGCCTGCGCGTACTCAAGGACCGCTCGGTACCGCTGGCGCCACGCCAGCGCTCGGCCTTCATCCTGTTCGACGGCCAGCATTCATTGGTGGAGGTACTGCAGGCCACGGCCGGTATGGGCGTGACAGAGCAGGACGTAAGCGCGATGGTCGACGCAGGCCTGCTGGAAGAGGTATTGCCCGATGTGCGGGCCGTGCCCGAGCCGGTTGTCGCGCTGTCGCGTACGTCGACGCAGCGTTACCACGATGCCTATGCGGTGGCGACGGCGCTGACGGCCGAGCTGGGCTTGCGCGGCTTTCGCCTCAATCTGGCGGTGGAGGCGGCAAGCGGGCTGGAAGAGCTGCGGCAACTGGCCCCCAAGATCCGCGATGCGGTGGGCGCCACCAAGTTTGCGCCGCTGGATCAGGCGCTAAACGGCTAGCGACCTACGCCAGAAACACCGTGGAACTGGCTTTGCCAGGCCGCTGGCGGTGCCTTGCAGACCGCGCCGGGCCAGTGGCCCGGCCCTTCGCCAGTCACGAAAGGTCCACCGGACCTTTCGTGTACGGGCTCAGCCCCCAGAAGGGGGTTGGCGAAGACACGAAGTGCGTAGCCTGGGGGCGAGCCGAAGTTCAGCCGAGCAATTCCACGTCGAACTTGAGCGTGGCGTTTGGCGGGATCACGCCACCGGCGCCGCGTGCGCCGTAGCCCAGGTTGGCGGGGATGATCAGCGTGCGCTGGCCGCCCACCTTCATGCCTTGCACGCCTTCGTCCCAGCCCTTGATCACCTGGCCGGCGCCCAGCGAGAACTGGAATGCGCTGTTGCGGTCGCGGCTGGAGTCGAACTTGGCGCCTTGCGTGCCGTCGTTGTAGAGCCAGCCGGTGTAGTGCACGCTGACCTGCTTGCCGGCAGTGGCTTCGGCGCCTTCGCCGATCTGGGTGTCTTCGTACTGCAGGCCGGAGGCGGTGGTGGTGAATGCCATGGTGTGTCCTTTGAAAGATGTGCTATACAAATAATAGCTATAAGCCGGCGCCAGGCAACGGCTTCGGCCGAAAATGACGTGAAAAATCCGGGCAGGGCCCGGTTGCTGGGGGAAGGGCGTGCCGACCTATGGCCGGCCGCCGCCGCTCAGGCCTTCTTGGGCAGGGTCTGCACCCAGCGGCCGGCAAACGCGTGCAGGTCGCTCAGGCGCTTGAGCAGGTCCTTGCCGGCTTCGGTGGTGGCGTAGCCGTCACCGCCGTGCAGTACCAGACCGGCTTCGCGCAGCTCTTTCAGGCGCGTGTTGAGCGTGTTGGGCGTGATGCCGCCCACGCTGTCTTGCAGCAGGCGGAAGGTTTGGTGGTGGCCGTCTTTCAGGGCCCAGAGCACGCGCATCGCGTAGCGCGATTCGAGCAGGTCGAACAGCTGGTAGATGGATGCGTTTTCTTTGGAGCTCATGCGCAGTTTCTCCTATGGCGCGAAGGGACGGGAACGTGAAGGGGCAATATAGCCCACATCGGCAAATGCTACAAGTTTAATAGCTAATGGCCGGCGCCTGGGCTGGGCGCCAGTGTCTGGGCTAAACGTAGATTTTCTGCAGCAGGCGGATCAGCGTCTTGCGCTCGGCGGTACTCAGGCGCTGCGTGGCCTCGACCTCGAGCGTGCGGGCCGTGGTCTCGGCCCGCGCTTCCAGGTCGAGCCCGTCATCGGTCAGGTGCAGGCCGACGGCGCGGCCGTCGGTGGGATGCGGCAGGCGCTGCAGCAGGCCGCGCGCGTCCAGGTCGTTGATGATGCCCACCAGGTTGGGCGGCTGGATCGCCAGCGTGGCGCAGAGCTGGCGCGAGGTGATGCCCGGGTTGTGCGCGATCAGCGACAGCACCGAGAAGCTGGCGACCTTCAGGTCGTGCTGCTGCATGTGGTGGGCGAAGCGATCCATGATCGCCAGCGAGGCCCGCCGCACGTTGTAGCCCGCCAACTCCTGGAGGTGCCGGGTGTCGACCTGGTCCACGGATGGCGGGGGCAAAGGCTTTTTGGAAGAAGGCATGCCACGGATTGTGGCAACAAAGCCGGCAGGGGGCTGCCGGCTTTGGGCTTATTGGCAGCTGAAGCTGGCGGCGCTCTCTACGTCACCACTGCCCTTGTAGCGCGCCACTTGCGGATAGGGGCAGAGCGGTCGGCTGCGGCTGGCGGACCAACTGGCCGGCACGTCTGCATTCACCGCGGCAGCGTTGCCTGCACCGCGCGCAGAGGCGGTCACGGCCTCTGGCGCCTGGCCTTTCTCGACCCAGTTGACCAGGGGCGTGAGCATGTCGAACTGGTCGGTGGCCGGGCCGCCCGAGCAGTGGTTCATGCCCGGCACCGGGTAGTAGCGCGCAAAGGTGTTGGCTGCGCCGTTGTTGGCGGCGCGCAGCGCGTCGTACCACTGGGCGGTGTCGTCGCTGGAGAAGATCGGGTCACTGGTGCCGTGGTAGAGCATCACCTTGGCGCCGCGGTTGCGCAGTGCCGACAGGTCGCTGAGGTTGGGCGGGAGCATGAAGGACAGGGCCGACTCGGTGTAGAGGCTGTTGGTCGCGCCGACGCTGCTCAGCATGTTGTCGATGTTGCCGGTCAGGGCGAAGTTCGGGCCGTTGAAGGTGGCGGCGGTTTGCGGCGGCACACCCCAGATCACGGCCACGCCGCCCGAGTCCAGGACCAGCGGGTTGTTGAACTTCCAGGTGGACCAGCCGGTCGTGGCCAAGCCTGCGTCATACGGGAAGCTGGTGTAGATCTTTGCGCCGGCGCTGGTGGTCGCGCCGCTGAACAGCGAGGCAATGGAGGTTTTCTGTGCCGAGCTCAGGCAACTGCCATCACGCGCGCCGCTGCAGGTCGGCACGTCGCGGTCGAGCTGGAAGGCGGTCTGGCAGGCGGCCACGTCCTGGACCAGGCCGTCCTTGACGCCGTCGAGCGCGTCGCACTTGGCCAGCACCGCGTTGGACACCAGCGTGCGTTCGGCCGTGGTGAAGCCGGTCGACAGGTCGCCCGGCGTACTGGCGAGCGCTGCGTACTTCTGCGCGCCTGCGATGTTGGCGATGGCCGCCAGCGGCAGCCGAAAGCCCGGGTCACCGACCAGGAAGCCGTCGTACTGATCGGCGTAGCGCGAGGCCGCGACCATGGTGTGGCGCCCGCCGTTGGAGCAGCCGCCGATATAGGAGCGGTCCGGCCCCTTGCCGTAGGCGGCCTGCAGCGCGCTCTTGGCCATGGGGGTGAGCTTGCCCACGGCCTGGTAGCCGTAGTCGAGCCGGGCCTGCGGGTCGATGCCGAAGAAGGGGCCCATGGAGCCGACGTGGCCGGCATCAGAGCTCAGCACCGCAAAGCCCATGTTCAGCGCGTTGTCCAGCGCGCCGCCGCCGTTGATGCCGCCGGTGGCGGTGACGACGCTGCCATCGATGCCGCCATTGGCCTGGTAGAAGAAGCGGCCGTTCCAGTTACGCGGCAGGCGCATCTCAAAGCCAATGGCGTAGTTCTGCCCATCGACCGGGCCCACGCGGTTGTACATGCTGCCGGTGAGCCGGCAATGCTCGCCAATGCTCTTGCCAGCGACCTGCAGCGTGCCCGCAGGGACCAGGGTTGCCGCGGTGATGCTGGTGTTGGCATACGCAAACCGGCTGGCCAGGTCGGCGCAGGACTGGAGCGTGGCAGGGGTGGCCGCGGCAAGCTGCGGCAGTGAGCTGCCGCTGCTGCCGCCACCGCAGGCGCCGAGCGCGACCACTGGCAGGACGGCGGCAGCCAGCCAGGCGGCGGGCCGGCGGCGTGGAATGGGGTGCTGGAACATGAGAAATGTCTCCTTCGCAGTGCAGGGTCTATGCCCTGAATGGTTATGGAAAAAAGTTATTTTCCATAACTAATATAGGAGCCCGAAGCGACAAGGTGATCAGGAGTTTCCCTAGCTGAGAACGGGGCGAGTAAACACAAGCGGCGCCCACCGGCAGGGCCAGTGGGCGCCGCTTTGTGGGGGCGGATGGGTCAGGCCGCGGGCCGCGCAGCGCCCAGGTAGGTGTCGATCACGCGCGGGTCGGTGGCCAGCTCGCGCGCGGGGCCGTGCAGGCCGATCTCACCCATCTCCAGCACATAGCCCTGGTCGGCCACCTCCAGCGCGGCGCGGGCGTTTTGCTCGACCAGCAGGATGGTGACGCCGGACTGGCGCAGGGTCTCTATGGTGCGGAAGATCTCCTTGATCACCAGCGGCGCCAGGCCCAGGCTGGGCTCGTCCAGCATGAGCAGTTGCGGGCGCGACATCAGCGCGCGGCCCACGGCCAGCATCTGGCGCTCGCCGCCCGAGAGCGTGCCGGCAAGCTGTGCGCGGCGCTCTTTCAGGCGCGGGAATAGCGCATAGACCTCGTCGAGCTGGCTGCGCCACTGCCGGTTGCCCAGGCGCCGCTGGCGAAAGCCGCCGAGTAGCAGGTTGTCTTCCACCGGCATGCTGCCGAACAGCTCGCGTTTCTCGGGCACCAGGGCAATGCCCAGCATCACGCGCTCTTCCAGCGGCAGCGCGCCGATGGGGCGGCCTTCGTATTCGAGCGTGCCGGTGCCGGGCTGCACGCCCATCAGCGTGTTGAGGAAGGTGGATTTGCCCGCGCCATTGGGGCCGATCACGGTCACCACGCTGCCGCGCGCGGCGTCCAGGTCGATGCCGTGCAGCACCTCGGCGCGGCCATAGCCGCCGCGCAGGCCGCGCACGCGCAGCAGTGGGGTGGATGTCGTCGTCGTGGCCATCAGTGTTCTGTTCCCAGGTAAGCCGCCCGAACCTTGGGGCTTTGCTGCACTTCGGCGGGCGTGCCCTCCATCAGGTGCGTGCCAAATTCCATCACCACCAGCCGGTCGCAGACATCCATCACCAGGCCCATGTCGTGTTCCACCAGCAGGATGCCCATGCCTTCGCCGCGCAGCTGGCGCAGCACGGCGGCCAGGGCCTGCTTCTCTTTGTGGCGCAGGCCGGCGGCGGGCTCGTCGAGCAGCAGCAGGGCTGGGTCGGCGCATAGCGCGCGGGCGATCTCCAGCAGGCGCTGCTGGCCCATGGCCAGGTTGCCGGCGAGCTGGTGCAGGTGTTCGCCCATGCCCACGCGCTCCAGCTGGCGTTGGGCTTCTTTGAACAGGCGGCGCTCTTCGGTGCGGTCGGTGCGCAGCATGGCGGCCAGCGCGCCCTTGCGGCTGCGCAGGTGCGCGCCCAAGGCGACGTTCTCCAGCACCGTCATGTCGGCGATCATCTTCACGTGCTGGAAGGTGCGCGAGACACCGCGCTGCGCAATGCGCCGCGCGCCCAGGCCACCGACCGATTCACCGCGAAAGCGCACCGCGCCGCCAGAGAGGGACAGCACGCCGGTGATCAGGTTGAAGGTGGTGGACTTGCCCGCGCCGTTGGGCCCGATCAGGCCGACGATTTCGCCCGCACGGGCGCTAAAGCTGATGTCGTTCACCGCCACCAGCCCGCCAAAGGTCTTGCGTATGGCCTCCACCTGCAGCACCACCGAACCCGGCGCCGGGCGCGCGCGCGCGGGCAGTGGCTCGGCGTCTTGCCAATCGACCGCACGCGGTGGGCGCGGCAGGCGCCGGTCGACAAAGTCCCAGAGCCCGTCGGGCAGGTACTTGAGCACCAGCACCAGCAGGATGCCGAACACGATCACCTCGTAGCTGCCGCTGGTGCCGATCAGCTTGGGCAGCAGTACCTGCAACTGGTCTTCCAGCAGCTTGACGATGCCCGAGCCGGCAATTGCGCCCCAGACCTGGGCCACGCCGCCCAGCACCGCCATGAACAGGTACTCGATGCCCATCTTCAGGCCAAAGGGCGATGGGTTGACCGTGCGCTGGAAGTGCGCAAACAGCCAGCCCGAGACAGAGGCGAACAGCGCTGCCAGCACAAAGATGCCGACCTTGTGGCGCAGCGTGTTGATGCCCATGGCCTCGGCCATTTGCGTGCCGCCGGCCAGCGTGCGAATGGCACGGCCGGTACGCGAATCCAGCAGCCGGATCAGCGCAAACGCGGCCAGCAGCACCAGCGCCCACACCAGCGCATAGAACACGCGCAGTTGCCCGATCTCAAGCCCGAACCACTGCAGGCCCTTGACGCCCAGGATGCCGTCGTATTTGCCGAGCGCGTCCAGGTTGCCCATCAGGTAATAGAGCGACAGCGCCCAGGCAATGGTCGCCAGCGGCAGGTAATGGCCGGACATGCGCAGCGTGATCGCGCCAATCACCAGTGCACTGATGCCAGTCAGCCCCAGGCCGATGAACAGCGTGAGCCAGGGCGACAGGCCCAGGTTCACCGTAAGGTAGGCCGTGGTGTAGGCGCCTATGCCGACAAAGGCCGCCTGGCCGAAGGAAGTGAGGCCGCCCACGCCGGTGAGCAGCACCAGGCCCAGCACCGGCAGCGCGTAGATGCCGATGTAGTTGAGCTGGATGATCCAGAAATCCGGCAGGGGCAGCAGCGGCAGCGAGATCAGCACCGCGACCAGCGCCAGGGCGCCGAAGCGGCGTGGCAGGCTGCGCGTGGCCACGGGGGAAGAGGGCAGGGTGGTGCTGGTCATCTCAATGCTCCTCGTCCGGGCCACTGCGCAATGAGCGCCACAACAACACCGGCAGCACGATGGTGAACACGATCACCTCCTTGAAGGAACTGGCCCAGAACGAGCCAAAGGCCTCGATCACGCCCACCGCCAGCGCGCCAAGCAGCGCGCCGGGGTAGCTGGACAGGCCGGCGATCACGCCCGCCACGAAGCCCTTCAGCCCGATCAGAAAGCCCGAGTCATAGAACACCGTGGTGGTCGGGCCGATCAACAGGCCCGACAGCGCGCCGATCAGGCCGGCCATGGCAAAGGTGAGTCGGCCCGCGCTTTGTGACGAGATGCCCATCAGCCGCGCACCCAGCCGGTTCACGGCCGTGGCACGCAGCGCCTTGCCGTACAGGCTGCGCTCGAAGAACAGCCACAGCAGCACGATCAGTGCCGCCGAGGCCGCAAAGATGATGATGGTCTGGCCGCTGAAGTTGACCGGGCCAGCGGCAAAGCGCACGTCCCAGAACGGTGGGTTGCGAAAGCCTTCCGCACCGAAGAACAGCAGGCCCAGGCCGGTCATGGCCAGGTGCACGCCAACCGAGACGATCAGCAGCACCAGGGTGCTGGCCCCTGCCAGCGACTGGTAGGCCACGCGGTAGACCAGCGGGCCGAAGGCGGTGACGATGCAGACCGTGAGCAGCGCCTGCACCGGCAGCGGCAGGCCATGCGGCGCGGCCCAGGCCGACACCGCCGCGATCACGGCCGGCGCGGCAAAGGTGCGCAGCCCGGCCTTGAGTGCCGCACCGGCACCGCGCCCTTCGCGCAGCCCTGCGGCCAGATCCATCAGCGCGGCGACTGCGGCCACGATCAGCAGCAGCCAGACGGTGCCGGGCACCTGCCCGGTCTGGAAGATCGCCAGCGTGAGCGCGCCATAGGCCACGAACTCACCCTGCGGGATGAAGATGACGCGGGTCACCGTGAAGACCAGCACAATGGCCATGCCCAGCAGCGCGTAGATCGCACCGTTGGTCAGGCCGTCCAGCAGAAGAATGCTGGCGATGGAGAAGTCCATAAGGGGGAGGCGTGGGTTCTTAAAACAAGCGGGCGACCAAGCCTGTACAGACCCGGCCGCCCGAAAAGGGAGAGGAAATTTACTGTTCGACCTTGAACTCGCCGTTGACGACCTTGAGCATCACGCCGGTCTCGTTGGTGTAGCCCCAGTGGTCTTGCGCCGTCCAGTCGAGCACGCCATGTGCCAGCACGGTGCGGCCCATGGTCTCAAAAGCGTCGCGCAGCGCGGCGCGGAACTCTGGCGTGCCGGGCTTGCCCTTCTTGAGGGCAATCGGTACGGCCTTCTCCAGCACCACCAGCGCGTCAGAGCCATGGCCCGCGAACTGGTTGCGCGAGCCCGGGCCGTAGGCCTTCTCGTACTGTTGCACAAAGGCGATGGCCATCTGCTTGGAGGGATGGCTGTCGGGCAACTGCTCGGCGATCACGGCCGGGCCGGAGACGACGAAGGTGCCGTCAGCGTCCTTGCCGGCGGTGCGCATCAGGTCGCGCGTGGCGGCGGCATGGGTCTGGTAGACCTTGCCCTTGTAGCCGCGCTCGATGATGGCTTTTTGCGGCATGCCGGCGCCGCTGCCCGATGCCACGATCAGGATCGCGTCAGGGTTGGCGGCGGTGAGCTTCAAGGCCTGCGCGGTCACGCTGGTGTCGGCGCGGGCGAAGCGCTCTACGCCGGTCACCTTGATGCCGTTCCTTTCGGCCACGGCACTGAAGTCCTTCAGCCACAGCTCGCCGTAGGCGTCGGTGTAGCCCAGGAAGCCGACCGTCTTCACGCCCTGCTTCTTCATGTGGTTGACCATGGCGAAGGCCATGACACCGTTGGACTGTGGCAAGCGGAACAGCCACTTGTCCTTGCCCGGCGGCAGGCCGGCCGGTGCGGTGGACAGCTGCGGTGTGCCGGACTCAGCCGTGACGTCGGCCATCGGGATGGTGACCGGCGTGGCGGTGGAGCCGACGATCACGTCGGCCTTGTCTTCGGTGATCAGGCGCTGCGTGGCCTTGACGCCGGCGGTGGGGTCGCTGGCGTCGTCCAGCACGATCACCTTGAGGTTCTCGCCGGCAATGGTCTTGGGCCACAGCGCGATGGCGTTCTTGACCGGAATGCCCAGGCCGGAGGCCGGACCGGTGAGCGGCTGCACGACGCCGATGGTGATGTCTGCATGCGCGGCGCCGAAGGCGGCAAGCAGCACGGCGGCAAGGGCGGTACGGGTGAGTTTCACGAAAAAGTCTCCTGCAGCATCAAGCTGGAAATGGTGCCCGCACCATACGGCATGCGGGCTTGCAACGGTCCCCGGATTTCCCCTCGAAAGGCCATGGCGCGCATCCGCTTGTCCGCGGCGCATGAGCACGACGCGGCCAAAGCCCGAAGACGCCGTGGAACCGGCTTTGCCGGGCCACTGGTGTCGTCCCCTGCAAGGGGGTTGGCGAAGACGCGAAGCGCGTAGCCTGGGGGGGGGCTCATGACTCTGCGCTGAAGCCGATCTTTTTCACCAGCGGGCCCCAGCGTTCGTACTCGGCCTGCTGCGAGGCGGCCATGGCCTCTTGCGTGGAGCCCTGCACGATCAGCCCGACCACGGCAAGGCTGTCGAGTACCGACTTCTCGCGCAGCGCCTGGTTGATCGCGGTGTTGGCCGCGGCCAGGGTGGCTGCCGGCGTGCGGGCCGGGGCGTAGAAGCCAAACCATTCCTCTGCCGTGAGGCCGGGCAGGCCCTGCTCGGCAAAGGTCGGCACGTCAGGCAGGAAGGGCGAGCGCTGGCGGCCCGAGGTGGCCAGCACGCGCAGCTTGCCGCCCTTGATGTGCGGCAGGTAGTCGCCGCTGGGCGTCATCATGGCGGCGATCTGCCCGCCCACGGTGTCGGTCACGCCAGGGATGGAGCCGCGATAAGGCACGTGCTTGAGCTCGGTATGCGTCTCTATGCCCAGCAGCGCGCCCAGGAAGTGCGGCAGCGATCCCGCACCGGGCGAGCCGTAGCTTGCGTCCTTGGGGTTGGCCTTGGCCCAGGCGATGAAGTCCTGCACCGTGCGCACCTCGGGCGGCACCATGGGGCCGACGGCCAGGCCGTGGTGCATCACCGCGCCGATGGATACCGGCGCAAAGTCCTCGGGCCGATAGCTGAGCTTGCTGTAGATGTGCGGGTAGGTGGACAGCGCCGACACCGGCGCCAGTGCCAGCACCGAGCCATCGGCCGGCGAGGCCTTGAGCGACTCCAGCGCGATGCGGCCACCGGCGCCGGGCTTGTTGTCGACCACCGCCGCGTTCTTGGTGTAGGCGCTGCCAGCCAGCTTCTCGCCCACGCGGCGCGCCACGCTGTCGCCCGAGCTGCCGGGCGGAAAGCCGTAGAAGATGCGCACCTGCTCCAGCGCCTGGGCGCTGGCCGGCAGTTGCAACAGGGGGCCGAGCGCGGCGGCGGCGCCTAGGGTGCGGACGAAATCGCGGCGGGTGGTCATGCTTGTCTCCTTGGAATGAAAGGGGTGGCGTGCGGTCAGAAGGCGTGCCGCACACCCAGGTTCACGCCGTTCTGTGAGGCACCGGCGGCAGGGTTGCTGCCTGCGGCGCCGCCGCTCACGGATACCGCGGCCAGGCGCTGGTTGCGGATGTGGCCGTACTGCGCGTAGATGGCCGTGCGCTTGGACAGGCTGTAGAGCAGTCGCGCCGCGATCAGCGATGAGTTGTAGTCGGACACGTCGCTGTAGCGCAGGGTGGACACCTGGCCGGTCAGCGTCAACTGCGAGCTGAGCGGGTAAGAGGCGCCCAGGTACCAGAGATTGCTGCGCGGCTTGACGGCGTCGCCGTCGTTCTCGCGGCGCAACACGCCGCCGCCGATCTTCACGTCCGACACCTGCACATAGGCGCCGAGCAGCAGGCGCTGGTCGGTCTTGTCGCTGCTGTTGAGGTTGTTGAAGATCAGGTCGGTGCTGGAGGCCGGCGTGCGGCCGTGCTGGGTGTCATAGGACAGCACGGCGCCCCACAGCGGCGTGTCGTACTTGGCCATCAAGGACCACTGGCGGCAGGCCGACTTGTCGGTGGAGCTCTCGCCCGCGCAATTGGTGCCGACGGGGCTGGGGCCGGCGTTGACCGTGTCGCGTCCCAGGCTGTACTGCGCACCGACCGAGAACGCACCAAAGCTGCCACGGTAGGCCAGGGCGTTGTCGGCGCGTGAGTTGGGAATGTAGGCGTCGAGCGAGCCGATGGCATACACCGCCGGCCCGATCACGTCGGAATCCTGCACGGCCCAGAACAGCATCGAATACTGGCGGCCCAGCATGACACTGCCCCAGGGACCTGCCAGACCCACATAGGACTGCCGCCCAAAGCCGCGGCCGCCCTGGCCCAGCGTGCCTTGGTCGGGGGCGATGCCCATTTCCAGCGTGAACACGGCGCGCAGCCCGCCGCCCAGGTCTTCCGAGCCGCGAAAGCCCAGGCGCGAAGGCAGCGTGCCGGTGTTGCTGGGCATGCGCGTCAGGTGCCCGGCGCCTGCACCGACCTTGTCGATGTATTCCACACCTACATCCAGCAAGCCGTAGATGCTGACGCTCGACGTGGGCGGTGTGCCCTGGGCATGCGCCGCGAGCGGCGCCAGCGCGGCGCCGGCGGCCAGGGCGGCGAGGCCGGCCCGGGTAGCGGCCCAGTTCCTGCGGGTGCTCTTGTTGCTTGTCATCGTCTCGTCTCCTCGTTGTCGTGGCGCGGGTTGGCCTGGCCGTCGTGCGCAGCCTGGACCATGGGCGCCTATCCCCATGAATGCCGCCCGGTCGGTGCGGCATGTGCGGTGGCACTCTGTGTGCGCGGCAGTCAGTGCTGCTGCGCCAAATTCATTTCCGTCGCGGGGCGGTCTAGCGTGGCGCCATGCGCAGTGCGCCATCGAGCCGTATCACCTCGCCATTGAGGTGGCCGTTCTGCACGATGTGCGCGGCCAGCTGCGCGAATTCTTCGGGCTTGCCCAGGCGCGGCGGGAAGGGAATGGACTTGGCCAGTGCCTCTTGCACGGCCTCGGGCAGTTCTTGCATCAGGGGCGTGGCAAACAGGCCGGGCGCAATGGTGCAGACGCGGATGCCGTGCTGCGCCAGGTCGCGCGCCATGGGCAATGTCATGCCGACCAAGCCGCCCTTGGAGGCGCTGTAGGCCTGCTGGCCCACTTGGCCGTCAAAGGCCGCGACCGATGCGGTGAACAGCATCACACCGCGCTCGCCGCCGTCCAGCGGATCGAGCTTGGCGCAGGCTGCGGCAAACAGGCGGCTGATGTTGTAGGTGCCCAGCAGGTTGACCCGGATCACGCGCTCGAACGCGTCCAGCGGCGCGGCAGAACCGTCTTTTTGTACTACGCGCTTGGCGCTGCCTATGCCGGCCACGTTCATCAGCAGGCGTGCCGGGCCGTGCGCGGCGGCGGCATGGGCCAGCGCGGCCTCCACGCTGGCGGTGTCGGTGATGTCGCAGCCGCAGGCCACGCCACCGATGTCGGCGGCGACTTTCTGTGCGCGTTCGATGTTCACGTCCAGCACCGCCACCTTGGCGCCCAGGCGGGCCAGTTCGCGTGCGGTGGCCTCACCCAGGCCCGATGCGCCGCCGGTGACGAGGGCGGCTTGTCCTTGCAATTGCATGACGCTTCCTTTGTGTTTAACGGGCGGTGGGTTGGGCAATGCCGGGTGCGCTGCCGTCGTGCAGCGCATCGACCAGCGCAGCGCGGTGCTTGAGTACGGCGCGCTGGTTGATCGAGCCCTTGTCGGTGACCTCGCCCAGGTCGATGGAGGGCGGCGTGCTCAGGATCAGCGCGCGCGCGATGCGGTTGGCGCTGCCGGTGGCGGTGGTGGCCAGGGTGTCGAGCAACTGCTGCAGCCATTGGCGCACGGGGGCGCTGGCGGCGACTTCTTCCATCGAGGTGCCGGCCGGCAGGCCTGACAGCCCGCGCAAGGCCTGAGTCGGGAACAGCAGGGCGCCGACCTCCTTCAGGTTGATGCCGGTCAGCACCGCGTCCTGCACATAGGGCGCACCGACGGCGGCGATCTTGGCGCGCAGCGGCCCCACGCTCACGAAGGTGCCGGTGGCGAGCTTGAAGTCTTCTGCGATGCGGCCATCAAAGCGCAGGCCGCGGTGGTGGTTGGCCGGGTCTATCCAGGCCACGGCGTCGCCGGTGGAGAAGAAGCCTTCTTCATCGAAAGCATCGCGCGTGGCTTCGTCGTTGCGCCAGTAGCCGGGCGTGATGTTGGGGCCGCGGTAGCGCACCTCGGTCTTGCCATCGACCTCCACCAGCTTGATGCGGATGCCCGCGGCCGGAAGGCCCAGGTCGCCCGAGGTGACCTCGGGGCCGGTGATGTAGAGCGCAAAGGGCGAGGACTCGGTCATGCCCAGGCCGGTGCCCATGACGATGCGCTCGCCCACCTCGGCCTCTTGCGTGCGGTGCAGGCTGTCCCACACCGGCTGGGCCAGCGCGGCGCCGGCGTAGAAGAACATCTTCACCCGCGACAGCAAGGTGCGGCGCAGCAGCGCGTCGTCCTGCATGGCCTGGGCGATGGCCTCGAAGCCGGTGGGTACGTTGAAGTAGATGGTGGGTGCGATCTCGCGCAGGTTGCGCAGGGTCTCGGCCATGCCGGCGGGCGTGGGCTTGCCGTCATCGATGTGCAGCGTGCCGCCGTTGTAGAGCACGATGCCCACGTTGTGGTTGCCGCCAAAGGTGTGGTTCCACGGCAGCCAGTCGATCAGCACCGGCGGCTCTGCTGCCAGCGCCGGGATGGACTGCAGCAGTTGCTGCTGGTTGGCGCACCACATGCGGTGCGTGTTGACCACGGCCTTGGGGTTCTTGGTGGAGCCTGAGGTAAACAAAAACTTGGTGATGGTGCCCGGGTGGATGGCGTGCATGGCGGCATCCACGGCCGGCGTGGCGGGGGTGCTCAGCAGCTCTGCCCAGGGCGTGCTCGCGCGGCCGGGTAGCGTGCCTTCGGCCAGCACCACTTCCACGTCGGCGCCCACCACGGCCTCGATGGCGCGGGCGTAGCGCTTGGCGTCGCTGGCAAACACCAGGCCCGGCGTGAGCGTGCCCAGCACATGGCGCAGCTTGTCGAAATCCTGGCTCACGGTGGAGTAGGCGGGCGACACCGGGCAGTGCGGAATGCCGGCGTAGAGGCAGCCCAGCGCCAGCAGTGCGTGCTCGATGCTGTTCTCGCTCAGGATCGCCACCGGCCGCTCGGCCGACAGGCCGCGTGCCAGCAGTGCCTGGCCAATGCTGCGCGCATGCTGCAGCGCCTGGGCATAGCTCACGTGCACCCAGTCGCCGGTGCTGCCGTCGGCATTGCGGCGGCGGCGCGCGATGTAGCTGCGGTCTGGCGTGGTCGCAGCCCAGTGCAGCAGGCGGTCGGTCATGCGGTGCGCGTAGGGCGCCAGTGGCAGCTCGGCCTCCAGGTATTGCACGCCCGGCGCGCCCTGCTGCAGCGTGGCCTGGGTGATGCCGAACTCCACGTGGCGGTAGCGCGGCGCCGCCGGCGTGGCGGGCCGGTCCAGGGTGTTTGTCTCGCTCATGGGTTTCCTTCCTTTGGTGCGGCTGATGGACTCAGCTCTTGGCGACCTTGGCGGCCTTGCCATCCAGGAAGGCGCGCACGCGCTCCTTGGCTTCGGGGGCGCTCTGGGCAATGGCGGCCATCAGCGCTTCGGTGAAGAAGCCTTGGTCGGCTGGCTGCTCGGCAATGCGGGGCAGGGCGTGCATCAGCGCGTAGTTGGTGAGCGGTGCGTTCTCGGCCACGCGCGCAGCCAGTTCCAGCGCCTTGTCAAAGGCCGTGCCCTCGGGCACCAGGTACTGGGCAAAGCCGGCACGCTCGCCGTCTTCTGCGTTGTAGACGCGGCCGGTCAGCATCATGTCGGTCATGCGCGCCGCGCCGATCAGCTTGGGGATGCGCACCGAGCCGCCACCGCCCACGAAGATGCCGCGCGAGCCCTCGGGCAGCGCGTAGAAGGTGCTGCTGTCGGCCACGCGGATGTGGCAGGCGCTGGCCAGCTCCAACCCGCCGCCCACCACCGCGCCATGCAGCGCCGCAATCACCGGCACCGGGCCAAACTGCACCCGCTCCAGCGCGGCGTGCCACATGCGCGAATGGTGCAGGCCGGCGCCGGCGTCGCGCTCTTTCAGCTCCGACAGATCCAGGCCGGCGCAGAAGTGCGGGCCTTCGCCGTCGATCACGGCGGCGCGCACGGTGTCAGGCAAATGGTCGAAGGTGTCGCGCAGCGCCAGGATCACGCCATCAGACAGCGCATTGCGCTTGGCCGGGCGCGCCAGCCGCACGATGGCGACCGGGCCGCGCAGCTCCAGCTGGACGAAGGAAGAAGAAGCGTTGGAAGATGTCATGGAGATATTTGCCAAATGAGTGGATTATTGTTATAAAAAATAACTAGTTCAACGGGGTGAACCCATCTTGTTGCACAGTATTTACCCTGAGAAAGCATTGCGCTGGAGACACCCATGGACCACGAAAACCTGATCGCCATAGACATCCACACCCACGCCGAAGTGAGCTGCTGGAACCCCTTCGACAACTACGGCGAGGAGTACGACCGCGCGGCGGATAAGTACTTCAAAAATGGCCGCCGCCCGACCATCCAGGAGACCATCGACTACTACCGCAAGATCAAGATCGGCCTGGTGATGTTCACCGTGGATGCCGAGTCAAAACTCGGCCGCCGCCGCATCCCCAACGAAGAGATCGCCGAGGCCGCGCAGAAGAACAGCGACATGATGATGTGCTTCGCCAGCATCGACCCGCACAAGGGCAAGATGGGCGCGCGCGAGGCCGAGCGGCTTATAAAAGAGCACGGCGTGAAGGGCTTCAAGTTCCATCCCACGGTGCAGGGCTTTCACCCCTACGACAAGATGGCCTGGCCGATCTACGAGGTGATCAACGAACACAAGTTGCCGGCGATTTTTCACACCGGCCACAGCGGCATCGGCAGCGGCATGCGCTGCGGCGGCGGCCTGCGGCTGGAGTACAGCAACCCCATGCATCTGGACGACGTGGCGGTGGACTTCCCCGACATGCAGATCGTCATGGCCCACCCCAGCTTCCCCTGGCAGGACGAGGCCCTGAGCGTGGCCACGCACAAGCCCAACGTCTGGATCGACCTGTCGGGCTGGAGCCCCAAGTACTTCCCCAAGCAGCTCGTGCAGTACGCCAACACGCTGCTGAAGGACCGCATTCTGTTTGGCAGCGACTACCCGCTGATCACGCCCGAGCGCTGGATGAAGGACTTCGAAGAAGCCGGCTTCAAGCCCGAGGTGATGCCCGGCATCCTGAAGGGCAATGCGGTGCGGCTGCTGGGGCTTTAGCGCCAGCGGGTGGTCATTTGAGTGCTATTGAATGAATAGCTTAATGTCCAGGTGAAAACTACGTTTCAGACAGTTTTGTACCTGAAGTGAAGATAGTGCTTGGGCATGGCACTATCATTTTTGAGGATGCTCAGGCAGCGTACGCCGCCAAGAACACCGCCACCGTGCGTTCGACGATCTGCTTGA
This sequence comes from Xylophilus sp. GW821-FHT01B05, assembly GCA_038961845.1. Classification (NCBI taxonomy): domain Bacteria; kingdom Pseudomonadati; phylum Pseudomonadota; class Betaproteobacteria; order Burkholderiales; genus Xylophilus; species Xylophilus sp. GW821-FHT01B05. Next base: position 1,811,174 of record CP152408.1, read on the forward strand.
TCTGTTGGCGTGTGGGTGCGGCGCTTACGCCCATCAGGGTGCGGTTCATGGTTTCGCTGCTCAGCAAGCCCTGCAGGTGCATGGCCGCAATCGCTGGGTCCGCCTGCTTGAGCCGGCCGCTCTCCATTTCTGCCTGAAGAAACGCGGCCACCGTGGCCTCGCCGCGTTGCGGCCCCAGCTCGAAGAAGCGGCGGCCGATGTCGGTGGTGCCGGCCTGCGCCACCACCATGCGGTAGCCGCCGGTGGCCTCTGGTGTGCAGATGAAGGACACGAACTTTTCGCCAAAGCGGCGCAGCACGCGCGGCAGGTCGGCCGCGCCCGGCACCAGCTCGTCGAAGGCGGGGCCCAGGTGGCGGTTGCCGATGTAGATGGTGACGCCCAGAAACAGATCCTGCTTCGACGGGAAGTAGCTGTAGAGCGTGACCTTGGAGCCGCCCATGCGCGCGGCGATCTCGTCCATCGACGTCCGTTCGTAGCCCATTTCCTGGAACACCTGCGCCGCGATCTCCAGGATCGATTCCCTCTTTGCCTCGGTTTTTACTCTCACGTCAATGCCTTTATTTTGAACTCGTGAGTTCATTATTGGGTTGCATTTCATTGTAGTCAAAGCTTATACTGAACTTGCGAGTATGTTTAAACGAGGCTGCATCCAGATGGTGGACGCAGCCTTTACGCCTTGTGCAAGGAGCTTTTCCTCATGTCTTCGACCCATTCCCTGGCCAGCGGCAGCGCAATGCTTGTGCTGGTGTCGGTGCTGCTCACGGCTTGCGGAGACCCTCCGGGTGGCCCGCCGCCCGGGCCCTCGGGGCCGCCGCAGGTCAGCGTGCAGGTGGTGCAGCCGCAGCGCCTTGCACTCGATACCGAACTGCCGGGCCGCACCGTGCCCTACCAGATCGCCGACGTGCGCCCGCAGGTCACCGGCCTGATCCAGGCGCGCAGCTTTCAGGAAGGCAGCCTGGTGAAGGCGGGCCAGCCGCTGTACCAGATCGACCCGGCCAGCTACCAGGCCAGCTATGACAGCGCGCGCGCCACGCTGGCCAAGAGCGAGGCCAGCCTGCGCACGACGCGGCTGAAGTCCGAGCGCTACAGCGAGCTGGTGGCGATCAAGGCCGTCAGCCAGCAAGACCAGGACGACGCCTCGGCGGCGCTGCAGCAAGGCGAGGCCGACGTGGCCGCAGCCAAGGCCGCGCTGGAGACGGCGCGCATCAACCTGGCCTACACCCGGCTGGTGTCGCCGATCAGCGGGCGCATTGGCAAGTCATCGGTGACGCCGGGGGCGTTGGTCACGGCCAACCAGGCGACGTCGCTCTCCACCGTGCAGCAGATGGACCCGATCTATGTCGATGTGACCCAGTCCAGCAGTGCGGTGCTGCGGCTAAAGCGTGCGCTGGCGCAGGGCGACCTGAAGGGCGGCGGCGCCAATTCCGCCGTCGTCAAGCTGCTGCTGGAAGACGGCAGCACCTACCCGCTCACCGGCAAGCTGCAGTTCTCTGACGTGACGGTGGACCAGGGCACGGGCGCCATCACCCTGCGCGCGGTGTTCCCCAACCCCAAGGCCGACCTGCTGCCCGGCATGTATGTGCGTGCCGTGGTGGAAGAGGGCGTGAACGACCAGGCCCTACTGGTGCCGCAGCCGGCCGTCAGCCGCGACGCCACCGGCAAGCCCGTGGCCTATGTGGTGGATGCCGATGGCAAGCTTGAATCGCGGGCCATCACCACCGAGCGCGCCATTGGCGACCAATGGCTGGTGAGCTCCGGCCTGCAGGCCGGCGACCGCCTGGTGGTGGAAGGGCAGCAGAAGGCGCAGCCGGGCCAGGCGGTGAAGGTCGTGCCGCTGGCCACGGTGCCGGCAGCGAAGCTGGCCAGCAGTGTCCCCGCGCACGCGGCGGCCAACTGACGCGCGCCAGGAGTTCAGCACCATGGCTCGTTTTTTCATCGATCGCCCGATCTTCGCCTGGGTACTTGCCATCATCGTGATGCTGGCGGGTGTGATGGCCATCAAGACCCTGCCGATCGCGCAATACCCCACCATCGCACCGCCGGCGGTTGCGATATCGGCCAGCTACCCGGGCGCCTCTGCCAAGACGCTGGAAGACACGGTGACCCAGGTCATCGAGCAGAAGATGAAGGGCCTGGACCGGCTGGCCTACATGTCTTCCACCAGCGAATCGACCGGCAGCGTGACCATCACGCTGACCTTCGAGAACGGCACCGATCCCGACACCGCCCAGGTGCAGGTACAGAACAAGCTGTCGCTGGCCACGCCGCTGCTGCCGCAAGAAGTGCAGCAGCAGGGCCTGCAGGTCACCAAGTCGGCCAGCAACTTCCTGAACGTGCTGGCCTTTGTGTCGCAAGATGGCAAGCTCAGCGGTGCCGACCTCTCCGACTATGTGGCGGCCAATGTGCAGGACGCGATCAGCCGCGTCGAAGGCGTGGGCGACACCACGCTGTTTGGTGCGCAGTACGCGATGCGCATCTGGCTCGATTCGAGCAAGCTCAACAGCTTCAAGCTGACGCCGCTCGACGTGAAGACCGCCATCCAGGCGCAGAACGCGCAGGTGTCGGCCGGGCAATTGGGCGGCCTGCCTGCGGTGCAGAACCAGCAGCTCAACGCCACCATCACCGCGCAGACGCGGCTGAAGACGGCGGGGGAGTTCGAGGCCATCCTGCTGCGCACGCAGGCCGACGGCTCGGCCGTGCGCCTGCGCGACGTGGCCCGCATCGAGCTGGGCAGCGAGAACTACGCCAACGTCAGCCGCTTCAACGGCAAGCCGGCGGCAGGCCTGGCGATCAAGCTCGCCACCGGCGCCAATGCGCTCGACACCGTGCGCGGCATCGACGCCAAGGTGGACGAACTGCGCAAGTTCTTCCCGACGGGCGTGGAGGTGATCAAGCCCTACGACACCACGCCCTTCGTGCGCATCTCGATCGAAGAGGTGGTGAAGACGCTGATCGAGGCCATCGTGCTGGTGTTCTGCGTGATGTACCTGTTCCTGCAGAACTTCCGCGCCACGCTGATCCCGACCATCGCCGTGCCGGTGGTGCTGCTGGGCACCTTCGGCGTGCTGGCGGCCTTTGGCTATTCGGTCAACACACTGACCATGCTGGCCATGGTGCTGGCGATTGGCCTGCTGGTGGATGACGCCATCGTGGTGGTCGAGAACGTCGAGCGCGTGATGAGCGAGGAGGGGCTGTCGCCGCTCGAGGCCACGCGCAAGTCCATGGGGCAGATCACCGGCGCGCTGGTGGGCGTGGCGATGGTGCTGGCGGCGGTGTTCGTGCCCATGGCTTTCTTTGGAGGCTCGACCGGCGTGATCTACCGCCAGTTCACGGTCACCATCGTGTCGGCGATGACGCTGTCGGTGCTGGTGGCGATGGTGCTTACGCCCGCGCTGTGCGCCACGCTGCTCAAGCCCGTGGAGAAGGGCCACGCGCTGGCCACCACCGGCTTCTTTGGCGCGTTCAACCGCCTGTTCGACCGCAGCAACCGTGGCTACCAGGGCGTGGTGCGGCACATGATTGGCCGTGGCTGGCGCTACATGGCGGGCTACGCGGTGCTGGTGCTGATGGTGGGCTTTGTGTTCGCCAAGATCCCGGCCGGCTTCCTGCCGGACGAAGACCAGGGCTCGCTGTTTGCGCTGGTGCAACTGCCGCCGGGCGCCACGCAGGAGCGCACGCTGAAAGTGATCGAGCAGGTCGAGCACCACTTCCTGGTAGACCAGAAGGATGCGGTCGATTCCATCTTCTCGGTGGCCGGCTTCAGCTTTGCCGGCAGCGGGCAGAACACCGGCTTTGCCTTCGTCAAGCTCAAGCCCTGGGGCGAGCGCACGCGCGCCGACCTGAAGGCCGCGGCCGTGGCCAACAAGGCCATGGGCTACTTCGCGCAGTTGCGCGACGCCACGGTGTTTGCCTTTGCGCCGCCAGCCGTATCTGAGCTTGGCAACGCCAGCGGCTTTGACCTGATGCTGCAGGACCGCGCCAACCTGGGCCACGACGCGCTGATGAAGGCGCGCAACCAGTTGCTGGGCGCCTTGAAGAAGGAGCCCGGCCTGGTGGCGGTGCGGCCCAACGGCATGGAAGACACGCCCGAGTTCCGGCTTGATATCGACGAGCACAAGGTGGGCACGCTGGGCCTGACCATGTCTGACGTCAACGACACCTTCTCGGCTGCCTGGGGCAGCAGCTATGTCAATGACTTCATTGACAAGGGGCGGGTGAAGAAGGTCTTCCTGCAGGCCGATGCGCCCTTCCGCATGTTGCCGGGCGACATCGACAACTGGTTCGTGCGCAACAGCAGCGGAGCGATGGTGCCGTTCAACGCATTCGCCACGGCCAGCTGGAGCTCTGGCTCGCCGCGGCTGGAGCGCTACAACGGCGTGCCCTCGGTCGAGATCCTGGGCATGGCCATGCCCGGCAAGTTGTCCAGCGGGCAGGCGCTGGACCTGGTGGAGCGCCACGCGGCCGAGCTGCCGCCCGGCATCGGCTACGAGTGGACCGGCATCTCGCGCCAGGAGCGCGCGGCAGGCGGCCAGTCGGCCATGCTATATGCGCTTTCCATCCTGGTCGTGTTCCTGTGCCTGGCCGCGCTGTACGAGAGCTGGTCCATCCCGTTCTCGGTGATCCTGGTGGTGCCGCTGGGCGTGCTGGGCACGCTGGTCGGTGCGCTGCTGACCTGGAAGATGAACGACGTGTACTTCCAGGTCGGCCTGCTGACAACGGTGGGGCTGGCGTCGAAGAACGCCATCCTGATCGTCGAATTCGCCAAGGACCTGGCGGCCCAGGGCATGGGCGTGGCCGAGGCGGCCCTGACCGCCGCGCGCATGCGGCTGCGCCCGATCCTGATGACCTCGCTGGCCTTCATCCTGGGCGTGCTGCCGCTGATGCTGGGCAAGGGCGCCGGCGCCGGCGCGCAGAACGCGCTGGGCACGGCCGTGGTCGGCGGCATGGTCTCGGGCACGGTGTTGGCGATCTTCTTCGTGCCCCTGTTCTTCGTGATCGTGCGCCGCCTGTTCGAGAAGCGGCCCAAGCCCGCAGCCACGCAGACGCGCACCGATACCCCCTTGCTGGAAGGCCATTGACATGACCCGCTTGACCTGGATCACCCTTGCCTGCACGGCGGCCCTGGCCGGCTGCAGCCTGATGCCCGCCTATGAGCAGCCCGCGCTGCCGGTGCCAGCCGCCTACCCGGTGACCGTGCCGGCACCGGCTGACGCCGCTGCGGCGGCCGACATCGGTTGGCGCGAATTCTTCGCCGACGAGCGCCTGCGCCAGGTGGTGGCGCTGGCGCTGGCCAACAACCGCGACCTGCGCGTGGCGGCGCTGAACATAGAGAAGGCGCGTGCGCAGTACCGCGTGCAGAAGGCCGACCTGTACCCCAGCGTCAACGCCACGGGGAGCGGCAGCGGCAGCCGCACGCCGGCCGCGTTGTCCAGCACCGGCCAAACGCTGGTCGCGCATAGCTACAGCGCGGGCGTGGGCGTCAGCGCCTACGAGGTCGACCTGTTCGGCCGCGTGCGCAGCCTGAGCACGCAGGCGCTGGAGCAGTACCTGGCCACCGAAGAGGCGCGGCGCAGCACGCACATCAGCCTGGTGGCCGAGGTGGCCAACGCCTACCTGACGTTTGCTGCCGACCAGGAGCGCCTGGCGCTGGCGTACAGCACGCTGGCAAGCCAGAGCGAGTCGTACCGGCTCAGCCAGCGCAGCTTCGAGGTCGGCGTCATGACGGCGCTGGCGCTGCGGCAGGCGCAGACCAGCGTTGACAGCGCGCGCGTCGACGTGGCGAGCTACACCGCGCAGGTCATGCAAGACCGCAACGCGCTGGTGCTGCTGGTGGGTTCGGAGGTGCCGGATGAGCTGATGCCCATCAGTCTGGCCGACTCACTCAACGCACTGCCCGAGCTGCCCAGCGGCCTGCCTTCGGCGCTGTTGCAACGCAGGCCCGACATCCTGCAGGCCGAGCACACGCTCAAGGCCGCCAACGCCAACATCGGCGCGGCGCGCGCGGCCTTCTATCCCAGCATCAGCCTGACCGCCTCGGCGGGCTCGTCGAGCGCGGCCCTGTCGGACCTGTTCCGCGCCGGCTCGGGCACCTGGAGCTTCATGCCGCAGATCTCGCTGCCCATCTTCGATGGCGGCGCCAACCGCGCCAACCTCGACATCGCCAAAATCAGCCGCGACATCAACGTGGCCCAGTACGAGAAGGCAGTGCAGACGGCCTTCCGCGAAGTGTCTGATGCGCTGGCCCAGCGCAGCACCATCGACCACCAGCTGGAGGCGCAGCAGTCACTGGTGGCCGCCACGACTGAGAGCGACGAGCTGTCACGCGCACGCTTCTCGCGCGGCATAGACAGCTACCTCTCGGTGCTGGACTCGCAGCGCTCGCTCTACAGCGCGCAGCAGAACCTGATCGGCACGCGCCTGTCGCGGGTGTCCAACCTGGTCACGCTGTACAAGGTGCTGGGCGGTGGCTGGGATGAAGAGAGCCGCAGTGCAGCGGTGACAAAGTCCGCCGCCCCCGGCGCTGGCGGCTGAAGAAAAAAACTTTTTGACTGGAGACTTTCATGATCCTGGTAACTGGCGCAGCGGGCCACCTTGGCAGCTTGGTGATCGAACATCTGCTGGCAAGAATGCCCACCGATCAGATCGTGGCCGGCGTGCGGCATCCCGTGAAGGTGGCAAACCTGCAGGCCCGCGGCGTCAAGGTGCGCCTGGCCGACTATGACCAGCCCGAGCAATGGCCGGCAGCGCTGGAGGGCGTCGACAAGGTCTTGCTGATCTCGGCCCCTGAGGTCGGCGCCAGAACGTCCCAGCACAAGACCGTGATCGATGCCGTCAGAAGCAGCGGCACCGTCAAGCTGATCGCCTACACCAGCATGCTGAGGGCCGACACATCCAGCGTTCCCTATGCCAGCGAAGACCGCGAGACCGAGCGCATGATCAGGGAAAGCGGCGTGCCGCATGTCTTTTTGCGGCACGGTTGGTACACCGAGAACTACACCATGAGCGCCGGTTTTGCCGTGCAAGAGGGCACGCTCTATGGCTGCGCGAAGAACGGCTGTATCTCGGGTGCCAGCCGCAGCGACTATGCCGAGGCGGCGGCCACCGTGCTGAGCGCTGGCGACGCACCCAAGCCCATCTACGAGCTGGCCGGCGACACCAGCTTCACGCTGACAGAGATGGCCGCAGAGATATCCAGACAATCCGGCCGCCCGGTGGCCTATGTCGACCTGCCGCCAGCCGACTATCGCGCGCTGATGGTGAGCTACGGCCTGCCCGAAAGCCTCGCCAACACGCTGGCCCTGGCCGACACCGGCGCAGCCCACGGCGACGTGTATTGCGAAGCCGGCGACTTGAGCCGGTTGATCGGAAGGCCGACCACGCCTTTGGCTGTTACTGTGGAAGATGCCCTGTCGGAGGACCAGGGCGGCGCCCCATGAAATCTCTACCAGGGTCCGCAGCTACGGGTACCACACCAGGGAGCTTCCTTCGGAGAAGGCGCCTTCATAGTGCTTCTTGAACGCATGCATCCTTGGGTCGTTCAGCGACTCGACATCGATTGGCTGCCCAGCAAGAAGGCTTATGTTGACAAAGCCGAACCTCGCAAGCTCCGATGCGGCCAAATCTTCCCGGGAGGTTCTATCGCTTTGAGGCAGGAACAGGATGAGCTTGTGTCTGGCACCCAAAGCGGGGCTCTCCCACTCAAAGTCACCACATCCGTCATATGTGGCCTCGGCTCCGTACAGATAAATGGCGGTCGTGCTGGGTGAGAGAGGGGCGCTCATGGGAAGGGCTGCTCAGAAGATCGTTGCTAGCCGATTATTGCTGCCGCCACTTGCGCCTTGGGAGTTCTTTCCCAAGCTCAGACAACTCAAGGCAAATCCACAATCTCCACCCAATTCGGATTCTTCCCCACCGCCAGTTGCTGCAGCGGCTTCAGCGCGCCGCTGGCGCCGTCGATTGCATACAGCGTGATGGCGTGTGAGTCTTGCCCCGAGGCGATCAGGTAGCGGCCGCTGGGGTCTATGGCGAAGCCGCGCGGAGTCTTCTCTGTGGGGGTCTGGCCCAGGGGCTGCAGCAGGCCGGTGGCGGCATCAACCTTGAAGGTGGAGAGCGTGCTGGAGGTGCGCTCGGATGCATACAAAAAGCGGCCATCCGGCGTCAGGTGCAGGTCGGCGGCCCAGGGCTTGCCGGTGAAGCCGGCGGGCAGGGTGGTGGTGGCTTGCAGCTCGCGCAGGGTGCCGCGTTGTGCGTCCCAGGCCAGCACGTGCAGGCCGGCGTCCAGCTCATCGACCAGGTAGACAAAGCGCTGGGCCTTGTCCCACACGAAGTGGCGCGGGCCGGATTGGGGCTTGGCGGCGAGCAGTGGCGGGTCGTTGGCGGCGAGCAGGCCGGTGTCGGCGTCGAAGCGCCAGCTCGACACGTTGTCGCCGCCCAGGCTGGTGGCCAGCACGTAGCGGTTGCTGGCGTCGGCGTGGATGGCATGCGCGTTGGGCGCGGTGCGGATCAACTGCTGCACCGGGCCGATGCTGCCGTCTTTCTCGATGCTGTTGACGGTGATCTTGTGGCCGGGGTAAGAGGCGGCGAACAACCAGCGGCCGGTGCGGTCGGTGTCGATGTTGGCCATGCTGTCGGCCAGCGGCGCTTCGCCCAGCTTGCGCAGCTTGCCGCTGCTGGGCTCAATCGCGAAGCTGGTCACGCGGTAGGGCTGGGAGCGCAGTGCTGCGTACAGAAAGCGCTTGTCCGGGCTGACGGCCAGCGGCATCACGGAGCCGCCTACGGCAACGGTGTCGAGCGGCTGCAACTGGCCGCGTTCGCGGTCCAGCGCCAGCACCGAGATGTCCTGGCTGTCGGCGTTGGACACGTAGACATAGGTGGCAGCGCTGGCCGGCAGCGCGATGCTGGCGGCCATCACCGCAGCGGCCAGTGCCGCGCCGTGGCGCCGCCGGCGTGTGGATGGGGAAACGGATGTCGTGCGCATGGGAAGTCCCGGTGGTGTTGGAATGGTTTTGCAGGGGCGGTCATGGCTTCAGGTTGAGTTTGGTGATCAGCTCCTTGAAGTAGGCGTTGTCCTTGGCCAGCGTGTCTTTGAAGACGGTGCCGTCGGTGTAGACATAGCCCAGGTTCTGTTTGTCCATGACCTCGTGCATCAGTGGCTCGGCGGCGGTCTTGGCGGTGATGTCGCGCAGCCGGGCCATGACCTCGGGCGGCGTGTTCTTGGGCGCGCCCAGGCCGCGCCAGGTGCCTATGGACAGGTCTATGCCGCGCTCCTTGGCGGTTGGCACTTTCTCGAAGCCCTTCACGCGCTTGTCGGCCATCACCATCAGGATCTTGAGCTTGCCGCCCTGCACGTGGGTGGTGACCTCGGCCGGGCTGACCGCCACCGCCTCGATGTGGCCGCCGAGCAGCGCCAGCACCGCAGGTGCCGCGCCGTTGAAGGGGATGTGGTTGAACTTGGCGCCGGTCTTGTCTTCCAGCGCGGCGGCGGCCAGGTGCCAGATCGAGCCATTGCCTGAATTGCCCACGCGCACCGCGCCCGGGTCTTTCTTGGAGGCGGCGAGGAACTCTTCCACCGTGTTCCACGGCGCATCGGCCTTCACCGTGATCGCGGCCGGGTCGGCGTTGAGCTGGGCGATGGGCTGGAAGTCGTCGTAGCTGAACTTGGCTAGGCCCAGGTGCGGCAGGGTCAGCAGCTCTACCGTCAGCACGGCGAGCTTGTAGCCGTCTGGCTTGGCGTTGATGACCTCGGTCCAGCCGATGGCGCCGCCCGCGCCGGGGCGGTTGACGATGACGATGCTCTGCGACATGTGCTTGCGGCTGGCGTCGGCAAAGGCGCGCGCCAGGCCGTCGGTGCCGCCGCCGGGCTGGTAGGGCACCAGCAGCTCGACCGTGCGGTTGGGAAAGTCGCTGTCGGCCGCCAGGGCCGGAGCCGCGCAGGCGGCGCCCAGGGCGAGCGCCGCCAGGGCTTGTTGCAGGTGCTTCTTCATGTCGTTGTCTCCTTAGTTTTTTTGAGCTCTTACCTGACCACCATGAACATGCTTGGCAGCCACATCGAGAACGCCGGCACAAAGGTGACCAGCATCAGCGCGAAGATCAGCGCGCCATAGAAGGGCCAGATGGTGCGCATCACCGCGCCCACCGACACGCCGCCAATGGCGCAGCCAACGAACTGCGTGGTGCCCACCGGCGGCGTGTTCAGCCCCAGCGCGCAGTTGATCAGCAGCACGATGCCGAACTGCACCGAGCTCATGCCGTAGTGCTGCGCAATCGGCAGGAAGATTGGCGTGCACAGCAGGATGGTGGCGGCCATGTCCAGGAAGGTGCCGAGCAAGAACAGGATGATGTTGATCATCAAGAAGATCAGCCACGGCTCGGTGGTGATGCGCGACAGCATCTGCCCGGTCAGCTCGGCCACGCCGTACAGGCTGATCAGGTAGCCGAAGGTGCTGGATATGCCGATCAGCAGCAGCACCACGCCGGTGGTGCGCACCGCCTTGGCGGCAGCCTTGATGAAGTGCTCCCACTTGAGCGAGCGGTAGACCAGCACCGTGAGCGCCAGCGCATACAGCACGGCCACGGCAGCCGACTCGGTCGCGGTGAACACGCCCGACAGGATGCCGCCCAGGATCAGCACCACCACGAACAGCCCCGGCAGCGCCGCCGCCAGCGAGCGCGCCACGATGTGCCAGCCCGGGAAGCTGCCGGCTGGGTAGCCACGCTTGACGGCCACCAGGTAGGCCGCGGCCAGGTTGCTGAAGGTGAGGATGGCCGCCGGCAGCAGGGCGGCCAGGATCAGCGCCGCAATCGACACCTTGCCGCCCGCCGCGAGCGAATAGATGATGAGGTTGTGGCTGGTCGGCATCAGCGCGCCGACCAGGGCCGCATGCGTGGTCACGTTGACCGCGTAGTCGGCGTGGTAGCCCTCCTTCTTCATCATCGGGATCATCACCGCGCCCATGGCCGACACATCGGCCACCGGCGAGCCCGACACGCCGCCAAACAGCGTGCAGGCCACCACGTTGGACATGCCCAGGCCGCCGCGCACGTGGCCCACCAGGTTCTTGGCCAGCAGCACGATGCGGTCGGCAATGCCGCCGTACAGCATCAGCTCGCCGGCAAAGATAAAGAACGGAATGGCCAGGAACGAGAAGATGCCCATGCCCGAGGTCATCTGCTGGAAGCCCACCTCCAGCGGCAGGCCCTCATACAGCAGGGTGCACAGGGCCGACAGCCCGATGGAAAACGCCACCGGCACGCCCAGCAGCAGGAACAGGGTGAAGCTCAGGCTCAGGATAAGAAGCGGGATCGTCATGGCGTGCTCAGCTCCAGGAGGGTTCGACTTCGTGGCCCTTCGCGAGGGCAATCAAATGCTCGATGGAGAACATCACGATCAGCACGCCGGCAATGCTGGCCGGCACGTACTTCCAGCCCTCCGACAGCGGCAGCGTGGGCAGGCGGTAGTCCCACACCGACTCGGCCAGCGAGGCGCAGTTCCAGGCCATGGCCGCGCCAAAGATCAGCACCAGCACGTGGATCAAAAACTCCATCTTGATGCGCACGTGGTCTGGCGCCAGCACCAGGAAGGATTCCAGGCCGATGTGGCCGGCGTCGCGCACGCCAACAGCCACGCCCAGCATGGTCACGTAGAGCACCAGCAGCAGCGCCAGGCTTTCGGCCCAGGTGGGCGTGTTGTTGAGCACATAGCGGCCGAACACCTGCCAGCTGACGGCGCAGATCAGCGCCACCAGCCCGCAGATGCCCAGCCACATGCAGGCGCGGGCCAGCGCACGGCAGAGGCGGGTGTACATGGTTTTTAAAGAAAGAGTGCCTGTAACCCAGGCTGCACCTGGGCTACTAGCTATTAAAAATGAAGCAATTGACTATTGCTCTTGCTGCGGCTGGAACTACTGCGTTTCCTGCGTGCGCCGGACCAGGTCCTTCAGCCGGGCGTCGGTGATGAACTTGTCGTAGACCGGCTTCATCGCGGCCTGGAACGGGGCCTTGTCGATGTCGATGAACTCGGCGCCACCGGCCTTGGCGATCTCATAGGACTTGATCTCGCGGTCGGCCCACATCTTGCGCATGTAGGGCACCGATTCCTTGGCGGCCTGGCGGATCTGCTTTTGTTCTTCGGCCGAGAGGCGGTCCCAGGCGCGCTTGGAGAACAGCAGCATCTCTGGCGCCATCGAGTGCTCGGTCTTGGTGAAGTACTTGGCGACCTCGAAGGCGCGTGCGCTTTCGTAGGTGGGGTAGTTGTTTTCTGCGGCGTCGATCAGGCCGGTCTTCAGGCCGGTATAGACCTCGCCCATGGGCATGGGCGTGGCGTTGGAGCCCATGGCCTCGATCATGCTCACCCACAGGTCGGACTGCTGCACGCGGATCTTCAGGCCCTTCATGTCGGCAAAGCTCTTTACCGGCTTCTTGGCGGTGAAGATGGAGCGCGATCCGCTGTCGTAGTAGGCCAGCCCGATGAAGCCCTGCTTCTCGCAGGACTTGAGGATTTCTTCGCCCACCGGGCCGTCCAGCACCTTGTGCATGTGCTCGACCGAGCGGAACAAAAAGGGCATGGTCGGCACCAGCGTCTCGGGGCAGATGTTGTTCATCGCGCCGATGTTCACGCGCACCAAAGCCAGCGCGCCGATCTTGGCCTGCTCGATGGTGTCCTTCTCGCCGCCGAGCGAGCTGTTGTTGTAGACGCGGATCGTGTTCTTGCCGCCAGACAGCGCCTTGAGCCGCTCGCCCATGAACTTCACCGCCTCGACCGTGGGATAGCCGTCGGGGTGGATGTCGGCCGAGCGGAACTCGGTGGCCTGCGCCATCAGCGGCACCAGGGCCGCCGCGGCAAGTGCAAGCAAGGTGCGGTGCAGTTTCATGTTTGTCTCTCTTTCTGGTGTGCAGTTAGGAATGAAACTCGGAGGGTGTGCTGCCTGGCGCTGGCATCGCCCGCAGCGCATGAATCACAAAGGCACAGAAGGCCGCGGAGCAGGCCACGCCAGAACATCCGCGGAACCGGCTTTGCCGGGCCGCTGGATGTGCCCCCTGGAAGGGGGTTGGCGAAGACGCGAAGCGCGAAGCCTGGGGGGCATTTAGTCCTCAAATGGGCCGGCGGCGGTGAAGGAACCGCCTTGGTAGATGCGCACGGGGTTGTCGGCGGCGGGCATGGGCTGCTGCTCGACCTTGTCGCGGAACACCTCCGACGTGTCCTGCGGCACAAAGCCCAGGCGCGCGGCGGCGTGGTTGTCCCACCAGACATCGCGGTTGGCCGATGCGCCATAAACCACGGTGTGGCCCACGCCGGGCATGAACAGCGCGCGCCGCACCAGCTCGGTCAGGTCGCGGTAGCTGAGCCAGGTGCTCATCATTCGGCGGTCCCGGGGCTCGGGGAAGGACGAGCCGATGCGGATGCTCACCGTCTCCACGCCGTAGCGGTCGAAGTAGAACTGCGCCAGGTCCTCGCCATAGGACTTGGACAGGCCGTAGTAGCCGTCGGGCCGGCGCGGGGAGGCGGCGTCCAGCGTGTCGGTCTGCTTGTGAAAGCCGATCACGTGGTTGGAGCTGGCGAACACCACGCGCTTCACGCCATGGCGGCGCGCTGCCTCGTAGATGTGGAAGGTGCCGCGAATGTTGGCGTCCAGGATCTCTTCAAACGGCCGCTCTACCGAGACGCCGCCCAGGTGCACGATGGCGTCTACGCCCTGCACCAGCGCGTCTACCGCCTGCTTGTCGGCCAGGTTGCAGGGCTGCAGCACTTCATGCGGGCCTGCTGCCGGCGCCATGGGGGAGATGTCGGACAAGCGCAGCACCCGGGCAAAGGGCCGCAGCCGTTCGCGCAGAACCTGGCCCAGGCCGCCGGCAGCGCCGGTCAGCAGCAGGGTATCCAGACGTGTTTCGGCCGGCAGGTGGGCGGGGGAAGAGGGGCTGGGCGCCTGGTTTGTCTCTTGACTCATCGGAACTTTCCGTACCGTTTGTTATATGTTGTCTTACAAGCTTGGGCCATTATCATCAGCCCATCATGCGCATGTCAACGGGGCTTTCTACAGATGCTGCGGCGCCACAAGCCGAGCTTGCGGCGGGCTTCGTGCGGCGTCCGCGCGGGCTGGCGCTGGCGCTGGTGGAAGACATCGGCCGGCGCATCGGCGCGCACCTGGTGCGGCCCGGCGAGAAGCTGCCGACCGAGACCGCCATCATGCAAACCTACGGCGTCAGCCGCACCGTGGTGCGCGAGGCGCTGTCGCGCCTGCAGGCCGCCGGCCTGGTCGAGACGCGGCACGGCGTGGGCACCTTTGTGCTCGATGCGCCCACGCCCGGCCTGCTGCGGCTGGACCCGGCCGACGTGCCGGCATCGATCGACGCGCTGGAGGTGCTGGAGCTGCGCGTGAGCCTGGAGACCGAGGCCGCCAGCCTGGCCGCCGTCCGCCGTACAGAGGCGAATCTGCAGGTGATGCGCGAGGCGCTGGAGCAGTTTGGCGTGGCCATGGCAGGGCAGGGCGATACCGTCACGCCGGACTTCCGCTTTCACTACGAGATTGCGCTGGCTACCGGCAACCGCTACTTCGCCGACATCCTGCGCCACATGGGCACGGCCATCATTCCGCGCACCCGCATCACCGCCACGCGCGTGGCACCAGAAGACCAGGCCGACTACCTGCAGAAGGTCAACCGCGAGCACGCCGAGATCTACGAGGCCATCGCGCGCCAGGACCCGGACGCGGCCCGCGCCGCCATGCGCCTGCATCTCACCAACAGCCGCGAGCGCCTGCGCCACGCGCAAGAGGCGGCGCGCAGCAGCACCTAAGACAGGCGGCGCACCGGGGGCTTTCCCGGGGCGCTCATGGCTGGACTTTCTGATTCTCTAGTTGTACGATGACTGATGACATGCCAAGGCGCGCGCCAAAATGCCGCCCAGCGGTCTCAGGCCAGCCCAACAACAGGAGATGACATGACTTTTTCCCGCCGCACCTTGCTGACCCGTACCCTGCCCGCGCTGGGCGCGCTTGCCGTTGGCGCGCCCGCCCTGGCGGCCGAAGCCTGGCCCGCGCGGCCGATCAAGCTGATCGTTCCCTACCCGCCGGGCGGGTCGTCCGACATCATTGCGCGGGCGCTGAGCCAGCCGCTGTCCGAGGCGCTGAAGCAAAACGTGATCGTCGAGAACCGCGCCGGCGCCAACGGCAACCTGGGCGCCGAGGCCGTGTCCCGCGCCGCGCCTGACGGCTACACGCTGCTGTTGTGCGATGTGGGCGCGCTGGCCATCACGCCCTCGGTCTACACGCGCCTGTCCTTTGACCCGTCCAAGGACTTGCGCGGCGTGACCATGCTGGCCTACTCGCCGCATTTGCTGGTGGTGCACCCTTCGGTGCCGGCCAACAACCTGCAGGAGCTGGTGGCGCTGTCGAAGAAGAGCGACCTCAACTTTGCCGTTACCGCCACCGGCAGCGCGCCGCACCTGGCCGGCGTGGCGCTGGAGCGCGCCAGCGGCGCCCGCTGGCAGTACGTGCCCTACAAGGGCGGCGTGCAGGCGGTGCAAGACACGGTGGCCGGCCAGACCCAGATCCTGATGAACGGCATGCTGGCCACGCTGCCCTTTGTGCAGAGCGGCAAGCTCAAGATCCTGGGCGTGTCCAAATCCACGCGCATGCCGCTGATCGGCGACGTGCCGACCATTGCCGAGCAAGGCGTGCCGGGCTATGAGTCCGGCACCTGGCAGGGCATGCTGGTGCCCAAGGGCACGCCGGCGCCCATCGTCGAGCGCCTGCACCAGGAGCTGGTGCGCATCATCCGCTCGCCCGAGATCCGCTCGCGCCTGGCCGGGCAGGGCGCCGAGGTGGTGACCATGACATCGGCCGAGCAGGACGCCTTCTTCAACAAGGAGCGCGCGCGCTGGGCCAAGGTGGTCGCCGACGCGCAGCTCAAGATCGACTGAAATGGAGCACCCCCAGGCTACGCGCTTCGCGTCTTCGCCTTCCCCCTCGAGGGGGCACATCCAGCGGCCCGGCGGAGCCGGTTCCGCGGATGTTTGCGCATGGCCTGCTCCGCGGCCTTTTGTGCCGCTGTATCTGTGTTCTGCAATGGCTCCCCTGTTTTCTTTCTTCCCTAGCTCTCGACGACTCACACCATGAATCCCCAGGAACTCAAATCCATCATGGGCTCCGGCCTGCTGTCCTTCCCGTTGACCGACTTCGACGCGAACGGCGACTTCAACAAAAGCAGCTATGAGAAGCGTCTCGAGTGGCTGGCTCCCTACGGCGCCAGCGCGCTGTTCGCGGCCGGCGGTACGGGTGAGTTCTTCTCGCTGACCGGCGACGAGTACCCCGGCATCATCAAGACCGCGGTCGACACCTGCCGCGGCGTGGTGCCGATCATTGCTGGCGCGGGCGGCCCCACGCGCTTTGCCATCGAATGCGCGCAGGCCGCAGAGAAGGCCGGCGCCCACGGCATCCTGCTGCTGCCGCACTACCTGACCGAAGCCGGCCAGGAAGGCTTGGCGGCACATGTCGAGGCGGTATGCAAGAGCGTGAAGTTCGGCGTCATCGTCTACAACCGCGGCCAGAGCCGCTTCAAGCCTGACACCCTGGCCCGGCTGGCCGAGCGCAATGCCAATCTGGTCGGTTTCAAGGACGGCATTGGCGATATCGAGCTGATGAGCTCGATCTACATGAAGATGGGCGAGCGCTTCGCCTACCTGGGCGGCCTGCCCACGGCCGAGGTCTACGCCGCCGCCTACAAGGCACTGGGCACGCCGGTGTATTCGTCTGCGGTGTTCAACTTCATCCCCAAGACGGCGATGCAGTTCTACGAGGCCGTGCGCACCGACGACCACGCCACCCAGCACCGCCTGCTGAAGGACTTCTTCATGCCCTACCTGGACATCCGCAACAAGGGCCAGGGCTATGCGGTGAGCATCGTCAAGGCCGGCGCCAAGATCGTCGGCCACGACGCCGGCCCGGTGCGCGCGCCGCTGACCGACCTCAAGGCCAACGAGGTGGCGGAACTGGCCGCGTTGATTGCCACGCTCGGCCCCCAATAATTCGGCCGTCATCACACGATGCGTCGCGACGTGGTAGCGTCGCGGCGCATTTCTCATGCGACAACCAGGATCCTCCATGACGCAGAACGCACCACACCTGAACCTGATCAACGGCGAATGGCTGGCCGGCAGCAGTGCCAGCCCCAATCGCAACCCCAGCCACTTGGCCGACGTGATTGCCGAGTACACCCAGGGCGACGCCGCCCAGGTCGACGCCGCCGTGCAGGCCGCGCTGGCCGCCTTCCCGGCCTGGTCCACCAGCGGCATCCAGGCGCGCAGCGACGCGCTCGACAAGATCGGCAATGAAATCCTGGCGCGCAAGGAAGAGCTGGGCACGCTGCTCTCGCGCGAAGAGGGCAAGACCAAGCCCGAGGGCATTGGCGAAGTCACCCGCGCCGGCCAGATCTTCAAGTTCTTTGCCGGCGAATGCCTGCGCCTGGCGGGCGAGGTGCTGCCCTCGGTGCGCCCCAACATCGGCGTGGAAATCACACGTGAGCCCATCGGCGTGGTCGGCCTGATCACGCCGTGGAACTTCCCCATCGCCATCCCGGCCTGGAAGATCGCCCCGGCGCTGGCCTTTGGCAACTGCGTGGTGCTGAAGCCCGCCGACCTGGTGCCCGGCAGCGCCTGGGCGCTGGCCGACATCATCCACCGCAGCGGCATCCCGGCCGGCGTCTTCAACCTGGTGATGGGCCGTGGCAGCGTGATTGGCGATGCGCTGGTCAAGCACCCCGGTATTGCCGCGATCAGCTTCACCGGCTCTACCGGCGTGGGCAGGCGCATTGCCCAGGCTTGCGTTGAAAGCCACAAGAAGGTGCAGCTGGAGATGGGCGGCAAGAACCCGCAGGTCGTGCTGGACGACGCCGACCTGGCGCAGGCGGTAGAGCTGAGCGCGCAGAGCTGCTTCTATTCCACCGGCCAGCGCTGCACGGCCTCCAGCCGCCTGATCGTTACCCAGGGCATCTACCCCAAGTTCATCGAGGCGCTCAAGGCGCGCATGGACAAGATCAAGGTGGGTGACGCGCTGATCGCCGGCACCGACGTGGGCCCGGTCGTGAGCCAGGCGCAGTTGGAGCAAGACCTGAGCTATGTCGAGATCGGCAAGGCCGAAGGCGCCACGGTGTACGCCGGCGGCGGCCGCGTGGCCTGCCACACCGGCAGCGGCAACGAGGGCTTCTTCATGGCGCCCACGCTGCTTACCGACACCACCAAGGGCATGCGTGTGAACCGCGAAGAAATCTTTGGCCCGGTCGCCAGCGTGATCCTGGTGAAGGACTACGAAGAAGCCCTGGCCACCGCCAACGATACCGAGTTTGGTTTGTCTGCCGGCATTGCCACCACCAGCCTGAAGTACGCCACCCACTTCAAGCGCCACAGCCAGGCCGGCATGGTGATGGTCAACCTGCCGACGGCGGGCGTGGACTACCACGTGCCCTTTGGCGGCCGCAAGGCCAGCAGCTACGGCCCGCGTGAGCAGGGCAAGTACGCGCAGGAATTCTTCACCGTGGTGAAGACGGCGTACACGCTGGCGTAAATCGCTTGTGCTCCTATAGCTATTAAATTAATAGCTATAGGCCGGCGCCCGTTATGGGCTGCCGGCCTTTTTTGTTTGGGTTCGTGTAACTCTCCCCCCGTTCGCCCTGAGCCTGTCGAAGGGCTTGGTGGTGAGGTGGCAGGGCTTCGACAAGCTCAGCCTGAACGGTGGGGAGCAGAGTAGTTACGAACCTATGCCGGCGTATGCAGCAGCTCCAGAAAATGCTGCAACGCGGCTGACGCCGGCCGGTCGCGCCGCACGATGCTGCCGTAGGCGGCCAGCCGGTGGTGGATGGCGTAGGGCAGCACGCGCAGCAGGCCGTGCTGCTCGTAACGCTGCGCAATCGACCACGGGATGACAGCGATCATGTCGGTGCGGGCGATCAGGTTGGTGGTGGTCAGGATGGATGCGGTCTCGATCAGGCCCGGTGGCAGCGGCAAGTGGTGCGTGGCAAATTCCTGCTCGATCACGTCGCGCATCGGGCTGCCGGCGGGCTGCAGTATCCAGGGGTAGGGCTGCAGCTCGGCGAACTGCAGCTTGGCGCGCCCGGCCAAAGGATGCTTGGGCGACACCACCACCGACAGCGCCTCATCGCCCAGCGGGCGGAACACGCAGTCGCCGCCGCTGCGGCCCGGCATGCGGCCGATCACCATGTCGAGCTGGCCTTCGCGCAGCTGCTCCATCAGCCGGTCGCTGGTGCCCACCGCGATCTCCACCGTCAGGAACGGGTAGAGCGCCTTCAGGCGGATCAGCGCATGCGTCAGGTCGGCCGGCGAGGCCGCCATGATGCTGCCGATGAAGAGCTTGCCCGCGCTGCCCAGTTGCAGCGCCTGCAGCTCGCGGCGCAGGGCTTCGAGCCCGCCGCGCATGCCGCGAAAGTGCTGGGTCACGCAGGTGCCAGCCGGGTTCAGGCGCAGGCCGCGGCCCACGCGGTCGAACAGCGTATGGCCCAGCGTGTGCTCCAGCTCGTGCAGCATCTTGGTCGCCGCGGGCTGGGTCATGCCCAGCTCGGCCGCCGCGGCGCGCAGCGTGCCCCGGCTTTCCACGGCCAGCAGCAGCGCCACCTGGCGCATGCGCAGGCGGTTGAGCAAAAGAGTGGGGGAGTCGGGGTCGGCTGTGCTCATTGAATTGATAACCTGAGGATATCAATCCATCAGGTCATTTCATTTTACGGACATCATTTGTTTTCCTACGATGGCGGCATAAACAAGTGCACTGCCTGCACATCCAGGAGACAAGACAATGCTTCGCCGATTCGCAATGCCAGCCATGGCGCTGGCCCTGCTCGCGCCGCTGTGCGCCACCGCCCAGGAATGGCCTACGCGCACCGTGCGCATCCTCGTGGGCTCCGCGCCCGGCGGCGGCACCGACGCCATGGCGCGCGCCGTGGCCGACCGGCTCGGGCCGCTGCTCAAGCAATCCGTGATCGTGGAGAACCGCCCGGGCGTCTCCAACACCCTCGCCGCCGATGTCACCGCCAAGGCCACTGACGGCCACACCATGGTGATGGGCGTGGTCACCGCGCATGCGATTGCGCCGCACCTGCTCAAGCTCAACTACGACAGCAACCGCGACCTGGTGCCGGTGGCCTTTGTGGGTGCCGTGCCCAACGTGCTGGTGGTCACCAACGGCCTGCCGGCCGACTCGGTGCCGGCGCTGGTGGCGCTGGCCAAGAAAGAGCCCGGCAAGATCAATTACGCCAGCAGCGGCGCCGGCAGCACCCAGCACATCGCCGCCGAAATGTTCAAGGACGCGGCCGGCGTGGACCTGGTGCACGTGCCCTACAAGGGCAGCAGCGCCGCGCTGATCGATCTGGTCGGCGGCCAGGTGCAGATGAGCTTTGACACCATGCCCTCGGTCATTGGCCAGATCAAGAACGGCAAGATCCGCCCGCTGGCCGTGACCACGGCCAAACGCAACCCGCAACTGCCCAACGTGCCGACCATGGCCGAGGCCGGCTTCCCCACGGTGGAGGTCAGCGCCTGGTACGGCATCTACATGCCGGCTGCCACGCCCAAGGCCGTGCAGCAAAAGGTGCATGACGAGGTCAACAAGGTGCTCGCCATGCCCGAGACCAAGACCCGCCTGGAGGCCGTGGGCGCCGAGATCGCACCCATGACGCAGGCGCAGTTCGCCGCCTTTCACGACGCCGAGTTCAAACGCTACGGCGACATCATCCGCAAGAACCAGATCAGGATTGACTGAGCCCATGACCTCTTCCGACAAGCCCGTGCTGGCCCTGACGCTGGGCGACCCCGCCGGCATTGGCGCCGAGCTGATCGCGCGCCTGCTGGCCAAACCCGAGGCCGCGCAGCGCGCCAACATCGTGCTGGTGGGTGACCGCTGGCTGTGGGAAGAAGGCCAGCAGATCGCCGGCCTGCAGGTGGCGACCGACGCCATCGATTCCCTGGCCGCAGTGCGTGGCCGCGCCAGCAGCGCGCGCCCGGCCTTCCTGGCCGTAGACACCGTGGCCCAGGCCGATGTGCACCGCAGCCGCGCCGAGGCGCCCGGCGGCCGCTCGGTGCTGCAGGTGCTGGACCTTTGCATGGACGCAGCCCTGGCCGGCGACATCGACGCCATCTGCTTCGCGCCGCTGAACAAGCAGGCCATGAAGATCGGTGGCATGCAGCATGAAGACGAGCTGCACCACTTCGCCCAGCACCTGGGCGTGACTGGCTACTTCTGCGAGTTCAACACCCTGGGTGACCTGTGGACCTCGCGCATTTCCTCGCATGTGCCCCTGAAGGATGTGGCCAGCTACCTGAGCGTGGAGCGCATCCAGCAGGCGTCTGAGCTGATCTACCGCTCGCTGTTGGCCAGCGGCATTGCGGCGCCCAAGGTGGCGATTGCGGCCTTCAACCCGCATGGCGGCGACGGCGGTGTCTGCGGGCGCGAAGAGATCGACATCATCGCGCCGGCCGTCAAGGCGCTGCAGGCACGCAGCTGGCCCACCGACGCACCCTTCCACGGCCCGTTCCCAGCCGACACCATCTTTTTGAAGGCGCAGGCCGGCGAGTACCAGGCCATCGTCACCATGTACCACGACCAGGGCCAGATAGCGATCAAGCTGCTGGGCTTCAGCCGCGGCGTCACGGTGCAGGGCGGCCTGCCCATCCCCATCACCACGCCGGCCCACGGCACCGCCTATGACATCGCGGGCCAGGGCAAGGCCAGTGTCGAAGCCACCTGGCAAGCCTTCCAGATCGCCTGCCGCATGGGTATTGCCCAACGCAGCAAGGCGCTTGCCGCCGCCTGATCCCTTCCATCCCCCTTAAAGATATCGCCATGAAGATCAAGTCCGTCCGCGCCCGTGTTTTCCAATGGAAGGGCAAGACCGTTCCGCCGCAGGGCAACTTCTGCTCCAACGCCATGGACCTGGTGTACTCCAACACCGAGAGCATGAGCACCTTCCGCTTCCATTCGTGGACGGTGGTGGAGATCGAGACCGATGACGGCATCGTCGGCCTGGGCAATGTGGCGCTGGCACCGGCCATTGCCAAGGCCATCATCGACCAGTACCTGGCGCCGCTGGTCATTGGCCAGGACCCATGGGACTACGAATACCTGTGGCAGCGCATGTACCGCAGCACCCACGCCTGGGGCCGCAAGGGCGTGACCATGGCGGCGATTTCGGCGGTAGACCTGGCCATCTGGGACATCCTGGGCAAGAGCGTGAACAAGCCGGTGTTCAAGCTGCTGGGCGGCCGCACCAAGGAAAAAATTCCCTGCTACTACAGCAAGCTCTACCGCACCGACCTGAAGGAAATGCAGGACGAGGCGCAGAAGTTTCTGGACCAGGGCTTCACCATGTTCAAGTCGCGCTTTGGCTACGGCCCGGCGCATGGCACCAAGGGCGTGGCAGAGAACCTGAAGGCGGTCGAAGCCATCCGTGAAGTGATCGGCTACGACAGTGACCTGATGCTTGAGTGCTACATGGGCTGGAACCTGGAATACGCCAAGCGCATGCTGCCCAAGCTGGAAAAGTTCCAGCCGCGCTGGGTAGAAGAGCCGGTGATCGCCGACGACATAGACGGCTATGCCGAGCTGAACCAGCTCACCAGCATCCCCATCTCTGGCGGCGAGCACGAGTTCAGCCTCTACGGCTTCAAGCAGTTGCTCGACAAGAAGGCGGTCAGCGTGGTGCAGTACGACACCAACCGCGTGGGCGGCATCACCGCGGCGCACAAGATCAATGCACTGTGCGAGGCCTACAGCGTGCCGGTCATTCCGCATGCGGGCCAGATGCACAACTACCACCTGACCATGAGCACCATCGCATCGCCCATGGCCGAGTACTTCCCCATGTTCGACGTGGAAGTGGGCAACGAGCTGTTCTATTACATCTTCGACGGTGAGCCGGTGGCAGAGAACGGCTTTGTGCAGTTGAAGGACGACGTGCCCGGCCTGGGCCTGACGCTGAAGACCGAGTTCCTCGACCAATTCGATATCCAGTAGCTCGCCCCCAGGCTTCGCGCACTTCGTGTCGCTGCGCCAACCCCCTGCCGGGGGCAGCACCAGCGGCCCGGCAAAGCCGGTTCCGCGGTGCTTTTCGGAGTGACATCCACCCTATGCCACCGTCCACCCTATGAGCCCAAGCCTTTCCCAGCCACGCTACCGCGGCATCTTCCCGGTAGCGCCCACCACCTTCACCGAGGCCGGTGCGCTCGACCTGCCCAGCCAGAAGCGCTGCATAGACTTCATGATCGACTCCGGCGTCGATGGCATCTGCATCCTCGCCAACTTCTCCGAGCAGTTCTTGATTTCTGATGACGAGCGCGAAGTGCTCACCCGCGCCGTGCTGGAACACGTCGCCGGCCGCGTGCCGGTGATCGTCACCACCACCCACACCAGCACCCAGGTCTGCGCCGAGCGCAGCCGCCGCGCGCAGGACATGGGCGCGGCGATGTTGATGGTGATGCCGCCCTATCACGGCGCCAGCTTCCGCTTCCCCGAGCCGCAGATCTTTGAGTTCTACGCCCGGCTGTCGGATGCGGTATCGATTCCGATCATGGTGCAAGACGCCCCCGCCAGCGGCACCGTGCTGTCGGCCGCCTTCCTGGCCAGGATGGCCAAGGAGATCGAGCAGCTCAGCTACTTCAAGATCGAAACCGCAGGCGCTGCCAGCAAGCTGCGCGAACTCATCCGCCTGGGCGGAGAAGCCATAGAAGGCCCCTGGGACGGAGAAGAAGCCATCACCCTGCTGCCTGACCTGGACGCCGGGGCCACAGGCGCCATGACCGGCGGCGCCTTTGCCGACGGCATTCGACCCATCATCGAAGCGCACCGCAGCGGCGACCGTGACCAGGCCTTCAACCTCTACCAGCGCTGGCTCCCCCTTATCAACTACGAGAACCGGCAGGCCGGCTTTCTCGCGGCCAAGGCCTTGATGAAAGAGGGCGGCGTCATCGCCTGCGAGGCACCGCGCCACCCGTGGCCGGGGCTGCATCCGGAGGTGCGCAAGGGCTTGATCGAGACGGCGCGGCGGCTTGATCCGCTGGTGCTGCGCTGGGCGCGCTGAACACGTTCTACAACTTCAACAGGATTGCGGAGACAAACCCCATGACCACATCCCCCAAGGCCGTGCTCGTCGAGAAATTCGGCAACAGCTTCAGCGGCTACGACCTGCACACCGGCGCCCGCGCCTTCAGCGCCCAACTGCCCAGTTATCCCCACGAGTTCGTGGTGGACTCCGAAGGCCGCTTCGCCTTTGTCGGCCACTACGGCGTGCAGACTTACGCTCACGAAGGACTGGGCGGCCACGAGGTCTTCGTGGTCGACATCGCCCAGGGCACACACGTGTCCAGCCTGGACTGCGCGCCCTACAACCGCATCCACGGCCTGCAGATTGACCGGCAGAACCGCGTCTACGCCCTGAGCGAGCACGACAACATGCTGCTGGTCTTCGACCAGCCGCACCAGCAGCAAACGCCAAAAAGCGCCGTTCCGGTGGGGGGCGTGAAGAGCCACCTCTTCGTGCTGCGCCGCGACGGCGAGGTCGCCTACGTGACCAACCTCGGCTCGCACACCGTGACCCGGGTGCATCCGCACGACGCCGGCCAGCCCCCGGTGCCTGCCTCGGTCGGCGGCCGTCCGGAAGGCTGCTGCCTGAGCCGCGACGAGTCCATCCTCTACGTGGCCAGCCGCGACGACGCCACCCTGTCGATGCTCAACGCCACCACCATGGAAGTGTTGGCCACCGTACCCACCGGCGAAGACCCGACCCGCATCTACCTCTCGCGCGACGGCCGTTTGTTTGTGACCAACTACGGCGAGCGCTCCATCGGCATCTATGAGCCCGGCACCCTGCGCGAGCTGGGCCGGGTGCCCACGGTGCACAAGCCCATCGCCCTGGCCTTCGACCCCGCCCAGGACCTGGCCTACATCCCGCTGAACGACAACACCGTCGCCCGGCTGGACCTGCAGACCTTGGAGCTGCAGCACGCCTTCGACACCGGCCGCGAGCCTGATGGGCTGGTCGTGATCCAGCACTGAGAAAGCTACCGGGCCATAGGCGCCCGGACCCCGAAAGCACAAACAACAAGTCGGAGACAACATGAATACCCTGATTCACACGCTGCCCGCGGCAGCGATGGATTCGTCCGTGCCCAGCAGCCGCTGGCTGCGCATCATCCCGCCCATCCTGCTGGCCTGCGTCATCTCCTATATGGACCGGGTCAACATCGCTTTCGCGATGGCCGGGGGCATGAGCAGCGACCTGGGCATCACCGCCAGCATGGCGGGCCTGGCCGGCGGTATCTTCTTCGTCGGCTACCTGTTCCTGCAGATCCCCGGCGGCCGGCTGGCCGCGCTGGGCGGCGGCAAGCGCTTCATCGCCTGGTCGCTGGTGAGCTGGGCGGTCATCTCGGTGCTGACCGGTTTCGTCACCGAGACGTGGCAACTGCTCGCCCTGCGCTTCCTGCTGGGCGTGGCCGAGGGCGGCATGCTGCCGGTGGTGCTCACCATGGTCGGCAACTGGTTTCCGGACCGCGAGCGCGGCCGGGCCAACGCCATGGTCATCATGTTCGTGCCCATCGCCGGCATGATCACCGCGCCACTGTCGGGCGTGGTACTGCAGATGTGGGACTGGCGCTGGCTGTTCTTCATCACCGGCGCGCTCTCGCTGCTGTTCCTGGCCATCTGGGTTCCCTTTGCCTGCGATAACCCGGAGAAGGCCCGCTGGATCTCCAAGGAAGAGAAGGACTACATCCTGAGCTCCCTGCGCGAGGAGCGCGAGGCTGCGGCTCGCAACGCGGTGGTCTCGGCCTCCTTCGGTGCGGTGCTGCGCAACCCCATCATCTGGCAGCTGATCGCGCTGAATTTCTTCTACCAGGTGGGCATCTACGGCTACACCCTGTGGCTGCCGACCATCCTGAAGAACCTCACCCACGGCGGCATGGGCCAGGTCGGCATGCTGGCCATCCTGCCCTACATCGGCACCATGTGCGGCATGCTGACCACCTCCTACTGGTCCGACCGCACCGGCCAGCGCCGCGCCTTCGTGGCGGCACCGCTGCTGGGCTTTGCGCTGTGCCTTTTCCTGTCGGTGCACTACCAGGCGACCATCTGGCTGTCCTATCTGTTCTTGATCGGCAGCGGCTTCTTCCTGCAGGCGGCGGCCGGCGTGTTCTGGACCATCCCGCCCAAGCTCTGCAGCCCTGAGACCGCCGGCGGCGCACGCGGCCTGATCAACGCCCTGGGCAACCTTGGCGGCTTCTGCGGCCCCTATGCGGTGGGCGTTCTCATCCAGCAGTACAGCGCCAACGTGGGCGTGATCAGCCTGGCGGTGTCGCTGGTGATCGCCGCACTGATCGCCCTGGCCCTGCCGGCACGCTGTGAGCGCTGATCTGCTCCTGGCTGCGGAGGGCATCGACGCCGGTCTCGAGGTCGTCGATGCCCACCACCATCTCTGGGATCTGTCGCGGGGCCACTACCCCTGGTTGCAGGAAGCCTACGACGCCCAGGCTTTCTTCCTGGGCGATCACCGCGCCTTGCAACAGGACTTCCTGCCCGCCCACTACCGGCAAGCGGCCCAGGGCATTACGGTGCTGGCCACGGTGCATGTGGAAGCCGAACGCTCCCGCGACCAGCAGGTGGCCGAAACCGCCTGGCTGCACCAGGTGCATGCAACGCACGGCTTCCCGAATGCCGTGGTGGCCCATGTCTGGTTCGACCGCCCCGATACCGAAGAGCGCTTGCAGCAGCACTGCGCCTACCCCCTGGTGCGCGGCATTCGCAGCAAGCCGGTGACCGCGCCCACGCCCGCGCACAGCGTGCGCGGCCAGCCCGGCAGCATGCAGGACGAGGCCTGGCTGCGCGGCTTCTCGCTGTTGGCCCGGCATGGCCTGAGCTGGGACCTGCGGGTGCCGGCCTGGCATTTGCCTGAGGCGGCCGAGGTGGCGCGTCTGTTCCCGCAGATACCCATCGTGCTGAACCACCATGGCTTTGCCTGGGACCGCAGCGAAGAGGGCCTGCGCCTGTGGCGCAGCGGCATGGAGGTGCTGGCGCGCCAGCCCAATGTGCATGTGAAGCTGTCTGAATTTGGCCTGCGCGACCAGGCCTGGGATTGGCAGGCCAACGCCCGCATCGTGCGCGACACCGTCGCCATCTTTGGCTGGCAGCGCTGCATGTTTGCCAGCAACTTCCCGGTGGCCGGCCTGCGCATTGGCTACCACGACTTGGTCACCGGCGTGCACCGCATGCTGGACGGCCTGAGCCCGGCGCAGCGCCATGCGGTGATGTGCGGCAATGCGCTGCGCTTCTACCGCATCGCTCTTCCTACCGAAAGAACGCAACACCCATGACCCAGGAAACCCTGCTGTTGGTGGAAAAGTGCAGCCACTGCTTCAGCTACTACGACATTGCCAGCGGTGAGCGCATGGCCAGCATTGCGCTGGGCGAGTTCCCGCACGAGTTCGTGGTGGACGCCGCGCGGCGCTATGCCTATGTCGGCCATTACGGCGTGGAGACATCGGGCCACCTGGGCCATGGCGGCACGTCGATCTTCCAGATCGACATCCAGGCGCGGCGGCTGGCGCGCACCATCGATATCGCGCCTTTCAACCGGCTGCATGGCATGCAGATGGACGCCGCCGGCCGGCTCTATGTGCTGAGCGAAGACCGCGCCCAGCTCGTCGTCATCGACAAGCCCGAGACCGACAGCGCCCCGCGGCGCGCGGTGTCGGTAGGCGGCATCAAGAGCCATCTGTTCGCGCTGACCCGCGACGGGCAGACGGCCTATGCCATGAACCTGCTGTCGCACACCGTCACCAAGGTGCGGCCGCACGATGCCGCCGCCGTGCCGGTGGCCTGCGCGCCGGGCGAGAAGCCCGAAGGCTATGCGCTGAGTGCGGACGAGAAAACGCTCTACGTCACCTGCCGCTGGAGCAACACGCTGTGCGCCATCGACACCGACAGCATGCAGGTGGTGCGCCGCGCCCCCTCGCGCGACGACGCCACGCGCCTCTACCTGTACCGCGACGGCCGGCTGGTGGTCACCAACTACGGCGAGCGCAGCCTGTCGGTGGTGGACCCGGCCACGCTGAAAGAGCTGGCGCACGTGCCCATGGATTCCCGCGCCATCGCGCTCAGCTACCACCCGCACCAGCCGCTGGCCTTTGTCAGCCAGGCCAACGACAGGGTCGGCATCTTCAACATGGAGAGCCTGCGCTTCGAGCGCTTCATCCCGACCCAGCGGGAGCCCGATGTATCGCAGGTGGTGATGCTATGAAATATATAGCTAATAGCCGGCGTGTATAGGGGGATCTGGCTACTTTTCTTCTAAATTTTCCCGTGGCCGCAGCGCACGCTCCAGCAGCTCGAACAGCGCTTCGCTCACCAGCGCCAACAGCGCAGCCGGCAGCGCGCCGGCCAGCAGCAGGCCACGGTCGTTCAGCGCCAGGCCGGTGACGATGCGCTCGCCATAGCCGCCCGCGCCTATGAAGGCGGCGATGGTGGCGGTGCCGATGGAAATCGCCGTGGCGGTGCGCACGCCGGCCAGCAGCACCGGCAGCGCCAGCGGCAGCTCGACCAGCCGCATGCGCTGGCCCGGCGTCATACCCAGCGCCAGTGCGGCGGTGCGCAGGCCTTGGGGCACGCCGGCCAGGCCGGTAGCGGTGTTGCGCATCACCGGCAGCAGCGCATAAAGCGCCAGCGCCATCAACGCTGGCACGGTGCCGATCACGCCCAGCCAAGAGATCAGCATGGCCAGCAGCGCCAGCGATGGCACGGTCTGCAGCAGGCCGGCCGCGCCCAGCAGCAGTGTGCGCAGCCGGGGCCGGTGCGCGGCGAACACTGCCAGCGGCACGCCCACCAACACGGCCAGCGCCACGGCTGCGGCGACCAGGCCCAGGTGCTGGCGCGTCAGGCGCCACAGGTCGGGGCCCAGCAGCTTGCCAAGAAAGCCGCGCGTCGCGGCGGGCGCGTCTGCCGTGTGGGGCGTGAGCACTTCGCGCGCCAGCACATCGAAGGGCGCGCCGTCGACCTCGGCCCGGGCGTTGAGGCGGATCATGCGTGCCTCGTCAATCCGGCCCTCCAACTGCTGCAGCGCGGCCCAGGCGGCGGGAAAGCGCTGCGGCACGTCGAGCCGGTACAGCACTACCGCGTCGTAGCGCGGAAAGTAGCCATCGCCGTCCTGCAGCACGCGCAGGCCGCGCCGCTCTATCTGCGCATCGGTGGTGTAGATGTCGATCACGTCCACCTGCCGCCGCGCCAGCGCCTCGTAGGCCAGGCCATGGTCCAGCGCCTGCGGTGTCTGCGGCAGCCGGTAGTGGCCGGCCAGGCCCTTCCAGCCGTCGGCGCGGCCGATGAACTCGTTCGACAGCCCCAGCCGCAGTTCGGGGTGGCGCGCCAGGTCAGCCAGCGTGCGAAGCTGCAGGCGATCGGCGTCGTCGGCGCGCACCGCCAGCGCATAGCCGTCGTTGAAGCCCAGCGGAATCGCCACGCCCAGGCCCAGCGGCGCCAGCGCCTGCCGCAGCGCGGGCAGGCTGGTGGCGCCGGGCTGGCGCAGGATCTCTTGCGCAATGGTGCCGGTGTACTCGGGGTAGAGATCGATGCTGCCGCTTTGCAGCGCGGCATAGACGATGGCGGTGTTGCCCAGGCCCTGCGATATGCGCGTGGCGGCGCCGGCAGTGGCGGCCTGCTGGGCCAGCACCTCGGCCAGGATGTAGCTTTCAGTGAAGCGCTTGGAGCCTATACGCAGCGTGTCGGCGGCCTGTGCCGCGCCCGGCAGCCAGACGCATGCCGCCAGCAGCAGGATGCGCCAGCGCTTCATCACGCCATCCGGATATGGCGGATGGCCACTAGCAGCCCTATGACTGCGGCCGTGCCGATCAGCACCAATTCATAGGGCCGCAGGCTGCCGACCAGGGACTTCAGCGTCTCGCTGACCCAGACGCCGAGCAAGACCACCACCGTGGCCCAGAGCACCGAGGCAACCGCGCTCAGCGGCACGAAGAAGGTTGCACGCATGCGCGTCATGCCCAGCGCCACCGGTAAGGCAATGCGCAGGCCCCAGGCAAAGCGCATCAGCAGCACCGTGGCCGTGGGGTGGCGCGCAACAAAGCGCACGGCGCGGTTGAAGCGCGCCTGCATCTTCGGATGCTTCTGCAGCAACTGCTGGCCTTTGTGCCGGCCCAGGAAGAAGTAGAACTGGTCTGACAGAAAGGCCGCCGCCGCGCCGCAGGCGATCAGCGGCAGCATGCGCAGATAGCCCTCGTGCACCGCGTAGGCGCCCAGCAGCAGAATGGTTTCGCCCTCCAGCAGGCCGGCAAAAAAGACGGCGTAGTAGCCGTAGTCCTGAAGCAGTTCAGCGGGGTGGAGCATGTGGAAAGAAAGGGGTTAGAGCTGGAAGGCCACCGTCAGCAGCAGGCCTTCGCTGATGTCGCGCAGCAGGCCGGGCGGGCTGGCGTCGAAGTCACTGCCGGTGGCGGCCAGGGCGGTGATCCAGCGCTCCAGCCAGGCGATTTCCTCTTCGCTGTAGAACACTACCGCCGCCTCGTGGTTGAGCAGCAGGCTGCGCAGGTCGAAGTTGATCGAGCCGCACATGGCCAGCACGTCATCCACCACCACCGCCTTGGCATGCGCCATGGCCGGCAGCAGCCGAAAGCGCACGCCGGTGCGTGCCAGCTCGCGCATGGGCCGGGTGCGCACAAAGTCGGCCAGCCGGTGGTTGGATTGCGTGGGCAGCGCGACCGTTATCTGCACGCCACGGCGCGCGGCCAGGCGCATGGCGTCGCACAG
Source organism: Xylophilus sp. GW821-FHT01B05 (assembly GCA_038961845.1). NCBI lineage: Bacteria > Pseudomonadati > Pseudomonadota > Betaproteobacteria > Burkholderiales > Xylophilus > Xylophilus sp. GW821-FHT01B05. The sequence continues at coordinate 1,841,965 of CP152408.1, forward strand.
GAAGTTGTCGGGCACGAAGTAGGGCGTGACCACCAGGATGCGCTGCTGCGCGCGAAAGCAGGCGTCTATCAGCAGCGCCTGCGCCGTGTCTTCGGTTTGGTCGGGGCCGCTGGGCAGGAACTGCGCCAGCGCGCCGTGCGGTGCCTCGGGCGGGCGTGCCACCGGGCGCGGCGGCTGGCGCCGGGCCGAGGCCCAGTCTTGCTCGAACTGGTGCGCGGCGGCCGCCGCCACGCCGCCGTGCAGGTCAAAGGACAGGTCCGTCCACGGTGCCTCGCCGGGCCGGCCGGTGAAGTATTCGGCCGCCAGGTTGCGCCCGCCGGACCAGAGCCAGGCGTTGTCGGCGATCAGCAGCTTGCGGTGGTTGCGCAGGTTGCGCGGGCCGACGCTGCGCAGGCTCAGGAAGGGGCGGAACACGGCCACCTCGGCGCCGGCGGCGCGCAGCTCGTCGAAGTAGCGGCGCGGTGCCACCAGGGCGCCAAAGCCGTCGAGCATCACGCGCACCCGCACGCCGTCGCGCGCCCGCGCGGCCAGCCGCGTGACGGTTTCGCGGCCGATGTCGTCGTCACCGATCAGGAAGGTGCAGATGTCCAGCCGCGAGCGCGCCAGCGAGATCGTGTCCCACAGCGCGGCCAGCGCCTCGCGCCCGTCCTGGTGCAGGCGCACGCTGCAGGCCGAAGGCGGCGCCAGGCCAAAGCTCTCGATCAGCTCGGGCGCCCAGTGCCCGGAAGGCGTGGCGCGGCGCACGCGCGGCAGGCTGGCGGGGCGCAGTTTGCGCGAGCCAAACAGCAGGTACATCGGCAGCACCAGGTAGGGCAGCAGCGCCAGCCCCAGCACCCAGGCAATGGCGGAGGAAGGCGCGCGCTGCTCGTGGCGCGCGCGCGTGGTCACCACATAAGCCAGCACGGCCAGCGTGCCGAACAGCATGTGTTGCGAGAGCGAGGGAAGCCATTCGAGGTGCAGGCGTGCCATGCGCACCAGTATGGCGCGGTACAGCCGTGAACCCGGTAGGACTGTTTCCCGACTGCCAGGGGCGAAGATCAACGGCCGCGGAGCAGGCCATGCGCAGACATCCGCGGAACCGGCTTTGCCGGGCCGCTGGATGTGCTCCCTGCAAAGGGGGTTGGCGAAGACGCGAAGCGCGTAGCCTGGGGGTGTGCGTGAACTACGCCAGCATCACGCGATTTTTTCCGGCGCGCTTGGCCAGGTACATGGCCTGGTCGGCGCGGCGCAATGCATCGGCCGGGGTCTCTTGGGCGGACAGGGCCGACACGCCGGCGCTGAAGGTGATCAGCACCTTCTCGTTGTTGGCCAGGAAGAAGCGCTTGGTCAGCTCGCGCTGCAGGCGCTGCAGCACCTCGACGGCGGCGGTGGGAGAGGTGTCTGGCATGACCACGACGAACTCCTCGCCGCCGTGGCGCGCCAGCGAATCCTGGGTGCGCATGGAGGCGCGCGCCACGTCGGCCAGGTGCACCAGCGCCGCGTCGCCGTTGTCGTGGCCGAGCCGGTCGTTGATCTTCTTGAAGTTGTCTATGTCCAGCAGGCCCAGGCACAGCGGCGTGCTGCTGCGGCGTGCGCGTGCCAGTTCGCGCTCCATGGCCTCGTCCAGGCCGCGGCGGTTGAGCGCGCCGGTGAGCGGGTCGTGCCGGGCCTGGGCGCTGGCCTGCACCAGTTCCTGCTGCAGGCGGATGATCTCGGTCTGGGTGGCGGCGGTGCGCTCTTGCAGCGCCTGCAGCTCGTCGCGGTGCACGCGGCTGTCCAGCGCCATGGCGCGGGTGGCGGTGATCACCTCTTGCAGCACCGGTGCAATCTCTTCCAGCGAGCGCGCCGCGCCCAGGCGGTCGGCGCAGCGCTCGACCATGCCGTGGTAGATGCCGCTGCTCTCGGCCATCTGCGACAGGCGGGCGATGAAGCTCGCCAGCATCTGCTTCATCTGCTCTTGCGCGTCGAGGCTGCGCGCCTTGGCCTCGGACTGCTTGAAGATCACGTCCTTCAGGCGGCGCTGCAGATCGTCGAGCCGGCGCAGCGACAGCGGCGGTGTGGCGGCTTCCTTCAGCGCATCGGCCTGGCCGCGCAGCCAGCGGTCGTCGGTGCTGAGCTCGCTGATGTTCTGGAACACCAGTTGCAGCGACTCCAGCAGCGCCTTCTGCACGGCGGCCTGGTCTTCGGCCGCAAACGACAACCGGAACGCCAGATTGCCCAGCATGGACTGCAGCGCCGCCGCATCCGGCGCGGGCTGGCGCAGCGCCTGCAGCAGTTGGGCGGCGCCTTCCTGCAGCCGGGCATCGTCAGGGCCCAGCGCGGGCAGGATGTTCTCGACCAGCCGCGCGGTCTGTTCCAGCAGATCAGTGGGCAGCAGGGGCGCGGGCGGTGCAGGCGGCGCCGCATCGGCCGCTGCCGCGCCCAGGCCCAGTTGGGCATAGCCGTGCAGGGCGCGCTGCAGTTCGGGCCAACTGCGCTGCTCCACCGCCGCACCAAACTGCGTCAGCAGGCGCTTCTGCACCGGCGTCTGCCCGGGCAGGCCTTGCATGATGCGGCGCAGCGCGGCTTCAGGAAACGCCCCGGGCGATGCGCTGCCGGCGATCTCCTCGTACAGCGCCTGGTAGTTCTCGGGCGAGGGCACCAGCTTGCGGATCGCCAGCTGCTTCAGGGTTTCGCGGGCGATCTCGGACGGCTGGCGTTCAGACATGGGCTTGCCGCGGGCGCGGCAGGGAAGGGGGATGTGCCGCGAGTGTAGCCAGCGGTGGCGCTGGGTGCCGGGCCGGGCGAAGGGGGCAGGCGTGGCCCCACGGTACTGGTCAGCGCCGCCCCTGGCGGCCAGCGCAATGGCATGGCCGCCAGATGGTTTATGAATAAAAAGTGCCTGATTAGGTACCTGCCTCAGACTGACTTGAATTCTGGCTGGGATGTTTGATACTGGATTTATGTCCAGTTATCTGCGAGGCATCCCATGTCCATGAACCTCATCCAGTTCCAGCCCGGCCTGTCGCTGCTGCAGTTCCACGAGCGCTATGGCAACGAGGAGCAGTGCGAGAGCGCTCTCTTTGCCTCCCGCTGGCCCCAGGGCTGGCGTTGCGCGCACTGCGGATGTTCACGCTCGTTTCAAACGCGCAATGGCCATGGGCGCCAGCTGTGGGAGTGCCTGATCTGTGGCTACCAGTCCTCCAGCATCGTCGGCACGGTGTTTGAGCACACCAAGCTGCCTCTGCGGGTGTGGTTTCTGGCGATGTATCTGATGACCCAGCACAAGAACTCCATCAGCGCGCTGGCCTTGGGGCGCCAACTGGGCGTGAGTTACAAGACGGCCTGGCTGGTCAAGCACAAGCTCATGCAGACCATGCTGTTGCGCGAGGCGCCGCGGCGTCTGGATGAGCGGGTGGAGATTGATGACGCCTATCTGGGCGGCGAGCGTGCCGGCCATATCCACGGCGGGCGCGGGGCCTGGCGCAAGTCAGCCTTTGTGGCAGCGGTGCAGACCGATACCGAAGGCCATCCGAGGTTTATGCGCCTGAGTCCCGTTGCAGCCTTCACGAACGAGGCGCTCAAGGTCTGGGCCACAGAGAGCCTGGCTCCCACGGCCCACGTGGTCTCCGATGGCTTGCGCAGCTTTGCGCAGGTGCGCCAGATCGGCGCTACCCACGAGCGCTACGTGACCGGTGGCGGACGGGAGGCGGCTAAGAAGCCCGAACTGCGCTGGGTCAACACGATGCTAGGCAATCTGAAGACCGCGCTGGCGGGTACCTACCACTCGTTTGATCATGCCAAGTATGCGGCGCGCTATCTGGCGGAGTTTGCGTATCGATTCAACCGCCGCTTTGATCTCTCCTCCATGCCTGCTCGCTTGCTGCGCGCCGCTGTTACTACCAAGCCCCAGCCTCTGCTCATCCTCCGCATGTCTGAGGCAGGTACCTAATCAGGAAAAAGTGCCTTTAGCCCTTGTCCTTACTGGGCTATTAGCTATCTATTTGATAGTTATGGTGCGCGCCCGCATGCCACGTCTCACCTGCGCCGTGCCGTGAAAACCTGCCGCAAGACACGCGGCGCGATGCTGGCCGGCAGTGACATGTGGTCCTCGTCGGGCTGTAGGTGCCTGGCTGTGCGCAAGCCCCAGCGGGAGAGCGGCTGGAGCCGGCGCTCTAAGGCCTCCAGCTCCTGGATGTCCTGGGGCGTTTCGCGTTCTCCCACGATCAGCAGCAGGCTTTGGTGCCGGGGGCTCCAGTCACCTGATTCCACCCGCCGGGCAAAAGCCTGCTCTTGCGCCAACAGGTAGTGATCGTTCCACCACAGCGACGGGCTGGCCGCGACGTAATGGCTGAACAGGGCCGGCCGCGTGAAGAGCGCATGCATGGCGAACATGCCGCCAAATGAATGGCCGAACAGGCTCAGTTGCTGCGGGTCGATGGGGTAGCGCTGGCCCAGCTCGGCGATGACCCGCTCCAGCGTGCCCAGCAGCTCATCGTCGCCACCCTGGGGCGGGCTGTTGCGCTCCGGCGTGACGGCGGGGGAGAAGTCATAGGAGCGCCGCAGGAAGTCGTGCGGCAAGGTGGTCGGGTAGCCGATGCCAACCACGATGGCTTCTGCGAAGGCGCTTTGCGCGCGCCTGGCATCGTGGAAGGCCGCGAAGTGGGCATTGCCATCCAGCACGAACAGCACCGGATGCCCGGCGCGTGGGACGCGCTTGCCGGCCGGCTCGCTGACCAGCAGCCGGTACTCCCGGTCATTGGCGGGCCCGGCCATGAAGCTGATCTGCCGCGTGCCGGGCAGGCTTACCGGCTCCTGCGCCGAGGCGCTGGCTGCCAGCAGGCACGGCAGCAGGAGCAGGGCGGCGAGCCATGCGCCCGCCAGTCGGCGCCTACCAGTCATAGGACAGTGTGGCCAGCATGGTGCGCCGCGGGCCGTAATAGCAGGTGCCGAGCGGGCAGGTGGTCGCATAGTGCTTGTCCGCGAGGTTGCTGACGTTGACGGCCAGGTTCCATTGCGGGTCGATCCGGTAGCGCAGGGCAGCATCAAAGACGCGGTAGGACGGCACTTGCGCAAGGTAGAGGCTGTCGCTGTAGGTCGATCCCATGTAGCGCGCGCCCAGGCCCACTTCCAGTCCCGGCAATGCGGACACGCGCTGGTTCAGCCAGAGCGCAGCATGCTGGCGCGGCACGTCGAGCGGGCGGCGGCCGGCGTTGCCGTCTGCGCTGCGCGTGATCTCTGCATCCAGCCATGTGTAGCTGGCCACCAGGTTGAGCCCGCTGCGCAGATTGGCCTTGGCTTCCAGCTCCACGCCGCGCGTGCGCACCTCGCCTTCGGCCTTCTGGTAGGTGCCGCAGGCAGGATCGTCTGGCACCTGGGTGCAGGCATGGGCGCTATCGCTGGTCAGCACATTGCTCTTGCGCAGGTCAAAGGCGGCAATGGTGAAGAGCGCATTCGATTGTGGCGGGGCGTACTTCATGCCGACTTCGTACTGCCGCCCGCGCGAGGGCTGGAAGGCCTGGCCGCCGTAGCCGGTTCCCGTGTTGGGCAGGAAGGATTCGCTGTAGCTCGCATAGGGCACGAGCTGTGGGTTCTGCACGTAAGAGACGCCCACGCGGTAGGTGGTGGCCTGGTCGCTCTGCTTCTGCTGGTCTGCTGCGATCAGGTTGTAGGTGTCCTGCCGGGTCTCGTCCCGGCGCAGGCCCAGCGTGAGGCGCCATTGCGCGCCCAGATCGATCTGGTCCTGCAGATAGATGCCGGTCTGCCGCAGCTTGGTGCGCGTGCTGGTGCTGGGGGTCGAGGGCATGTCGATGGACTGGCCATAGACCGGCGCCAGCATGTTGACCGGAGGAATGGCGGCCGAGTAGAAGGTGTCGACGCGGTTGCGCACGCGGTAGGAGTCCAGCCCTAGCAGCAGCCGGTGCTGCAGGCCGGCGAAGTCAACGCGCCCTTCAAGCCGGTTGTCCACGGCCCACTGCGAGACCTCTTGCCTGGCGGCGTAGAGGTAGCGGTACAGGCTGTTGTCCTGTACGGCGTAGCCCGTGAGCGCGCGGTAGTCCACGTCGTTGTTCATGTAGCGCAGGCTCTGGCTGAAGGTCCAATCGCTAGCGAGCGTGTGCTGGAGCTGGTAGCCGATCATGGACTGGCGCTGCCGCATGCGGTCAAAGGCCGGGTCGCCCGCACTGACGCCGGTCGATTCGCCGTAGGGGATCTGGTAGGGGCCAAAGTGGGTGCCGCGCCGGTCGTCCATGAACTCGGTCAGTAGGGTGACGGAGGTCCTCGCGCCGTCCTTCCAGGTCAGCGAAGGGGCCAGGTAGACACGGTCATCGGGTTGCCGCGCGCCGTTGCTGTAGGTGTACTGGGAGTGGCTGTCGCGTAGCACGATGGGCAGGCGGTAGAGCAGCGAGCCGTCCTCATTCAGTGCCCCGCCAAGGTCTGCTGACAACTGGCGCCGGTCGTGATTGCCCAGTTGCAACTGGGCGCTGCGGCGGCTTTCCTCCGTCGGCTTTTTGCTGACCCAGTTAACCACGCCGCCCGCATCGCCCTGGCCAAACAGCATCGAAGACGGCCCGCGCAGTATCTCCAGCCGCTCCAGCCCGTACAGCTCGGCATTGAACAGCGCAAAGTCGCTGCCGTACAGGCGCAAGCCATCGCGGTACTGGCCTGAGTTGGTGGTGCTGAAGCCGCGGGATTTGATGTAGTCAAAGCCACGCGGGTCGAGCCCGTAGCTCTCCGTCACGATGCCTGCGGTGTAGCGCATGGCTTCCATCACGTTCTGCGCGCCCCGGTCCTCCATTTCCTCGCGGCCGATGACGGAGATGGATTGCGGCGTCTCGATGATCGGCGTGTCGGTCTTGGTGGCCGTGGCGCTGCGCCGGGCGACGTAGCCGTGCACCGGGCCGTCAGCGGTTTCGCCCTTGGCCGTTACCCGCACCTCGTGCAATGTGCTCGTGCGTTCGGTGCCTGCCCGGCGCAGTAGCCAGCCGCCTTGTGGCTGTGCCATGGCCTCCAGCCCGCTGCCCGCCAGCAGGCGGGCGAGTGCATCTGCCGGCTCCAACCGTCCGCGTACGGCGGGCGCCGTCTTGCCTGCGAGCAGGGCGCTATCTGCCGCAATGCTGACACCGGCGGCGCGCGCCAGGGCCTTGATGGCGTCGGGCAGCGGCTGAGCGGGCAGGTCGATGTCTGCGGGTGCGGCCTGGGCCAGGGCGGCGGTGAGCGCGGCGGCGCAGGCCAGGGCGACAAGGCGCGGCCGGGCAAGAGGGGGACGGTGCATGTGAGAGCTTCTTCCGTAGATAAAAACAGGTGTCGATGTCCTGTTTGACGGAGAAGGGCGTGCTATCCCTGATGTCCGTAGTCGATTTTTTTCAGGGCGGTGGTGGGCGGTTGGACAGCCAGGTGCTGCCGTCGCGCTCCTGCACCCGCACGGCGGCGATGCGCGGCAGCGCCAGGAGGAAGCCCTCCACATCGCGCGCCTGCACCGCCGCCGTGATGCGCGGGCCGCTGCCAGCCGGTGCATCGGTGCGCACCGGCTGGCGGCGCCAGCGCGAGAGGGTGGCGGCGATCTCGCCCAGGCTGGCCTGGTCGAAGATGACCAGGTCGCGCTCGGTGGCGGCGAAGGCGTCTTGTGCATTGCGCGGCACGCGTTGGGGCAAGGCCAGCGCATTGGCGTCGTCGGCCAGCTCGCCCACCTCGCCCGCCTGCAGTAACAGGGGAGTGCCACCGGCTTGCGCCGCCAGCTGCACGCTGCCGTGCGCCACGCTCACCCGCACCAGCCCCGGCAGGCGGCTTACGACAAAGCGCGTGCCGAGCACGATGATGCGGGCGCTGCCGGCGTCGATGACGAAGGGGCGGCTTGCGTCGCGGGCCACGTCGAATAGGGCCTCGCCGCGCTGCAGCACCACGGCGCGCTGGCGCCGGCTGTAACGCAGCGCCGCACTGCTGTCCGGGCCCAATGCCAGGGTGCTGCCGTCGGGCAGCGTGAGCGTGACGCGTTCGCCGATGCCGCTTTCGCGTGCCTGCGCGTAGGTGGCGCTGTCCTGCCAGGCATTCCAGCCGTGGCGGCCGAGCAGGCCAAGCAGCCCGAGGCCGGCAAACCCTAGCGTGCCTCTGACCACCGTGCGACGGCGGACTTGGCGGCGCTGGCCGGCCAGCCGCTGCGCCGCATCGGCCAGGGCATGGGCGCGTGGGGCAGAGTCAAAGTCCCGCCACAGTGCTTCGAAGGCGGCGTATTCACGCGCGTGTTCGGGGCTGGCTGCCAGCCAGGCGCGCCAGGCTGATGTATTGGCTGCGCTGGCTGGGCCACCGGCTGTGCCGTGCATGCGGGTGAACCAGCGCGCGGCTTCCGCGCGGACGCTTGAGGTCATCGCTGCAGCAGGTCGCGCGCGGCGCGCAGGTCCAGCAGGGCGCGCATCAGGTGGCGCTCAACCATATTCAGGCTGATGCCCAGCCGGGTGGCGATCTCGGGCTGCGTGTGCCCCTCTATCCGGCACAGCCAGAACACCTCGCGGCAGCGGGGCGGCAGGCCTTCGATGGCGCGTTGCACGGCAGTCAGGCGCTGCTGCAGGTCGGCCAGCGCCTCGGCAGATGGCGCGGTGAAGGCACTGTCCAGCGTTTCACCCTGCACCGTGGAACCAGTGTCGGCGTCGCCCGGCATGGGCAGCGCCACGTAGCGTTGGGCATCGGTTGCGTGGTCCGCCAACACCGAGCGCACCACGGTGCGCAGGTAGGCATGCGGCCGAGCGATGCCCGCATGGCGGCCGCTGAGCGCATAGCGCAGGAAGGCGTCGTGCAGCACGTCTTGCGCGCGGTGCACGCAATAGGTGCTGCGCCAGATGGCGGGCAGCAGGCTTTGGTAGGCCCAGCGCAGGTCCAGGCCCAACCAGATGGTGGGGTGGGCGGTGTGTCTCATGAAGCGGGGTGGTGGTCCGCGCAGGATGAGTCTGGGCGGGTGGCAGGGCATTATTGTAAATGAGATTTCTTCTCATTCAATTAGACGCAAGGCCATGCGCTGCCGTCACCACCCTTGTGCTGACCAAGCTTGCCGCCTCTTGGCAAGCTCAGGGCAAAGTCAACCGATCAGCGGTCGCCCCAGACCTCACGCGCGGTGTCGATCACCAGGCGCAGCTTGGCGCGCTGGGCTTCCACGGCGATGTCGTTGCCGTGCACCGTGCTGCTGAAGCCGCACTGCGGCGACAGCGCCAGTTGCTCCAGCGGCGCGTAGCGCGCGGCTTCGTCGATGCGGCGCTTGAGGTCGTCCTTGTCTTCGAGTTGGCCGAACTTGGTGGTGACCAGGCCCAGCACCACGGTCTTGCCCTTGGGCAGGTAGCGCAGGGGCTTGAAGTCGCCGCTGCGGTCGTCGTCGTACTCCAGGAAGTAGGCGTCCAGGTCCATCTCGGACAGCAGCGCCTCGGCCACAGGTTCGTAGTTGCCGCTGGCGGCGTGCGTGCTCTTGAAATTGCCACGGCACAGGTGCATGGCCAGGGTCATGCCGGCGGGCTTTTGCGCCACCACCTTGTTGATGAAGGCGGCGTAGCGGTGCGGCAGCTCGTTCGGGTCGTCGCCGCGCTGGCGGGCCGCCTCGCGCATCTTCTCGTCGCACAGGTAGGCGAGGTTGGTGTCGTCCATCTGCACATAGGTGCAACCGGCGGCGGCCAGGCTGCGCAGCTCGTCACCATAGGCCTTGGCCACGTCGTCGTAGAACTCGGGATCCAGCTCGGGGTAGTGCTGCTTGCTGATGCCGGCGCGCCCGCCACGGAAGTGCAGCATGGTGGGCGAGGGGATGGTGACCTTGGGCGTGTTGCCGGCCGCCACCTGGCTCTTCAGGTACTCGAAGTCGGCCAGCTGGATGTTCTTGGCATGGCGCACCTTGTCGATCACGCGCATCACCGGCGGGGCCAGCTCTTGCGTGCCATCGGGCTTCTGGATGGTCACCGGGATGTCGCTCTTGACGCCGCCAAGCTGCTCCAGAAAGTCGACGTGGAAGTAGGTACGGCGGAATTCGCCGTCGGTGATGCTTTTGAGGCCCACGTCTTCCTGGAACTTCACGATCTCGGTGATCGCCTTGTCTTCGACGGCGCGCAACTCTTCGGCGCTGATCTTGCCCTGGGCTTTTTGCTCACGCGCTTCCAGCAGGTACTTGGGGCGAAGGAAGCTGCCGACATGGTCGTAGCGGGCGGGCAGGACGGGATGGGTCATGGAATCTCCAGGGCTTGTGGAACACCCCCAGTCTTCGCGCACTGCGTGTCGCTTCGTCAACCCCCTTGCAGGGGGCACATCCGGCGGCCCGGCAGAGCCGGTTCCGCGGATGTTTGCGCTTGGCCTGCTCCGCGGCCTTTGGGGCGGGCGGGGACTGGCTCACTTCGCGTAGTGGGAAAACTGGGACTAAACGTCCATCATCGTAGATCATCAATTCGCGGAGTACATGAATACAGGGAGCTTGGTGTTTTCCCTTGTATTGGCCAAATCTGCTGGATTTTTTGGCATTTCTGTATACATTGGGTATTCATGAACACGCCCACGCCGTCTTTCCCGCTGAATGCCTGGTACGCCGCCGCCTATGACGTAGAGGTCAAGCGCGCGCTGCTGCCGCGCACCATTTGCAACCAGAAAATGGTGCTTTACCGCACCGTTGCTGGCCAGATCACGGCGTTGGAAGACGCCTGCTGGCACCGGCTGCTGCCCTTGTCCATGGGCCGGCTGGATGGCGATGAGGTGACCTGCGGCTACCACGGGCTGGTCTACAACGCCCAGGGCCGCTGCACCCACATGCCCAGCCAGGAAACGCTCAACCCTTCGGCCTGCGTGCGCGCCTTTCCGGTGGTGGAGAAGCACCGCTTTGCCTGGGTCTGGCCCGGCGACCCGGCCAAGGCCGACCCGGCGCTGATCCCCGACATGCACTGGAACGACGACCCGGCCTGGGCCGGCGACGGCAAGATGATCCGTGTGCATTGCGACTACCGCCTGGTGGTCGACAACCTGATGGACCTCACGCACGAGACCTTTGTGCATGGCTCTTCCATCGGCAACCGCGAGGTGGCCGAGGCGCCCTTTGTGGCCACCCACGGTGACCGCAGCGCCACCGTCACGCGCTGGATGGAGAACATCGACGCGCCGCCGTTCTGGGCCGGCCAGATCCGCCATGCGCGCGGCTACACCGGCAAGGTGGACCGCTGGCAGATCATCCGTTTCGAGGGGCCGTGCACCGTCAACATCGACGTTGGCGTGGCCGAGGCCGGCAGCGGCGCGGTGCCGCACGGTGACGATGCTGGCGACCGCAGCAAGGGCGTGAACGGTTATGTGCTCAACACCATCACGCCCGAGACCGACAAGACCTGCCTCTACTTCTGGGCCTTCTCGCGCAACTACTGCCTGGGCGAGCAGCGCCTGACACACGAACTGCGCGAAGGCGTGGCCGGCATCTTCCGCGAAGACGAACTGGTGCTCGAAGCCCAGCAAAAAGCCATAGACGAGCACCCGGACCACAAGTTCTACAACCTCAACATCGACGCCGGCGCCATGTGGGCGCGGCGTTTGATCGATGGCCTGGTGGCCAAGGAACGGCCAGCCCCAGGCGCCGGCTCACCCATCATCCCGATCCGCCGTGCGGCCTGATCCCGCCCTGACCCCCGAAGACGCCGCCGGCTCCAGCCAGGCCGTCAAGGCGCAGTTGCGGCTGCGCGAGATGGTGCTGGCCGGCGAGCTGCCCGGCGGCGCGCGCATTGCCGAGCTGGTGCTGGTCGAGAAGCTGGGCGTCTCGCGCACGCCTATCCGTGCCGCGCTGATGCGGCTGGAGCAAGAAGGCCTGCTGCAGGCGCTGCCCAACGGCGGCTACGCGGTCAAGACCTTCTCCGAGCGCGACGTGTCCGAAGCCATCGAGCTGCGCGGCACGGTCGAGGGCCTGGCCGCGCGGCTGGCGGCCGAGCGCGGCGTGGCCGCCGTGGTGCTGGCCGAGGCGCGCCAGTGCCTGCGCCAGATCGACACGCTGCTGGAGCCGCCCGTGCTGGGCGACGATGCCTTCACGCGCTATGTGGCGCTGAATGCGCAGTTCCATGCGCTGCTGGGCGAGATGGCCGACAGCCCCTTCCTGACGCGCGAGCTGGACCGCATCACGCACCTGCCCTTTGCCTCGCCCTCGGGCTTTGTCGCGGTGCAGGCGCAGTCGCCCGCCGCGCGCGACATGCTGGTGGTGGCGCAAGACCAGCATGTGCAGGTGCTAGACGCCATAGAGCGGCGCGAGGGCGGTCGGGCCGAGGCCATCATGCGCGAGCACTCGCGCATTGCCCAGCGCAACCTGCGCGAGGCGGTGATGCGCCCACAGGTGCACCAGATGCCCGGCGTGCAGCTGATCCGCCGCCGCTGACCACGTTTCTAGAAATCCCCACGAGACATTCCCATGCGTACCAATGCCACCTGGACCGATGCCGTCGTCACGGCCGTCCGCGACCTGACCCCGACCGTTCGTGAAATCTTGCTGCGCCCCGCGCACGATGGCGCCGCCAATTGCGGTGACTGGGCGCCGGGCAGCCATTTGCAGGTCCAGGTGCTGGTCGATGGCCGGCCGCAGACGCGTTCTTATTCACTGGTCGGCACGCCGGATGGCACCGCCTGGCGCATTGCCGTGAAGCGGCTGGACGACGGCCGTGGCGGCTCGCTCGCCATGTGGCGCCTGGCCGTGGGCGAGCGCCTGCCGGTATCCGGCCCGCAAAACCACTTTCCGTTGGACCTGAGCGCCAGCGCCTACCTGCTGGTGGCGGGCGGCATCGGTGTGACGCCGCTGCTGCGCATGGCCGAGGCGCTGCAGGCGCAAAAGCCCGGCGCGCGTGCGCCAGTGCGCATGCTCTACGGCGTGCGCAGCGAAGAAGAGCAGGCGTATGGCGTGGAGCTGAGTCAGTTGCTGGGCGAGGCACTGGCCGTGCGCATCTCCGGCAGGGGCGAGATGATCGACTTTGCGGCTGAGATTGCCGCGTTGCCGCCCGGCGCGCAGATGCTGGTCTGCGGCCCGGTGCCCATGCTGGATGCCGCGCGCCACGCCTGGCAGGCCGCCGGCCGGCCGGCGGCCAACCTGCGCTTCGAGACCTTTGGCAGCAGCGGCCGCTTCGCGCCGCAGGCCTTTCGCGTGCAGCTGCCGCGCCATGCGCTGGACATCATGGTGCCGGCCGGCTGCAGCCTGATCGACGCACTGGAAGGTGCCGGCGTGCAGACGCTGTCGGACTGCCGCCGCGGCGAGTGCGGCCTGTGCGCCATGGATGTGCTGGCGGTAGAGGGCGAGATCGACCACCGCGACGTGTTTTTAAGCGAGCACGAGAAGGCCGAGAACCGCCGCATCTGCGCCTGCGTCTCGCGCGTGGTCGGGGCGGTGACGCTGGATTCGGCCTGGCGGCCGGATACGGTCTGAGCGATTCTTCTCAGCCTCGCTTCATTGCGCGATGATCGCGCAGCTCTTTTGATAGTCGTGCACTGCCGCGCCGGCCTAGGTACTTTTGCCTGAGCGCCATCCTGCGCCGTGCCACGACAATGCATCGCCCCGGCGCCATGGGCGCCGCCCCGTTTTTCATCAGGAGACCTCTCATGCAACGTCGCCACGCCCTCCATGCCACCGGCCTCGCCGTGCTGGCCTTGTCCGCTTCGCTGGCGAGCGCGCCGGTCTTTGCCCAGGCCACGCCTTTCAAGATTGGCCTGATCCTGCCCATGACCGGCCAGGCTGCCAGCACCGGCCGCCAGATCGAAGCCGCCGCGCGCCTGTACATGGCGCAAAACGGCGACACCGTGGCCGGCCGCAAGGTCGAGCTGATCATCAAGGACGACACCGGCCTGCCCGATGTCAGCAAGCGCATCGCGCAAGAGCTGGTGGTCAACGAGAAGGTCGGCGTGCTGGCCGGCTTTGGTCTGACGCCGCTGGCACTGGCCGTGGCGCCCATCGCTACGCAATCAAAGACGCCCCAGATCGTCATGGCCGCGGCCACCTCCAGCATCACCGAGGCCTCGCCCTTCGTGGTGCGCTCCAGCTTCACGTTGCCGCAGGTCACCGTCTCCATGGCCGACTGGGCGCCCAAGAACGGCATCAAGAAGGTGGTCACCCTGGTGTCGGACTACGGCCCGGGCCTGGACGCCGAGAAATTCTTCAAGGAGCGCTTTACCGCCAACGGCGGCGAGGTGACCGAATCCCTGCGCGTGCCGCTGCGCAACCCGGATTTCTCGCCCTTCCTGCAAAAGGTGCGTGATGCCAAGCCCGATGCGCTGTTCGTCTTCGTGCCCTCGGGCAATGGCGCGGCGGTGATGAAGCAGTTCCTGGAGCGCGGCCTGGACAAGGCCGGCATCAAAATGATCGCCACCGGCGACGTGACCGACGACGACCAGCTCAACGACATGGGCGACGGCGCACTGGGCGTGGTCACCTCGCACCACTACTCGGCCGCGCACCCCTCGGACGTGAACAAGAAGTTTGTCGACGCCTTCGAGAAGGCCAACAAGGGCATGCGCCCCAACTTCATGGCCGTGGGCGGCTATGACGGCATGCACGTGATCTACCAGGCGCTCAAGGCCACCGACGGCAAGGGCGACGGCCCGGCACTGCTGGCCGCCATGAAGGGCCAGAGCTTCGAGAGCCCGCGCGGCCCGATCACCATTGACCCGCAAACCCGTGACGTGGTCCAGGATGTCTACCTGCGCAAGGTCGAGAAGAAGGACGGCAAGCTCTACAACGTCGAATTTGATTCGATCAAACAAGTCAAGGATCCAGCGAAGAAGTAGCTCGCCCCCAGGCTTCGCCCTTCGTGTCTTCGCCAACCCCCTGCCGGGGGCAACACCAGCGGCCTGGCAAAGCCAGTTCCGCGGTGTTCCTGGTAAGGGCCGTCGGCTGCGCTGTGGCCGTTCGGCACTCTGGTAAGTTGCTCTCATGTTGACCATACTTTTCGACGGCATTGCCTACGGCATGCTGCTCTTTGTGCTTGCGGTCGGCCTGGCCGTCACGCTGGGCCTGATGAACTTCATCAACCTGGCGCATGGCGCCTTCGCCATGGCGGGCGGCTACATCACGGTGCTGGCCATGCAGCGCTTGGGCCTGCCCTTTCTGGCGTGTCTGCCGCTGGCCTTCATCCTGACGGCTGCGCTGGGGGCGCTGCTGGAGCGCACGCTGTACCGGCCCATGTACAAGAAGCCGCACCTGGACCAGGTGATGTTCTCCATCGGCCTGGCCTTCATGGCGGTGGCGGGGGTGGATTACTTCATCGGCGGCTCGCAGCAGAACGTGCAGATCCCCGAATGGCTGCGCGGCCGCACCGAGATCGGCGACGGCGCGCTGCTGCTGGGCATGGGCCACTACCGCATCTTCATCATCGCCATCTGCGCGCTGCTGACGGTGGTGCTGCAACTGCTGCTGTCCAAGACCCGCTTTGGCAGCCGCCTGCGCGCTGCGGTGGATGACCCGCGCGTGGCTGCGGGCCTGGGCATCAACGTCAACGTGGTGTTCTTGCTGACCTTTGCCATGGGCTCGGGCCTGGCCGGCCTGGGCGGCGCGCTGGGTGCCGAGATCCTGGGGCTGGACCCGACCTTCCCGCTCAAGTACATGATCTACTTTTTGATCGTGGTGGCCGTGGGCGGCACGTCTTCCATCACCGGCCCGCTGGCGGCCGCGCTGCTGCTGGGCATTGCCGACGTGGCCGGCAAGTACTACATCCCCAAGATGGGCGCCTTCACCGTCTACCTGCTGATGATCCTGATCCTGCTCTGGCGCCCGCAAGGCCTGTTCACCCGGAAAGGCGGCCGCTGATGGACGCACAACGCTACCAGGCCGCCCTGCGCGCCAGCTCGCGCCCACGGGTGTGGGAATTCGTGTTGTGGGCGCTGGCCTTTGCCGCGCCGCTGCTGTTGCCGCAGCATGCGCTGATGGTGAACGAGATCGCCATCGTCGCGCTGTTTGCCGTGTCGCTGGACCTGATCCTGGGCTACACCGGCATCGTGTCGCTGGGCCATGCGGGCTTCTTCGGTTTTGGCGCCTATGTCGCGGCGCTGTTTGCCAAGCACGTCATGCCTGACCCGACCGTGGGCCTGCTGGTGGCCGTGGCCGCCACGGCGGTGCTGGGCGCGGTGGCCAGCCTCACCATCCTGCGCGGGAGTGATTTGACCCGGCTCATGGTCACGCTGGGTACGGCGCTGCTGCTGCTGGAGCTGGCCAACAAGCTCGACTGGCTGACCGGCGGCGCCGACGGCCTGCAGGGCGTGGTGCTGGGCCCCGTGCTGGGCCTGTTCGACTTTGACCTGTACGGGCGCACGGCGGCCTGGTATTCGCTCAGCGTGTTCCTGCTGCTGTTTGTGCTGATGCGCCGCATCGTGCATTCGCCCTTTGGCGCCACGCTGATGGCGATCCGCGACAACCGCCTGCGCGCCTCGGCCATCGGCATCCCGGTGGTGTCGCGGCTGGCCGTGGTCTACACCGTGGCGGCAGCCATCGCCGGCGCTGCCGGTGCGCTGCTGTCGCAGACCACGGGCTTTGCCTCGCTCGATGTGCTGGCCTTTGACCGCTCGGCCGATGTGCTGCTGATGCTGGTCATTGGCGGCATCGGCTGGCTCTATGGCGGCATTGCCGGCGCCATCGTGTTCAAGGTGCTGCAGGACAGCCTCTCGTCCATCACGCCGCAGTACTGGATGTTCTGGATCGGCCTGATCCTGGTGCTGCTGGTGCTGGTCGGCCGCGAGCGCCTGCTGCGGCCGCAGACCTGGTTCCGCAAGGCGAAGGGAGCCAAGGCATGAGTGCGGTACTTTCGGCCAAGGGCCTGGTGATGCGCTTTGGCGGCATCGTCGCCACCAACGACGTCAGCATTGATCTGCAAAAGGGCGCGCGCCACGCACTGATAGGCCCCAACGGCGCGGGCAAGACCACGCTGGTCAATATCCTGACCGGCGTGCTGCGCCCCAGCGAGGGCCGCATCCTGCTCGACGGTGAAGACATCACCGCGCTGGCGCCGCACCAGCGCGTGCAGCGCGGCATGGTGCGCACCTTCCAGATCAACCAGCTGTTCGACAGCATGACGCCGTTGCAAACGCTGGCCCTGGTGGTGGCGCAGCGCCGCGGCCTGGGGGGCAAGTGGTGGCAGCCGGTGGGCCACAACGCGGCGGTGGCCGCGCGCGCCGGCGAGTTGCTGGAGCAGTTCCGCCTGGCCGAGGTCGCCACCCAGCCCACGCGCCAGTTGGCCTACGGCAAGCGCCGCCTGCTGGAGATCGCCATCGCCCTGGCCAGCGAGCCGCGCGTGCTGCTGCTGGACGAGCCCGTCGCCGGCGTGCCGGCCGGCGAGCGCGAAGAGCTGCTGCAGACCGTGGCAGCGCTGCCGGCCGATGTGTCGGTGCTGCTGATCGAACACGACATGGACCTGGTCTTCAGCTTCGCCCATCGCATGACGGTGCTGGTCAACGGCACGCTGCTGACAGAAGGCAGCCCTGAAGAGATCGCCGCTGACCCGCGTGTGAAAGAGGTCTATCTGGGCCACGGCACCGAGCAGGAGGCGGCACATGGCTGAGCTGTTGAAAGTAGAAAACCTGCGTGCCGGCTACGGCGAGGCCGTGGTCATCGACGGTGTATCGCTCAGCCTGGGCGCGGGCGAAACCCTGGCGCTGCTGGGCCGCAATGGCACCGGCAAGACCACCTTCATCAACACCCTGGCCGGTGCCACCCAGCAGCATGGCGGCAGCATCACGCTGGGCGGCGTGGCGCTGCACAAGCTGGCACCGCACCAGCGCGCCGCAGCCGGCATTGGCTGGGTGCCGCAAGAGCGCAACATCTTCAAGTCGCTCACCGTGCACGAGAACCTGACTGCCGTCGCGCGCCCCGGCAAGTGGGACCCGGAGGGCGTCTACCGCATGTTCCCGCGCCTGGCCGAGCGCAAGGGCAACCTGGGCAACCAGCTGTCGGGCGGCGAGCAGCAGATGCTGGCCGTGGGCCGCGCGCTGGTGCTCAACCCGCAACTGCTGCTGCTGGACGAGCCGCTGGAAGGCCTGGCGCCCATCATCGTGGAAGAGCTGCTGCGCGCCATCCGCCGCATCACCCGCGAAGAAAGCCTGGCCGCCATCATCGTCGAGCAACACCCCCAGGCCATCCTGGCCATCTCCGACCACGCCGTGGTGCTGGACCATGGCACGGTGGTGCACGCGGGCACGGCGCAGAGCCTGCGCGACGCGCCGGACTTGGTGGATCGCTTGCTGGGCGTGGCGCGCTGAGGCGTGGCGGGTAAGGTTTGCTATATGTTTTATAGCTATATGCCCAGGCCCTGCCTGGGCTGCGGGCACTTTTCTTTCAAAAAGTTTTTGCGGCATCTAGCGTCTGCGCTTCTGGCGTCTTTGCTGCTGCCTGCTCTCGGGTTGGCCGCCACTGCGGAACAGGCGCAGGTGCTGGCCCGCAAGAACGGCTGCATGGCCTGCCACGGCATGGTCCACAAGCAGATCGGCCCCGGCTTTGCGCAGATCGCGCAGCGCTACCGCAACGACCCCGCCGCGCCGCAGCAGGTCGCCGCAAAGATCCGCAACGGCAGCGTGGGCACATGGGGCCGGGTCATCATGCCGCGCCAGTCGCTGGTGACTGAGGCGGATGCGGCGGTGTTGGCGGAGTGGGTGCTGTCTCAGCCGTCGCGGCCTTGAGCTTGGGCGGCGATTTTGAATGAAAAGTGCATTTTCCCAAGGTACAGGCTGGGCTGATAGCTATCTATTTGATAGTGCTGGTGTTTTGCTTGCGGCGGGAGTCGGGACTCGCCCCGGCGGGCGACCTACTTGTTCTTTGCTTCGCCAAAGAAAAGGCAAAAGAAAGGCGAGCCGGAGCCAGGGGCCCTACGGGCTTCCCTGCGCTGCTCGCGCCGGGCGGGGTATCGCCCAAACTCGCTTCGCTCAAACAAGGGCGATCCCTGATCCGCCCGTCGCTGCGCTGCTCGGCCCTGCCAACGGCGGGGGGCAGCCGAACAGCCGGCCCCCACCCCAACCCTCCCCCAGCGGGGGAGGGAGCAATACCGGGCCGAGCGCAACGATGGCCCGTGTGGCTGTCCCGGGTCCCCTCTGTGGCGTCGAGGAGCGGAGGAGTCGGCAGGTTGCCCGTAGCGCAGCGAAGGGACGGCGAGGACTGTTTGAGCGCAGCGAGTTCCGCAGCCGCCTGCTGACTCTGAGCACTGCAGAGCAGTCCGGCAAAGCCGGACCGCCACAGCGGGGTCGCCTTCTCTTTGGTGACTTTCTCTTGGGCAGACCACAAGAGAAAAGTTACTCGCCCGCCGGGGCGAACTCCCGGCTCCCGCCGCCTGCAAGGCAAGCAAGCCTTGAAATTTTGGAGGCCCTGAAGAGCCTTCAAGACATCAAAGAACCCCATCCCTCTGCAACTGCGCCACCTTGTCTTCAGACAAGCCCAGCAGCGACTGCAACACCTCCCGCGTGCCTTCGCCCAACTGCGGTGGCGCGCTGCGCACCGGCAGGCGTTCGCCGTCGAAGCGGTAGGGCGGCGCCAGTACGTTGACGCTGCCGGCCTCGGGGTGCGGCTGGGTGGTTACCAGCCCGGACTCGGTGGCGCGCTTGGAAGTCATGGCCTCGTGCAGGCCCAGCACCTCGCCGCAGGGGATGCCGGCGCGGGTCAGTCGCTCCAGAAGGAGCTGGCGCTTGCGCTGGCCCAGTTCGCGCAGGATCTCGGGCACCAGGGCGTCGCGGTTGGCGGCGCGCAGGACGTTGGTCTTGAAGCGTTCGTCGGCGGCCAGGTCGGGCCGCTCGATCACGTCGGTGCAGAAGCGCGCGAACTGCGCGTTGTTGCCCACCGTGATCACCACCGGGCCGTCTTCGGCGTCGAACACGCCGTAGGGCACGATGGACGGGTGGGCATTGCCGTAGCGCGGCGGGTCTTGGCCCAGCAGCAGGGCCTCCAGGCCGTAGTAGGCGGTGATCATCAGGCCGCAGTCGAACAGCGCCATCTCGATGTTGCGGCCCTTGCCGGTTTTCTCGCGCTCGTACAGCGCGGCCAGCATGGCTTGCGCGGCGTACATGCCGGTGAACAGGTCAACCGCCGCCACGCCAAACTTCAGCGGTGGCTGGGTGGCCTCGCCGTTCATGGCCATCAGCCCGGTTTCACCCTGCACGACCAGGTCGTAGCCGGGGCGCGTGGCCTCTGGCCCGGTGCTGTCGTAGCCGGTGATCGAGCAGAAGATCAGGCCCGGCTGCTCTTTGCTGAGCTGGGCGTAGCCCAGGCCCATCCTGTCGAGCCCGCCGTACTTGAAGTTCTGGATCACCACGTCGCTCTTCTTCACCAGCGCACGCACGATCTCCTGGCCTTCGGCCGTCTGCAGATCGACCGTGATCGAGCGCTTGTTGCGGTTGACGCTGTTGAAGTAGGCGGTTTCGGTGCTGCCCACGCGCAGCCCCCAGTCGCGCGTGTCGTCGCCACGGCCGGGGATCTCGACCTTGATGACTTCTGCGCCCAGGTCGGCCAGCACCATGGCCGACCAGGGGCCGGCGAGGACGCGGGAGAGGTCCAGTACGCGGATGCCCGCCAGCGGAAGCGTGCCCTTCATGCTGCAGTCTCCTGGCCAGATGCTTGACCGAGCGCGATGTAGCGCTGCAGGTGGTGGTCTTCGTCGCCCAACTGGTGGTCGATCATCACCAGGCGCTTGGCGTAGTGCGGCAGCGGCAGCTCCCAGGTCATGCCGATGCCGCCGTGCAGCTGAATGCTTTCCTCTGCCACCAGCGCGCCGATGCGGCCGATGCTGAACTTGGCGGCCGACAGTGCGCGCTCGCGCGTCACGCGGTCTTCGCTGTCGATGGCAGCCGCTGCATTGATCACGGTCGAGCGCGCCTGCTCAATCTCCAGCAGCAGGTCTGCCATGCGGTGCTGCAGCGCCTGGAAGCTGCCGATCAGCAGGCCGAACTGCTTGCGCGTGCGCAGGTAGTCGAGCGTGGCGGTCTTGGCCGCTTCCATGGCGCCCAGCGCCTCGGCGCTGAGCGCAAGCACGCCGCGGCCGATGGCGCGCTCCAGTGCCACGTGGCCCTGGCCTTCTGCGCCCAGCAGCGCGTCTGCGCCCAGCGTCACGCCATCGAGCGTGAGTTCTGCCACGCGGCCACCGTCGACGGCGGGGCAGCCGCGCACCGTGAGGCCGGCGGTCTTTGCGGGCACCAGGAAGAGAGAGATGCCGGCTTCGTCGTCCACCTGGCCCGAGCTGCGGGCAGAGACCAGGAACAGGTCGGCCTGCTCGCCCTGCGCCACGACCGCCTTGGCGCCGTTCAGTACCCAGCCATTGCCGCTGCGTTCGGCGCGGGTGGCCACGCGCGTGCGCTCGTAGTGCGTGTCGGCCTCGTCGTGTGCAAAGGCCGCTACGGTGCTGCCGCTGATGATGTCGGCCAGCTTCTCTTTCTGCGCAGCGCTGCCGGCGGCGCTGATCGCCTCGCCGACCATCAACGCGCCCAGCAGCGGCTCGACCACCAGGCCACGGCCCAGTGCTTCGAAGACCACGGCAATGTCAAAGCCGCCGCCGCCAAAGCCGCCATCGGCCTCGGTAAACAGCGCGCCGATCACGCCCAGTTCTGCAAACTGCTGGAAGATTTCCTTGCTGAAACCGTGCTGCGACTTGGCAATGTGGTCGCGTGCATCAAAGGCGTATTGCTCAGCGATGAAGCGGTTCAGGCTGTCGGCGAGCATGCGCCGGTCTTCGGTGTGTTCAAAATTCATTTCAGTTCTCCACCGCGCTCTGCGCGACACATGCCGCGCGAACACGCGCGGCATAAAAAACGGGCCCAACCCAGGAACACCGCGGAACCGGCTTTGCCGGGCCGCTGGTGTTGCCCCCTGCAAGGGGGTTGGCGAAGCGACACGAAGTGCGCGCAGCCTGGGGGTGTGCCATTTACAGACCAAGAATCATCTTGGAGATGATGTTCTTCTGGATTTCGTTCGAGCCGCCAAAGATCGACAGCTTGCGGTTGTTGAAGTAGCGCGCCGCGGCGGCCTTGGCGTAGGCCGGGCCGAAGGTTTCGCCTTCATAGCCGTCATGCAGGGCCTCTTCGACGAAAGGCCGGCCGTAGACGCCCATTGCACGGCGCGTCAGCGACGAGATCTCTTGCCGGATCTCGGTGCCGCGAATCTTCAGCATCGAGCTTTCCGCGCCCGGCACGCCGCCACCAGCAACGGCAGCGATCACGCGCAGGTTGGTGGTCTTCATGTTCTCCAGGTCGATCTCGACACGCGCCAGGCGCGCGGCAAAGGCTGGGTCCTGGTTCAGCGGCTTGCCGTTCTTGGTCTGCTTGGCGGCAATGCCCTTGAGCTGCTCCAGCGCGGCCACCGAGAAGCCCACGCCCGCGATGTTGGTGCGCTCGTAGGTCAGCAGGTACTTGGCGCAGGTCCAGCCCTTGTTCTCTTCGCCCACCAGGTTTTCGGCCGGCACGCGCACGTCGGAGAAGAAGACTTCGTTCACCTCATGCTCGCCATCGAGCGTGATGATCGGGCGCACTTCCACGCCGGGCGAGTTCATGTCGATCAGCAAAAAGCTGATGCCCTCTTGCTTCTTTGCCTCGCGGTTGGTGCGCACCAGGCAGAAGATCATGTTGGCGTGCTGGCCCAGCGTGGTCCAGGTCTTCTGGCCGTTGACGATGTAGTGCTCGCCCTGCGCATCGGTGCCGCGCACGGCCGAGGTCTTTACCGCCGCCAGGTCAGAGCCCGCGCCGGGTTCCGAGTAGCCCTGGCACCACCAGTCGGCACCGCTCAGGATGCGCGGCAGCCAGTAGCTTTTCTGCGCCTCGTTGCCGTACTTGATCAGCACCGGGCCGAGCATGTTCACGCCAAAGGGCACGACGCGCGGCGCAAAGGCCAGCGCGCATTCGTTCTCGAAGATGAACTTCTCTACCGCCGTCCAGCCCGGGCCGCCGTACTGCTCGGGCCAGTGATTGGCCAGCCAGCCATGCGCGTTGAGGGTGGCGTGCCACTCTTCCATGTCGGCCTTGCCGAGGATCTGGCCACCGCTGACCTTGGCCGAGAGGCGTGCGGGCAGCTTGTCGGCGAGGAAGGCGCGCACTTGCGCGCGGAAGGCTTCTTCTTCTGGGGTGAAGTTCAGGTCCATGTCGTATCTCTTAGTTGCGTTTGGACGTATTCATGCGAAAACACCGCGGAACCGGCTTTGCCGGGCCGCTGGTGTTGCCCCCGGAAGGGGGTTGGCGTAAGCGACACGAAGTGCGCGAAGCCTGGGGGTGAGCCACAGTTCAATAGATTTCGAATAGGCCGGCGGCGCCCATGCCGCCGGCAATGCACATCGTGACCACGGCGTACTTGGCGCCACGGCGCTTGCCTTCGATCAGCACGTGGCCCGCCAGGCGTGCGCCGGTCATGCCAAAGGGGTGGCCGATGGAGATCGCGCCGCCATTCACGTTCAGGCGCTCCGACGGAATGCCCAGCAAGTCCCTGCAGTAGATCGACTGCGAGGCAAAGGCTTCGTTGAGTTCCCACAGGTCGATGTCGTCCACCTTCAGGCCGTGGCGCGCCAGCAGCTTGGGGATCGCAAAGACCGGGCCGATGCCCATCTCGTCAGGTTCGCAGCCGGCCACTGCCAGGCCCCGGAACACGCCCAGCGGCTTGAGGTTGGCGCGCTCGGCGTCCTTGGCTTCCATCAGCACGCAGGCCGATGCGCCGTCGGACAGTTGCGAGGCGTTGCCGGCGGTGATGAACTTGTCTTCGCCCATCACGGGTTTCAGCTTGGTCAGCGCCTCATAGGTGGTGCCGCGGCGGTTGCAGTTGTCTTCGGTGGCGGTGACTTCGCGGTAGGTAACTTCCTTCGTCTCCTTGTCGGTCACGGCCATCGTGGTGGTGCAGGCCACGATCTCGCCCTTGTAGCGGCCGGCGATCTGCGCCTCTTCGGTCTTGCGCTGGCTCTCGGCCGAGAAGCGGTCTTGTGCTTCGCGGCTGATGCCGTAGCGCTGGGCCACGATGTCGGCGGTTTCGATCATGGCCATGTAGAGCGCGGGCTTGTGCTCCACGATCCATGGGTCCATGCCGTTGTCGCCGGCATCGGTGGCGCTGCGGCTGCGGATCTGCGAGATGCTTTCGACGCCGCCCGCAATCATGGCCGGCGCGCCGTCCACCACGATGCGGCCGGCGGCCATGGCGATGGCCTGCAGGCCCGAGGCGCAGAAGCGGTTCACCGTGGTGCCGGCGATGCTGATCGGCAGGCCGGCGCGGACGATGCTCTGGCGCGCGATGTTGCGGCCGGTGGTGCCTTCGGGGTAGCCGCAGCCGAGGATCGCGTCCTCGATCAGCGCCGGGTCCAGGCCCGAGCGCTCGACGGCGGCCTTCACCGCGAAGGCGGCCAGCGTGGCGCCCGAGGTGATGTTGAACTCGCCGCGGTGCGCCTTGGTCAGCGGGGTGCGGGCGGTGGAAACGATGACGGCTTCACGCATGGCGGATGTCCTTGGCTTTTTATTCGGATTGATTGAGGCTGGCGAAGTCCGCACCGCGTTCGACCAACTCGACCAGCAGCGGCGAAGGCTTCCAGAAGACCGGGTCTTGCTTGGCGAACTCGCGGATGTCGGCCAGCACCTGGGACAGGCCCACGGTGTCGGCGTATTTCATGGGGCCGCCGCGATGGCGCGGGAAGCCGTAGCCGTAGAGGAAGGTCACGTCCACGTCGAGCGGGCGCAGCGCAATGCGCTGGTGCACGACGTTGGCGCCTTCGTTGACCATGGCGGCCATGTAGCGGCGCAAGATTTCTTCTTCGGTGAAGGCGCGCGGCGTGATGCCGGCGCGCTGGCGCTCGGCGTCGATGATGGCCAGCACTTCCGGGTCGGGCTGGCCGGCGCGGGCGCCTTCGGGGTACAGGTAGTAGCCGCGCTGGGTTTTCTGGCCGAACCAGCCGCGCTCGCAGATGCGGTCGGCAATCTGTACATAGCGTGCCTGCGGGTCGCGCGTGGCGGCCTTGCGCTTGCGCGTGGCCCAGCCAATGTCGCCGCCGGCCAGGTCGGCCACCTGGAACGGGCCCATCGGGTAGCCAAAGTTGCGCAGCGCCGCGTCGATCTCGTAGGGCGATGCGCCGTCTTCCATCATGTGGTCGGCGGCCTGGCGGTACACGGCCAGGATGCGGTTGCCGATAAAGCCGTCGCACACGCCGGCGCGCACCGGCACCTTCTTGAGCTTTTGCGCCAGCGCGAAACCGGTGGCGACCACGTCGGCGCTGACCTTGGCCGGCACCACGATCTCCAGCAGCTTCATGATGTTGGCGGGCGAGAAGAAGTGCAGGCCCAGCACGTCTTGCGGGCGCTGGATGCTGGCCGCTATCTCGTCGATGTCGAGGTAAGACGTGTTGGTGGCCAGCACGGCGCCGGGCTTGCACACGCGGTCAAGCTCGGCGAACACGGCCTTCTTCACGGCCATGTCCTCGAACACCGCTTCGACCACGATGTCGGCCTGCGCCAGCGCGTCGTAGCTGGTCGAGCCGCTGAAGCGCGCCATCACCGCAGCCTTGGCCTCGGGCGTCATGCGACCCTTCTTGATCAGGCCGTCATACACCTTCTCGACATGCTGGCGGCCGCGCGCCAGGCTGGGCTCGTCGCGCTCGACCATGGTCACGGGCAGGCCCGCGTCGAGCATGGCCACGGCAATGCCCGCGCCCATGGTGCCGCCGCCAATGATGCCGGCCGATTCCAATGCGCGCGGCTTGGCGGCCTTGGTTTCAGGGGCCTTCAGCACTTCGCGCTCGGCAAAGAAGGCGTGGATCAGGCCGGCGCGCTGCGGGCTGTCGATGCACTGCAGAAACAGCTTGCGCTCCAGCGCCATGCCTTCGTTAAAGGGCAGCGTGAGCGCGGCTTCGACGGCTTCGATGATCTTCATCGGCGAGAACAGGCCACGGCTTTTCTTGGCGGTGTCGGCGCGCGCGGCTTCCAGGGCGGCGCGGCTGGCTTCCACATCGGCCAGGCCGGTGGCTTCACGCGTGCGGCGCACGGGCGCGTTGGCGGCGACCAGTTCTTGCGCGTAGGCCAGGCCTTCGGCCAGCGCGTCGGCGTCGTTGCCCAGGCGGTCGATCAGGCCTAGCGGCAGGGCTTCCTTTGCGCCGGCGTGGCGGCCGCTCAACATCAATTCCAGCGCGGGCTTGGCGCCGATCAGGCGCGGCGCGCGCTGCGTGCCGCCCGAGCCGGGCAGCAGGCCCAGCGCCACTTCGGGCAGGCCCAGCTTGGCGGTGGGCGATGCCAGGCGGTAGTGCGCCGACAGCGCAATTTCCAGCCCGCCGCCGAGCGCGGCGCCGTGGACGGCGGCAACCACCGGCTTGCTGCAGTTCTCAATCGCCAGGCAGACCTCGGGCAGCGATGGCAGTTGCGGCGTTTTACCGAACTCGCGGATGTCGGCCCCCGCGATGAAGTTGCGGCCCGCGCCGACGATCAGCACCGCTTTGGCGGCGCTGTCGGCCTCGGCCGCTTCAATGGCAGCCACAAGGCCGCGGCGCACCTCCACGCCCAGGGCGTTGACGGGCGGGTTGTCGATAGTCACCACGAACACGTCGCCATGGCGCGCAAAGGTGACGGGACCGGAAGACGTGGTGGGGCTGCTGGAGCTGGGGGTGGTGGCCATGTGCTTGTTTGTCTCTTGCCTGGTGATTGGGGGCTTGGCCCCAATGCTGTTCAGTCACATCAATACCCCCGTTCGGGCTGAGCTTGTCGAAGCCTGGGCCCGCATCTACTAGCCCTTCGACAAGCTCAGGGCGAACGGAACCAACCGAACAGTATTGGGCTTAGCCCCTCATTCTTTGCCCGCATCGGCTCTTTGACAATTGCATAGCCAGTTGACAGACTGTCAAAGGATTTTTGACACAATCTGGTGCATGGACGTTCAATCGCTCACCCTGTTGGTGGAAATCCTCGACGCCGGCAACCTCAGCGCGGCGGCGCGCCGGCTCAAGATGAGCCGCGCCAATGTCAGCTACCACCTGAACCAGCTAGAGCGCTCGGTGGGTGCGCAACTGGTGCGCCGCACCACCCGCCGCGCCGAGCCGACCGAGATCGGCCTGCGCCTGTACCAGCACGGCGTGGCCATCCAGACCGAGCTGCTGGCCGCGCGCGAATCCGTCACCACGCTGGGCGAAGGCCTGCAGGGCCGCGTGCGGCTGAGCGTGCCCAGCGGCTACGGGCAACTGGTCATGGCTGACTGGCTGATCGACTTCAAGCGCCTGTACCCGGGCATCGTGCTGGACGTGGTGTTTGAGAACCGCATCGAAGACCTGCTGCGCGACGAGGTCGATATTGCGATCCGCGTGATCCCCGAGCCGCCGCAGAACCTGGTGGCGCGCGCGCTGGGGCCGGTGCGCTACGTGGCTTGTGCGTCACGCGACTACGCGGCCAAGCACCCGCTGCCCACGCAGCTGGACGAGCTGCAGGGCGCGCCGGTGGTCACCGCCGCCGTCATCGGCCGGCAACTGCGCGTATCTGCCTACCAGGGCGAGACAAGGCGCGAGGTGGTGCTGGAGCCCACGCTGATCTCCGAGAACTTCCTGTTCCTGCGCCAGGCCATTCTTGCCGGCCTGGGCATAGGCCTGGTGCCTGACTACGTGGTGAACGAAGACATGCGCCGCGGCGAGGTGCTGACCACGCTGGACGACTGGCGCCTCTCCATCTTCGGCACGCAGATGTTCATGCTCTACATGCCCAACCGCCAGCACACGCGCGCGATCCGGACCTTTATCGACTTCATCCTGGAGCGCGTGCCGGCGGTAGTGCGCACTTCTTAAGGAAATGTGGCTCTAGCCCAGGTGCAGCCTGGGCTTCTAGCTATCTATTTTGATGAAAGGCGTCTCGTGCGCCTTATTCCTCGTTGGTCCATTCCACCTGCGCGCCCAGGCTGCGCAGGTTCTCGGCAAAGCGCGGGTGGGCGCGGCGGATCGGGGTGGCGTTGCGGATCTCTGAGCGGCCCGGGATGCTGGCGGCGACCATGAACAGCGCAATCGCCACGCGGATGATGTAGGGGCTCTCCACCACCGCCGGCGTCAACGGGCTGCCGCCAAAAGTCACCAGCCGGTGCGGGTCGGACTGGAACACGTGGGCGCCAAACTTCGACAGCTCGCCGGTCCAGCCCATGGCGCCGTCGTAGACCTTGTTCCAGAACATGGCGTTGCCCTGCGCGCGCACGCCCAGCGCAATGAAGATCGGCAGCAGGTCCACCGGGAAGTAGGGCCAGGGCGCGGCCTCGACCTTGGTCAGCACGTTGCTGGTGAAGGGCGTCTGCACCTGCAGCGGGCCGGGGCAGTGGGCGCGCGACCAGCCGTCTTCGTGCGTGATCTGTACGCCAAACTTGGCAAAGGTGCGGTCAATCAGCGGAAAGTTCTCGGGCGCGCTGTTGCGCACCACGACGTCGCCGCCGGTGATCGCGCCCAGTGCCAGGAAGGTCGTGATCTCATGAAAATCCTCGTCGAACCGGAACTCGCCGCCCTGCAGCGCCTGGCCGCCATGCACCGTCAGGCGCGAAGTGCCCATGCCCTCGATGCGCACGCCGATCAGCGCCATGAAGCGGCAGAACTCCTGCACATGCGGCTCGGAGGCCGCATTGGTCAGGGTCGAGGTGCCGCCTGCAGCCGCCGCGCACAGCACGAAGTTCTCGGTGGTGGTGACCGATGCGTAGTCCAGCCAGTGGTCGGTCGGCGTCAGCGGCCCGGCGCAGCGCACCAGCAAAGAGCCCTCCGCGCGCTCGACCTGGCCGCCAAAGCGGCGAAACACGTCCACATGCGGATCGATCTCGCGCACGCCCAGCGTGCAGCCCTTGATGTTGTCCTCCAGCCGGGCGATGCCAAAGCGCGCCAGCAGCGGCGGTATCAGCATGATGGAAGAGCGCATTTCCTCCGGCAGCCGGTGGCGCGCCGCGTCAAAGTGGGTGCTGCGGTGGTGCAGCTCCAGCGTGCCGCTGACGTGGTCCATGCGCACCTCGCTGCCCAGGGTGCGGAAGATCTCCAGGATCTTGCGCACATCGGTGATGTCGGGCACGCCGTGCAGGCGCAGCGGCTCGCGGGTGAGCAGCGTGGCGCAGAGTATCGGCAGCACCGCGTTCTTGTTGGCAGAGGGCGTGATGCGACCGCGCAAAGGCGTGCCACCGTGGACGACGAGATTGGACATGGAGGGGAGCAGGGGCGACGTAGTCAGGATTTGTGCCCGCACTCTAACTGCTGGCGGCGGGATTTCCGGTCCAATACGCTCCATGGACCCTTCCCACACCACCGACCAGCGCCTGACCGACCTCGAAATCAAGGCCAGCTTCACCGAAGACCTGCTGGACCAGCTCAACCTCACCATCTACCGGCAACAGCAGCAGATCGACAGTCTGGTGCTGCAGGTCACCCAGTTGCGGCAGCAAATGCCGGAGGGTGGCGGCGCCACGCGAAACTTGCGCGACGAACTACCTCCGCACTATTGAGGTAGCGCCTTCAGCCTGCGATTCCCTGGCCCGCCAGCGCCCACAGCGCCTCTGCCGCCGCCGCCATCTCGGCACGCTGGCGGTACAGGCGGATCTCCACCGGCACCTGCCATGGCTCGCCGCCGGCTTCCACCAACTGTCCGCGCTGCAGCTCTTCTGCGATCAGGCTGCGCGGCAGCCAGGCCACGCCACGGCCTTCCAGGGCCATGGTCTTGAGCAGTACGGCGTGGTGGGCGGTAAAGACCACGTTCACGTTGGGCAGGGCCGGGGAGGGCGCCTCGCCAAAGGCGCCGCGCATGCGGGCGCGCATGATGCGGCCCAGGCCGCTGGCCTCGCTGTAGGCCAGCACCGGCAGCGGCGTGTTGGCGTTGTTTACGGCGTTGGCTATGGCGTGGCGCGGCTGGCCGTGCGCGTCGGCGGCGGTGACGGGCATCAGCACGTCATCGCTCAGGCGCAGCACCGGGTACTGCGCTTCGTCCAGCCGGCCCGGCACATCGGGGTGGCCGTGGCACAGCAAAAACTGCACGCGGCGCTGAAGGATCAGGTCTTCGCAGGCCTGCGAGCTGTCGGACACCATCTGGATCGGGCCCACCTGGAGCCGTGATTCCACACCGCTGAGCCAGCGCGGGAAGAAGGTCAGCGACAACACATGCGTGGCGGCAAAGCGCAGGCTGGCGGCGGCTTGCTCGTGCGCGGCGCGGGCCTTGATGCGGGCGGCCTCCAGGCTGGCCAGCACGTCTTCCAGCAGCGGCAGAAAGCGCTTGCCCGCGGCGGTGAGTGCGGCCGGGTGGGCGCTGCGGTCAAACAGCTCTACGCCGACCCAATCCTCCAGCCCGCGGATGTGGCGGCTGAAGGCGGGCTGGGCGATGGCGCGGGCCTCTGCCGCGCGCGAGAAGCTGCCGCTGTCGGCCAGCGCCAGGAAGTCTTCAAGCCATTCGAGGTCTAGCGGTCGGTTGCCGGGGCCCATGCGATAGATGTATGCGATTCGAGTATTGGACCGGCTGTCTCCACCGGGGAATCATGCGGCCTGCGTATCACCTGACACCCGGAGACAGCATGCCTGCCATCGCGAATTATCGCGGGATCATCCCCGCCATTTCCTGCCCCTTCACGCCTGACCACCGCATTGACGAGCCCGCGCTGCGCAAGCTCGCCTCCTGGCTTGCCGGCCACGAGGGCGTGGTGGCGGTCATGACCAATGGCCACACCGGCGA
This sequence comes from Xylophilus sp. GW821-FHT01B05, assembly GCA_038961845.1. Lineage (NCBI taxonomy): Bacteria > Pseudomonadati > Pseudomonadota > Betaproteobacteria > Burkholderiales > Xylophilus > Xylophilus sp. GW821-FHT01B05. The sequence continues at coordinate 1,872,508 of CP152408.1, forward strand.
AGTGTTTTCGCTCACGCCCACCGAGCGCGCCGAGGTCACCCGCATCGTGGCGGATGAGCTGAAGGGCCGCATGCCGGTGATCTCGTCCATCGTCTGCGAGGGCCTGGCCGAGGCCGCCGAACACGCACGCATGGCAAAGGCCGCCGGCGCCGCCGCGCTGGACGTGATGCCGCCGCACCACTGGCTGCGTTTTGGCTTCACGCCCGGCCATGCGCTGCAGTATTTCGAGGCCATCCACCAAGCCGCGCCCGAGCTGGACCTGGTCTGCCACGTCTACCCCGCATGGACGCGCGCCTCTTACTCGTCGCAACTGCTGGCCGAACTGGCGCGCCTGCCTTACCTGCAGGCCTTCAAGGTCGGCCAGCGCGACATGAACAAATACGCCCGCGACATCCAGGCGATCCGCGAGGCCGACGCCAGCAAAGCCATCCTCACCTGCCACGACGAATACCTGCTGGCCTCGATGGTGCAGGGCGTGGACGGCGCGCTGGTGGGCTTTGCCACCTTCATCCCGCAACTCATCATCGATTTGTGGAACGCGGTGAAGGCCGGTGACCTGAAGAAGGCGATCGAGGTGCAAGCCCTGATCACGCCGCTGAAAGATGCCGTCTACGGCGGCGGCGAGCCCACCGGCGAAGCGCATGCGCGCATGAAGGGCGGCATGTACCTGGCCCGTGTGCTGGACGACGCCACCGTGCGCCCACCGACCGAGGCGCCCACCGCCAAAGAGATGGATGCCCTGCGCGCCGCGCTGCGCCACGCTGGCTTGCCGCAGCGCTGAGCACGCATCCAAAAAAATAACAGGAGACACGGCCATGCAAGCGATCCACCGGTGCAGCAGGTTTTTTAAGAGAAAAGTGGCTCTGGCCCAGGTGCTGCCTGGGCTTATAGCTCTACTTTTGGTAGCGTTCATGCCTTTGGCGGCGCGGGCCCAGGCCTACCCGCATCGGCCGGTGCGGGTCATCATCCCGTTCCCGCCGGGCGGCACGCTGGACACCGTGGGGCGCCTGCTGGCGCAGAAGCTGGGCGAGCAGACCGGCCAGAGCTTCATCATCGAAAACCGCCCGGGCGGCAACGGCATCATCGGCGCCGACGTGGTGTCCAAGGCGCCGGCCGATGGCTACACGCTGCTGTTCAACGCATCGACCTTTGTCACCGCGCCCATGACCATGAAGTCGGTGCCCTACGGCGTGGTGAAAGACTTCACGCCGGTGGCGCTGGTGGCCAAGGCGCCGCTGTCGGTGTCCATCAACAAGAACCTGCCGGTGACCGACATCAAGTCGCTCATCAGCTACGCGCAGGCCAACCCGGGCAAGATGACTTTTGCGGTTGGCTCGATCGGCTCAGCCGGGCATTTGTCTACCGAGCTGCTCAAGCGCGCCGGCAAGCTGGACTACCTGATCGTGCCCTACAAGGGCACGGCGCCGGCCTTTCAGGATTTGATCGGCGGGCAGATCGACGGCTTTATCGACCCCATCCTGGGATCGCTGCAGTACCACAAGAGCGGCCTGCTGCGCGTGGTGGCCGTCACCTCGGCCACGCGTGCGCCCAACCTGCCGGATGTGCCCACCGTGGGCGAGACCATTCCCGGCTACGAGTTCTACAGCTGGTACGGCCTGTGGGGCCCGGCCAAGCTGCCGGCCGATGTCACGGCCAGGCTCAACACCGAAGTCAACAAGGCCCTGGCCACCGACATGAAGGACAAGCTGCAGGAGCAAGGCTTGCTGCTCACGCCGGGCAGCGTGCAGGACTTCGTGAAGTTCCAGGCCAGTGATATGGAACGCGCGCAAAAAATCATCACCGAAGGAAAAATCCATGTCGAGTAGGCGGGTACACCCCCAGTCTTCGCGCACTTCGTGTCGCTTCGCCAACCCCCTTGCAGGGGGCAACACCAGCGGCCCGGCAAAGCCGGTTCCGCGGTGTTCCGCGAAGGGGGAAGCGTGAGTACTGGCATGCGGCATGCTGTGGTCACCGGCAGCAGCTCCGGCATAGGCCGCGCCATTGCCGAAGCGCTGCTGGCCGATGGCTGGCGCGTGAGTGGGCTGGATGTGTCCGCGCCTGCCATCACACAGGCGGCCTTCCAGCATGTGCAGGTGGACCTCAGCCAGGGCGCCGACATTGCCCGCGCCGCCGCGCAACTGGCCGACGTGGATGCGCTGGTGCATGCCGCCGGCGTGCTGCGCGTGGGCCCGCTCGGCAGTCTGGACCACGCCGGTGGCGAGCTGATGTGGCGCCTGCATGTGGACGCCGCCACGCGCCTGGCCGATGCCATCGTGCCGGCCATGGCCGCGCGCGGCACGGGGCGCGTAGTGTTTATCGGCAGCCGCGTGGCCCAGGGCATGCCCGGGCGCGGCCAGTACGCGGCCACCAAGGCGGCGCTGATCGCGCTGGCGCGCAGTTGGGCGGCCGAGGTGGCGGGGCAGGGCGTCACCGTCAACGTCGTCTCGCCCGCGGCCACGGCCACCGGCATGCTGCAAGACCCGGCCCGCGCCGGCAGCGCGCCGCGCCTGCCACCCATCGGCCGTCTGATCCAGCCCGCAGAAATCGCGGCGCTGGTCGGCTACCTGCTGTCGCCACCAGCGGCAGCCATCACCGGGCAGGACATCGCCATCTGCGGCGGATCGTCGCTGCCTCACTAATTCCTCACTGCCATCCTGCAAAGCCAAGACCATGAAGATCGTCGACATCCGCGAATCCACCCGCCCGATCAAGTCGGACATCCGCAACGCCTACATTGATTTCTCGAAGATGACGCTGAGCCTGGTGGCCGTCGTCACCGACGTGATCCGCGACGGCAAGCCGGTGGTGGGCTACGGCTTCAACTCCAACGGCCGTTATGGCCAAGGCGGCCTGATCCGCGAGCGCTTTCTGCCGCGCCTGCTGGAGGCCGAGCCGGCCAGCCTGCTGGACGACAGCGGCGACAACCTCGATCCGCACAAGATCTGGGCCCGCATGATGATCAACGAAAAGCCCGGCGGCCACGGCGAGCGTTCGGTGGCGGTCGGCACCATCGACATGGCCGTGTGGGACGCCACCGCCAAGATCGCCGGCAAGCCGCTGTACCAACTGCTGGCCGAGCGCTATGGCAACGGCACGGCCAACCCGCGCGTCTTTGTCTACGCCGCTGGCGGCTACTACTACCCGGGCAAGGGCCTGGATGGGCTGAAGAAAGAGATGGAGAGCTACCTCGCGCGTGGCTACTCGGTGGTCAAGATGAAGATCGGCGGCGCCACGCTGGCCGAAGATTGCGAGCGCATCGAGTCCGTGCTGAAGATCCTCGGCCCCGGCCAGCAACTGGCGGTGGATGCCAATGGCCGTTTCGACCTGCAGACCGCCATCGATTACGGCAAGGCGCTGTCGCAGTACCCGCTGTTCTGGTACGAGGAAGCCGGCGACCCGCTCGACTACGAGCTGCAGGCCAAGCTGGGCGAGGTCTACAAGGGCCCCATGGCCACGGGAGAAAACCTGTTCTCCATGCAGGACGCCCGCAACCTGATCCGCCACGGCGGCATGCACAAGGACCGCGACTGGCTGCAGTTCGACTGCGCCTTGAGCTACGGCCTGGTCGAGTACCTGCGCACGCTGGACATGCTCAAGGAATACGGCTGGTCCCCCAGCCGCTGCATCCCGCACGGCGGCCACCAGATGTCATTGGCCATCGCCGCTGGCCTGGGCCTGGGCGGCAATGAAAGCTACCCCGATCTGTTCCAGCCCTACGGCGGTTTCCCCGATGGGGTGAAGGTGCAAGACGGCTACGTCACCCTGCCGCCGCTGCCGGGCATTGGCTTTGAGGGCAAGGCGGATCTCATCGCGGAGATGCGCGCGCTGGCCGCGTGAGATAGACCCCCCCAGTTTTTGCGCGGCCTAGCCGCGCAAACTTTGGCGACGTCGTACAGGCGATTGGCCAAGAGATAGCCAGGCTCAGCCCGTATGAGCAGCTTTGGAACATCGCTTTGCCCAAGCCAGCGCGCGAGTTCAGCGCGCGGCGTCAATGACCATCCCGCCATCGGGCGTGAGGCTGTAGCCGGTGATGAACTGCGCATCCTTGGTGGCGAGGAACAGAATCACCGGCGCAATGTCCTCTTCGGGCGATCCATTGCGATCGAACACGTTGGGCAAGGGTGGCCTGTCGCTGCCAAAGGTGTCGGCAATCGGCATGACGTTGTTGACGGTGATCTTGTCGGCGCCCCATTCACGCGCGGCGACGCGTGTCAGGGCGCGGACTGCCTCCTTTGCCATGCCATAGGGCGCATACCCCACCATGCCGAGCAGGCCGCCTGCCGAGCCCAGATTGATGACACGGCCTTCGCCGCTGGCTTTCAGGTGCGGGTAGCAGGCCTGCATGGTCCGCAGGTAGGCGACTGGCCCGATGTCGAAGTTGCGCTGGAGCTGTTCGGCCGAAAGCTCGATCACAGGGGAAAACACCGCAGACGGATCGAACGCGTTGTTCACCAGGATGTCGATGCCACCCCAGGTAGCGGCCACCTTGTCCACGGCGGCCTTGATCTGATCCGCGTCGCGGACGTCGCAGCGAACGCCGATGGCCGTGCCGCCTGCGGCTTCGATGTCGGCCACGACAGCATCGATATTCGCCTGTGTCAGCGAGAGAACCGCCACCTTCGCGCATTCGGCTGCAAACAGCCTGGCGGTGGCGCGGCCGATACCTCGGCCGCCGCCCATGACGATGGCTACTTTTCCATTGAGTCGGGTCATATGCATGTCCGTTAGTTGAGGGGCGCCTGGATCGCTGCGGCTGCAGGCGCGTAAGGCGATTGAAGTTCGCGGGCCGCGTTTTGGGTCGCGAAGGAGGCGACCAGGAAGATGAGCCCCAGCGCCGCTGGAGTGGCGCCTTTGGGCTTGCGAACACCCAGGTGCGCCAGGCCGGACAAGATCAGGTGATAGAAGATGCCGGCGTAGGCGAGATCGCTGAGCGCCACGTTGAAGTGCCACAGGATTGCAATGGGCCCGAGCAGCTTGATGACGATCATGAACGGCACCAGCAGTGGGGCTGAATAGCCCAAATCCGCCTGCGCTTTGCGCACAAAGTCACCCTTGGCGATGTACATGGAGGCAGAAGCGAAATACAGCAGCGACAGCAGCGCGGTGCTGATCCAGTAGATGTAGGTAGTAGCCATGGCGTTTTGCTAATCAGCATTGAAGTTCGATATGCAGCAAGGATGTCGCCTAAGATAATTACTGACAAGTAGGATGAAAAATTGGTGCTTAGTATGAAAAACCAGACTAATGAAAACGCCGGGATCAACATGCACGAGGAAATGCGCCGCGCATTTGCCCTGCTGTCAGGCAAATGGAAGCTGGAAATCATGTGGTTGCTCAACCAGCGGATCTACCGCTTCGGGGAACTGCGCAAGGCCATTCCTGGCATCACTCAGCACATGCTGACGGCGCAGTTACGTGAGCTAGAGACAGACGGCCTGGTGTCGCGCACCGTGTTCGCGGAAGTGCCGCCGCGCGTCGAGTACGAAATGACGCAAAAGGCCCGTGGGCTGGGCCCGACGATGGAGGCGCTCATGGCTTGGTGGGCCGAGCACGGAGGAAGCGTGCCGGCCAAGCCGGCCTCACGCGGACGCAAGGCCGGCGCTGTGAAGTCGAAGTAGGGGCGGCGATGATCGAGTGGGTGACGATGGCCGACTGATCGGCCGCTGATCAAAGCGGAAAAGGAGCGACTGCCAGTAGTGGCGGTCGCTTTTTTTTTGTGTGTGCAAAACACATCTCCGCGGTACCTCTTCCATGGCGAAGACCACTGCCATCGGCGCGCATTTCCGCAAAGCGATAGAGCGCGGAAGCGGTCTTTGATTTGATATGTGTTTAATTGTCACTTGTCTGTCTAATTGTTATGATGGACTAGACATAAAAAAGGGGAGATGGGTCGTGGACATAGGTTTTGCTGCGGGTTTTTCGGCAGCAGGTGAGCAAGTGGATATATCGACGGCCTCCACTCCGGGCACACGTCTGGGCCGTACGGTCAAATGTCATGGGCCGGCCAGATGGGGCGCCTTACTCATCCTTCTGGTGCTATTTCTGGCGCCTTGGCGAACGGTACTGGCGCAGCAGGTAGAAGTTGCGTTTGCCGGCTTTGCATACTCTGGTGCGCAGAGCACGATCGCATCGCGCTTTCCCTACTCGCGGCGCTATGAGCAGGCGCAAATGTCTGACGGCGTGCCCATCCGGCAACTGATCGCTCAACAACTTCAGGCCAATGCCCCGCAGCATCTGCAGATCGTCGATCGCATCGATGAACTAAAGGGCCGCGACCAAGCATTGGCCGTCGCGCTGGTGATCGGAAACGAAACCGTCTCCGTCGAGCCGTTCGGGAGCGTGTACAAGCTGATGGTGCTCGTCCGGGGGCAGTCCATGTTCTTCGACTTCAAGTCGATGAATGTGGTGCGTGCATACCCGCTGAGCTTCGCCTACATCGACGTTTTCGACCATTCGCCAACCCAGAGTGAGATCCAGGACCGTGTGCGGCTGGTCTACGTGGGTGCGAGCGGCAAGCCCGGAATACTCGCGCGTTTCTCCGACCGGGTGGCGCATGCCGAATTGCCTGCCCAGGTCTCGCGCTATCTCCAGGTGACCAACGTGCAGCTCAAGCCCGAAGCGCTAGAGGTGCTGCCCGCCTATCTCAAGTCCGAGCCCGGGACCGCAGAAACCTGGGCCGCCGATCTGATCAGTGAGGCCTTGTCCGCACGCGCCGGTGTTCCCATCGTTCCCTATGCCAAAGGCTATGCGATCGGCAACACCATGTCGATGAGCATCTCTGACGGCTCGGTATTCGACCTGACCTTGCCCAAGCCTGACTACGAGATCAGCGCCGAGATTTCCGGCTTCAAGAAGATCAAGTTCAGCGAGGTGGAGAACGGCGCAACCAGCTTTGTCTATGGCGCTTATTCGACGATGCGGATCGTGGAGCCCCTGAGCAACAAGCTTTATTTGGATACGGGGCTCAAGAACGGCGAAACCCGGGTCATTCCCGCCAGCCAGAGGTACGTGGACGACTTCCCGCACTTCTACGACGCGTTGAACCTGACGTTCAACAAGTTGGCTGCGGTAATTGATGGAAAGGGCGATGAGAAGTGGCTCAAGAGCGCTGCTTCCGCCAAGGGAATTGACCAGCAGATTTCACAAACCAGGGAGTTGTTCAGGCTATGCAAGTAATTCGGTACCTCATTGCCCTCATGGTGGCGACGTTTGCTTTGCACGCAGGCGCGCAGATCCAGCAGGCGAAAGGTCAGTTCTCTATCAACTACAAGGAATCCATCGGCACCTTCGACCGCAAGGAAGTGCCGGCGGCTGTCAAGCAGAAGGCCAAGCAGGAAGCGATGCTCAAGGCGGTGGAGGCTTACTACGCCGAGGCCGGGCAGTCGGAGTCCGCCAACTTCGACGGTATTCGTACGAAGCTGCTGGAGGACCAGGGTCGCTACATCCTGGACAGCACGGTGATTGCAGAAACCGACGATCCGCGGGATTTCCAGTACACCGTCGTGGTTCGTGTGTCGCTCAACGTGGCCAATCTGCGTAACGCCGTCCAGGCTGGGTCTTCCATCGGCAAGGCAGCCGAGGGCGACAAGTCGGCCATGAGCTTCGTGTTCGTGTCGCGCCAGGTTGATTCGGTCAAGTCCTTCGACGATCGTGTCTACAAGCGGCAGGACAACAGCGCCCAGTTCTCTGGCTCCGCCACGCAGCAGGCGGGTCTCAAGAATAAGACCACGGAAGGCGAGTCCATCGGCAGGTCGCAGATCAGCACCAGTGACTCTTCCGTGCGCGAAGTCAGCCTCAACGTGAACGCATCCGAGAAGTCGAGCGTGACGTCGGAGACCGGCGGCAGCACGACGCGGCGCGCGAGCGAATCCACCTGGCGTTTGCTGCCCAGTGCCAACCTGAACCAGGTCTTTGTCTCCAAGTTCTCGCAAGCGGGCTATGACGTGATCGAAGCTGCCATGGTCGAGTCCTCTGCGTTCAAGGTCGCAGATGTCGAGAACGACTACAAGTCCGGCAACGACCTGCAGCCCAAGACGCTCAAGGCCATCGCCGCAGGGATGAAGGAGAACCAGGTGCCCTACATCGCGCTGGGTACGCTGGACGTGGGCCTTGCCGACAAGGACCCGCAGACGGGCTTGCTGCGCGTCTCGGTCACGGTTAACGCGAAGGTCCTGGACGTCACCAAGCCCATTCCACGTACGCGCGTGGCCGTGGGCCCTGTCGCCTACGCAGGTGTTGGCCCGACCGAAGACGAAGCGCGCGGCAATGCACTGAAGCTGGCGGCCAACAGTGCTGCGCAGGAGCTCTCCAGCCGCATGGCCACCATGGGTCTGCGCTGACCACCCCATCACCTCCTCCATCTGTGGTGGGTGCGCGCACCTGCCACGCTTGACCGCGTCCTCCTTTTCCAATCTCTAGAGAATTCGACATGAAAAAGTCCGTCATCGCTGCATTGATCTCCGTCGCCATGCTTGTTCCCACCGCCGGTTTTGCTCAGTTCGGCAACGTCCTCGGTTCCGTCAAATCCCTCGCAGGTTCTTCCAGCGGCGGCGCCAGCACCGACCTTACGGGGCAACAGGACCAACTGGTGCGCAACTACGTGGCGGCGGGCAAGGACGTGTTGAGCGCCAATACCTACATGGCCGAAGCCCTGGGCATCAAGAACCTGTCGGTGAACGCTGCGGCCACGTCCGATTCGATGTCCGCGAGCGATATCGAAGGCCAGGACAAAGCCATCAGCGCGAACGCACAAGCGATCGCTGAAGCCACCAAGGCCGGTGCCACACTCAAGGACAGCGAGGCCAAGGCCAAGTACGCCCAAGGCCTGGCGGCGCTGGTTCTGGGTGCGAAGAAGTACGTGGGCATGCGGGGCGACGTCCAGAACTTCTCCTCCGGCCTGTCGAGCGCCTCGCTCCTGCAACTGCCCAAGCTCCAGTCGGGGGTCTACGTTGTCAAAAGCTTGCCCACCAGCGCTGCCAACCTCACGGACTCGCTCAAGAGCGCGATCGACTTCGCCCGGCACAACGGTGTAGAGGTCCCCAGCGACGCGACCAGCCTTCTCTGATTCTTTCAAACCCGGAGTGATGGCGGAGCCAGATATGCAAAGACGTGTAGGTGTTGGTGTCGTGACCTTGGCGATGGCTCTGCTGTCTGCCTGCGGCGAGAAGGAGTCCGAGAAGGCGGCGGTCGAGGTGCCGGCCTCTGCGCCATCTGTGGCGGCGGCACCTGCGCCGGAACCCCCAAAGCGCGCCGCGCCGGATTTTGGTGGTGTTGCCAAGGTCAGTCGCGAGGTAGAGGCGGTCGGCAGTACCCCGGAACTCGCCACGGTGTCTGCGCTGCAATCGGCAGTGGCACAGGTCAATGGCGTGAAGGTGGCCAGCCAGTTGCAGAGTCTGCGTGGCGGTCTGGACGTGACAGTGGACGGCCGCAATGCGGCTTCCGTTCGCACCGAGGCCTTTATGCAGCAGGTGGTCGCAGGGTCTCAAGGCCTCATCCTGGGTTATGAGGTGCTCTCGCAAGAGGAGATCGACAAGGTTGATGAGGAACTCATCTCCAAGGTGCGCGCGAGCGATGGCGGCTTCAGCTATTCCTCTTCGGCATCCTCCGACGGCTCCACAAACGCCAAGGCCAGTGCAGACGAGCGCGCGCGCGTCGGCGACGCCAGTGTCAGCGCTTCGGGTTCGTACTCCGGCTCGGCCGTCTACAGCGAGAGCGCCAAACTCGATGTCCGCCAAGGTCCGAGCTCCTACTCGTCCGACGTGACCTCCCGCAAGATGCGGAGCTACTGGAAGGTGCGCATACGCGCCGACATCGCCCAGTACCGCGCGCCTGAGGAGCAAGGGCGGCCCAAGATCGTGGTTGTCCTTCCCAAGACGCTGGCCAAGGGCTACCCGGTGGGTGACAACGCAGTGCCGGCCGACGAGGTTGCGCGTGCAGTGCGTGCCCGTCTCTCCGACATCCTGACCCAGACCAAGCGCTTCATCGTGCTGGACCGTGAGTTCGGAAGCGATATCCAGGCGGAGATCGATCACATCAATAGTGGCAACGTCCGCGTGCAAGATACGGCGCGCATCGGCCAGCAATTGGCTACGGATCTGCTGCTGATCCCGACGATCGAGCGCTTTGAGTACCCGAAGTCGGTCCGCAAGCTGCGCATGTCCGACCGTGAGCTGGTCTCATACTCCGGCGGTGGGCGCATCACGTTGCGGCTGCTGAATGCAACGACGGGTGAGGTCGTCATGTCCGACAGCTTCGAGCACAAGCTCGCGTCTGCTGATCCCAGCACCATGCCGCGCGTGATCGATGGCAAGAACATGGCTGCGGAGATGATGGATTCGCTCTCCGGCCGGATCGGCAGCGCCATCGTCACAGAGATATTCCCGGTATCCGTGGTCGCGCTGAATGGCGACCAGGTGGTCCTGAGCCAGGGGGGCGAGTCCCTGCAGGTGGGACAACGCTGGAAGGCGGTGTTCCTTGGGGAGGAGTTGAAGGATCCCCAGACGGGACGCTCGTTGGGTCGCAACGAAGTGCCTGCAGGCACCATCCGCGTGGACCGGGTGTCTTCGCAGACCTCGTACGGGACGCTGGAGGAGGGCGGAGCCGCCCTTGCAGGCAAGACCTTCACGCCAGGCGCTATCGAACTGCGCGCGCAACTTGCCCAGGTGGCGCCCGCAGCGCAGGTGGCGCAAAGCGAGCTAGCGCCGCCACGGCAACCCACGGCCAAGTCCAATGCGCCGGCACCGCGGGCAGAACGCAAGGCGCAGAAGGAAGTCGCTGCTGACGCTCCGAAAGCGGCAGAGCCAAAGGACAACAACTGGTAGGCGCGCTATCTCGAAGGTGCGCCTTCGACGACTGATTCCAGATGCGCCAACAGCAGCGCCGCCGCCGGCGGCAGCGTCTGCAAATCCCTGAAGCAGATCGCAAAGCGCCGGCTGGCCCAGTCGTCGGTCAGCGGCACTACGCGCAGGCCGTAGGTGGAGGCATAGGGTTCGGCCACCTCCACCGGCACGATGCTGATCGCCAGCTTGGCGCGCACCACGCGCAGCGCGGCGTCAAAGTTGGACACCAGCATGCGGTGCACCAGCGGCCGCCCGGCGATGGCGGCGGCGCGCTGCAGCACCACTTGCACGGCACTCAGCGCCGGCATGCCGACAAACTCGTAGTCCAGCGCCTCGGCAAAAAACAGGCGCTCGCGCTGCGCCACCGGGTGGCCCGGGTAGGTGACGATGGCCAGGTGGTCGCGGCGGTAGCTGCGCGCCTGCAGGCCTTGCAGGTCGGCCGCGTCCCAGCAGATGCCAAGCGATGCGCTGCCCTCGCGGATGCCGCGCACCACGCCCGGGCTGACCTGTTCTTCCATGTGGACCTGGATGTCGCGGTGTGCTGGTAGCTGCAAAAAGGCGGCCACGTCATCGGCCAGGGATTCGGCCAGCACCGATGCGGTGGCCAGCACCCGCACCTGGCCGCGCACTCCCGTGGCATAGGCGGCCATGTCGCGCTCGATGCGGTCCATGCCGGCCAGCATGGCGCGGGTGTGCTCCAGCAGGGTTTCGCCCGCCGGCGTGGGCACCACGCCACGCCGCTTGCGCAGCAGCAGCGGCGTGCCCACGCTGTGCTCCAGCTGCGCCAGCCGCTTGCTGATGGCCGAGCCGGCAATGCGCTGCTGCTCGCCGGCGCGGGCGATATTGCCGGTTTCGCATACCGCCGCAAAAAGCCGCAGGCTGGTCAGGTCCAGATCACGCATGTATATCGCTCGCCCCCAGGCTTGCCCACTGCGTGTGGCCGCCAACCCCCTGCCGGGGGCAACACCAGTGGCCCGGCAAAGCCGGTTCCACGGTGTTCCTGGTGCGGATTGCGCAGGTCCGGGCGCTGTGGGCTTGGAGAATGTTGTGGATGTTTAGGTGTTCCGGATTGGAATCCTAAACCTTCCGAGATTGATTTTCTGAATCCATCGGGAATACCTAAACTGGTGTCCGTTCCCACGGAGACAACAAGACATGAGCCTGCCTTCCAGCGCCCCCGCCGCGCGCCCGCGCCGCGCCATCCTGCGGGAGGTCGGCCTGCGCGACGGCCTGCAAAGCATTGCCCGCGTGGTGCCGACCGCGCACAAGATCGCCTGGCTGCACGACGCTTACGCGGCCGGCCTGCGCGAGATCGAGGTGGGCTCCTTCGTCCCCGCGCGCCTGTTGCCGCAACTGGCCGATACCGCCGCCATCCTGGCCGAGGCCCAGACGCTGCCCGGCCTGTTTGCCTCGGTGCTGGTGCCCAACCTGAAGGGGGCAGAGCTGGCCATTGCCCAGGGTGCCGACGCCATCGTCGTGCCGCTGTCGGCCAGCCATGCCCACAGCCTGGCCAACCTGCGCAAGACGCCGGACGAGGTGATTGCCGAGGTTGGCCGCATCCGCGCCGCGCGCGACGCTGCGGGCTCCAAAACCCTGATCGATGGCGGCATCGGTACCGCCTTTGGCTGCACGCTGCAAGGCGAGGTGGCGCCGGCCGAGGTGCTGCGCTGCCTGCAAGGCCTGCTCGACGCCGGCGCCGACCGCGTGAGCCTGGCCGACACCGTGGGCTATGCCAACCCCGGCGCCGTGCGCGACCTGTTCGAAGCGGCGCGCCGCATCGCGGGCGAGCGGCTCTGGTGCGCGCACTTCCACGACACGCGCGGCATGGGGCTGGCCAATGCCTATGCGGCGCTGGAGGTGGGTGTGCAGCGCTTCGACGCCTGCCTGGCCGGCATCGGCGGCTGCCCGCATGCGCCCGGCGCCAGCGGCAACGTCAACACCGAAGACCTGGCCTTCATGCTGGAGAGCATGGGCGTGGCCACCGGCCTGGACCTGCCCGCGCTGCTGGCGCTGCGCCAGCGCATCGCTGGCTGGCTGGAGGGCGAAACATTGCAGGGCACACTCTGGCGCGCCGGCTTCCCCAAGACCTTTCTGCCGGCCTCCCACTCTCTGACTGAACCTGCTACCTGCGCATGACCACCACCACTGCTGCCGCCGCCCCTTCCGCCTCCCCGCACCGCTTGCCGCTGGAGGGCATACGCGTCGTCGAATTCACCCACATGGTCATGGGCCCGACCTGCGGCATGGTGCTGGCTGACATGGGGGCAGAGGTCATCAAGGTCGAGCCCATAGACGGCGACCGCACCCGCCACCTGCTGGGCGCGGGCGCGGGCTTCTTCCCCATGTTCAACCGCAACAAGAAAAGCATTGCGCTGGACCTGCGCACCCCCGGCGGGCTGGAGGTGGCGCACCGTTTGTGCGGCACGGCCGACGTGGTGGCCGAGAACTTCAAGCCCGGCACCATGGCCAAGTACGGGCTGGATTACGCCGCCCTGAGCCAGGTCAACCCGCGTGTGGTCTACGTCAGCCACAAGGGCTTTTTGCCCGGCCCGTATGAGCACCGCACCGCATTGGATGAGGTGGTGCAGATGATGGGCGGCTTGGCCTACATGACAGGCCGCCCCGGCGACCCGCTGCGCGCGGGCACCAGCGTGAACGACATCATGGGCGGCATGTTCGGCGCCATCGGCGCCTTGGGCGCGCTGATGCAGCGCATGACGACCGGCGCAGGGCAAGAGGTGCAGTCCGCGCTGTTCGAGAACAACGTGTTTCTGGTGGGCCAGCACATGCTGCAGTACGCCATCACCGGCCAGGCGGCCGCGCCCATGCCGGATCGCATCTCGGCCTGGGCCGTGTATGACGTGTTCACGGTGAAAGACGGTGGCCAGATATTTCTGGCGGCGGTGAGCGACGCGCAATGGGCCATCTTCTGCGACGCCTTTGGCTTTGCCGACTTGAAGGCCGACCCGGCGCTGGCCACCAACAACCTGCGAGTGCACGCACGTGCCACCTTGCTGCCCACGCTGCGGGCGCGGTTGGCGGCGTTCACGGTAGAAGAACTATCCGCCACCTTCGAGGCGCGCGGCCTGCCGTTTGCGCCCATCGCCCGGCCAGAAGAGCTGTTTGACGACCCGCACCTGCGCGCCACCGGCGGCCTGGCCGACATCCGCCTGCCCGACGGCGAGCGCGCCGGCGAAACCGCCCGGGCCGCGCTGCTGCCCTTCAACATGGCCGGCCAGCGCCTGGGCGTGCGCCTGCAGCCGCCCACGCTGGGCGAGCACACGCAAGAGCTGCTGGCCGGACTGGGCTATGACGCCGCAGGCATCGCCGCGCTGCACGGGAGCGCTGCCGCGGCGTGATCCGGCTTTGTGTCCAAAGATGAAAACCCGTTCGCCTTGAGCCTGTCGAAGGAAGCCTGCAGAAGGGCTTCGACAAGCTCAGCCCGAACGGGATCTGGTACGCCGCTTTCCCCATAACGATGACGAGACAAACACCATGCGCACCTTCTTCACTCCCACCCTGGGCCGCCGCGCCTTCGCCACCCTGGCTGCCAGCGCGCTGACGGCGCCCGCTAGCGTGCTGGCGCAGCTTGGCGACAAACCGCTGCGGGTCATCATGCCGCTGTCGGCGGGCTCGGGCGCTGATGGCGCCATGCGCGCCATCAGCAACAGCGTGTCCAAGGCGCTGGGCCAGCCGGTGGTGATAGAGAACCTGCCCGGCGCCGGCGGCATCACCGGCACCGCGCAGATCGTGCGCGCGGCCAAGGACGGGCAGACCATAGGCATCGTCTCCAACAACCACGTGGTGAACCCCAGCGTCTACAAGTCCATACCGTTCGACGCCATTGCCGACATCACGCCCATCACCGTGATTGGCGCCACGCCCTTCGTGCTGGTGGCCAACCCCTCGCTGTCGGCCAAGAATGTGCAAGAGCTGATCGCGCTGGCCAAGGCCAAACCCGGCGTACTCAACTACGGTTCATCCGGCAACGGCACCATCCTGCATTTGGGCGCAGAGATGTTCGTGAGCGAGGCCCAGGTCGAGATCAAGCACATACCCTACCGCGGCATGGGCCCGCTGATGAATGACGTGCTGGGCGGCCAGGTACAGCTCGCCGTGGTGGCCGTGGCACCGGCCGCGCCGCACATCAAATCCGGTGCGCTGCGGGCGCTGGGCGTCACCACCACCACCCGCGTGTCCTCGCTGCCCGATGTGCCCACCATTGCCGAGCAGGGCCTGCCGCACTACGCCCTGGAAGGCTGGATCGCCGCCATCGGCCCGGCCGGCCTGTCGCAGGCCGAGGTCACGCGCCTGTACGAAGGCTTCAAGGCCGCCGTGGCCATGCCCGAGGCGCGCGACGCGCTGATCGCCCAGGGCTACACCATCAAGGCCACGCCGCCCGAGGCCACTGCGGCCTTCTTCCGCAGCGAGCTGGCGCGCATGGCGCAGGTGGTGAAGAACGCGAATGTGAAGATGGATTGAGCGGGGTTTGCGGCGGCCTCAGGCCGCGCTTCTGCGCTCGCGCCGGACTATCCGCCCATGCAAGAGAAGCAAGGGATGTCCTGCAAAACACGATTTGCAATGTGACATCCCCTACGCGTGATCTCAATCGTGGATTCCAGGGGCGCATGCCCCTCTCAGAAGGGTCTGCCGCCTGCTTTCCGGTGCATCCAGGGCCTTTTTGACCCTCCCCCGCACCACACAGGCGCACCGATCCCCTCAATCCTTCACCCCATCAGCCGGTAGCGCGCCATCCACAGGTTGGACAGGGCGAACAGCGTGTGCAACTGCTGCGTGTTTTTCTTCAGCCCCCGGTAGCGCACCTTGGTGTAGGCGAACTGGCGCTTGATGACCCGGAACGGGTGTTCCACCTTGGCGCGGATGCCGGCCTTGAGCTTTTCGAGCTGGTGGACCAGTACATCGGATACCTTGTCTTTGCTCAGCTTCTTGCGCTTGCCTGGCTTCATGGCGATGTGCCAGGTGACGCTGTCCTTGGCATCCGGGCGCTTGCCGATCCCCTGGTAGCCAGCGTCCCCGAAGGCGTCTGTTTCCTGTCCGTGCAGCAGGCTGTTGCCTTCGGTGACGTCGCCCACGTGGCCGGAGCTGCCGCGCACGGTGTGGACCAGGCCAGAGTCTGCATCTACCCCGATGTGGGCCTTCATACCGAAGTGCCACTGATTTCCCTTCTTGCTCGAGTGCATCTCGGGGTCGCGTGCTTTGTCTTTGTTCTTGGTGGAGCTGGGGGCTGGGATCAGCGTGGCGTCGACGGCCGTGCCTTCCTTGAGCAACAGGCCTTTGCTCTCCAGCAGGGTGTTGACGGTGATCAGGATCTGTTCGGCCAGC
Source organism: Xylophilus sp. GW821-FHT01B05 (assembly GCA_038961845.1). Classification (NCBI taxonomy): domain Bacteria; kingdom Pseudomonadati; phylum Pseudomonadota; class Betaproteobacteria; order Burkholderiales; genus Xylophilus; species Xylophilus sp. GW821-FHT01B05. Next base: position 1,888,689 of record CP152408.1, read on the forward strand.
TTGTGGCGCTCCAGCCGGTGGCGAAAGCGCAGGATGGTGCTTTCATCGGGCAGGCGACCATGGGCGTCCAGGCCCGCGAACTCTCGGTACAGGGGGATATCGAAGAGGGCCTCTTCCATCGCCTGGTCCGACAGGCTGAACCATTGCTGGATGAAGTGCAGCCGCAGCATGGTCTCCAAGGCAAAGGGCGGGCGGCCTGTGCGTCCTTCGCTGTAGTACGGGGCGATGAGATCGACCAAGGACGCCCACGGCACCACCTGGTCCATCTCCTGCAGGAACACCTGCTTGCGGGTCTTCTTCGTGCTCAGGTTCAGGTCCAGGCCGGCTTGCTTCATGGGCGCCGAGCATGCCTGAACAAACGGGCGCATCCAGATGCGCGGGGGAGTTTTGCAGGATGTCCCAAGATCACGTCGATGAATATGACGATGAGCGACTTGACGACCGACTGAAGGTTGTCGCGGCGCTCGCTTGAGAGTGCCCTGTCGTACGCTGCCTCACGCTGCTTCGTCAGCGCTGCTTCATTCGGACGTTCCTTGGGCGTGTCATCGGTGCCCCGGCGAGAGGGGGCAGGGCCGCTGTGCACATTCCAGAACGCGTCGTTCGTTTGGTACTGCGCATAGGTGAACGATGACATCGTGAAGCTGGGGCTGGCAATCCCGACCAGTCCATAAGCCGCAAGGCCGAAGGCGATCGCGAAGCAGATCACCGTCACAAAACAGACGAGGAGCGCGTAGATCTCAAGAGCGGTTTTTTTCATGGCTAGTCCGGGGTGACTCAAGGTTTGATGGAGGCGGCCAGCCTTGGGTGGGGCCGCTCGATGAAAAACTCAGGCGCCCACGCGCCAGAACCTGAACCGCGCCTGCCGCGCAACGCACCAGCATGCCGCAATGGCCAGCAGCACGCCCGTGACCGCCTCGAAGCCTATGGTCAGGTTCATGGCAAGGCTGTGCTCTGAACACAGCGCCAGCGCGTAGTGGCCCAGCCCATCAAGACCGAATGCGCCATAGGCGGCAAGGGATGCGGCGGCAGCCATGCGCCAACCTACTGCGGCGAGGGCGATGCCAACGACTCCGAAGCCGCTAATCGCCAGCCACACAAGGTAGACCTGCTCTCTCGTGAGCCAGCCCGGCATGTTGGGGTAGAACGCGATGTATTCGGCGTTGTGGGCGAAGTGAATCAGGCTGGCAATGCAGTACAGCGCTGCAAGTGCCCACAGGCCTTTGGGCAGATGCGGTGAGATGGGCGAGGGGTTCATTTCTGGCGTCCAGGATCGCAAGGCAATTGCGGCGCGGCTGCTGGCAGGAGGCGTGCGCCCCTCATACGTCATGCCCGTAGATGATGAACCCCGCATGCTTGGCCACCTTGTCGTAAAGCATGCGGCCAGCAGCGTTCGTCTCGTGGGTTTGCCAATAGACCCGCTTGATTCCTGCCGCCTTTGCTGCCTGGTACACGCCCTCGATCAGCGATCGACCAACTCCACGGCCCCGTGCATCGGGCGCGGTGAACAGGTCTTGCAAATAGCAGGTGAGCTCGATCCGCGTGGTGCTGCGGTGGAACAGGTAGTGCGTGAGCCCTAGCAACTGGCCATCTGACTCGGCCACCAGCGCGAAGACGGGTTCATTCGGGTCGAAGAAGCGCGTCCATGTTGCCGCTGTGATCTCTGCTGCCAAGGCGGTATCGCCCTCGCGGCCATAAAAGGCGTTGTAGCCATCCCAGAGCGGTTGCCAGGCATGGAGGTCAGTTGGCTGGATGGGGCGTATTACTACAGGGCTGGGCATGGTGATTGGAGCTTGTGGTTTTGGCTTGGGCCGGATATCAGGATAGACGTTTTCTTAATGCCAAAAGTTGCCCGCAATGGCCGCCCACGACGGCTAGTGAAATAAACATTATGTAGAAGCCTATTGGGAATCCATAGTTAACCAAGGACAACAGGAGCATGGGTATACCGGATAAAAGGATTCCATAAAATGCGCCATTCTTTCTTGCTACATATCCTGCAGAAAAAGATGGGCAGAAAAGCATAAGGACTGCGAACAAGGAATAAATATCTATCCCAAGTCTCCCCTGGCTTTTGAGTGGCAGGAGCGCAAAGAAAAACTGCGATAACGCAAGGCAGGCAATAAAAGTGACAGCTGCTACCGATAAGCCGATGATCAGGGGCTGCAAGAAACGGAACCACATGGTTGGTGCATCCTTGTGTTTTTGTTAAGCGATCATTTTGCCAAAAGCTTCATAGGTATTGGCGTTTTGTTTGAAGTGAGCAATGGCTTACGAAGAGTCGATGGATAGGCTAATACGGTTTGCACAAGCTACAGGAAATTCCCGGAGCATTGCCGTCCAGGAAAATCAAATGTGGGCCGACCGCAGGTCCTGAACCCGGTGCCGCATAACAGGCTGCTGAAATACCTCCGCGTTGTTCCAAGCAGGCCCCGGTGGGGCCGTATGCTGACATCTATTCCTTGAGCGATCCAAAGTCCACACCATGCGCGGAGCCGACACCTTCACCGAAAGCCTGTTCACCCTGCGCAAGCGGGGCGTCGCTCGGCGGTGCCGGACACGATTGCCGCCAGTGCGGGGTATGCCATCTCGGCGCAGAAGAGAAAACTCATCGAGCAAGGCTTTGGCTGGGCCAAGACGGTGGGACGCATTCGCCAAGTCATGGTGCGTGGACTCCAGCGCGTGGATCAGATTTTTGTGCTGACGATGGCCGCCTACAACCTCACACGCATGCGCAGGCTGGGACAAATCCGCCTGCAAACAGCGTGAGAGATGAAAAGCGCGGGGAAACGGGCTCAAAACGATGAAATCAGCCTCGAAGAGAGCCAGGAGTTCACGATGCGAAAGGGCGAGATGACAATTCAAACAGCCCGAGCGATGCGCCACGCATTCGCGTTGGGTATTTCAGCAGCCTGGTAAGCGTTGGAAGCGCCAGTTGAGCGTTCGAGAAGGCGAAAAAAAGCCCGCTCACAGCGGGCTCGAAAAATCAAAAGAACGGGCGATCAACTGCGCTTTCGAGCGTACACAGCACCGAACATCGCCATCAGCAAAGACAAGATGATCAGGCCCCATTCGCTGAGCGTAGGAATACTGTTGTTCGACGCGGTTACAGGCGGCGGGGCGTTGGTGCCTGCCAAGGCATTGCCCGTGTAAGTGCCCGGCGTACTGGCGACGAAGAAGTTCGGGGGAACCGCTTGATCGCCCCAGTTGTAAGTGGCAAAGCTGACACGGTAGGTGCCGGTTGTGGCGATATTGAAGGTAGTCGTCAGCCAAGGTGTAACTCCCATGGCCGGATCGTAGTTATAAGCCACGTAGGTATTTGGCGATGGCCCGGTCGTGTCACCCGGGCCACCTGCCCGGGCCAGCGACTCAATGTATTGCATGCCGCTTCCGGAAATAGAAAACAGGGCACCGTCGTTGAAGCCGGGATCGGTGACATTCAGAGCCCATGCAAAAGAATACGTCCCGGCGTTCAAAGTCATGGTCTGCGACAAAACCGAGAAGTTGGTGACGCTGCCGGAAAAATTCGGGTTGTGATTGAGAAGCGCATCTACGGTTCCGCTGGTTAGTGCAAGCGCAGCGTCTGCGGCAGCAGCACCATTCACAGTGCTGGACACTGGCACCAGCCGGTACATGCCAGAGCCGCTTGGCGCTTGCAGTGTGAACGGCGTGCCCTTACTCGTCGTCGTGAACGGCGTCGTCTGGTAAGTCACGTTCGCCCCTGTGCCTGTCCAGCCGGTGGAGAAGTCGAACGTTGTCTGCGCATAGGCTGCCCAAGGAAGCGCGCCGAGCGCGGCCAAGCACAAGGAAATAAGACCGATCGCGCGAGACCGTCCGCGCGCCGCTCGCATCTGGGTAGGTGTACCCGCTGGCAACATTGGGGGAGAGCAGGAACTGATATTCATAAAATTTCCCATATTGGATGGGTCGGACTGGGCTACAGCAGTCGCTCCTTAAAAATCGCGGGGCCAATGTATGCGATTTTTCGGGTTGATACAGCTGCTAACTGCTCGGGGAATGCCTGTTAAAGGCCGTGCACTCCCGAATGGACGACCATTCTTGCGCTTTCGCTACTTCACCAACTGTCTTGGCGCAGCAAACCTGCGCTGACATAGCCTCGGTTGCCACAACTTGCACCCAACCTGCCTCCCCACGCGACTAGAGTGGCACCACACAACGCCACACAGGAATGCCGCATGGCCGCCACATTGGAGACAACCCCCGCCGCATTGCACGGCGCCGCCGCTGGCGAGGCCGGTCGGCCCGAGCGGGCGGACTGGACCATCGACCAGGGCTGGGCGCGCTACACGCCGCAGGAGCACGCCACGTGGCGCACGCTGTTCGAGCGGCAGAGCGGGCTGCTGCCGGGCCGGGCCTGCGAGGCGTTTGTCGAGGGCATGCGCACGCTGCCCATCGGGGCGGACCAGATTCCCAACTTCGAGCAGTTGAGCGAAGTGCTGATGCGCCACACCGGCTGGCAAATCGTGGCGGTGCCCGGGCTGGTGCCCGACGAGGTGTTCTTCGACCACCTGGCCAACCGCCGCTTCCCCGCAGGCCAGTTCATCCGCACGCCGCAGCAGCTGGATTACCTGGAAGAGCCCGACGTCTTCCACGACGTGTTCGGCCATGTGCCGATGCTGATGAACCCGGTGATCGCCGACTTTGTGCAGGCCTATGGCCAGGGCGGGCGGCGCGCGCAGCAACTGGGCGTGTTGCCGCAATTGGCGCGGGTCTACTGGTACACGGTGGAATTTGGGCTGGTGCAGCAGGCCGATGGGCTGCGCATTTATGGCTCGGGCATTGCGTCGTCCTATACCGAGAGCGTGTTTGCGCTGGACGATGCCTCGCCCAACCGCATTGGCTTTGAGCTGGAGCGGGTCATGCGCACGCGCTACCGCATCGACGACTTTCAAGAGAGCTACTTTGTGCTGGACCGGCTGGAGGATTTGCTGGAGCTGGCCAAGATCGACTTTGGCCCGCTCTACGCGCGCATTGCGGGCCAGCCTGAATACGAGCCGGGCGACGTGGTGGCGGGCGACGTGGTGCTTACGCGTGGCACCGGGCGCTACCACGCCGGGCGCCGTCGTTTGTAGCGAGTGCTATGTAAATGGTAGCTAGTAGCCCAGGCTGCACCTGGGCTTCAGGCACTTTTCTTCAAAATTCCCAGTTCCTGCTCCAGCAAGGCCAGCACCTCCGCACGCTGCGGCATGCCGGCGATGGCGCCGTGCCCGCGCACCGACAGCGCACCCGCCGCATTGGCGTGGCGCACGGCTTCGGCCAGGGCGTCGCCGCGCGCCAGCGCTGCGGCCAGGGCGCCGGTGAAGGTGTCGCCCGCGCCTATGGTGTCGGCCACCGTCACTGCGTGGCCGGCGATGTGCAGCGGCGCTTGGCCGGGGCGGTACAGCACGCAGCCTGATGCGCCCAGCGTGACCACGATGGCGCCGGCGCCGCGTGCCTGCAGCGCGCGGGCCGCAGCGTCGTGGTTGGCGGCGTTGCCGGCCAGCGCATGCAGCTCTGTTTCGTTGGGCGTGAGCACGTCGGCCAGCGCCAGCAGCGCGTCGGGCAGGGCGCGTGCCGGCGCCGGGTTGAAGACGGTCAGCGCGCCCGCCGCACGCGCAATGCGAAAGGCCTCCAGCGTGCAGTCCAGCGGCACCTCGCACGAGGCCATCACCACCTTGCAGCCAGCCAGCGCACCCGCCGCCGCCGTGGCGTGCGTGGCGCGCAGCCCATCGGTGGCGCCGGGGAACACGGCAATGCTGTTGTCGCCGCCTTCATAGACCAGGATCTGCGCGACGCCGGTGCGCTCGCCCGGCACGCAGGCCACGTGTTGCGTGGCAATGCCTTCGCGCGCCCACAGTGCCTGGCCCATGCGGCCAAATTCGTCGTCGCCGATACGCGCGATCAATGCCACGCGTGCCCCCTGGCGCGCGCAGGCCACGGCTGCGTTCGATCCCTTGCCGCCCGGGCCGATGTCGAAGCCAGTGGCCCGCAGCGTCTCGCCGCGCGCCAGCAGCCGTGGCACGTGGGCCACCAGGTCGGCGTTCCAGCTGGCGACGCAGACCACGTCGGGTGGGCTCAGGGCGGCGGCGTGCATCAGTCTTGCCCGGGGCGTATGCCGAAGGCGTCGATCTGTGCCACCAGCCGCGTGTACTCAGCATCCTCCAACGCCACCAGCGGCGGCCGCACGCGGCGCCAGCCGGCGTGGCCAGTGGTGTGGGCCATGATGCCCTTGAAGGCGGCGGTCATGCCATAGCCGCCCAGGATCGCCAGAAAGGCCTGCACCCGCTGCAGGTCGGCCGCAGCGCCGGGCGATGCATGCGCGCCCACCAGCCGCTGCACCAGGCGCGGCAGCACGTTGGCAATGCCACTGACCGCGCCCTGGCTGCCGCGCGCGCCCAGCGTCTGCAGGTCGGGCTCGTTGCCAACGTAGACCATCACATGCGGCATGAAGGCATCGGCCAGCGCCAGCGAATGCGCGCGGTCGCAGCCGCTGTCCTTGATGCCGACGATGGTCTGCGGGTAGCGCGCCTTCAGCGCACGGATCACCGCATGGCTCAGGCCCACGCCCGCCACCTGGGGGATGTGGTACAGGTAAATGCGCAGTCGCGGGTCGGCCACGGCATCGATCACCCGGCGGTAGGCGTCGATCACGCCCTGGTCGGGCACGCCCTTCAGGAAGAAGGGCGGCAGCATCAGGCAGCCATGCGCGCCGATGGCCAGCGCATGGCGCGTGAGCGCCAGCACATCCGGCAGCGCAGCGCAGCTGGTCGAGATAAGGATGCTGTGCGCCGGCACGCCGTGCGCCACCAAGCCATCGATGGCGGCAATGCGCTCGGCCACGCTGAAAGACGGCCCCTCGCCGGTGGTGCCAAAGGGCGTCACGCCCTGGCAGCCCGCGTGCAGCAAGGCCAGCACATGGCGCGCCAGCTCGGGCACGTCGATGGCCAGGGTCTCGGTCAGCGGCGTGAGCAGGGCCGGCCAGATGCCATGGAAGGGCGCGGTCACAGGGTGGGACAGGTCGGCGGACAGGATGGGTTGGGGCAGGGCAGACACGGCAGGGCTTTGTGAAAAAGAAAGGGGATGGGGATCAGGGCAATGCGGGCTTGCGCTGCAGCGCCTCGCCGGCGACATAGGTGCGGTTCCACACGGGCGAGATCACCAGCTCGTTGACGCAGACATGCGGCGGCAGCTCTGCGATGAAGCGGATGGTGCGGCCCATGTCGGCCTCTTGCAGCATGCGGGCCTTGTCGGCGGCGCTGGGCTCGACCGGGCGTTTCTTCAGGATCGGCGTGGCGACTTCGCCTGGGCACAGCGCGGTGGCGCGCAGGCCGTTCACGCATTCCTCGATGTTGAAGGAATGCGTAAGCGCCATCAGCCCCGCCTTGCTGGCGGTGTAGGCCGGGCCGGTCATGTACTCGTAGTGCCAGCCGGCAAAAGAGGCCACGTTGATGACCGTGCCCACGCGCCGCGCGCGCATGCCCTTGAGCACCGCCAGCGTGCAGTAGGTGGCGCCGTGCAGGTTCACACCCAGCACCTCGCCAAAGGTAGCGGCATCGGTCTCGCCCCAGTAGCGCTTGCTGAAGTTGATGCCGGCGCTGTTGACCAGGATGTCGACGCGGCCGTGTGCGGCCTCGATCGCGGCGGCCACGCGCGCGACCGCAGCGGCGTCGGCCACGTCCAGCGGCGCGGTGCTGATGGCGCCGGCCGGTGCGCCGCCGGCCTCGGCCTGCAGCCGGGCGGCTTCGAGCTTGGCCGGGTCGCGGCCAGAGATGACGACGCGGCAGCCGGCCTGCGCCAGCGCCGTGGCGCCGGCCAGCCCTATGCCGCTGCCGCCGCCCGTGACCCAGGCGACCTGGCCCGCGAGTACCGTGGTGGGGGATGTGTGTTCAGTTGCCACGGATGCGCTTCAGTTCGTTCGACACCAGCGTGATCGCCTCTTCGCCAATGGCCTTGGCATGGCGCTCGTAGATGACCTTGGTGCGCTCGCGGATGCGTTGCATCTCTGCCGGGCTGATTTCATTCACGGCCATGCCGTAGCCGCGCAGCTTGTCTACGCTGCGCGCCTCCATCTCGCGGTTGGCGCGGCGCTGCTCCTCGCGGGCCAGCACGGCGCAGTCTTTAAGCGCGGCATGCTCCTGCGGCGACATGGTGTCCCACAGCTTTTTAGAGAACAGCACCAGCGTCGGGCTGTAGGCATGCTTGGTCAGCGTGAGGTACTTCTGCACCTCGTAGAACTTCATGTTCTCGATGTTGGAGAGCGGGTTTTCTTCGCCGTCTACCGTCTTGGTCTCGAGCGCGGAATAGACCTCGCTGAAAGCCATGGGCACGGCATTGCTGCCCAGGGTCTTGAAGGTGTCGATGAAGATGTTGTTCTGCATCACGCGCATCTTCACGCCCTCGAAATCTTCGGTGCGGGTGATCGGGCGCTTGGAGTTGGTGGTGTGCCGAAAGCCGTTCTCCCACCAGGCCAGGTTGACCAGGCCCACGGCCGGCAGCTTGTCCGAGAACCATTCGCCGGCCTTGCCGTCCAGCAGTTGGTCGGCCTCTTGCGCGGTGTTGAACAGAAAGGGCAGGTCGAACACGCCCAGCGCCGGCACGATGGCCACCACCGGCGCGGTAGAGGTGATGACCATCTCCAGCGAGCCGCTGCGCACGCTCTGGGTAGACGTCAAATCACTGCCCAGCGCACCGTCCCAGTAGGCCTGAATCTTCAGCTTGCCGCCGGATTTCTCCAGCGTGCAGGCGCCCATCTTGGCCAGGCCATTGCCCATGGGGTGCTCTTTGCTCACGCCGTTGGAGACGCGGATGGTGCGCTCCTTGAACTGCGCATGGGCGGCGCCGGCCGCGAGTAATGCGGCCAGCGCCAGTGTGGCGATGCGGGGTGTGCGGGTCATGTCATGTCTCCTTTTTTTGGATGGGAACTCAACTGCAGCAAAACCAATTCAGATGGCCACCACTTTTCCTGGGTTGAGCAGGCCGGCTGGGTCCAATGCGCGCTTGAGTGTCTGCATCAACGCAATCTCTTCTGCCGTGCGCGAATGGCCCAACCAGGCGCGCTTGACCGTGCCTATGCCGTGCTCGGCAGACACCGAGCCCGCGCATTCCTGCACCAGCCCGTAGATCACCGCGTCCATCGCGGCCTTGGGCTGGGCGTTGATCGGCAGGCCGGGCACCCAGGCGATCAGGTGCAGGTTGCCGTCGCCGATGTGGCCGTAGTACACGCTCTCGCAGCCCGGGATTTGCGCTGCCAGCGCGGCCTTGCAGCGGCTGACATATTCCTCCATGCGCGACACCGGCAGGCCCACGTCGTAGGCCACGTGGGGGCCGAGCGCGATGTTGAATTCAGCACAGGCATCGCGCAGCGCCCAGAAGCCCTGCGTGTCGGCCACCGACTGCGCCACCGCGGCATCGGCCAGCAGGCCTTGCTCCAGCAGGTGCTCCAGCCACTGCTGGAAGCGCGGCGGGTCGCCCACCGGGTCGGCGCCCTGCGCCTCCACCAGCACGTAGTAGCGGTGGCCGCCGGCCACCGGCGAGCGCACGCCCATGCGGCCGGTCACCACCTCCCAGTAGTCGGGCCACATCACCTCAAAGGCCGACAGCAGCGGGCCCAGGCCGCTGCGCGCCGCGCCCAGCAGGCCCAGCAACTGGTCGAAATCGTCCACCGCGCACAGGGCGGCCATGCTGCAGGCCGGCTTGGGGTGCAGCCGCAGCACGGCGCGGGTGATGATGCCCAGCGTGCCTTCGCTGCCAATGAACAAGTGCTTCAGGTCATAGCCGGCGTTGTTCTTCAGCATCTTGTTCAGGCTGGTCAGCACCGTGCCATCGGGCAGCACTACTTCCAGGCCCAGCACCAGCTCGCGCGCCATGCCGTAGCGGATCACGCGGTTGCCGCCCGCATTGGTAGACAGGTTGCCGCCGATCGAGCACGAGCCGCGTGCGCCCAGGTCCAGCGCAAAGAAGAAGCCGGCGGCATCGGCCGCCCGCTGCACCGCCTCCAGCGGCGTGCCGGCCCAGACCGTGAGCGTGGCGCTGGCCGGGTCGATTTCTTCCACGCCCACCATGCGCTCCAGCGACAAGGCTACCCAGCCGGCCTCTGGCCGCGCGCCAGCGCACAGGCCGGTCAGGCCGCCCTGCGCCACCATGGGCAGGCCGGCATGGGTGCAACTGCGCACCGCGTCTGACAGCTCTTGCGCATCGCGCGGCCGCACCACCGCCAGTGGCGGCTGCGGCGGCTGCGGCCCCCAGTCGTTGCCGTTGCGGGCCGGGATATCGGCGCCCAGCAGCACGGCCGTCGGGCCCAGGCGCTGTTGCAGGTCCAGCAAGGCCACGACGGCCGGAAGGTTGGGAGCAGGGAAGGGCGGTTTCATGCGCAGTGGTCAGGAAGTTGCGCCTATTAAGCTTGTATGTAAGGCACTAAGGTACTGGTATATTCCCTGAAAACAGTCCGCAGCCCAGGCAAGCGGGCCTTTGGCTTTCTGGCAAACTTTTGCACCACTCCCGGCTGCCACCTTCGCTGATCGACCCCTGTGCCCCCTACTTCCAAGCGCTTCCAGATCAGTCAGCCCCAATCACTCGCCACCTTGGTGGCGCAGCGCCTGCGCGAGGCCATCGTCAGTGGTGAGTTCGGGCTGGGTGAGCTGATGGCCGAGGAAACCCTGGCCGAATCCTTCGGCGTCAGCCGCACGCCGGTGCGCGAGGCGCTGAACCAGCTGCAGCGCCTGGGGCTGGTGGTGATCATTCCGCAGCGCGGCACCTATGTGTTCGAGCCGAGCGAGGGCGACATCGCCGCCATCTGCGAATTCCGCTGCGTGGTCGAGCCGCGCGCCGCGCAACTGGCCCACCGCAACGCGCAGGCCGCCACCGAGGCAGCGCTGGACCAGGCGCTGGGCGAGATGCGCCTGGCCACCGAGGCGCGCGATGCGGTGCGCTACGGCCGCGCCGACACGCGCCTGCACGAGGCCTTCTTCGAGCACTGCGGCAACCCCTACCTGCAGGCGGCCTACGACACCGCCGCCGCCAAGATAGCGGTGCTGCGCACCCACCTCTCCGCGCCTGGCGACATCCTGCACCCGCAGGGCTTGCAGCAGCACCAGCAGATGCGCGCGCTGTTCAGCGCCGGTGACTTCAGCGCCTTCGAGGCGCTGATGTGCGCCCACGTTACCGGCACGCGCGACAACTACGTCAAGAGCCTGCAGGCGCGGGCGCTGCCCGAAGCCGCCGGCAGCTGAACACCGCGCTCACAAAAAAATAGCGCCTGGTCCTTGTGCAACAAGGGCTCCAGGCGCTTTTTATGCCCAAAGACTGGGCATGGGCGGCAGCAGGCTTACAGCGTGTCGATGAAGCTGCGCAGCTTGTCCGAGCGGCTCGGGTGCTTCAGCTTGCGCAGCGCCTTGGCTTCGATCTGGCGGATGCGTTCACGCGTCACGTCAAACTGCTTGCCGACTTCTTCCAGCGTGTGGTCGGTCGACATCTCGATACCGAAGCGCATGCGCAGCACCTTGGCTTCGCGCGGCGTGAGGCCGTCCAGGATGTCCTTGACCACGTCGCGCAGGCCGGCCTGCATGGCGGCTTCGATAGGCGCGGTGTTGGCGCCGTCCTCGATGAAGTCGCCCAGGTGGCTGTCGTCGTCGTCGCCGATCGGCGTTTCCATGGAGATCGGCTCTTTGGCGATCTTCATGATCTTGCGGATCTTGTCCTCGGGGATCTCCATCTTCTCGGCCAGGATCGAGGCGTCGGGCTCGAAGCCGAACTCCTGCAGATGCTGCCGGCTGATGCGGTTCATCTTGTTGATGGTTTCGATCATGTGCACCGGGATACGGATGGTGCGCGCCTGGTCGGCGATCGAGCGCGTGATGGCCTGGCGGATCCACCACGTGGCGTAGGTCGAGAACTTGTAGCCGCGGCGGTATTCGAACTTGTCCACCGCCTTCATCAGGCCGATGTTGCCTTCCTGGATCAGGTCCAGGAACTGCAGGCCGCGGTTGGTGTACTTCTTGGCAATGGAGATCACTAGGCGCAGGTTGGCCTCGATCATTTCCTTCTTGGCGTTGCGCGACGCGGCCTCGCCCTCGTTCATGCGCTTGTTGATCGCCTTCAGCTCAGGCAGCGGCACGACCACGCGCGACTGCAGGTCCATCAGGCGCTGCTGCAGCTCTTGGACCGGCGGGATGTTGCGCGCCATGATCGTGCTCCAGGGCTTGCCGGCGGCGGCCTGCTTCTCGACCCACTTGAGGTTGAGCAGGTTGGGCGGGAAGTCCTTGACGAAGGTCTCTTGTGGCATGCCGCACTTGTCCACGATGATGCGGCGCAGCTCGCGCTCTTTCTTGCGCACGTCGTCCACCTGCCCGCGCACCAGGTCGCACAGCTTCTCGATGGTCTTGGCGGTGAAGCGGACGGTCATCAGCTGTTCGCTGAGTGCCTGCTGGGCCTTGGTGTAGGCCGGCGTGCCGTAGCCTTCCTTGTCGTAGATCTTGTGGATCTTCTCGAACAGCTCGCGCAGCTTGTCGAAGCGGGTGAGTGCTTCGCGCTTGAGTTCTTCGAGCTTCTTGGTCAGCGCCTTGGAGCCACCCTTGCCGTCGTCGTCGTCTTCTTCGTCGAACTCGTCGAAGTCTTCTTCGGCCACGTAATCGTCGGCCTCGTTCGGGTTGGAGAAGCCGTCCACGATGGTGGAGATGACGACCTTGCCCTCGCGGATTTCCTCGCCCATGGCCAGGATGGCGGCGATGGTCGCGGGCGATGCAGAGATCGCCTCCATCATGGCCTGCAGGCCGCCTTCGATGCGCTTGGCGATTTCGATTTCGCCTTCGCGCGTGAGCAGCTCGACCGTGCCCATTTCACGCATGTACATGCGCACCGGGTCGGTCGTGCGGCCGAATTCGCTGTCCACGGTGGACAGGGCGGCTTCGGCTTCTTCTTCGGCTTCTTCGACGGTGGCGGCCGTGGGCGTCACGTTGTTCTGGAACAGGGTCTCGGCGTCAGGCGTTTGCTCGTACACCGCCACGCCCATGTCGTTCAACATGGTGACCACGACTTCCATGGTCTCGGCATCCACCAGCTTGTCGGGCAAGTGGTCGGAGATTTCGACCTGGGTCAGGTAGCCGCGCGTCTTGCCCAGCGTGATCAGGGTCTTCAGGCGCGAGCGGCGCTTGGCCATGTCTTCTTCGGACAGGACGGTTTCGTCCAGGCCGAATTCCTTCATCAAGGCGCGTTCCTTCGCCTTGCTGATCTTCATGCGCAGCGGCTTGACCTTCTCGGCGGGAGCAGCGGCGGCTCCGGCGGGGTCGGCGACCGCGGGTTCTTCCTCGAACTCGGCTTCGATGTCGGACAGGTCGGTGTCGTCACCATCCTCGGAGCCAGCCTTGGCCTTGGGCTTGCGGCCGGGCTTGGCAGCAGCGGTCTTGACGGCAGTGGCGGTGCCGGCGGCCTTGGGCGGGCGGCCAGCCTTCTTCTTGGGGGCTTCGTCGCCGCTGGCTGCGGCTGCGGCCTTGCTTGCCTTGGCGGCGTTCTTCAGCAATTCATCGGCGGCGGCGAGGAGTTTCGAGGTCGTGGACTTGGATACGGTCACTGGCTTGGCTTTCTTGGCCGCAGCGGTGGAGGCGCGTGGGGCTGCGGACTTGGCAGCGGTGGCTTTCGCCTTGCCGGCTGCGGGTTTTGTAACAGTCTTGGCGGGAGCGGCGGGCTTGACAGACTTCGCGGGCTTTTGAGAAGGCATGAGGACCTCGGAATCAAAGACGAACACAAAGGAAATGCAAGGCGCCACGTATCCCGGCGCGGGTGAGCGGGCAGTGGCAGGGCCGACTGCTTTACTTCAGGTGAGGAGTAATCCTCGGACGGCAAGATGTCTGGGCGATCATTTGGAGTGCAGCCCTTGCGGTGGGGGGCCGGTTGTGCGCGTATGTCACGGTTGGCCTGGTCCGGAGGTACTGCTGTCGCTCTTGCCGTCAGCTAACCGCGCATTATAGCGCGCGACTGGATTTCAACTGGGGGCAAGGCGGGCAGAGTCAAGGGCCTGGCGCTGTTTTTCCAGCTCGCGCCACCTTTGCAGGGCCGCCGGATCGGTGGCCGCCGCCGCAATGGCCTCCCGCTGCTGGACCTGGATGCGCTCGCGCAGCATCAGGTCGAGCAGGCCGCGCAGTTCCATGCGCAGCTCTTTCGGGTCGGCCTCTGTCGCCGTCTCGGCGTGGTCGCCGGTCATGATGCGGGCCGCCGCCTCTTCGCTCTCGTGGCCGCGCAGGCCCTCGCGCAGGGCGGCCCAGGGGCGCGGGCCGTGCTCATGCAGCTCGCGCTCCAGCCAGACGAACAGCGGGCCGAGCGGCGCCGGCAGCTCGCCCAGCATCACGTGGTCGTCGTGCGACAGCGTCTCCAGTGCGCTCATGTGCGTCAGCAGCAGGCGGGCGGCATGCTCGGGGCGGCCCATGGGCGGCGCCCGCCGGCTGCGTGGGTGGGCAGGGGCGTGGTAGCTGTTGTCGAAGTCGGGCGGGGACCATGACTCGCCGCCGCCGTCCCAGACTGGCGGCCCGCCGTCGTCAGGATGGGTGGCCGCGTTTGGCGCGGGCGCGCGCCGCTCGGCCTGGCGCGGCCGGCGCGCGGCATCGGCCGCTGCGGCGCCGGCCCACAGGGTGGAGAGGCCGCCAGCGTCCAACTGCACCTCGGCCGCGATCTCGCCGATCAGCTGCAGCCGCAGCGCGCCCTCGGGCAGCGCGCTCCACAACGGGCGGGCATTGCTGGCCATGTGGGCGCGGCCTTCGGCGGTGGTCAGGTCACAGCCTTCGCGCGCGGCCTCCAGCAGGAAGCGGCTCAGCGGCACGGCGTCTGTCACATGCTGGGCAAAGGCCTCCTGGCCGTGGGCGCGGATGAAGCTGTCCGGGTCGTGCTCGGCCGGCAGGAAAAGGAATTTCACCGAGCGTGTGTCGCTGGCAAAGGGCAGGGCGGCGTCCAGCGCCTTGCGCGCCGCGCGCCGGCCGGCGGCGTCGCCGTCGAAGCTGAACACCACCGTCTCGGTGAAGCGGAACAGCTTTTGCACATGCTCGGTGGTGCAGGCCGTGCCCAGGGTGGCCACGGCATTGGGAAAGCCCAGTTGCGCCAGCGCCACCACGTCCATATAGCCTTCGGTGACCAGCACGTAGCCGTATTCGCGCAGCGCGGCGCGGGCCTCGAACAGGCCATACAGCTCGCGGCCCTTGCTGAACACCGGTGTTTCGGGTGAATTGAGGTACTTGGGCTTCTCGTCGCCCAGCACCCGGCCGCCATAGCCTATGCAGTCGCCCTTGATGCTGCGGATCGGGAACATCACCCGGTCGCGGAAGCGGTCGTAGCGCTTGCGCTCGGATTCGGGCACGCCTTCGGTCTCTTCGCCGACGATGACCAGGCCGCTTTCGGCCAGCAGCGGGTCGTCATAGGCGGGGAACGCGCTGGCCAGGGTGCGCCAGCCCGGCGGCGCATAGCCCAGGCCAAAGCGCGCCGCCACCACGCCAGAGACGCCGCGCCCCTTTAGGTAGTCCACCGCGCGTGGCGAGGCCTTGAGGTGCTTGCGGTAGGCATCGCCGGCCTGGAGCAGCACATCGGCCAGCGTGGCCTGCTTCTGGCGCTGGGCCGCAGCGCGGGCCTTGTCCTGGGGCGAGACGTCTTCGTCCGGCACTTCCAGCCCGATCTGCTGGGCCAGGTCCTGCACCGCCTCGACAAAATTGGCGCCGGTGTGCTCCATCAGGAACTTGATCGCGTCGCCGCTCGCGCCGCAGCCAAAGCAGTGATAGAACTGCTTGGTCGGGCTGACCGAGAAAGAGGGTGATTTCTCTCCGTGGAAGGGGCACAGCCCCATGAAGTTGGCGCCGCCCTTCTTGAGCTGGACATGGCGGCCGACTATCTCGACGACGTCGGTGCGGGCGAGGAGTTCCTGGATGAAAGACGAGGGGATGGTCACCCTCGGATTATCCGGTCAGGCCCGGATCACGCCGGCCCGGCCGTCTTCCACCACGAACTGCGCCAGGGTCGAGATGCCCGAATCCGCCCGAAGCGGGTCGTCCACCGCGCGCAGCGTGGTCTGCCAGCGCGTGGGGCTCAGGTCGACCAGCGCGTAGCCGCGCTTCTCGCAATTGGCGAACAGCACCTGCGGGTTGCGTTGCACCAGCGCATCGACCTTCTGCTGCGTGGCGCCCGAATACGAGGTGATCGAGGTGCCGCAGAACTCGCTGGCGACCACCGGCGTGTCATTGCGCTTGCTGTCGGCATGCACGTTGCAAACATAGTTCTGATGGATGTCGCCACCGACGAACACCGGGTTGCGCGGCGCCTGGCGGGCGATGGAGCCCAGCAGCCGGGCGCGGGCGGCCGGGTAGCCGTCCCAGCAGTCGGTGGGGGTCGGGCCACGGCCGGCCGCGCCGTAGTGGCGCGGCGAGAACAGCGTCTGCTGCGTGAGCACGCTCCAGCGCGTGGCGCCGTCGCGCGCGTCCTGCGCCAGGCCGGCATCGAGCCAGGCTTCTTGCTGCGGGCCGAGCAGGCTGCGCGCCGGATCGTCCAGCGCCGGGCAGGCGTCGGCCCGCACCGCGCCCTGGGCCGGCGTGCCTGGGCTGCGGCAGGCCTGGATGTCGCGGAACTGGCGCGTGTCCAGCACGTGGAAGCGCGCCAGGCGGCCGAAGGCGTAGCGCTCGTGCACCCGCACGCCATCGAGCCGGCCCAGCCCGCCCAGCCCATGCACCAGCGCGCTGGCACGCAGCGGCATGTGCTCGTAGAAGGCCTGGTAGCCGGCATTGCGCTGCGCCAGGAAGTCGGCCGGCGCGGCCATGCCGTTCAGGCCGGCGTAGTCGTTCTCTACCTCGTGGTCGTCCCAGGTAACGATCCAGGGGCAGGCGTGGTGCGCGGCCTGCAGGTCTAGGTCGCTCTTGTGCAGGGCGTAGCGCTCGCGGTAGTCGGCCAGGGTCTGTGCGCGCCGTAGCGGCTGGCTGCGCGCCAGCGCCTGCCTGGGGTTGCGCGGCATGGCGTACTCATAGATGTAGTCGCCCAGGAACAGCACCAGGTCGGGCTGATCCGCCACCAGGTGGCGCCAGGCCGCGTAGTAGCCATGCTCCCAGCGCTGGCAGGACGCAAAACCAAAGCGCAGCCTTGCGGCCAGCACCTGCGGCGCCGGCATGGTGCGGGCGCGGGCGACAGGGCTGACCGCGTCGCCCAGCATGAAGCGGTAGCAGTACCAGCGGTCAGGCGCGAGGCCCTGCACCTCCACGTGCACCGCATGGCCCAGCTCGGGCAGTGCCGGCGACTGGCCGCTGCGCACGATGCGCCGGAAGGCCTCGTCCTCGGCAATCTCCCAGCGCACCTGGTGCGCGCCCTGCAGCGCCTCGCCCGGCCCGGCCACAAGCCGCGTCCACAGCACGAAGCCCTCATGGTCGGGCGCGCCGCTGGCCACGCCCAGCGCAAACGGGTTGCTGCGCGGGCGCAGCGTGGCCGACTGCGCCCAGCGTGGCAGGGCGGACGCGCTGCTGGCGGCGATGGCCAGTTGGAGGAGGTGGCGGCGGTGCATGGTGCTCCTGATGAGGGCAGCAGCGTAGCGGGCCTGGGCGGGTTCCGGCAAGGCCGGCGCGCGTAGGGCCGGTGGACGGCGCCAAAACAGAAAAGCCCCTGACTCTTGCGAATCAGGGGCTTGTCATTTGGTGCCGGAGAGATGAATCGAACACCCGACCTTCTCATTACGAATGAGCTGCTCTACCGACTGAGCTACACCGGCGTAAGCCCAAGATTATAGCGTGCTGTGGTAGCTGGTGATGCGCTCGACCTCATTTTTTGATCCGAGCACCACGGATACGCGCTGGTGGAGCTTGGTGGGGGCGATATCCAGGATGCGCTGGCGGCCGTCGGTGGCGGCGCCGCCGGCTTGTTCTACCAGCCAGCCCATGGGGTTGGCTTCGTACATCAGGCGCAGCTTGCCGGGCTTTTCGGGTTCGCGCTTGTCCCAGGGGTAGAGGAAGACGCCGCCGCGGGTGAGGATGCGGTGCACGTCGGCGACCATGCTGGCGATCCAGCGCATGTTGAAGTCCTTGCCGCGCGGGCCTTCGGTGCCGGCCAGGCATTCGTCGATGTAGCGCTTCACCGGGGCGTCCCAGTGGCGCATGTTGCTCATGTTGATCGCGAATTCCTTGGTGTCGGCGGGGATCTTCACGTCTTCTTGCGTGAGCACGAAGCTGCCCTGCTCGCGGTCGAGCGTGAACATGGCCACGCCGTCGCCCACGGTCAGCACCAGGGTGGTTTGCGGGCCGTAGATGCAGTAGCCGGCGGCGACCTGCTTGCTGCCGGCCTGGAGGAAGTCAGCCTCTTGCACGCCGGGGTGGTCTTCCGGCTTCTTCAGCACGCTGAAGATGGTGCCGATGCTGACGTTGACGTCGATGTTGCTGGAGCCGTCGAGCGGGTCGAACAGCAGCAGGTATTCGCCCTGCGGATAGCGGCTGGGCACGAGGTGGATGCTGTCCATTTCCTCGCTGGCCATGGCGGCGAGATGGCCGCCCCATTCGTTGGCTTCGATCAGCACCTCGTTGGAGATGATGTCGAGCTTCTTCTGCACCTCGCCCTGCACGTTCTCGCTCTCAGCCGTGCCAAGCACGCCGCCGAGCGCGCCCTTGTTGACGGCCTGGCTGATGCTTTTGCAGGCGCGTGCGACCACTTCCAGCAGCAGGCGCAGCTGTGCGGGGATGTGGCCGTCGGTGCGTTGTTTCTCGACGAGGTAGCGGGTCAGGCTGATTTTTTGGGCCATGTCGGGTTCCTTGTGGGGGTCAATTGGTCAGGGCACGGTCGACCACTTCGCGCGTGTCCTTGCTGAGGGTGGGCACAGCAGCAACACGGGCGATGGCGTCGCGTGCCTGCTGGCGGTAGGGCTCGGCGAGCTTGCTCCAACGGTCGAGTGCGCGCGCCAGGCGGGCGGCGACCTGCGGGTTGATGGCGTCCAGCGCCTTCACCTGCTCGGCCCAGAAGGCGTAGCCGGCGCCGTCGGCACGGTGGAAGGCGCCGGGGTTGGCGCTGCAGAAGCTGAAGATCACGCTGCGTGCGCGGTTGGGGTTCTTCAGGCTGAAGTCGGGGTGGGCCATGAGCTTCTTCACGGCGGGCAGGATATCGCCGCCGCGGTCAGGGGCGCCGGCTTGCAGCGAGAACCACTTGTCCAGCACCAGCGCCTCGTCCTTGAACAGCGCATGGAAGCGCTCCAGCGCCGGCTGTGCCAGTGCGTGGCCGCTGCCGACCAGGGCCTGCAGCGCGTTGGCGCGGTCGGTCATGTTGTCGGCGTCCTTGAAGCGCTGGTAGGCCTTGCCGGGCCAGACCGTGTCTTCAGACGTGCGCGCCGCCAGGCACAGCTGCGACAGCGCCAGGCCGGCCAGCGCGCGGCGGCCGGAGGACAGCGGGTCGGGCGTGTAGGCGCCGTTGTGCTGGTGCTGCTCCCAGGCCCAGGCCCAATCGGCCTGCAGGGCGGTGGCGAGCTGGGCGCGCATGGCTTCGCGCACCGCGTGGATGCGCTGCGGATCGACCACGTCGAGCTGCTCGGCGATGTAGCCCTCGGAGGGCAGGGTCAGCACCAGTTCCTTGAAGGCGGCGTCGAGCGCGGGGTGGCGCAGCACGCTGCGCATGGCGTCGATGTAGGCCGCATCCAGGACTTCTGCATCAAATATGCCTTCAGCCCTTGCTGCGCTTGGGTTATTAGCTATTGCATTGATAGCGCGGCGCAGCGACAGGCGCTGGCCGGCTTCCCAGCGGTTGAAGGGGTCGCTGTCGTGCGCCAGCAGGGTGAGCAGGTCGGCGTCGGCGTAGTCGATGTCCAGGATCACCGGGGCCGAGAAGCCGCGCAGCAGCGAGGGCACGGGCGCGGCATCGACGTTGACGAACTGGAAGGTCTCGCTGGCTTCGGTCAGCACGAACAGGCGCGAGCCGGCCTCAGGCTGGGCCCAGTGCGCCAGTTGCAGCGGCAGTGCGCGGCCGTCGTGTGCCAGCAGGCCCAGCTGCACCGGGATGACGGAGGGCTGCTTGTCGGGCTGGCCGGGCGTGGGCGGGCAGCTTTGCGACAGGGTCAGGGTGTAGCTGCGGGCGTCGGCGTCGTAGCGGCCTTCGGCCTTGACGCGCGGCGTGCCGGCCTGGCTGTACCAGCGCTTGAACTGCGGCAGCAGGCGCGCCAGCTCGGACTGCGGGTTGGCGTCGGCCACGGCCTGGGCAAAGTCTTCGCAGGTGACGGCGTGGCCGTCGTGGCGCTCGAAGTACAGCGTCATGCCTTTGGCGAAGCCATCGCGCCCGACCAGGGTCTGCATCATGCGCACGACCTCGGCACCCTTCTCGTAGATGGTGACGGTGTAGAAGTTGCTGATCTCGATGTAGCTGTCGGGCCGCACCGGGTGCGCCATGGGGCCGGCATCCTCGGGGAACTGGGCGGTGCGCAGCACGCGCACGTCCTCGATGCGCTTGACGGCGCGTGCCGACGGGTCAGCGCACAGGTCCTGGCTGAATTCCTGGTCGCGGAACACCGTCAGGCCTTCTTTCAGGCTCAGCTGGAACCAGTCGCGGCAGGTGACGCGGTCGCCGGTCCAGTTGTGGAAGTACTCGTGGCCCACCACCGATTCGATGTTGGCGAAGTCCACGTCGGTGGCCGTCGCCGGGCTGGCCAACACGTACTTGGTGTTGAAGATGTTGAGGCCCTTGTTCTCCATGGCGCCCATGTTGAAGTCGCTGGTGGCGACGATCATGAAGCGGTCCAGGTCCAGCGGCAGGCCAAAGCGGGCCTCGTCCCAGGCGATGGAGTGGATGAGGGAGTTCATCGCGTGCTCGGTCTTGTCGAGGTCGCCGCGGCGCACGAAGACCTGCAGCAAATGCTCTTTGCCGTTGCGCGCGCGAATGCGCTGCTCGCGTGCCACCAGCTTGCCGGCCACCAGCGCGAACAGGTAGCAGGGCTTCTTGAAGGGGTCGACCCACTTGGCGAAGTGGCGGCCGTCGGCCAGCGTGCCTTCTTCCACCAGGTTGCCGTTGGACAGCAGCACCGGGTAGTGGCCACGGTCAGCGCGCAGCGTGACGGTGTAGCTGGCCATCACGTCCGGGCGGTCCAGGAAGTAGGTGATGCGGCGAAAGCCCTCGGCCTCGCACTGGGTGAAGAAGGTGTCCTGGCTGACGAACAGGCCCATCAGCTTGGTGTTCTTGGCCGGGCAGCAGGTGGTGAAGATCTCCAGGTCGAAGGCGTCCGGGCCTTCGGGCAGGTTCTCCAGCACCAACTGGTCGCCGTCGATCTTGAAGGAGGTGCCCTGGCCGTTGACCAGCACGCGGGCCAGGTTCAGCTCTTCGCCGTCCAGGCGCAGCGGCTGGGCCGCGACGTCGGGGTTGCGGCGCAGGCGCATGCGGTTGAGCACCCGGGTCTTGGCGGGGTCGAGGTCGAATGCCAGATCGACGGTGTCGATCCAGTACGCGGGTGGCGCGTAGTCGGCACGGTGGATGGCATTGGGTTGGCCTTCACGCAGCATGGGGACTCCCGAGAAAAAGAAACGGAATGGAAAAAAGCCGGCGCCCCAGTGTCGTTGCCCTGGTGGCGCTAGGCCTTACACGCCTTGCTTGAGCGAGGCTTCGATGAAGGGGTCGAGATCGCCGTCCAGCACCTTTTGCGTGGCAGAGATTTCAACGCCGGTGCGCAGGTCTTTGATGCGGCTGTTGTCCAGCACGTAGCTGCGGATCTGGTGGCCCCAGCCGACATCGGTCTTGCTGTCTTCGAGCTTTTGCTGCTCTTCCTGGCGCTTGCGCATCTCGTGGTCGTACAGGCGCGAGCGCAGCCGCTTCCAGGCCACGTCACGGTTGCTGTGCTGGCTGCGGCCGTCCTGGCACTGCACCACGATGCCGGTCGGGATGTGCGTCAGGCGCACGGCCGAGTCGGTCTTGTTGATGTGCTGGCCGCCGGCGCCGCTGGCGCGGAAGGTGTCGGTGCGCACGTCCGAGGGGTTGATGTCGATCTCGATCGAGTCATCAATCTCAGGGTAGACAAAGACGCTGGCAAAGCTGGTGTGGCGGCCGCCGGAGGAGTCAAACGGGCTCTTGCGCACCAGGCGGTGCACGCCGGTCTCGGTGCGCAGCAGGCCAAAGGCGTACTCGCCGTCGATCTTGATGGTGGCGTTCTTGATGCCGGCGGTGTCGCCCGGGGTTTCGTCTTCCACCTGGGTGGAGAAGCCCTTGCGCTCGGCGTACTTCAGGTACTGGCGCAGCAGCATGCTGGCCCAGTCGCAGGCCTCGGTGCCGCCAGCGCCGGCCTGGATGTCCAGGAAGCAGTTGAGCGGGTCGGCCGGGTTGTTGAACATGCGGCGGAATTCAAGCTGCTCGATGTCCTTGGCTTGCGCCGCGGCATCGGCCTCGATGGCGGCCAGGCCGTCGTCGTCGCCTTCTTCCTTGGACATCTCGAAGAGTTCGGCGTTGTCGGCCAGCTCACGGGTGAGCTTCTCCAGCAGCACCACGACGGCGTCGAGCGACTTTTTCTCCTTGCCGAGCTCCTGCGCGCGCTTGGGGTCGTTCCAGACGGCCGGGTCTTCGAGCGAGGCGTCTACCGTACGCAGGCGTTCTTTTTTGGCATCGAAGTCAAAGATACCCCCGTAACTCGGCGGTCCGGACTGCCAGGTCCGCCAGGGTGTTGCCGATGAGGTTGATGCGTTCTGCTTCCATTTTGTTGTCCTGAGGGTGCAATTGGGGATGAACCGGCGATTTTCTCATGCGGGCTCTGTCCTTTCGGATGGCCTTGCGCTGCCAGGCGGCATTGGTGCGGGCGATGGCCGCAAAAGGCATTTGCTTAGGCGTTTTTCTTGGTGGACCGGCGGGCGCGGCCGTCCGTAGCATGCCGCTGCACTCCCGGGCGCTGGTGCCCGGGGGCATTGCCCTGCGCCTATGACCATCCACCCCGTGCTTCCCTCCACGCCGCTGCTTGACGTACGCGGCCTGGATATCGTCTTCCATGGCTCGCAGGGGCCGGTCCAGGCGGTGCGCGGGCTGGACCTGTCGCTGCAGCGCGGGGAGACGCTGGCGCTGGTCGGTGAATCCGGCTGTGGCAAATCGACCACGGCGCTGGCGCTGCTGCGGCTGCTGGCGCCTGGCACCACGCTGCGCGGCAGCATCCGCTTTGCTGGCCGCGAGGTGCTGG
Source organism: Xylophilus sp. GW821-FHT01B05 (assembly GCA_038961845.1). Lineage (NCBI taxonomy): Bacteria > Pseudomonadati > Pseudomonadota > Betaproteobacteria > Burkholderiales > Xylophilus > Xylophilus sp. GW821-FHT01B05. The sequence continues at coordinate 1,911,805 of CP152408.1, forward strand.
AGCTGCCGCCGCCCGAGCTGCGGGCGCTGCGCGGGCGCGACATGGCCATGGTGTTCCAGGAGCCGATGACCTCGCTCAACCCGGTGCACACCATAGGCGCGCAGATCGCCGAGACGCTGCGCCTGCACGAGGGCCTGTCGGCCGCTGCGGCGCGTGCCCGCACGCTGGAGCTGCTGGATCTGGTGCGCATCCCCGAGCCGCAGCGCCGCATCGACGACCACCCGCACCGGCTATCCGGCGGGCAGCGCCAGCGCGTGATGATCGCCATGGCGGTGGCCTGCCGGCCGCAACTGCTGATTGCCGACGAGCCGACCACGGCACTGGACGTGACCATCCAGGCCCAGATCCTGGAACTGCTCGATGGCCTGCGGCGCGAGCTGGACATGGCCTTGCTGCTGATCACCCATGACCTGGGCGTGGTGGCGCAGTGGGCCGACCGGGTGGCCGTGATGTTTGGCGGCGAGAAGGTGGAGGAAGCACCCACCGCCCGCTTGTTTGCCGCGCCGGCCCATGCCTACACGCGCGGGCTGCTGGGCGCCTCATTGCATGCCGGGCGCGGGCTGCACTACAGCGCGGCCCGGCTGCCCGAGATCCAGGTGCGGCACGACCCGGCAACGCAGCAGCGCCGCTTTGTGCTGCACACGCCACCGGCGGCGCCGCGGGCCGCGCACCGGGCCGTGGCCGGCGCGCCGCCGCTGCTGCGGGTGGAGCAGCTGTGCACCGACTACCCACGGGGCGATGGCGGCGTGCTGCGAGCGGTGGATGGCGTGTCGTTCGAGATCGGCGCGGGCGAAACCCTGGGCCTGGTGGGCGAGTCGGGCTGCGGCAAGTCCACGCTGTCCAAGACCTTGCTGCGGTTGGTGGCGCCGGCGGCGGGCCGCATCGTGCTGGGCGGCACCGACATCGCGCCGCTGTCCGAGCGCGCGCTCAAGCCCTGGCGGCGCCAGGTGCAGATGGTGTTCCAGGACCCGTACGCGTCACTCAACCCGCGGCGCAGCGTGTTCGACATTCTTGACACCGTGCTGCGCGTGCACGGCACCGTGTCGCGCCAGGAGCGGCGCCAGCGCATCGCGGCCATCCTCGACCGGGTGGGCCTGCCGGCGGATGCGGGCCAGCGTTACCCCAACGAATTCTCTGGGGGGCAGCGCCAGCGCATCGGCATTGCGCGGGCGCTGGTGGTGCAGCCGGCACTGGTGGTGCTGGACGAGCCGGTGTCTGCGCTGGACGTGTCGGTACAGGCGCAGATATTGAATCTGCTGGTGGAGCTGAAAGAGGAGTTTGGCCTGGCCTACCTGTTCATCTCGCACGACCTGGCCGTGGTGCGCTACATCGCCGACCGCGTGCTGGTGATGCACGGCGGCCGCATCGTCGAATCCGGCAGCCACCATGACATCTGGGAGCGGCCGCAGCATCCCTATACGCGCAGCCTGATCGACGCCGTGCCGCGCGCAGAGCGGCGCCTGGCGGCTTGAGTGAGCCCACCCCCAGGCTGCTGGCGGTGCGCTGGCGTGGGCTCGCCTCAAGCCTCGACGGGCTGGTGGCCGCGCCACAGCGCCTGGCCGTAGAGCGTGGCGTCGAAGTCTGGCGGTACGTCGGCGCCGATGCGGGCCTCGTGCAGGGGCAGGTCGGCCAGGGCCAGGTCTTCGCTCAGGCGGCGCACCAGCGCCGGGATGTCGCGCCGCATGCTGGGCACGTCGCCCAGGGGCAGGCCCACGCTGGCATAGCCGGCCGGGTTGTAGATATGAATGTGGCGCAGCCAGGGCGCGCTGCCGGGCGTCTTCTCCAGATATTCCAGGCCGGCGCCCAGGTAGGGCGAGGCGCCCAGCTCGTCGTCGCGCTGGCCGGCGGGCGGCGTGAAGCGGTCGCGCCAGCGCAGCACCTGCGGGGCGATGCCGGCCAGCTCGGGGCGGTCTGACGGGTTGGTGCTGTAGCCGGTGCCGGCGATCACGAAGTCAAAGCGGAAGTCTTCCCCGCTCACCTGGGTGAGGACTTGTTCGCCTTGCACCTGCGCCCCGCTCCAGGGCGCCGACAGGTGCAGGTGGAACTGCGGAAACTGCAGCACGCGCGCCAGCGAATCCGCCGGCGGCGTGGAGCCGGCGCGGCGGTAGCGCAGCGCCTGCTGCCAGCGCGTGGCGTCGGGCAGGGCCAGGTAGTTGTCGTAGATGCCGGGGTAGCCGCGCAGCTTGGCCACCGGCTGGGCGGCGATGTGGTCGCGCCGCGCAAACAGGTGCACGGCGGCGGCACCGGCCTCCAGCGCCACGGCGGCGGCGTCAAAGGCCGATGCTGCGGCGCCGATCACGGCCACGGTCTTGCCCGCCAGGGCGGCGAAGTCGATGGCATGGCCGGTGTGCGCGGCCAGGCCGGCGTCAATCGCACTGGTGAGGAAGGGCGGCACAAAGGGCGCGCCGTTGCCGGCCACGCCATTGGCCAGCACCAGCTTGCGTGCGGTCTCTATGCGGGGCTGGCCTTGCACCTCCAGGTGTAGGCGCAGGTGCGGCACGGCCGCATCTGGCGCCGGCTCTATGCGCAGCAGCCGCGTGCCGTAGCGCACGTCGATGGCCAGAAACTCACGGAACCAGGCCAGGTAGTCGGCCCAGGCGGTGCGCGGGATGCGGTCGATTGCGGCGTAGGCGTCGGCGCCGTGGCGGCCCTCGAACCAGGCCTGAAAGCCGAGCGCGGTAATGCCCAGCTCGGGGCCCACCAGGTTCTTGAGCGTGCGCAGCTTGTGCATGCGCGCGCGGGTGCGCCAGACACCGGCCTGCGTGGCGTCTACGGCGGCGTCGATCACCGTGCTGCCGCCTATGCCGGCGCGCCGCAGCGCAAAGGCAATGGCGCTGCCGGTCTGGCCGCCGCCGATGACGGCAACGTTGTGGTCTATGCCCGGATGGCTGGGCACCCAGTTGTCGGGCGCGGGGCCGAGCAGGCGCAGGGTTTCGCGGGCGAGGGCGTCGGGGTCTTGTGTGGCTGTGGTCATGCTGTGGCGGCCAGGGCGAGTGAAGGGATAGCGGCACGCGCTTGTTGCGCGGGGTGCGCCGGGCGTTGCAGGCCCAGGTGCTCGCGCAGCGTGCGGCCTTGGTAATCGGTGCGGAACAGGCCGCGCCGGCGCAGCTCGGGCAGCAGCAGCTCGGTCACGTCGTGCAGGCCGCCGGGCAGGGTGGGGGCCATGACGTTGTAGCCGTCGGCGCCGTAGTGCACAAAGCGCTCTTCCAACTGGTCAGCCACTTCTTGCGCGGTGCCCACCAGTTGCCAGTGGCCGCGCGCGCCGGCCACGCGCTGGTAGAGCTGGCGGATGCTGAGGTTTTCGCGCCGGGCCAGGTCCAGCATCAACTGCTGGCGGCTCTTGCTGGCGTTGGTAGCGGGCAGGGGCGGGATCGGGCCATCGAGTGGGTAGCCCGACAGGTCAAAACCACCCGTCAGGCCGGCCACCATGGCCAGGCCGACCACCGGGTCTATCAGCTCCTGCAGTTGCTGGAACTTGTCTTCTGCCTCGGCCCGGCTGCGGCCCAGCACGGGGAACACGCCAGGCATGACCTTCAGCGATTCGGGCTGGCGGCCGTAGGCGGCAAGGCGGCCCTTCAGGTCGGCGTAGAAGGCGGTGGCGTCGGCCAAGGTTTGCTGGGCGGTGAAGACGACTTCTGCGGTGCGCGCGGCCAGGTCCTTGCCGGCCTCTGACGAGCCGGCCTGCACCACCACCGGGTGCCCCTGCGGCGAGCGCGACACATTGAGCGGCCCCTGCACCGTGAAGTGGGTGCCACGGTGGTGCAGCACGTGGCGCTTGGCCGGGTCGTAGAAGCGACCGCTGGCCTTGTCGCGCACAAAGGCGTCGTCTTCCCAGCTGTCCCACAGGCCGGTGACCACGTCGGCGAACTCGCCCGCGCGCGCGTAGCGGTCGGCGTGGGCGATGTGCTGGTCGCGGTTGAAGTTGCGCGCCTCGTGCTCGCTGGAGGTGGTGACCAGGTTCCAGCCCGCGCGGCCGCCCGAGATGTGGTCCAGCGAGGCGAACTTGCGCGCCACGTGGTAGGGCTCGTTGAAGCTGGTGGAGGCGGTGGCGACCAGGCCGATGCGTTCGGTAAGCGCGGCAATGGCCGATAGCAGGGTGATCGGCTCGAACTGCGCCTGGTAGCTGTGCGCGGTGCGGCTTAAAAACTCGACGTCATCGCCGCGCGTGCCCACGCCGTCGGCCAGAAACACCAGGTCGAACTTGGCCGCCTCGGCTGCCTGCGCCAGCGCCACGTAGTGGCGAAAGTCCACGCCCGCGTCGGCCTTGGCGTCGGGGTGGCGCCAGGCGGCGATGTGGTGGCCGGCCGGGTACAGGAAGGCGCCGAGGGCGATGGTGCCGGTGCGTCGTGCCATGAAAAATCTCCTTGTGCTCAGCTTTTTATAGCTATAAGTCCAGGTGGGTACTGGGCTAGAGGCCTATTTGGCCAATATTCATGAGCGCAGCGTGGCGGTGAGTCGCCGTGGCTGCTGCAGCAGCTCCAGCGCCTGCAGCACCGAGGTGGCGACGACGTTGGCCTGCAGCAGGGTCTCTAGCGCGCCGCCCTCCTGCTGCACCAGCGCAATGCCCAGGGCTGCGGTGTGCAGCATCTTTCGGTCGTTGCGGCCATTGCCTATGGCCACCACGCGCTCGGCGTCCAGTTGGCGTACCAGGTCGCGCTTGGCCTCGGCCTGGCCTTCAACCGGCAGGATGGACAGCTCGACCGGCAGGCCTTTCAGTTGCGCCGCCGCCAGGCCAAAGGTGTCGGCGGTGACGATGTGCACTTGCAAGTGCGCAGAGATGGCCGTCAGCGCCTCTGCAACGCCGGGCAGCAACTGGCCGTCGAGCGCCAGGGTGCCGTTGTAGTCAGAGACCAGGTGCTCCAGTTGCAAGTGGCCAAAGCCGGGGATGTCGATGTCGATCATGGTCTGCTGTGCAGGGTTCAGGCGGCCTGGCGCGGCGCCGCGTAGCGGCTGTCTGGCCGGGGCAGGCCCAGGTGTTCGCGCAGGGTGCGGCCCTCATACGCGCTGCGGAAGATGCCGCGCCGGCGCAGGATAGGCACGACGCCGTCGACAAAATCCTGCAGCCCGTGCGGCAAGGTGTCGGGCATGAGGTTGAAGCCGTCGGCCGCGCCGCCCAGAAACCAGTGCTCGATGTCGGCCGCGATCTGCTCGGGCGTGCCGACGATCACGCGATGCCCGCCGCCGCCGGCCAGCTCGCGGATCAGTTCGCGCACGGTGAAGTTGCCGCGCCGCGCGGTGGCCAGCGTGGCGTGGAAGAAGGTGTGGTTGCCGTTGCCGCCCGCGGGCAGCGGCAGGTTCTCGGGCAGGCGCTCGTCGAGCTTCAATCGGTCAGGTGTGATGCCCAGGATGCCGGCCAGGCGCGTCAGGCTGTAGTCCCAGGGAATGGCATCGATCAGATCGTCGCGCCGGCGGATGGCGTCGGCCTCGGTGGCGCCGATGATGGTGGTGAGCCCGGCCAGTACCTTGACGGCCGCCGGGCCGCGGCCGAAGGCCTCGGCGCGTTGGCGCAGGTCATGTGCGTAGGCGCGCGATTCGTCAAAGGACTGGGATGCAGAGAACACGGCTTCTGCATGCCGCGCCGCCAGGTCGCGCCCGTCGGCCGAGGCGCCGGCCTGCACCAGCACCGGGTGGCCTTGCGGCGTGCGCGGCAGGTTCAATGGGCCGTGCACCGCAAAGTGCTCGCCGCGGTGCGCAATGGCGTGCACCTTGGCCGGGTCGACGAAGCGGCCAGCGGCCTTGTCGCCGATGAAGGCGTCGTCTTCCCAGCTGTCCCACAGCGCCTTGACCACGTCGGTGAACTCTGCCGCGCGGGCATAGCGCTGGCGGTGGTCTACCGCTGCGTCGCGGCCAAAGTTGCGGGCTGAGGGCAGGTCGGCCGTGGTGACGATGTTCCAGCCGGCGCGCCCGCCGCTTACGTGGTCCAGCGTGGCAAAGCGCCGGGCGATGTTGTAGGGCTCGTTGTAGCTGGTGGAGGCGGTGGCGATCAGGCCCAGGTGCGTGGTGGCCGAGGCCACGCAGGCCAGCAGCACCGTGGGCTCCAGCGCGGTGATGGGGCGGAAGTGAATCTGGTCGGCAATGGCGGCGTTGTCGGCCAGGAACATGGCGTCGAAAGTGCCGGCCTCGGCGATCTGCGCGGTGCGGATGTAGTGCTGCACATCGATGAAGGCGGCCGGGTCGCTCTCCGGCCGGCGCCAGGCCGAGGGCAGAAAGCCCGAGTGCAGGGCGTTGATGTTGAGGTGCAGCTGGCGCGGCTTGGGGGCGCTCATTGGAAGGTTCCTGGTTCTGGGTGGCCTTCGCCCAGCAGCCAGCGGCCGACGTTGCGGGTTTTGTATTCGGCCGGGTTGTGCAGGGTGTGGATGCGCGCGTTGCGCCAGAAGCGGTCAAAGCCGTGGCTGCGCACGGCCGAGCGCGCGCCCATCACTTCGAAGATCTCGCTGGTGACCTTGAGGGCGGTCTCGCCCGCCAGCACATTGGCTGCGGCAATCGCCACGGCGGCCTCGCCGCGCTGCTCGGCGCTCAGTGCCTCGCCCTGTGCCCAGGCGTGGTCGAGCGCGGCCAGCGCGCGGTCGGCCAGGGCGGTGGCGGCGCGGGTCTGGGTCCACAGCTCGCCGTACTGGCGCTGCACCCAGGGGTCGTCGATATGCCGCTCCACGCCCGAGTGCAGCCAGGGCCGTGCATGCTGCGTGGTGTAGCTGCGCGCGGCGCGTAGCGCGCCTTGCGCCGTGCCCAGGTAGACGTTGAGCAGCACGCTTTGCTGCTGCAGCGGCGTCAGGGTGCGGTAGGGCTCGGTGGGCGCGCTGGTGGCCTGCAGCGGCACCGGTGCGCCCAGTACCTCGCTTTGGTGGATGCGCACGCCGTGGTAGCTGACCCGGCCGCTGCCGGTCTGGCGCTGGCCTATGCCGTCCCAGTCGTCTTCGATCACCAGGCCTTCGCGGCTGGCCGGGATCGCGGCGAAGCGGCGCAGGCCGTGGTCGCCGGGCTGGTCTTCCCAGGCCACGGCAATGATGTCTGCCACGTGCGTGCCCGAGCTGAAGGGCCGGTAGCCGTCCAGTACAAACCACTCGCCCTCTTGCCGGCCGAACAGGCTGCGCGAGAAGCTGTTGGCGGTATTGCCCCAGAACCAGTTGCCGGCGGCCGAGCGGCGCCACAGGTCTTCGGCCTGTTGCGGCACGCGGCGCTGGCGCAGGCCGACCAGGGCGGAATAGTGGTAGCCGAACAAATGGCCCAGCGAGCCATCGACCTGCGAGAACAGGCGCACGATGCGCAGCGCGGTGGACCAGGGCTCGCCCTCGCCACCCAATGCGCGCGGCAGCAGCAGTGCCAGCAGGCGCTGCTCTTTCAGCAGCCGGATTTGCTCCACCGGCCGGCCGCCGGCGCGGTCGCGCTCGATGGCGTCGGTGGCAAAGATGTCGCGCAGCGCCACGGCGCGCGCGATCCAGGGGTTGTCGGTGGCGGGCGCGAACAAGTCGGGCAGGCTGGCCGGCGTGGGGAGGTAGGCGAGGTTGGCGGACATTTTGGTGAGCTTCATCAGCGGTACATGGCGGGCACGGGCGATTCGCCGGTCAGCAGCCAATGGCCGACGCTGCGCTTCTTGTACTCAGCCGGGTTGTGCAGGCTGTGGGTGCGCACGTTGCGCCAGAAGCGGTCAAAGCCGTTGCCCACGGTGGCCGAGCGCGCGCCCATCAGCTCGAACACATCATTGGAGACGGCCAGGCCGGCCTCGCCCGCATAGAGATTGGCGGTGGCGATGTCGATCGCCGCTGTGCCGCGCTGCTCAAGCGTCAGCGCCGGGCCGTGGGCATAGGCCGTGTCCAGGCTGCGCGCGGCCTGGTCGGCCAGCTCTGTGGCGGCGAGCGTGCGTATGGTCAGCTCGCCGTATTTGCGCTGGATCCAGGGGTCGTCCACATGGCGCTCTACGCCGGAGTGGATCCAGGGGCGCGACTGCGTGGTGGTGTATTCGCGGCCCTGCTCCAGCGCGCCCTGGGCGCTGCCCACGAACACATTGAGCAGCACGCTTTGCTGCAGCAGCGACACCAGCGAGGCAAAGGGCGTGAGCGGGTTGCCGGCCTGGCCCAGCACCTCGTCGTCGTGGATGTGTACCGCGTTGAAGCGCACCGTGCCGCTGCCGGTCTGGCGCTGGCCAATGCCGTCCCAGTCGTCCTCGATGATGATGCCGGCGCGGTCGCTGGGCACCACGGCGCTGCTGCGCCGGCCCTGCTCGTCTTCCCACAGCAGGTGCAGCAGGTTGCACACATGGCTGCCGCTGGAGAAGGGCCGGAAGCCATCCAGCAGCCAGCCGTCTTGCGCCGGCGCGCGGCACGCGGTGGAGGTCTTGGACAGCGCATTGCCCGAGTTGCCCCAGAGCCACTGCTGCTGCACCGTGGGCCGCAGCCAGCGCTCTTTCTGCGCGGCCGAGGCGTAGGCCAGCGTGGTGTGGATCGGCATGTGGTGGTAGCCGTACAGGTGGGCCATGGAGCCGTCGGTACGGGCCAGCTCGCGCACGGCGCGCAGCACCGACAGCCAACTGGCGCCTTCGCCGCCGTATTCACGCGGCAGTTGGGCGCTGGGCAGGCCGGCCTCGCGCAGCAGGCGCACCTGCTCGGTGGGGCGGCCGCCGGCCTGGTCACGCGCGGCGGCGTCGGTGTGGAAGGCCGCGCGCAATGCGGCGGCACGGGCGACCAGCGGGTCGGAGAGGTCTGGTTCGAAAGGCATGGGGGACGAGTTGATGCAGGCGGCTAGCGTTCGCGCAGCCGTGGGTTGAGGGCGTCGTTCAAGCCTTCACCCAGCAGGGTGAAGCCGAGTACGGTGAGCACGATGGCCGCGCCGGGCAGGCCGCAGATGTACCAGGCGTCTATCACCTGTTCGCGCCCGCTGCCGATGATGGTTCCCCAGCTCATCACGTTGGGATCGCCCAGGCCCAGGAAGGCCAGCGCGGCCTCGGTCTGGATGGCGGTGGCCACGGCCAGCGTGGATACGACGATCACCGGCGGCAGTGCGTTGGGCAGGATCTCGCCGAGGATGATGCGCAGGTCGCCCATGCCGGCGCTGCGCGCGGCCAGCACGAATTCACGCTCGCGCAGCGCCAAGAATTCAGCACGCACCAGCCGTGCCGTGGGCGGCCAGGAGACCACCCCGATGGAGAACACCACGGTTGCCACCGAAGGCTTGAACAAGGCCACCAGCACCACGGCCAGCACAAACTTGGGCACGGTCTGGAACACCTCGGTGATGCGCATCAGCACCGTGTCCACCCAGCCACGGTAGTAGCCGCCCAGCGCGCCCACCGCAATACCGACGCCAGTGGCGACCAGCGTGCTGACCAGGCCGATCAGCAGCGACACGCGCGCGCCTGAGACCAGGCCGGTGGCCAGATCGCGGCCCATGAAGTCGGTGCCCAGCAGGTGGGCCGGGTCCTCGCCCGGCCACAGCAGCGGGCTGCCGGCCATGTCCCACGGGTCACCCGGGAAGAACCAGCGGCCAGCGACGGCAGCCAACAACGCGACCAGCAGCAGCGCCGCGCCGACAACAGCCGCCGGATTGCGCAGCAGGCGCCGCACAAACTGCGCGCGGCGTGACACAGGGCGGGGCACTGCGGCCGCCGCCAGCGGAAAAGCGTCTACGGGCAGGCTCATGGCGAAAGGCCCTGTGCCGGTGCTGACGGGGTGGCGTCCGATGCCAGCTGCACCCGTGGGTCGAGGAAGGCGTAGAGCACGTCCACCACGATATTGATCAGCGTCACCAGCACCGCGCTCATCAGCAGAATGCCCAGCAGCAGGTTCAGGTCACGTGCCAGGATGGACTCAAAAGCCAGCCGCCCCAGCCCGGGCCAGGAGAACACCGACTCCACCAGCACCGCGCCGCTGAGCAGCGAGGCCACCTGGTAGCCCAGCATGGTGGCCACCGGCAGCAGTGCGTTGCGCAGCGCATGCGCCAGGGTCACGCGGGCCTCAGACGCGCCCTTGGCACGCGCAGTGCGGATGAAGTCCGCGCCGTAGATCTCCAGCATGGAGCTGCGCATCAGCTTGGCGTACATCGCCAGATAGAAGGTGGCCAGCACGCAGGCCGGCAGCACCGCGTGCCAGGCAATGTCCAGCACCCGGGCCCAGCCGGTGTGGGCGGCGGCCACGTCGACCATGCCGCCCGAGGGAAACCAGCCCAGGCGGGCAGAGAACAGCACGATGGCCATCAGGCCCAGCCAGAAGGTGGGCAGGGCATAGGCCACCAGCACCACCACCGACACCAGGTGATCGACCCAGCCATGCACCTTGCGCGCCGACAGCACGCCCAAGGCCACGCCCAGCACCAGCGCAATGACCATGGCCGCCACCATCAGCAGCAGCGTGGCCGGCAGGCGGTCCAGGATCAGGTCGCGCACCGGCATGTTCTGCCGGTAGGAAAAGCCCAGGTCCAGCGTCAGCAGCCGGCCCAGGTAGTGCCACAGCTGCAGCGCCACCGGCTGGTCCAGGCCAAAGCTGGCGCGCAACTGGGCCATGGTCTCGGGTGTGGCCGCGCCGGCTTCGCCCGCGAGCACGTCCACCACGTCGCCCGGCGCGATCTGCAGCACCAGGAAGTTGAGCAGCGCAATGCCCACAACTACTGGCACCGCCTGCGGCAAGCGGCGCCGCAGAAAGCGCCAAGCGTTGTGAGCAGAAGTGGGCTTCATCTCAGCCATCCATAGCGCTGCATGCCACCCGCAGCGTACGAAACAGCAAGGCACGGCCATGCGCAGACATACGCGGAACCGGCTTTGCCGGGCCGCTGGATGTGCCCCTGGAAGGGGGGGCGAAGACGCGAAGCGCGTAGCCTGGGGGGCGCTTCATTTCGGCGTGAGCCAGGCGTCGGCATAAGAAGCAAACAGGCCATCGCCCTGCGTGCTGGTCTTGTGGAAGCGGCGCGAGGCCACGGTCACCCAGGTTTGCTCGACCAGCTCCAGCAGCGGCACGTCTTCCTGCACGATCTGCTGCCACTGGCGGATCAAGGCCTTGCGCCGCGCCGGGTCGGCCTCTGCGGCGGCGGCCTCCATCACCTTGTCCAGCTCGGGGTTGGAGTAGCCCGAGCCATTGGTCCACGGCACGCCCTTGCGGATGTTCTGCGTCCAGTACAGGCGCTGCACACCCAGCGTTGGGTCGGGCAGGCGGTGCAGGCTGGAGACCATCAGGTCGTAGTCTTGCTCGGTGAAGATGCGGCGCAGGTAGCTGGCGGTGTCGCCGGCGCGCAGCTCTACGTCCACGCCCACCCGGGCCAGCGACTGCTTGATGAATTCCGCCTGCCGCGTGGCCGACACGCCGGCACCGGCGTCGTAGTCGAGCGTGAGCTGCAGGCGCTTGCCGTCGGGTTTTTTCTTCAGGCCGGCCTCGTCCAGCAGGGCGGCGGCCTTCTGCAGGTCGTAGGGGTAGCGGCGCACATCGTCGCTGTAGTAGTTGACCACCGACGAAGGCACCGGCCCGGTCGCGGCCTTGCCGTAGCCCAGGAACACCACCTTCAGCAGCGCATCGCGGTCGATCGCATGGGCAAAGGCCTGGCGCACCCGCTTGTCCTGGAAGTAGGGCCGGCGCACGTTGAACTGCGTCAGGAAGATGGTCGACAGGTAGCGCCCATCGTCGAGGTTGATGGTGTACTTCTGCGGGTCGCGGAAACGGCTCAGGCTGGACGGCGGGATGCTCGATCCCAGCGCCACGTCCAGCTCGCCCGCCTCCAGCGCCACGGTGCGCGCCGTGGCGTCCGGGATGAACTTGAAGACCACGCCATCCAGGTAAGGCTGCTGCACGCCCTGGGCGTCGCGGCCCCAGTAGTTGGGGTTGCGTTCCAGCCGCACGTGGCTGCCCTTGACCCACTCCTTGAAGACGAAGGGGCCGGTACCCACCGGGGCCGAGTTGGCCGGGTGCGTGAGCACGTCCTTGCCCTCATACAGGTGCTTGGGCAGGATCTGCGCGCCATAGGTGTTGATGTAGTTCAGCACATAGGGCGCGGGCGAAGACAGGCGTATCACCACCGTCGTGCGGTCAGGTGTCTCGACCTGGGTCACGTTGGCAAAGGCGGCACGGCCGAAGGGGTGGAGCTTCTTCCACACCTCTTCCAGCGTGTACTTGACGTCGGCCGAGCTGAAGTCCTGGCCGTCATGCCACTTCACGCCTTCGCGCAGCTTGAAGCTGATGGCCAGGCCGTCGGGCGATACGTTCCACGCAGTGGCCAGCGCGGGTACTGGCCGCAGGTCCAGGTCGTAGCTGACCAGGCCTTCCAGCACCTTGCTCGACACCTGGCCGATGTTCATGGTGGTGTTGAAGGCCGAGGTGAGGATGGTCGGCTCCGGTGCCACTGCCACGTTCAGGATGCCGCCGCGCACCGGCGTGCCGGCAGGGAAGGGCGCCGAGCGTGCGGCCTGTGCCTGCACGGCAGCCGGCAGGCCCGCTCCCAGGGCCAGCAAGGCCAGTGATGCATGTGCGGTGGAAGTCAACAGGTGGCGGCGATGCATGGTTCTCTTCGGACTTCCAGTGGACAAGGCACGGAACTCTAGAGACGGGCATTGATGGCGACGAGGAATATTCGGGAGCATGCATATCCGGGAACCGCATGAGCTGCGCCGCGGCGGCCAACTGCTGGCGTCAGATAAGCAACTGCGTTTTCATTCCTTGGGCGCGCGGCGGTGCGCAGATAAGGTCTGCAGCTTTCCCGGAGCTGTCGATGCCCTCATCCTCCCCAGCCTTTTCGCGCCGCCAGTGGCTGCAGGCCACGGCCGCAGCGGCGGGGGCTTCGCTGCTGGCGCTGCCTGCTGGCGCGGCCAGCACCGATCTGTCGGGTGTGAGCCTGCGCGTGGCCACCTACAAGGGCCTGTGGCGGCCGCTGCTGGAATCCGCCGGGCTGGCCAGTACGCCTTACCGCATCGACTGGCGCGAGCTGAACAACGGCGTGCTGCACATCGAGGCCATCAACGGCGATGCGCTGGATGTGGGCTCGGGCAGCGAGATCCCGGCGATCTTCGCGGCGCGGCAGAACGCCTCGGTGCGCTTCATTGCCGCCATCCACGAGGACCTGAACAGCCAGGTCACGCTGGCGCGCCAGGATGCGCCGATCCGCTCCATCGCCGATCTAAAGGGCCGCCGCGTCGGCTATGTGCGCGCCACCACGGCCCACTACTACCTGGCCAAGCAGCTGGCCGAGGTGGGCCTTGGCTTCAACGATATCCAGGCGGTGAACCTGACGCCGGCCGATGGCTTGTCGGCCTTTGCGCGCGGCGACCTCGATGCCTGGGCCATCTACGGCTACAACGGGCAGCTTGGGCGCCTCAGGTTTGGGGGCAGGGTGCTCAAGACCGGCAAGGGCTACCTGTCGGGCAACTTCCCGGTCTATGCCAACCCGCGCGCGCTGGACGACCCATTGCGCCGCGCCGCCACGGCCGACTTTCTTCTGCGCCTGCAAAAAGCCTATGCCTGGGCCAACGGCAACTACCTGGCCTATGCGCGCGCGCAGTCGGCCGATACCCGGGTGCCGGTGGGCGACCTGGTCGAACTCTTCAACGGCCGCAGCGACGACTACGCGCTGGTGCCCGTCACCGACGCCACCGTGCGCAGCCACCAGGAGGTGGCCGACACCTTCCTCAAACTGGGCGTGCTCGACGGCCCGGCCAACGTGGCGCCGTTCTGGGACCGCCGCTTTGGTGCGGTGCTGTCGGCGCTGGCCGGTTGATCCATATCCATCAAGAACCCATCATGTCCACTGTCATTGAAGAACGCCCCAGCACGTCCACCTTCCCGCCCAGCATCGAGCGCCTGCGCAACCCCGTGATCGAGCGGCGCGACTGGTTCGACGAGATCCCGCCGCGCGCCACGCTGGAGGCCGAGCGCCAGCACCGCAAGCAGCGCCTGGCCGTGGCCTTTCGCCTGTTTGCGCGCTATGGCTTCGACCAGGGCCTGGCCGGCCACATCACCGCGCGCGACCCGGAGCTGCACGACCACTTCTGGGTCAACCCCTTTGGCCTGCACTTCTCGCGCATCCGCGTGTCAGACCTGCTGCTGGTCAACGCCCAGGGCGAGATCGTGGTCGGCAAGCGCCCGCTGAATCGCGCCGCCTTCGCCATCCACGCCGCGCTGCACGAGGCCCGGCCCGACGTCATTGCCGCGGCCCACACCCATTCCACCTACGGCAAGGCCTGGTCCTCGCTCGGCCGCCTGCTGGACCCACTCACGCAAGACGGCTGCTCTTTCTATGAAGACCACGCGCTGTTCGACGACTTCCGCGGCGTGGTGCTGGAGACGGACGAGGGCTTTCGCATTGCCAAGGCGCTGGGCAATCGCAAGGCCGCGATCCTGAAGAACCACGGCATCCTCACCGTAGGGCCCAGCGTGGAGGCTGCCGCCTGGTGGTACATCGCGCTGGAGAACGCCTGCCACGTGCAACTGCTGGCCGAGGCCGCCGGCACGCCGATCCCGATCGATCCAGAGACCGCGCGCCTGACCCACGAGCAGGTTGGCCGCCCGGGTGGCGCGCTGTTCTCGTTCGAGGCCTTGTATGAAGGGCTGGTGGCAGCAGAGCCGGATGTGCTCGACTGATAAAGAAGGAGCGAGGACCATGCCACACCACCCCATCTTGTCGCGCCGCGGCCTGCTCCAGGCCGGCGGCGCAGCGGCCATTGCCGCACCGGCGCTGATGCTGTCGAGCCGCGCCTGGAGCCAGCCGCGCAAGCTCACCTTTGCCTGGAACGCCACGGCCTTCTGCCTGTCGCCGGTGGTGATAGCGCAGGAGCGCGGCTTTTTCGAGAAGAACGGCCTGCAGGTGGACCTGATCAACTACACCGGCTCGACCGACCAGTTGCTGGAGTCATTGGCCAGCGGCAAGGCCGACGCCGCCGTGGGCATGGTGCACCGCTGGCTCAAGCCGCTGGAGTCGGGCTTCGACGTGAAGATCGTCGGCAGCTCGCACGGCGGCTGCGTGCGCCTGGTGGGCGTGAAAGAGGCGGGGGTGACCGACCTGCAAAAGCTCAAGGGCAAGACCATAGGCGTGTCTGACATCGCCAGCCCGGGCAAGAACTTCTTCTCCATCCTGCTCAAGAAGAACGGCATAGACGCTGACCGCGACGTCACCTGGCGCCAGTACCCGGCCGACCTGCTCGACATCGCAGTCGACAAGGGCGAGATCCAGGCCATCGCCGACGGCGATCCCAACATCTACCTGATAGAGAAGCGCAACAAGGCACGCTACGTGCAACTGGCCACCAACCTCTCGGGCGAGTACCGCGACAAGGTCTGCTGCATCGTCGGCGCGCGCGGCGAGCTGGTGCGCAAAGACCGCGCCACCGTCGCCGCGCTGGTGCGCTCCATCCTGCAGGCCTCGGACTTCGTGGCCGACAACCCCAACGAGTCGGCCAAGCTGTTTGCCAAGTACTCGCCCAAGGTGTCGGTGGAGGACCTGCAGGCGCTGCTGGGCACGCTCACCCATGGCCACCATCCGGTGGGTGGCAGCCTGCGGGATGAGGTGGCTTTTTATGCGCAGGATTTTCGGTCGGTGGGGGTGCTTAAGGGCAGTACGGATCCGCAGCGGTTTGCTGCGCATGTGACGGCGGATGTACTTGCCTAGGTCTGGCACGTCGAGGTTTTTTAGATATCCGTGTTGGTGAGCCTTGCTGGCGGCGGGTGCCGGGACTCGCCCCGGCGGGCGACCTACTTGTTCTTTGCTTCGCCAAAGAAAAGTAGGCAAAAGAAAGGCGAGCCGGAGCCAGGGGCCCTACGGGCTCCCCTGCGCTGCTCGCGCCGGGCGGGGTATCGCCCAAACTCGCTTCGCTCAAACAAGGGCGATCCCTGATCCGCCCGTCGCTGCGCTGCTCGGCCCTGCCAACGGCGTTGGGCAGCCGAACAGCCGGCCCCCACCCCAGCCCTCCCCCAGCGGGGGAGGGAGTAATGCAGAGACAAAGGCCGAGCGCAGCGATGGCCCGTGTGGCTGTCCCGGGCCCCCTCTGTGGCGTCGAGGAGCGGAAGAGTCGGCAGGTTGCCGCGCGTAGCGCGGATGGCGAGGACTGTTTGAGCGAAGCGAGTTCCGCAGCCACCTGCCGACTCTGAGCACCGCAGAGCAGTCCGGCAAAGCCGGACCGCCACAGCGGGGTCGCCTTCTCTTTGGTGACTTTCTCTTGGCGACACAAGAGAAAGTTACTCGCCCGCCGGGGCGAACTCCCGGCACCCGCCGCCAGCAAGGCAAACAGCGCAGGGATAGCTAGCAGTCTCGAAGCCCCCAAAGATTTTGCAGATAAGCACATGCATCTTTATCCGTTGTAAGCCCCGCAAGCGCTAGTTACCGTGGCAGCAATCTTTCATTGCTGGAGAACCCCGATGACTCTGCTGCGACCCACCCCTTCCGTTTCCCGCCGCACAGCGCTGCGCAGCGCCGCTGCCGCCGGCATTGCAGGCTCTGCCGGCGTGCTGGGCGTGCGGGCCTGGGCGCAGCAGCCGCTCAAGAAGATCACCTTTGCCTGGAGCCAATCGGGCTACTGCCAGTCGCCGATCCCGGTGGCGATCGAGCGCGGCTTTTTTGAGAAGAACGGGCTGGAAGTCGAGTCGCTGAACTGGGCCGGTTCTGCCGACCAGTTGCTGGAAGCGCTGGCCACCGGCAAGGCTGACGTGGGCGCGGGCCTGATCCACCGCTGGCTCAAGCCGCTGGAGGCGGGCTTTGATGTCAAGGTGGTGTCCAGCCTGCATGGCGGCTGCCTGCGGCTGGTGGGGGTGAAGCAGGCCGGCGTGGCTGATGAGCGCAACCTGCGCGGCAAGGTCATTGGCGTGAGCGACCAGAACAGCCCGGCCAAGAATTTCTTTGACATCCACCTGACCAAGAGGGGCCTTGGCAAGGATGTGGAATGGCGCGTCTACCCGGCCGACCTGCTGGACGTGGCCGCCAAGAAGGGGGAGATCCAGGCGATTGCCGACGGCGACCCCAACCTGTTCCTGATCGAGAAACGCAACCCCGGCGTGTTCGCCGAAATCGGCAACAGCGGCATTGGCGAGTACGCCGACAAGCTGTGCTGCGTGATCGGCGCGCGCGGCCAGTTCGTGCGCAACGACAAGCCAGCCGCAGCAGCCGTGGTGCGGGCATTGGCGCAGGCCTCTGACTTCGTGGTCGAGAACCCGAACGAGACCGCGCGTATCTACGCCAAGTACTCCAAGGTGTCGCAGGAAGAGCTGCAAGCATTGTTCAACAGCACCAACTACAAGCACCACCCCACCGGCAAGAACCTGCGCGACGAGGTCGAATTTTTTGCGCGCGATTTCCAGACCGCCGGCATCCTGAAGAAGAGCACGGACCCGGTGCGCTTCGCCGACCACATCGCGCTCGACGTGCTGGCCTGAGCTATAGGAGCACGCGATGAGCACGACGACCGCAGACGCCTCGCTGGCGCTACCCAGCAGCCCTGCCGCGCGGCAGGCGCCCGCCGCGCGCACGGCCGCACCCGCCGCCCTGCAGACCCCCGTGCCACCACGCCTCTGGCGCACCGGCCTGCTGGCCGCTGGCGCCTGGGCGCTGGTGGGCCTGCTCACGCTCTACTGGCCGAACAAGGTGGTGGGCTTCAGCGACTGGGCTTTCACCAACGAGCTGGGCACGACCCTGCTGGTGCTGGCGTTTGCGCTCGCGGCCGTGGCGCTGTGGGGCGGACATAACCGCGTGGGCCAGCGCCTGCGCCCGGCCGGCCAATGGCTGATTGCCGCGCCGCTGCTGCTGGCGCTGTGGGAGCTGCTGACGGCCAAGCTCGCGCTGCTGCCGCCACCTTTCTTTGCCCCGCCGCAAAGCCTGATCGATGTGGCCTACGAAGACTGGAGCCGGCTCGGCCTGTCCACGCTGCATTCGCTGCGCCTGCTGGCCAACGGCTTTGTGCTGGGCGCGTTGGTGGGCTTTGTCACGGGCGTGTGGATCGGCTGGTCGCGCATTGCCGGTTACTGGGTGCATCCGCTGCTGCGCTTTCTGGGGCCGGTGCCGGCCTCGGCGCTGCTGCCGCTGGCCTTTTTCTTTGCGCCGTCGAGCTATGCGGCGGCGGTGTTCCTGATCGCGCTGGCATCGTTCTTCCCGGTGGCGGTGCTGACCTGGTCGGGCGTGGCCGGTGTCAACAAAAGCTACTACGACGTGGCGCGCACGGTGGGCGCGTCGGAATGGTTCCTGGTGCTGCGCGTGGCGATCCCGGCGGCGCTGCCGCAGGTGTTTGTTGGCCTGTTCATGGCGCTGGGCGCTTCGTTCTCGACCCTGGTCACGGCCGAGATGATGGGCGTCAAGGCCGGCCTGGGCTGGTACCTGCAGTGGGCGCAGGGCTGGGCTGCCTACGCCAACATGTATGCGGCGCTGCTGGTCATGGCCGTGCTGTGCTCGGGCCTGATCACGCTGCTGTTCACCGTGCGCGACCGGGCGCTGTCCTGGCAAAAAGGGACCGTCAAATGGTAGATACCGCCACCGCCCGCCCGCAGGCAGAAGCCGCGCAGCGCGGCGCGCAGATCGAGGCGCGCAATGTCAGCCACTGGTTCAAGGTGCCCAGCGGCGTGCTGCAGGTGCTCGACAGCGTAGACCTGCAGGTCGCGCCCGGTGAGTTCGTGGCCCTGCTGGGCCCCAGCGGCTGCGGCAAGTCCACGCTGCTGCGCCTGGTCGCGGGCCTGGAGCCGGCCACCGCGGGCGAGATCACGCAAGACGGCGAGCTGATCACCCGGCCCGATCCGTCGCGCATCGTGGTGTTCCAGGACCCAACCCTCTACCCCTGGCGCACGGTGCGCGACAACGTGGCCCTGGGCCCGCAGGCGCAGGGCCGCTTGAAGGAACGCCAGGCGCGGGTGGACGACGCGCTGCGCCTGGTCGGCCTGACGGAATTCGCCCAGGCCTTTCCGCACCAGCTGTCTGGCGGCATGGCGCAGCGCGTGGCGCTGGCGCGCGCCCTGGTCAACGACCCGCAACTGCTGGTGCTGGACGAACCCCTGGGCAAGCTCGATTCACTGACCCGCCTGCAGATGCAGAGCGAGCTGGTGAGCCTGTGGCAGCGCGAAGGCTTCTCGGCGCTGCTGGTCACGCATGATGTGGAAGAGGCGCTGTTTCTGGCGCAGCGCGTCATCGTCTTCAGCGACCGGCCCGCGCGCATCGCAGCCGAGCTGAAGGTGGACTTGCCCTACCCGCGCCACCGCGGCGACCCGCGCCTGACCGAACTGCGCCACCAGGCGCTGCGCCATCTGGGGCTCGATGCAAGCTGGTAATGCCCCACGGGGCCGACTGTGATCTCCACCGAAGACTGGCTGAACGGCCTGCTCGCCTTGCTGCAGGGCGCGCAGTCGGGCCTGCTCGCGCTGCTGCATGCGCTGGGCCTGGCCGGCGACAGCCATGGCCAGCCGGCCTGGCCTTTTGCCTGGCGCATCGCGGGTGAAACCCTGCGCATAGACCTGGGGCAGGCGCGCCAACTGGCCTTGTCGCTGGTGCTGCTGGCCGCTGCCGTGCTGGCCTTGCTGCTGACTGTGGTCTTCTGGCGCCGCCGCGTGGCGCGCGTGCTGCTGGGCGGTGGCGCACTGGCCTTGCTGGTGCTCGCGCCCTGGCCCGATGCCCATGTGGCCCTGGCACCGGCCGACCCCACCAGCTTTCACCGCTCGCCCACTGGTTTCACGGCAGCGTCAGTGGTGCGCGGGCAGGCCTTGTACACGCAGCACTGCCTGGCCTGCCACGGCGCGGATGGCCGGGGCCAGGGGCCGCAGGCCGCGGCGCTGCCAGTCTGGCCGCCAGACCTGGCCGGGCCGCTGCTGTGGCGGCGCGCCGATGGCGATTTGTTCTGGCGCATCCTGCATGGCCTGCGCGACCGCCGTGGCGCCACCACCATGGCCGGCTTTGATGGCCAATTGCGCGACGACCAGGTCTGGTCCCTGATCGACTACATGAAGGCTCTTGGGGCAGGGCAGGGCCTGCGCGTGGCCGGGCTCTGGGCGCAGCCGATAGGCGTGCCCGACTTCAGCGTGCGCTGCGATGGCCGGGCGCCACGGCCGGCCTCTGCCTGGCATGGGCAGCGCCTGCGCATCGTCGTGGCGGGAGCGGAGCCCGCCGCCCCGGTGCTGGAAGACCCGCGCCTCACCACCGTGCTGCTGCGCAGCGGCGGCACGGCTCCGGCAGGCATCGACTGCGTGGCCGACGCGCCCGAGGCCTGGCAGGCGCTGGCGCTGGTGGCCGGCACTTCGCCCCAGGCCCTGGCCGGCACCCAGTTCATCGCCGACCGCGCGGGCTGGCTGCGCGCACGCGGCGAGCCGGGCAAGGCCGACTGGTCTGCCTCCGACCTGCTGTGCCGCACCGAGACCAGCGCTGCCAAGGCGCCCGCCGCGCCCGTGGCCGATGGCATGGGCGCACTGATCGCCCGCATGGACGCCGAGCCGGTGCGCTTCATCAAGGGCGGCTTCGTTCACTGAGTTTGAATGAAATAGGCCTCTAGCCCAGGTACCACCTGGGATTTGTGCTATACATTTTGAATTTCTGTGGTCGGTGCCAGAATGGCGGGCTTGCCCTGCCTGCCGCACCTTTTCACCACCATGCTGTCCTTGTCTCTGCTCTGGTCCGATGCCATTTCCTGGGCCAGCGGCCATCTGGTCGTCCCGGCGCTGACGCTGCTGCACATCGGCGAGGCGGCCGGTGATCCGCGCGAAATTGCCGAGGCCTTGCTGATCGCCGCGCTGCAGCTCTTCATCATTGCCGGCATCTTTCGCCCGCTGGAGAGCCTGCTGCCGGCCGAGCGCTGGGAGGACCGGCGCCTGACCACGGTAGACCGCCACTACACGCTGCTGATGCTGCTGGGCCTGTTCCCGCTGTTCAGCTTTCTGGTGCTGATGCCCTTCGCGCACCTGCTGGGCGGTGGCCCCACGACGGCCGAGCCGAGCGGGCTCAAACACTGGTTCCCGTGGTTCGAGCAGCATCCGTTTGCGATGTTCTTCGTCTACTACGTGGCCTACGACTGCTTCTATTACTGGATGCACCGCGCCCAGCACGCCATTCCCTGGTGGTGGGCGCTGCACAGCATGCACCACAGCCAGCGCCAGATGAGCTGCTGGAGCAATGACCGTGGCAACTACCTGGACGGCATGCTGCAGTCCTTCCTGCTGGCCACGGTGGGGCTGGCGCTGGGCGTGGAGCCGTCTGAGTTTGCGCTGCTGGGGCTGCTGAGCGAGCTGGTGCAGAACTTCTCGCACGCCAACGTGCGCCTGCGCCTGGGCCGCATCGGCTGGGTGGGCGAGCGCCTGCTGGTGGGCCCGCGCTTTCACCGCCTGCACCACATGCTGCGTGACCCGGATCGGCCCACCCTGCACAACTGCAACTTCGGCCAGGTGCTGTCGGTGTGGGACCGCCTGTTTGGCACCGCGCTCTACGGCGCGCCGCTGCGCCCCACGGGCGTGAGCGACCCGGTGGTCGATGCCGACAACGAGCGTGGTCTGGTAGCCATGCAGTGGCACACGCTCAAGCGCTTCTGGGGCGCCTTCCGCCGGCCGGCGGGCTGGCGGCTGGGCGATGTGTCCTTTGGGCCGGGCTATGCGCCGATCCACGATGAAGAGGCACCGGCCAAGCCCGCAGCGCGCGGCAGCTCGGCCGGCTGACTTCAGCGCAAGAAGTCTTCGATCAGCTTAGCCACCTGTGCCGGCTGGTCGTGGTGCAGCATGTGCGCCGCATCGGTCACCAGCGCGCGGCGGCAGTCCGGCACGGCGCGCAGGCGTTCGTGGAATTCAGCCAGCATGTAGCGCCCGCCCCACCAGCGTTCCATCTCGTTGTCTGACGCCTCCAGCACCAGCACCGGCGCGGTAATGGCGGCGAAGTGGGCCAGCGCTTCTTCCACCCGGTAGACCTGGGCACCGATCACCTTGTGCGCGGCATGGCCCAGGATCTGCCACTGCGTGCTGCCGTCGGCCAGCGTCACCGGGCGCGCCCAGTGCTGCGCCAGCCAGGCCGCCTTGTCGGGTGTCAGGCGCGGGTTGGTGCGCATCAGGCGGCGGGCCACGCCGTCTACATCGGCGTAGTGCTTGAGTGCCTTGTCGCCGCGCTCCAGCGCCTTCAGCTCGTCGATCCACTGCGCGTGGCGCTGGGGTGCTTTGTCGGCGCGCATCGCCGGCATGCCAAAGCCTTCCAGGTTGATAAGGCGGCGAATGCGCTGTGGCCGCACACCGGCATAAAGCATGGCCACGTTGCCGCCCATGCTGTGGCCGGCCAGGTCCACCGGGCCTTCGGGCACCAGGGCATCGAGCAGAAAGTCGAGGTCGGCCAGGTAGTCGGCATGCCAGAACTGATCGGTCGGCGGCACCTCGGTCAGGCCAAAGCCGCGCCAGTCCGGCGCAATCACAAAGCGGTCTTCTGCCATGGCGTCCACCACGAACTGCCAGGACGCGCCCACGTCCATCCAGCCATGCACCAGCACCAGCGGCGGCACGCCGGGCTGCGGCGTGCCCCAGGTGCGCACGTGGTAGCGCAGATGGCGCAGGGGAACAAAGCGGTTGTCGGCGTGGCGGCGGGCTTGGTACATAGCGCTGGGATCATAGGGACGCTGCTGCGCAAAGGCAGTCCGCTGGCGGACAGCGTCAGCAGGCATTGCTTCCAAAAATATAGCTATATGCCCTTGTGTATAAAGGGCTGGAGGCACTTTTTGCTTGCAATCTCCGACTGCCGACAAGCCGCTGCCAAACCTGCTGTAATTTGCGCATGAGTACTTCTTCCTCTTCTTCTTCGTCCGCGTTTGCGCCGGTCCGCCTGGGCCAGAGCGAGCTGCAGGTTTCCCCCATCTGCCTGGGCACCATGACCTTCGGCGAGCAGGTCGCCGAGGCCGATGCCCACGCCATCCTCGACCGCGCAGTGGAGCGCGGCATCGACTTCCTGGACACCGCCGAGATGTACGCCGTGCCCGCGCGCAAGGAGACCTACGGCGCGACTGAAACCATCATCGGCAACTGGTTTGCGCGCCGCCCCGGTGTGCGCCAAAAATTGGTGCTGGCAACCAAGGTGGCCGGCCCCTCGCGCGGCATGCCCTGGGTACGCGAAGGGCAGGGCATGACGGCGGCCGACATCGTTGCCTCTTGCGACGCCAGCCTGAAGCGCCTGCAGACCGACGTCATCGACCTGTACCAGATCCACTGGCCTGAGCGCCATGTGCCGGCCTTTGGCCAGCTCTACTACGACCCGGCCCAGGAACGCACGCAGACCTCGATCCACGAGCAGCTCGACGCACTCGCCGGCCTGGTCAAGGCCGGCAAGGTGCGCGCCATTGGCTTGTCCAACGAGACGCCCTATGGCGTGCATGAGTTTGTGCGCCTGGCCGAGGCGCACGGCCTGCCGCGCGTGGCCTCGGTGCAGAACGTCTACTGCCTGATCAGCCGCGGCGTAGAGAACGCGCTGGACGAGAGCCTGCACCGCTTGGGCGTATCACTGCTGGCCTACTCGCCGCTGGCCTTTGGCCTGCTCACCGGCAAGTACGACCAAAGCGGCCCCACCGGCCCCGACGCCCCCAAGGGCGCGCGCATCGCCAGTTACGAGTCGGTACGCAAGCAGCGCTGGGGCCGCCCCGAAGCCCTGGTGGCCGCGCGCCGCTACAACGCCCTGGCGCGCCAGCACGGCCTGACGCCCACGCAACTGGCGCTGGCCTTCTGCTACACCAAGTGGCAGGTCGCCAGCACCATCATCGGCGTGACCACGGTGGCGCAGTTGGATGAGGACATCAATGCCTGGGGCACCAAGCTGTCGCCCGAGGTGCTGGCTGAGATCGACAAGATCCGCTGGGAGATCCGCGATCCTGCAAATTGATCCATGGCCAAGAAATCGCACGTCTCCGAAACGCCCGCCACGCAGCTGCTGCGTGCGCACGGCGTGGCGTTCACCGAGCATCCCTACGAGTACCTGGAGCATGGCGGTGCGCAGCACAGCGCCCAGGTGCTGGGGCTGGACCCGTTCAGCGTCGTCAAGACGCTGGTGATGCAGGACCAGGACGCCAAGCCGTTGCTGGTGCTGATGCATGGCAACCGCACCGTCTCCACCAAGAACCTGGCACGGCAGATCGGTGCCAAGTCGGTCGAGCCCTGCAAGCCTGAGGTGGCCAATCGCCACAGCGGCTACCTGGTGGGCGGCACCTCGCCCTTTGGCACGCGGCGCGAGATGCCGGTCTACATAGAGGAAAGCATCCTGGCGCTGCCGCGCATCTGCATCAATGGCGGGCGGCGCGGCTACCTGGTGGGGCTGGAGCCGCAGGTCTGCGTGCAGTTGCTGGGCGCGCAGCCGGTGCACTGCGCGCTGGCAGAATAGCCGGCTTCCTCCTCTTGCCGGCGCACTGCATGCCGGCACTCCCTGCGAGACAAACGCCTTGGACCTTCTTCTTCCCATCCTGGCCACGGTCGCCGCCTACCTGATCGGCTCGCTGTCGTTTGCCGTCATCGTCAGCCGGGCCATGGGCCTGGACGATCCGCGCAGCTACGGCAGCGGCAACCCTGGCGCCACCAATGTGCTGCGCTCGGGCAGCAAGCCGGCGGCCATCGCCACGCTGCTGCTGGACGCGGCCAAGGGCTGGCTGCCGGTGATGCTGGTGCGCTGGTGGGGACCGGCCTGGGGCCTGGACGGCGGCACCGTGGCGCTGGTGGGGCTGGCGGCCTTCCTGGGGCATCTGTACCCGGTGTTCTTCCGCTTCCGGGGCGGCAAGGGCGTGGCCACGGCGCTGGGCGTGCTGCTGGGCATACAGCCGCTGCTGGGCCTGGCGGCGGCGCTGAGCTGGCTGGTCATGGCGGTGTTCTTCCGCTATTCGTCCTTTGCTTCGCTGGTGGCGGCGGTGTTCGCACCCTTCTTCTACTGGTTTGGCGACGGCGTGGCCTGGACGGCCGATGTGCGCATCACCGCGGCCATGGTGGTGATGGGGCTGCTGCTGGCCTGGCGCCACCGCGAGAACATCCGGCGCTTGCTGGCCGGAACTGAATCTCGCCTAGGCTCCCGCGCTGGAAAATCCCGGTCGTCTTAGAGCGTGTTTGCGATCTCTATGGGATCCCCATACAGATCGCAAACACGTTCTTAAGACTGCGGCTTCGGCCGCGCCGCATCCAGCGCCGCAATGTGGCGGCTGGCCTGCACGCCGATCTGCAGCAGTACCCGGTAGTTGAGCGGCGCACCCAGTTGCGCATGGGTCAGTGCCGAGCGGATGCGGGGTGACCCGGCCGACACACGGTGCAGGCGCGGCCGGCGCATGGGTTGGCGCTGGGCATCCAGCACCACCGCGACCACCGGCTGGTTGGCGGTTTCGCTGCGCCGCACCACCACGGCGGTCTCGCCGTTGTCCAGCTCCACAAAAGTGCCCGGCGGGCACAGGCCCACGGCGCGCACCAGGGCGTAGCCGACCTCGTCACGGTAGTCGTCGCGGCCGTCGAGGATGGCGCGCACCGAGTCCAGCGCGCTGCGCCCGGTGCGCGTGGTGCGCGGGCTGATCATGGCGGCGTAGCGGTCTATGGTGCGCAGCACATGCGCCAGGCGGTCGGCCGGCGCCATCTCGGTCAGGCCCGTGGCGTGGTCGCTGGCCGCATGGTGCTGGCGCACCACGTCGATCCAGGTGCTGTCGGTCACGCCCAGGCGCGTGAGCAGGGCGCTGCCGTCGGCGGCGTGGTGCTCGATCACCATGCGCTGCTGGGCGTTGGGGCGTTCTTTTTGTGCGGACAGGCGGTCCTGCACATCGGTCATGGCGATGTTCATGGTCATCGCCGCATGTACCAGCACATCGCGCTCGTTGCGCGGCAGCTTCAGCTCGTCGGCCACGATGTGGCACAGCGCGGCGCAGACCAGCGCGTGCGAGGCGCTGTAGCCCACCGACGAGGTGGAGGCCAGCTGAAACAGCAGGTACAGCGCCGTATCCAGATCCTGCAGCACCAGCGCCTGCATCCAGCGGTCGTACTGCAGCACCTTCTGCGGGAAGTCCTGCACGTTGAAGGGCCGCGTCAGCACCACCGACAGGCCCGACTCCAGGTCGGCCCACAGGCTCAGCAGGTCTTCGCCGGAATCGTCGGCTGGGGCTGGGATGGCGGTCGGGTGGGTTGCCATCGGCTGGCAGGGGCGGTTCTTAGTCGCGGAAGTTGTTGAAGCTGATAGGCACGTCGGCCACGTCCTTCTTCAGCAGTGCCATGGTGGCCTGCAGGTCGTCGCGCTTGGCGCCGGTGATGCGCACCGAGTCGCCCTGGATCGCGGCCTGCACCTTGAGCTTGCTGTCCTTGACCAGGCGCTGGATCTTCTTGGCCAGCTCGGCCTCGATGCCGTTGCGCACCTTCAGCACCTGCTTGACCTTGTCGCCGCCGATCTTCTCGACCTTGCCTTTGTCCAGGAAGCGCACGTCCACATTGCGCTTGGTGAGCTTGTTGCGCAGCAGGTCTTCAACCTGGGCCAGCTGGAAGTCGGCGTCACCGAACATGGTGATTTCCTTCTCCTTCAGCTCCAGGGCCGCGGAGGTGCCCTTGAAATCAAAGCGGGTGCTGATTTCCTTGGCTGCGTTGTCGACGGCGTTGCGCACCTCCACCAGGTCGGCTTCGCAAACGGTATCGAAAGACGGCATACAAACACTCCAGAAATATTCAGAAACAGCACGCGATGTTATGCCAAAGGCCGGCCCTCCCGGAACGGGCCCGGGGCGGGTGGCCTGGCTCAGAAGCGCCGGGTCAGCACCATCTCGTCGCTGGTGCGGGTCATCTGGAAGCGGTTCAGGAAGCTGTTGCCCAGCAATATGAAGGGCATGGGCTGCGGCGTCACCATGGCTTCCACGTCATACACCTCCACGTCGGCGATGCGCACCAGCGCCAGCCGGATGCGCCAGCCCTGCGTGACGCCGTTGGCGGTGCCCACGGCCGCGCGCTGGCCGTCGCGGTAGCGCAGGCCCAGCCGCTCGGCCTCGTCCTGCCCCATGGCGATCTGGCTGGCGCCGGTGTCCACCACGAAGCGGGTCCCCTGGCCGTTGATGCTGCCCTGGGTAAAGAAGTGGCCCGCGCTGTCGCCCGCCAAAACGATGCGCGTGCCCCGGCCGGAAGTGCCGGCGGCGCTTACCTGCACCGGCGTGCCGCCCAGCTGCAGCTGCATGCGGTGGCCTTCGACCTCTACCTGCGCGTCTTCGCGGCCCACGGCCAGCAGCCGCACGCCCTGTGTCGATTCGCCCGGTGCCAGCGCCATCGTCCGGCCATCGACCACCAGCAGCGCTTTCTTGCCCAGCACCCCGGCCAGGCTTACCGCTGGCGGCGCGGCCCGGGCGGGCGCCATGCCCAGCACCAGCGCGGCTGCGCAGCAAGCCAGGGAGGCCCGGCGCAAGCGGCAGGCGGGGCGAAGGGGGAGGGCTGCCATGCGGGGCGGAGGAGAGTGAGAAAATGCCAGGGATGTTAGTCGAGAAGAACGTTCCCCTTCAGTCCTACAACACCTTCGGCATCGTCGCGCGGGCGCACCAGTTGGTGCGCGTGGCGGGCGAGGACGACGTGCGCGCGTTGCTGGCTGACCCCGCCATGGCGGCCTTGCCCAAGTTCGTGCTGGGCGGCGGCAGCAACATCGTGCTGACCGGCGATGTGCGCCCGCTGGTGCTCAAGGTCGAGGTGAAAGGCCGGCGCGTGCTGGAAGACGGCGAGCGCGGCTGGCTGGTCGAGGCCGGCGCCGGCGAGGTCTGGCACGACACCGTGGCCTGGACCATCACCCAAGGCCTGCCCGGGTTGGAAAACCTGGCCCTCATCCCCGGCACCGTGGGCGCCGCGCCGGTGCAGAACATCGGCGCCTATGGCGTCGAGCTGCAAGACCGCTTTGATTCGCTCGACGCCATCGACCTGCAGACCGGCCGCGTTTTTACATTGAACGCCGCCCAGTGCGCCTTTGGCTACCGCGACTCGGTGTTCAAGCACGCGGCCGCCGGCCCCAATGACCTGGGCCTGCTGGGCCGGGCGCTGATCCTGCGCGTGCGCTTTCGGCTGCCGCGGCCCTGGAAGCCCGAGCTGGGCTACCTCGATCTGGAGCGCCGCCGGCAGGAAGAGGGCGTGGCCGCGCCCACGCCGCAGCAGGTGTTTGACTGGGTCTGCGACATCCGCCGCGCCAAGCTGCCCGACCCGCGCGTGATCGGCAATGCCGGCAGCTTCTTCAAGAACCCCACCGTCAGCCCCGAGCAGTGCGCCGACATCATCGCGCGCGAGCCCAAGATCGTGCACTACCCCATGCCCGACGGCACGGTCAAGCTGGCTGCGGGCTGGCTGATCGACGCCTGCGGCTGGAAGGGCAAGTCGGTCGGCAATGCCGGCGTCTATGAGAAGCAGGCGCTGGTGCTGGTCAACCGCGGCGTGGCCCGCACGGCCACCAGCGCCACCGGCGGCGAGGTCATGACCCTGGCCAAGGCGATCCAGACCAGCGTGTATGAGCGCTTTGGCATCCGCCTGGAGCCGGAGCCGGTCGTGGTTTGACGAATAGCGGAGCTATAAAATATATAGCTAAAAGTCTAGGATTTTTCTGGGATCGAGGCTGATTCTCCCCACAAATCCACCCGAAGGTGGATTTGTCGCTTTTGTTGACCTCAACTTCCGTCAAGAGCGGCCGGCCGCGACGGATGCACATATCCCAGCCTGAACGAATTTCAAGTGAGCAAGATCTGGACCGAAGCTCTAGCCGCGCTTTTGCTAGGATCATGCGCAGCTCCGTAGCTCTGCAATAAAACTGGAAAGCCAGTAATTTTCAACAAGATGCTATTTTTGAAGCGCTCCCCCGCCAAACGATTACGGCGCGCACGCGTGGCCCAAAGTCCTACTCGCCCCTTCGCTGCACTGATCACGTGGCTCGCCGATTACTTTAAGCAGAACCCGTTCAAGGTCCTCAGTACTGCGGTATTGATCTTCGGCTCCTTTTTGCTGGTGCCTGTTTTCTGGGGCATCGGAGAACTGCCGCAACTTGATGTTCCCAGTATGTTGCCTCTGCTGGGAACTATCGCTTTGGGCGGCCTCTTACTTATCTTTTTCCTCGCTGCCATGCCGATGGCTGGCGGATGGCTGACCCGCTCCAAACCCAATGCTCCCGCGTGGCAATCGGACTGGTGGTCGGTGCTCATCTACGTGGTGCCTGGCATAAGCGTCTCACTCTTGCTTTGGGCCTCCATAACCTGGTTCCAATTTTGGGAAGGCCGTGCTGGATATGTCGCTACGCTATTGATGACACTGGGACCTGTTCTGGCCGGCGTTCGAATGTGGACCTTGCGTCGTTCGATTTCGAGTCGGACGACGTTGATTTCTGAAGGGGGGACGCTTGCGTGGAATTCGTTCGTTCTGACTGTTCTTACGGCCTACTTGGTTGTCGCGTCGCTCCTGATCGTCTTGCCAGAAAGCCAGGCCGTGAGCGATCTCGCAGCTACCATTGTGCTGTGGACGGTGTATGCCTCCGTCGTCACGATACTTGTGGTCCGGATCAAAGCTCTGGAGGTGATTAGCATCGTATTGGCCTCTGCTTTTCTGGCGGCCATCTTGCTGTTGGTGGGGACGGGAGGGATGACTTCCATTTCAAAAGCGATGCTGCAAAAGGCCGGATGGGGGAATTATCCAGCCAAGCTGTTCGTCACCGATCGGGGTTGCGACATTCTCAATCGGAGCACGGGTCATCTAGTTTGCAAAACCGAAAATGCGGCGGGTGGAAACTTGGTATGTCCAGTAGTCGTTCGCTCTCGGATTGGAACGCCTAATTTCCTTTTCGTCTCATCATTTACGTCTTCTGGTGGCTGGCCAAATCGCGAGAAAGTCTTCAACGTGTCGTTGCCCAAAGAGGACGTGATCGTGCCGCAGCGGATTGCAGAATTGAAGGCATCCAAGCAGCCGCTGGACGGGCGCAGCACTCAGGACCCTGTTACGTACCTTGTTCCGCAGAGCAATGAGCGCGGACAATGGATGATGGCTCAGTGTGGTCCAGCGGCAGGGGATAACTCTCCGGACATCAGCCCCTGACGGCGTACGGGTTCGAGCGGATGCTCGGAGACTTGTTTCCACCCGATCAATGGTCCGCGTTCAATTCTTGCGCGCCGATAGGTGAGCCACGCCATCGATGGCATTCGCATGAGCCCTGGATAGTCACAGCAACTCCCATCCCCTCAAGAGGGGCAGAACTCTGAGGGGGCTTGCGTAACAGCTATACAAGGCCGGCTTTTGTCCCTCTCGCGGCAGCCGGCAACCGGATCAGTCCTTCTTGCCCGGCTTGCCCGAACCACCCAGTTGCGGCACGGCCGCGTCGGCGCTGGACGACAGCAGCCCGGTCTTCAGGTAGATGCCCAGCTTGTCGCGGGTATCGATGATGTCCAGGTTGCGCATGGTCAGCTGGCCAATGCGGTCGGCGGGGGAGAAGGGCGCGTCTTCCACCTTTTCCATGCTCAGGCGCTCGGGCTTGTAGGTCAGGTTGGCCGATTCGGTGTTCAGGATCGAATAGTCGTTGCCGCGGCGCAGCTCGACCGTGACCTCACCCGTGACGGCACGCGCCACCCAGCGCTGGGCGGTTTCGCGCAGCATGATGGCCTGCGGGTCGAACCAGCGGCCCTGGTACAGCAGGCGGCCCAGCTTGCGGCCGTTGTCGCGGTACTGCTCGATGGTGTCTTCGTTGTGGATGCCGGACACCAGGCGCTCGTAGGCGATGAACAGCAGCGCCAGGCCGGGGGCTTCGTAGATGCCGCGGCTCTTGGCTTCGATGATGCGGTTCTCGATCTGGTCGCTCATGCCCAGGCCGTGGCGCCCGCCGATGCGGTTGGCCTCCAAAATCAGCTCGACCAGGTCGGAATACTCCACACCATTGAGCGCGACCGGGCGGCCTTCCTCGAAGCGCACGCTGACCGTCTCGGCCTTGACCGCGACTTCTTCCTTCCAGAAAGCCACGCCCATGATCGGGTTCACGATCTTGATGCCGCTGCTCAGCAGCTCCAGGTCTTTGGCCTCGTGCGTGGCGCCCAGCATGTTGGAGTCGGTGCTGTAGGCCTTCTCGGCCGACATCTTGTAGCCAAAGCCGGCGGCGGTCATGAAGGCCGACATTTCGGCGCGGCCGCCCAGCTCGTCGATGAAGGTCTGGTCCAGCCAGGGCTTGTAGATCTTCAGGCTCGGGTTGGTCAGCAGGCCGTAGCGGTAGAAGCGCTCGATGTCATTGCCCTTGAAGGTGCTGCCGTCGCCCCAGATGTGGACGTCGTCTTCCTTCATGGCGGCCACCAGCATGGTGCCGGTCACGGCACGGCCCAGCGGCGTGGTGTTGAAGTAGGTCACGCCCGCGGTCGAGATATGGAAGGCGCCGGCCTGCAGCGCGGCCAGGCCTTCGGCCGCCAGTTGGCTGCGGCAGTCGATCAGGCGGGCCAGCTCGGCGCCGTACTGCATCGCCTTGCGCGGGATCTCTTCGTAATCGGGCTCGTCGGGCTGGCCCAGGTTGGCGGTGTAGGCATAGGGCAGGGCGCCCTTTTGCTTCATCCAGTGCAGGGCGGCGCTGGTGTCCAGGCCGCCCGAAAAGGCAATGCCGACCTTCTGGCCGACGGGAACGTTTTGGAGGATGGTCGACATGATGGGAGTTCCGTTGGGGGTGGCGCGGTTCAATGGTTCATGGCATTCGTGGCACGACTCTGCGCCGCGGATACCGTGGAACCGGCTTCGCCGGGCCACTGGTATCGCCCCCGGCAAGGGGGTTGGAGAAGCGACACGAAGTGCGCGAAGCCTGGGGGTTTACCCAAAATGGCAGATGTAGTGATAGGTTTCGGTCACGCGGATCTCGAACTTCGAGTTGCCGGGGACGCT
The DNA here is from genome assembly GCA_038961845.1 of Xylophilus sp. GW821-FHT01B05. NCBI lineage: Bacteria > Pseudomonadati > Pseudomonadota > Betaproteobacteria > Burkholderiales > Xylophilus > Xylophilus sp. GW821-FHT01B05. Next base: position 1,943,529 of record CP152408.1, read on the forward strand.
GAACTTCTCGCCGGGCGAAGACTTCACCCAGCTGTCGCTGCCGGCCAGCTTGTATTCGCAGCTGCCGGCCACGCATTCCATGATTTCAGGGGCGCCGGTGCCAAAAGTCAGCGTTGCGGGCAGCACCACGCCGACCGACTTCTTCGTGCCGTCCGGGAAGGTGATGCCATGGCTCACGCATTTGCCGTCAAAGTACACGCTGGCCTGGGTGGAGACGGACACGCCGTCGATCTTTTCGGTGGTCATGGAAGGCTGGGGTTGGAGGTGATGGGAGGAATGGCGGCTTCCCCGCCGGGGTTCCGGCTGGGAAAAACCCGCAATTTTAGGCGAGGGCGGCACGCATCCAAGCGCCGCTCTGCCGCGTAAGGCAGCCATGGACCACAATCGTGCATGGCTGCAGACCACCCCGACCAGGCGCTGATCGATCTTATGGAACGCATCGCCACCCATGACCAGGACGCAGCCGCCGCCCTGCGGGAGCTGTACGAGCTGACCTCGTCCCGCCTCTACGGCGTTGCCCTGCGCGTCACCGGCAAGCGCGAATGGGCCGAAGACGCGCTGCAAGACGCCTACCTCAACATCTGGCGCATAGCGGCCGACTACCGCGTCAGCCTGAGCCCGCCCATGGCCTGGATGGG